>NZ_CAJMZH010000019.1:0-173368 GCF_905220285.1 Paraburkholderia sp. J94 | reverse complement strand
CGTGTGTAAAACGTGCGCTCAAAGAGCGCGTGAACACAGAAAGCACAAACAAAAAAGCCGCCCACCAAGGCGGCTTTTTGCTTTACACGCTGACACCTCACCGCATCGCTCACTTCTGCGCGATAAATTCCCGCGCGAACGGCAATTGCGCCCGAAGGTCTGCACGCCGCCCAATCCTTACCATCGAAACACTGAGTAACCTTACGGGATTTTTCAGCACGCTTTACGACACCGTGAAGGGTTTATCGTTCGAACGCGCTAACCAATTAGCTGTTTCGAACAAGAGGAAACCACACGATGAAGAAAGAACTGTTTGCTATGGCGTTGATTGCGGTTGCCGCAACCGTATCGCTGCAAGCACGCGCCGATGAGCCGCTGGCGCCGCCCCCGCATGGCGCACCGGCGTTCGCAGGCGAGCCTGGCCTGCGCCCGCCGTTTCCCGGCCCGGGCTTCGACGTCATCAACGATCTCGAGCAATTGCGCCGGCTCTACAGCCTGTCGGGTCACGCCGACGACATCGTGCAGGTCTATCACGAGGTGTTGAACAAGTCGCACGATCCCGTTGTGCGTCGCTTCACGTACGACGCGCTCGCACGTGAGCAACTGAAGCCGACCGACCCCGCTGCGGCGATCGCGACGCTGCACGCAAGCCTCGAAGAAGACATCGAGCGCAGCAACAAGGCACCGCGCTTCGACGGCGCGCCAAAGAAGGACGCGCCGCGTCCCTGAGCGTCACGGTGGCCGTTCCAGTAGGCAACGGCCAGCCCGCCAAGCCGCCTGTCGCAAGACAGGCGCAGCCATTCCCCGCACGGTCCCGCAGGCGTGCGCGCCTTACGTTTCCTTATCGTTCCTTCCGGCGACCGCGGCCACGGCCACGGTCACGGTCACAGTTACGACCACAGCCACCCCCACCTCACGCCTCTCCGTTCCCCCGCAGTTCGCCGGGCCCTTTTCCTGTCCATCGTTTCAGCGCTCGCCGAAAGTTGGCGGTATCGCTGAACCCAAGCAGCATTGCAATATCGTCCGTGCTGAGCGGCGTGGTTTTCAGATATTCGAGCGACAGCGAACGGCGCACGTCATCGAGGATGGCGAGAAATGAGGTCTCTTCGGCGAGCAGGCGCCGACGCAGCGTGCGCGTCGTCAGATGCATGGCATTCGCGACCTCGTCCATGCCCGGAAACACGCCGGGCTTGCTCATCAGGATCTGATAGACCTCGCCGGCCACGCCTGAGGAAGTCTTCGCCTGCCCGATCAACCGGTCGCAGGTTTCCTGTAGCAACGTAGCCGTGAGCTTGTGCGCGAGTTGCGGCTTCTGGTCGAGAATCGCGCTGTCGTAGACCAGTTCGCATTGCGGTTCGCCGAAGAAACACGGACAGCCCAGATACTCGCCGTAGAGATCGGCGTGCGGCGGCGCCGGATACGAGAAACTCGCCCGCACGGGCGGACAGTCGTGGCCCGCCACGTCCTGCAGATGCGTGACGTGCTGCATGTACTGCTGCTCGATGATGAACGCGCCCAGCTCACGCGAAGGACTCGATACAAAGGCGTCGGGGAAGGTCCAGACCATCCGGTCCGGGTACTCGGTCCAGTCGATCGTGACCGTGGGCGTCGCGAGGCGGTGGTATTTCACGCCCAGCTTGAAATAGTCGCGCAGCGACAGGCAGGACATCAGCGCGTAGCCGTACATGCCATAGGCGGCGAGATGCAGCCGCCTGCCGACCTTGAACGGCGTGGCCGGGTCGCACGACAGCGACACCGCATTCCGGCACACCGTCGCGTACTGGCCGATCGACGTCATGACCGACGCGTCGTAAATCTCGCCGATCTCGACGCCCGTGCCCTTGAGGCTGTCCGCGGGCGCAATGCCCTGTTCCGACAAGACCTCCACCAGCGCGGCGATTTTGTACGGCGCGTAGATGCGTTCGTTGAGCGGTGGCCGCGTCGATGCCATGTCAAAGCCTCAATTTGTCCCCGAGGGACAGCGGGATGTCCGAAAATGACCTTATCGGCGCGATCCTACCTGACTACCATCGCTATCACAAGACAAGCTGAATCGAACCAGGAGACGCAATGATCGAAGCGAGCCGAAAGGTCATCATTTCATGTGCTGTGACGGGCGCAACGCACGTACCGTCGATGTCCGAGCATCTTCCGCTCACGCCCGCATCGATCCGCGAGCAGGCCATCGACGCAGCGCGCGCGGGCGCGGCGATCATCCATCTGCACGCGCGCCATGCCGAAGACGGACGCCCGACGCCGGACCCGGAAGTCTTCGCCGAATTTGTCCCCGAGATCGCCCACGCCACCGACGCCGTCATCAACATCACGACGGGCGGCAGCACGCGCATGACGCTCGAGGAGCGGCTCGCGTATCCGCGCTTGCTGAAGCCGGAAATGTGCTCGCTGAATATGGGCTCGATGAACTTCTCGATTCATCCGCTCGCGCAGAAGATTACGTCGTGGCGCTACGGCTGGGAAAAGGACTTCGTGGAAGGCATGGAGGACATGATTTTCCGTAACACCTTCCGCGACATCAAAAAGATCATGCTCGAACTCGGCGAGCACGGCACGCGTTTCGAGTTCGAGTGCTACGACCTCGGGCATCTGTACAACCTTGCGCATTTCGTCGACGAAGGGCTCGTGAAGCCGCCTTTCTTCATTCAGTCGGTGTTCGGGATTCTGGGCGGCATGGGCCCGGACCCGGAGAACATGAGCGTCATGCGCACGACAGCGGACCGCCTGTTCGGCCGCGAAAACTATCAGTTCTCCGTACTAGGCGCAGGCCGACATCAGATGCCACTCGTGACGATGGCGGCCATCATGGGCGGCAACGTGCGCGTCGGGCTCGAAGACAGCGTGTATCTGTCGAAAGGCGTCAAAGCCGAATCGAACGCGCAGCAGGTCGCGAAGATCCGGCGGATTCTGGAAGAACTGTCGTTCGAGATCGCGACGCCGGCCGAAGCGAGAGCGATGCTGGGTTTGAAGGGCGCCGACAAGGTGTCCTTCGAGGCCGCGTTAGCCTGAGACGCAGGCGCGGACCTCGGTCAAGGCAGTTGGCAATAGCAGTCAGTCACAACAAGAAAAGCCAGTTAATCAGGAGACACGGTTATGACGAGCGCTTCCGGTATTGAAAGCGCCGATGCCTTGCATCGGCTGGCCACGCGCAAGGCAATGGCGCGGCTCATTCCCTTGATGTGCGCGATCTACTTCATGTCGTTTCTCGATCGCACGAACGTTGCGCTCGCGAAAACGCAGCTCGCGATCGACGTGGGCATTCACGCGGCCGCTTACGGCCTGGGCGCGGGCATTTTCTTCATCGGCTATGCGCTGCTCGAAGTGCCGAGCAATCTCGCCGCGCACCGCTTCGGGCCGCGTCGCTGGATCGCGCGCATCGCCGTGAGCTGGGGCGTGCTCTCGACGCTCATGATGTTCGTGCAGGGTCCGTGGTCGTTCTACGTGCTGCGCGTGCTGCTCGGGATCGCCGAAGCCGGGCTCTTTCCGGCCCTCATGTACATGGTGACGCTGTGGTTCGCGACGCAGGACCGGCCGGTTGCCGTGGGCTGGATCTACACGGCGCCGGCGCTCGCGCTCGTCATCGGCAGTCCGCTGGGCGGCGCGCTGATGCAGCTTTCCGGGCTTGGTGGCCTGCATGGCTGGCAGTGGATGTTCATGATCGAAGGCTTGCCGAGCATCGTCGTCGGCGTGCTGCTGTACTTCAAGTTGCCCGACCGTCCGCGCGACGCGCGCTGGCTTTCGCACGACGAGGCCAGCGTGCTGGAAACGCGCGCGGTCATCGACACGCACGGACACGCCGATCTCACGTCGGCCGACTGGGTCGCCGCGCTCAAGCGGCCGAGCACGGTGCTGATCGGCCTGATCTATTTTCTGAATCAGGTGGCGTTCGTCGGGCTCTACTTCTTCGCGCCCGCCATGATTCACCAGATGAACGTGACGTCGCCGTTCATGGTCGGGGTGCTGTCCGCGAGCGTGGGCGTCGGCTTCCTGCTGGGCGTGCTCGTGCTGCCGCGCATTCATCGGCGCGTGTCGAACGATTGCGGCTTCCTCGCCTGGCTCACGACCGGCGCGGTCGTGGGCGCGGCCGCTTATATGAGCGCGCACAGTCCGGCGGCGCGCATCGCGTGCCTCGTCGTCACGGCGTTCTTCGGCGGCGGCGTGCTGCCTTCATACTGGTCGATCGCGATGAAGCGCGTGCAAGGCATCCAGGCTGCGGCGGCGCTCGCCTTCATCAATACGCTGGGCCTGCTGGGCGGATTCGCGGGACCGTATCTGTTCGGTCTCGCGGAAGCGGTCTCGGGCCGTAGCGACGCAGGCTTCACGGTGATACTCGTGGCGTCGATCGGCGGACTCGCGCTCGTGCCGCTGCTCGCCCGCGTGATACGCCAGGAGAGCGGCAGGCCGTCACTGGCGGTGCCGGTCAGCGGCGCGCAACATTGAAATCGGACACACGCAATCCTGATTCAAACAAGGGAACCAGAATGAGATTGAAGGGCAAGGTGGCGATCGTCACCGGAGCGGGGCAGGGAATCGGCGCGGCAACGGCGCTCAAGTTCGCGCGCGAAGGCGCGGTCGTCGCGATCTGCGATCTGAACGCGGACGCCGTGGCGCACGTGGAAAGCGCGTGCCGGGAGGCGGGAGCGCAGGCGCAGGGTTATGTGCTCGACGTCGCGAACCGGGACGCCATGGTGGCGATGGTCGCGGACGTGATCGCGCGTCATGGCCGGATCGACGTACTCGTGAACAACGCGGGCATCACGCGCGACGCGCGTCTGCAGAAGATGACGCTCCAGCAATTCGACGACGTGATCGATGTGAATCTGCGCGCCGTGTTCAACGCTACGCAGATCGTCGCCGACATCATGGTCGAGCAGGGCGCGGGCGTCGTGCTCAATGCGAGTTCGGTGGTGGGCATTTACGGCAACTACGGGCAGACGAATTACGCGGCCTCGAAGTTCGGCGTGATCGGTTTTACGAAAACATGGAGCCGCGAACTCGGGCCGAAGGGCGTGCGCGTGAACGCGGTGGCGCCGGGCTTTGTCGATACGCCGATTCTGTCGACGGTGCCCGATACGGTGCTCGACAAGATGCGCAGCCAGGTGCCGCTCGGCCGCCTCGCGCAGCCCGAGGAAATCGCCAACGTCTACGCGTTTCTCGCGAGCGACGAAGCCAGCTATATCAACGGCGCGGTGCTGGAAGTGTCGGGCGGGATGACGCTTTGAACCGGGCCGCGGTCCGGATCGATTCACAAGAGAACACTGAACGAGGTCATGAATGGGTACGCTGGATCTTCTGAAACCGAGGCCCGGTTTGCGGGTGCTCGTCACGGGCGCGGCGACGGGCATTGGCGCGGCGATTGCCGATGCGTTTCTCGAAGCGCAGGCGCAGGTCACGATCTGTGACGTGGACCCGGTTGCCGTCGAAGCGGCGCAATCGCGCCATCCCGCGTTGCGCGCGCACGTGGCCGATGTCTCGAAGCGCGAGCAGGTCGATCGCGTGGTGGACGCCGCGGCGAGCGCGATGGGCGGCATCGATGTACTCGTCAATAACGCGGGCATTGCGGGGCCGACTGGCGGTATCGAAGATCTGGACTCCGAACAATGGGAGCGCACGGTATCGACCAATCTCGACAGCCAGTTTTATTTTCTGCGGCGCGCGGTGCCGGTGCTCAAGGCGTCGTCGGATTGCGCGAGCATCGTCGCGCTTTCGTCGGTGGCGGGGCGGCTCGGGTATGCGTTTCGGACACCTTACGCATCGACGAAATGGGCGATTGTGGGGCTCGTGAAGTCGCTCGCGGTCGAACTCGGACCGAGCGATATTCGGGTGAACGCGATTTTGCCCGGCGTGGTGGAGGGCGAGCGGATGAACCGCGTGATTGCCGCGCGCGCCGACGCGCTGGGCATTCCCTTCGAAGCAATGCGCGAAGAGTATCTGAAGAAGATCTCGCTACGGCGCATGGTGAGCGTCGACGATATCGCGGCGACCGCGTTGTTTCTCACCTCGCCGGCAGGCCGCAACATTACGGGGCAGGCGATCAGCGTGGATGGAAACGTCGAGTATCTGTGAGACGAAATTTGTGCGGCCGCTTCCGCCTGGATGACGCACGCGCCCGACGCAAGGCGACCGCATGTGACGCGATCAAACGGTGAACAACCCGCGCAAGGCGCGAATATCGCGTACGTCTTCCAGATGATTGATCTGCGCGATCAACCGCTGCGTCTTGTCCTTGCCGAGCACGGGCGCCATCAGGTCGCGCGCCTTGTCGTTCACGCCTTCCACGCTCAATGGATTTTCTTTCGTGCCCGGCGGAAAGCGCGTCGTGTGCGAAAGCGTGCGGCCGTCCGTGAGCGTCACATCCACGCGCGCACCGCGCGGCGCGGCCGGATCATCCAGCGTTTTATCGGCGACGACGCTGATCTTGCTGCGTAGCGCGATCATTTGCGGATCGCGCATCAGCGCCGCGTTGTGGCTGTCCGCGAACGACACCGCGCCTCTGACGAGCGCGACCGCCACCATATGCGCGCAATTCACGTCGGGCATCGAACTGTCGCCGACGATACCGACTGCATCGCTCGGCACATGCACGTCGATCTTGCTGACGTTTTCCGGCGTGAGACCGTTCTGCTTGCGGAGCGTGAGAAAGGCATCGAGCGGCGACTGAATCGGATAACCGACCGAGTACGTTTTAATCGCGGTTTCGGTGACGAAGAAGCGCTGGCCGAGACCGTCGAGCATCGCCTGCGGATTCGGCTGCGTCGAGAGCGCGATGAACAGGTTGTGCGTGCCGTCGAGCACGTCGGCGACACCCGTCATGCCCGATTGCACCATCGTCACCGCCTGCACGCCGTTGCGCGCGCCCATGCCCGCGAAGTCGAAGGCCTTTTCGATGTGGTCCTTGTCTTTCACCCAGCTCCACAAGCCCGATTCCTGCTGCGCGGCATACGAAATGGCAAAGCGCGTTTCGCGTTCGTCGAGTGACGCGAGCGCGGCGGCCGCGCCGACCGCGCCGAATGTCGAGGCCGTGCCTTCGGCGCTGCGATGCGAGGCCCGCACGCGGTCGGGGCCAAGCGCCATCAGCAGGCGGCACGCCATGTCGTAGCCCAGCACGACCGCGCGAATGAAGGCTTCGCCGCTACAGCCCGCGTGTTCGCCGATGGCGAGCGCGGCGGGCACGACCGAGCTGCCCGGATGCGCCTTGGTGACGGGCTCGAAGTCGTCGGTTTCGTCGGAGTGCGCGCACATCGCGTTGGCGAGCGCGGCGTTCACGCAGGTCGTGCGCAGATCCGAGGCGATCACCGACGCTTGCGGCGTGCCGCCGAGGCTGCGGACGTAGCGCGTAGCGAGTTCGCCGGGACGCATGCGCGAGCCGGAGACCATCGCGCCGAAAGTGTCGAGGATGTGGTTCTTGCACGCGGTGGCGACGGCCTCGGGCAGCGCCTGGCCGCGCGACGCCACGATGTAGCGCGCGAGTTGCGCAGTGACGCCGGTGGTGGCGTCGCCGGAGGCGAGGGTATCGTCGGCGGCGAACGCGTTGCGCCAGCCCGGCAGCGACGTGGCGGCGAGCGCCGCCGCTGTTTGTAGAAAGCGCCGCCGTTCGAGCGGAAATCGCGCCATGCTTGTCTCCTGTTGTTGTTTTCGCCGATGCGCGCGCGTCGGCGTGCATCGGCGTGCATCGGCATTGAGCGTGCGATCGTGCTATTGCACGGACATCCAGCGTGAGCCGATACCGTCGACGATACTCGCCGCGTCGAAGCGATAGGCCATCAACGCGGCAAGGCCGCGCCGACCGTCGATGGAAGCGGGCGCGCTCGTAAAGCCGTGCTTCGCGATCAGCGCGGCTTCGATGGCGTCGGCGGCCGCCTTGCCGGTCTCGATCGCGCGCATGGCGTGCGTGCCGTTGTGCGCGAGTCCGGCGGCTTGCGTGGCGGCCACACCCAGCGCATAACGCGCGCGCGTCGCGTCGAGTCCATAGAGCCGCGCGGCGGCGAGCACCGCGCCCAGTATCCCGAGCGACGACGCCACGTTCCAGCGCGCGCGGAATTCGCTGCTGTCCACGGCGGCGAGCACACGCGTGGCCGCTTCGATGCCGATTGCGCTGGCTTCGGCGATAGCCGCTTCGCTTGCGCCTGTCGCTTCGCCAATCGCGATCGCCACGGCGAGCACCGGCGCGTCGAACGTGGACGCTTCGATATGAGCAAGCGTTGCGCCGAGCGTCCACGCACGTACGCGAAGATCGGTGGCTGCGCTGCCTTGCGATTGCAACAGCGCGGACAGTTGCGCAGCGACGGCGCTTTCATCGCGCAGATGCGAGCGGGCTTGCGCGAGCCGTGTATTCGCGGCTTCAATCGCAGCGTTAGCGGAGGCGTCGAGCGAACCGCAGGCCAGCGCGGCCAGCGCATCGGAGACGGCGGAATGGTGTACGGCTTCATGCATGGTTCAGTTCCTCTTGCGGCGCGCAGAGCGCGAACAACGTATCGAGCGACGGCGCGGCGTCGATCGTTTCGACGACCGTGGCCAGCCTAGCAGCAACGCCATCGCCCAGCAGCGGATCGATCAGCAGGCGCACTTTCTCCATCAGTTCTTTGTCGGTGAGCGGGCGGGCGAGACTGCCGCGCGCGTGCTCGACGTGATGTTCGAGCACCTCGCCGCGCTTGAGCGTTGCGCGAATGAAAACCTCGTCGCGATTCACCGAGGCATCGGGTGCGAGCGTCGTCAGCGCACGCACGCGCCGCACGTCGTCCTGCACCACGCGCGCGTCCTCATACTGCGCGAGGCCCACGCGCTTGTCGCACAGCGCGGCGGCCACGCCGTGGATCGCGGAGAAGCGCGCCTGCAAGCCGTCCTTCGGCTGTGGATTGCCCATCAGTTCCGGCACGAGCGGATGGCAGCGCAGCACGATTGTTTCGATATCCTCAGCGTTGTCGATGCGTGGCGCAAGCGCGAGCCCCGCATCGATGGCCGGATGCGCGACGATCCCGCATGGATACGGTTTATACGTGTTGAACAGCAGTTCCCAGCGCTCGCCGAACGCGCCGTTCATCTGCTCGAAATCGACGCGCGTCGACATCGAATGCGCATAACCGCCCGGCGCTTCGAAGATATCGTCAGCCGCCTGCTGACCCGCGAGCGCGAGGCGCGCGGCGGCGATGCCGTTGGCGGCGGCCTTGCCCGGGTGATACGGCTTGGTCATCGTGCCGAAGGCCTCGCGCTGGCCGACGAACATCGACGCCGCAATCGCGACGGCTTGCGTCAGTTGCGTGTCGTTCAGGCCGAGCAGCAGAGCCGCCGTCACCGCGCAGCCGATCACGCCGCAGGTGCCGGTGATGTGCCAGCCGCGGTCGTAATGTTCGGGCGAGATCGACACGCCCACGCGCAACTGCGCTTCGCAGCCGAGCGCGAACGCGCTGAGCGCGGCGCGTCCCGTCGGTTGGGTTTCCGGCGCGAGCGCGGTGATGACTGCGAGAACCGACGCGGCCGGATGAATCACCGTCGCGAGATGGGTATCGTCGAAATCGTCGAGATGCCCGGCGAAACCCGTGGCGAGCGCGGAAAAATGCACGTCCACGCGTTCCGTGCGGCCCGGCACCGGCGCGCGCGGCGCGACGCCGAGATCGCGCGCGGCGGCGAGTATCGCGTCCACGCCCGGATGGCGCGACGCGCCAATCGAGGTGCCGATCACGTTGATGAGAGAACGTTGCGCTTCGCGCGCGACGTTCGCGGGCAGCGGGCGCTGCGCAAGGGCATGGAGACCGTGCGCAAAGGCGGCGGCGATCACACTCATTGGGACAACTCCTCCAGACGGACGCCGTTGGTGCGCGGACCGAGCGCGCCCACCATCACGACGATGACCAACATCGCTGACGAAATCAGCACGAACACGGCGGGCACGCCCGAATGCTTGAGCAGCGCCGCCACCCAGAAGCCGACAAAAATCGAACTGAGCCGGCTCCAGCTAAAGACGAAACCGACGGCGCGTGCGCGAAAGCGCGTCGGGTACAGCTCGGCCTGATAGGTGTGGAAGATGCCGATCAGCCAGTTGTTGGCGATCGTCACGGCTGCGCCGCACAGCAGGATCGGCAGCGGCTCGCGCGCCATGCCGAACAGCACGCCCGCCACCGCCACGACAATCGCACAGCCCACCAGCTGCCATTTGCGCTGCACGCGCTCGGCGAACAGCATCGCGCCGATGGCGCCGAGCGGCGTCGTGAACGCGATCATCATCGTGTAGAGCAGCGAATGCGTGAGCGTGATGCCCTTCGTGAACAGCAGCACCGGCACCCATGCGCCGAAACCGTACACGCCGAACGTCTGGAAGAAGTTGAAGCACGACAGCATGATCGTGCGCGGCAGATAGCGGCCGCGCCACATATCGCGCCACGAAGCCGTGGTGTCGGTCGCTTCGGCGCGCGGCGCATCCGGCGCGGGCGCACTGAGACGCTGGCCCGTTTCCGCGACCACGCGCCGCTCGATATCGTCGACGATCGCGCGCGCTTCGGCGAGCCGTCCCTGGCTTTCGAGCCAGCGCGGCGACTCGGGCAGGCCGCGCCGCACGAACCAGATCAGCACCGCGCCGCCCGCGCCGATGATCATCACCCAGCGCCAGCCTTCGAGACCCAGCGCCGTGTACGGCACGAGCAGATACGAAAGCACGGCGACGGTCGGCACGGACGTGAGAATCACGAGAATGCTGAAGGCCGAATAACGGCCGCGCGTGTGATTGGGCGTCAGCTCGGAAATATAAGTGTCGACAGTAATCAGTTGCACGCCGATGCCGATACCGGCGACGAAACGCCAGGCGTCCATCGCGACCGGCGAAGTCTGGAACGCGGCGGCGAGCGTCGCCACCGAATAGACCAGCATCGCCACGGTGAAGACGGCGCGGCGGCCGAGCCGGTCCGTGAATCCGCCCAGCGCGACGGTGCCCACGAACATGCCCGCGAAGAACGAGCCGAGGAAGCTCGCGAAGCCGTTCACGTCGAACATGCTCGCCGTGGTGGCGCGGTAGAGGCCGCTATGAATCAGGCCGAGCGAGATATAGGCGGCCATGAACATCTCGTAGAACTCGAACCAGCCGCCGATGGCGATGCGCGCGACGAGACCGCGAAAGTAGCGGGTCGGCGGCAGCCGGTCGAGCCGCGCGGATACGCACGCGTCGACCCCGCCGGCCAAGGCGACCTCTTTCTCCAGATACATGAATGTCTCCGATAGTGATGGTGCGTCTTTTTTCTGAGTGTCGACACTTGCTTCAGTGTATGTCGTTTACGAATCGAAATTCAAGAAAAAATCTGATAAGTGTATACACTAGAGGGTGTGGCTGATCCCGGAATCGGGGCCGACGGGTAGTTGGTAGAATCGGCGGGCTGGCGCGCAAGGCGCCTCGTGGAGACAGGAAAGGAAGCGCACATGACGGAAAGCGACGCCGTGCTGATGGATACCGACGACATGCCGGAGGCGGGCAGCGACAGCCCGCGCGTCGCGGAAATCGTGGACTGGGTGGCGCGCGGCATCATCGAAGGCCGCCTGCAGCCAGGCGACGATCTGAATTCGGTCGAACTCGCCCGGCGCTTCGGCGTGAGCCGCACGCCGGTGCGCGAGGCGCTGTTCGTGCTGCATCGCGAACGCATGGTCGACTGGTCGCCGAGACGGCGTCCGCGCGTGGCGGCGATGAGCCTCAAGGACGTGCGCGAGATCTATCATCTGCGTGCGATGCTTTATGCGCAGGTGTCGCTCGCGATCGTCGAGCACGCGACCGACGACGACATCGCGTCGCTCTGGCGCGCGCACGGCGTGCTGGCCGAGGCCGCGGCGAAAGGCGACGTCGATGCGTATTTCTGGGCCAATGTCGCGTTTCGCGACGAGGAACTGCGCGTGAGCCGCAACGCGATCTTCAAGGAAGTGCTCGACTCCATGCGTATGCGCACGAACCGGATGCGCCATCTGAGCACGTCATTGCCGGGCCGCATGCAGCGTTCGTGCACCGATCATCAGCGGCTGTGCGAAGCGTATGCGGAGCGCGACGGCACGCTCGCCGCCGCGCTCAATCGTTCGATCGTGATGGGCGCGTTGAAGTCGATCGAAAATATCTGGGTGGCTTGAGCGATCTGGCGAAGCGGCACCCACGTTGGCAGCGAGGAAGTCGGGATGAACGTCTGGATCGAACGCACGCTCTTGATCATGCTGGCGCCCTTGCTCGCGATACAGGGCGTTTACACGCGGAGGGTGACACCGAAATTGCCAGAACCGCCCGGCCCGCGCGAAGGTCGAGCGGGGCAGGGTTCTGTGCTGAAACTCCTGATCGTGGGGGATTCGGCAGCCGCGGGTGTCGGCGTGGAGCATCAGCACAATGCGTTAGCGGGGCAGCTTGTGGCCGCGTTAGCGCCGCAATTCGAATTGCACTGGAAGGTGATCGCACAAACAGGCTATACGACGCGCGATGTGTTGAGGCGGCTCGAACATGAACCCGGGCAGGCATTCGACCTGGTCGTGCTCTCGCTCGGCGTCAATGACGTCACCAGCGCGGTCCGCACCGGCAAGTGGCTCGCACAGCAACGGGACTTGCTGGCGCTCCTGCAACAACGCTTCCTTGCGCAGCACGTGATCGTGAACGGCGTCCCGCCGATGGAGCGATTTACCGCGCTTGCGCAACCGCTGCGCGCGATCCTCGGCGCGCGCGCCCATCGCTTCAATGCAAGTCTGGCAAGTGTCGTGGATCAATGGCCTGGCTGCGAACTGGTGCGCCCAACGCTACCGTCAGGGCGCGAGGCTCTGGCGGACGATGGGTTTCACCCAGGGCGATCGGCGTACCGCGAATGGGCGCGCCACCTCGCCGAAAGAATCGCCGCGTGGGAGCGTGGCAGGCGGGTAACCGATTTGTGACGGATGCGTTGCCGTCACGGTTAATCGACGATGCCGTCTGCTTGAACCAGCATAACGCGGCAGCCTGCTTCGACGCGATCGAACGCGAGGCTCATGCCGTGCATCGCGGCGACTGCGTTCGCGAGACTCAGACCAAGACCGTTTCCGGGAGTATGGCGGCTAGCCTCACCCCGATAAAAGCGTCGCAACACCGCTTGATGCTCGGCTTCAGGAATGCCTGGACCATTGTCATGAACGGACAAATGAACGCGACCTTGAAGACGGACGAGACTGACCGTAACCGTCCCACCGATCGGCGAAAATTTAATCGCATTCTCAATCAGATTCGCCAGCGCTTCAAACAACAGGTTCGGATCTCCTTCCAAAGCGAATTCACCACCGCCTTCAATTTCGCATCGGTAAATCAGTGCTCTTTCTTCGGCCGATGCTTCGTAGTATTCGTACACATCCTTTACGATGCCGGCGAGATCGACCGGCACGAACGACTGGCGGCGCACACCGCTTTCGATTTCCGAAATTCGAAGCAGGGCGTTGAACGTGTGACGCATGCCGGTCGCTTCGACGAGCGTATCGTCGAGCGCCTGACGATAATCGTCGATCGTCTGGCCACGCCGCTGCACGCGTTCGAGTCCGGCGATCATCGACGTCAGCGGCGTACGCAGATCGTGTGCAATGGCATCGCAAACGCCTTTTACCTCATTCATCAAGCGCTCGATTTCGTCGAGCATGCCGTTGACCACGCGAACCAGACTCTCCAGATCGTCGTGCCGCCGATGCGTCGGCAGACGTTGCGAGAGATCGCCTCCCACGATTTGCCTGATTGTCGCCGTGACCGCATCCAGACGCCGAAGCGAACCCAGTCCGATCGCGGCGGCTCCGATCAAGCCAATCGCGAGCGCGAAAAGCGCGCCAATGAGCAGCACCTTGACGAGGCCGATGTTAAAGCTGTCGAGTTCGAGCGTGTTTTGGCATCGCAGGGCGATTTGATCGCCCGGCAGTTTTGCTGCAATACAGCGCGCAGTCTGATTGATCGGCCCGTCGTGCAAGCGGATGGCGAATGGCTTTCCCACATAAGGAATATCGCGCGGCAATGTTGTCAGAGAGCCGGCAATATAGCGGCCGTCGTTTCCGAACAGGCCGTTTGGCCGTTGCTGGTCGGGATCGCTTTGACGAAGCACGTCAAAGAGCGCGGACAGCCGTTGCGGTGAACTGCGCTGCATGGCGACGTATTCGCGACCTAACCAGTCATCCACACGCTGCGTTTCGAAACCGGAGATCGAAAAATACAGGTAGGCAAACAGCGGCACCGAAATGCCGCCGAAAATGCCGAGGAATAACACCGAAAGCCGAAAGCTCGTGGTCCGTCGAAGATCAATCAGGCGAACGAAGCACATAGCCGGACCCACGAACGGTATGAATGATGGGCGCCGATCCCGTCGGGTCGAGCTTTCTTCTCAGGCGACTGATATGCACGTCGATTACATTGGTGCGCTCGCCGACGCGGTAATTCCAGACCGCTTCAAACAGCATCGTGCGGCTGACCACTTGTCCTTCGCGACGGATCATATATTCCAGAATCCGGTACTCGCGCGGCAACAGTTCGACCTCTTTGCCTGCATAGACCACGGTACGGTTGACCAGATCGACGTTCAGCTCGCCGATGCGATACGCCGTCTCGTGCGCGGAGGTCTGCGAGCGGCGAACCAGGGAATCGAGCCGCGCAGTCAATTCGATGTATTCAAATGGCTTCACGAGATAGTCGTCGCCGCCCGCGCGCAATCCCTTCACGCGCTCGTCGACCGTCGACAGTGCGCTGAGGATCAACACGGGCGTCGTCGTCGCCGCCTCGCGAAGCGCGCTCAGCACGTCGAGGCCTTCCATACCGCCGGGCAGCATGCGGTCGAGAATGATCGCATCGAGCGGGCGCGAAGTCGCCTGCGCGATGCCCTCCGCGCCCGTGGCGGCGGTTTCGACCATATAGCCGTGGTCCTCCAGCGCGACCTTGATTTCGCGAAGTGTTTTTGCATCGTCTTCGACGACGAGTACTGTTGGCATAGCGATCGCTCTTCAAAAATCCTGCAGGAAGGCCCGAAAAGCCCCCCCCCCAAACATTAAATAAAGTTCATTAAACGCAGTTCATGTCATTGATTTTTCGAAGGAATTGCCAAATCTGAATTTTTAAAGTATAAATACGAACCATTCTCATTTTAGCAGCGAGCACGCCTCCATGACAGTTCGTGCAGAGGCGCGCGACCAGAACACGGGGTACCACGCCCGGTTATGTCGTCGCGCATGCGTACCTATGTCGCCAGACATGATGATTAGTATTCCTACTGTGTCAGGCCGCATCTCCGCAGTGGAGATCGACCGGAATATTCGCGAGTTAGCCGATAAGCGGGCCGCTCTCCGCGCGGTGCTTTCCGTCATGCACGCTTCCGGTTAATCGGTTACACGCCCGGCCGATATTCGCCTTCGCGCCTGCCTGGGCGGACGTGTCTCCAGTCCTGGCCGAATCCATTTTCTCGATGTGTCGCCCAGTTCGAATGCCCGGCATTCGATGGCGCAGCTTTGCGCGTTACTTTCTCTTCTCTCCGTCATGAATCGATCTTCTCGCCAAATTCGTCGTGCCGCCTCGGTCCGGCAACGCTCCGCCTTGAAACGACGCCGATCCATCGCCGTTGCGCTGACCGTGGTCGCTTACGGTGGTTTCGTTGATGGCCGCGCTTTCGCGGACGAACCTGTCGCGACGCCGGGCGTGGCCGCGTCGTCGCCCGCTGCCGCGAGCGAGCCGGAAGAGGGCGCGACATTGGCGCCGGTTGTGATCAAGACGGCGAAGGAGCCAGCAGCCAGCACGTACGCGCCGAAAACGGTTCAGACGGGCCAATATCGCGGACTCGACGCGCTCGACGTTCCCGCCACCGTGAGCGTCGTCACGAGCGAGGTGCTGAAAGCACAGGCCGCAACGGGTCTGTACGACGCGCTGCGCAATGTCGCGGGCGTCACACGCCAGCAACTGAGCGGCATTTCGTATGACCAGCTTTCAATTCGTGGCATTGCACTGGACAACCGCCAAAGCTATTACATCGACGGCGTGCTGCCCATCGACAACAACATCTGGATGCCGATGGAGGATAAGGAGCGCGTCGAAGTGCTGAAAGGGGCCTCGGCGTTGTACTACGGCTTCGCGGTGCCGGCCGGGATCGTCAACATGGTGATGAAGCGCGCGGGCGATACGCCGGTGACGTCGGTATCGACGCTGGTCGATTCGCATGGTTCGGTCGGCGCGCACGTCGATATTGCGCGGCGCTTTGGTGTGGACAAGCAGTTCGGCATTCGCGTCAACGCAATGGCGGAGCACGTCGAGACGCCAATCGACGGCGACCGCGGTTATCGCATGTTCGAGAGCGTCGCGCTCGACTGGAAGCCGACGAATCGGTTGACGCTCAAGTACGACCTTGAGCACATCGATCAGCGCGTGGTCGAGCAGGCCGGCATTACGCCGCTCACCGCCGTCAACGGCGTTATCACGCTGCCCTCGCTGCCCGACGCGTCGAAATTGCTGGTGCCGAACGACAAGCCCACCACGTCGACTGCGATCGCACAGATTCTGCGCGCCGATTATCTAATCAACGACAACTGGAGCGCCAACGTTTCGATTGGTCAGTCGATCACGCAACGCAATCGCTGGCTCTGGATTTTCCAGAAGTACAACGTCGATACCGGGACGGGCCAATTGCAGGGCAGCCAGCAGAACGGTCAGTTCTACGAGAACAAGAACGTGCGCGCGGAAATCAACGGCCTTTTCGACACCGGGCCTTTCACGCACGACGTCACGTTCGGCGTTAACGAGAACTGGCTATTCCAGCCTGATTTCACGACTTACTATTACACGGCCACGCAAAACCTGTATGACCCGGTCAGTATCACGAGTTTGACGCGCGGTTCGTCGAAGGCCTTCTACGCGCAACATATCAGTAACCAGGGCGTCTACCTCTTCGATCGCATCGGCCTGACGAAGAACCTCGATTTCACAGCGGGCGTGCGCTATTCGTCGTATCACGCGACGCAAGCGAAAACCGTGACGCAGGATGTGAATCACACGTCGCCGTCGGCGAGCATCGTGTACAAGATCACGCCGCAAACGAGCGTCTATACGAGCTATATCGAAGGTCTGGAGTCGGCTGGCAGCGCACCGGCGACGGCGACCAACGCGTATCAGGTGCTGCCTGCGGCGGTGAGCAAGCAAGTGGAAGTCGGCCTGAGGCATCGCTTCAACAACGGTGCGCTGGCGTCGATCGCCGCGTTCCAGATTCGTCAGCCCTCGGCGAGCACGGATGCAGACGGCGTCTACGCGCTGAATGGCGTCGGTCGCTATCGCGGCATCGAGTTTTCGTTTCAGGGCGACATCACGCGCGATCTCTCGATCGTCACGACCGGCATGTGGCTCGATGCGACGCTCGTCGACAGCACGGATGCCACGACGCTCGGCAAGCGCCCGGAAAATACGCCGCGTTATACCGGCAGCGTATTTCTGAATTATCGCGTCCCGCATCTTTATGGTTTTTCGATTAACGGCGGCGCGTATTTCGTGGGTCAGCGGCCGATCAACGATGCGAATCAGGCCTATATCCCCGGCTATACGCTGTTTTCGGCTGGCGCTCGCTACGAGACGAGTCTGTTTGGACGCAACGCCACGTTCCAGCTGAATGTCGAGAATGCGTTCAATAAACACTACTGGGCATCGGCGGGATCGAGCCAATTGGGCATTGGGCTCGAACGGACCATTTCGCTGACCTCGACAATCGATTTCTGATAGGAAAACCACCATGAATGTGAATCTGTCATTGCGTTCGGTCCTCGCGCCGTCGCGCGTGCCGCGTCGCGCACTGCTGTGCATGGCATCCTTGTTGGCCGCATCCATCGCATTGGGCGGGGTGAGCACGGCTCGCGCGGCTACGCCACGCGTGCAGGACGCGAGCAGCGACGCCGTCACGAGCAACAAGCATGTGCTGTACGTCACCCGGCTCAAACATCGCGATCGCGAAGAGGACGACAAGGTCGTCGCGCATCTGGAACAACGCGGGATGTTCGTCAAACTGGTCGACGAAGATGCGCCGGTTTCGGCGGCGAAGGGTGAAGACCTCGTCATCATCTCGTCGGTGGTGAGTGCGCGCGATATGGTCGGGACGCCGTTTCGCGATGTGCCGGTGCCGCTTTTGACGTGGGAATCGGATCTGTTCGATTCGTTGCGCTTCACCGGTCAGAAAAAGGGCGAGGACTTCGGCGAGATCGCGAAAGAACACTACGTGAACGTTGTGAATGCACCGAGTCCGCTGGCGGGCGGCGTGCCTGCCGGAAAGCGTTGGGTCTATCCGCGAGACGACGAAATGGGTTGGGGCAAACCGGGTCCGGGAGCGACGATCATCGCGACTGTCGCGGGCGAACCAACGCATGCGGTCGTGTTCGCCTACGAGAAGGGCGCGACGATGGACTACGATTTCATCGCGCCGGCACGTCGCGTCGCGCTGTTTCTGGGCAATCGTTCGTTCGAGAATCTGAGCGCTGACGGCAGCGCGATATTCGATGCAGCAGTGAACTGGGCGGTCAGTGAACCCACTGGCGGCGCTCGCTAATCTGGCATCGACGTTTCGCTTGCAGAATTAAAACGTTTCGATGCGCTGCCCGGTGCCGCTGACGTGTTCGTCGGCACCGAGCAGCGATCGTCGATCGTCGATCGCGTGCATCAGTCGGCATCAAGACGGTTGCCGTCCGTCAGGTCCTGCCTGGACCTGTCGTCCATTCCGCGAGCTTGTTCTAGCTCGCCTCCGCCTTTACCGCAACGGACTCTCCCGCTGAGTTCTTGTCGGTTCCCGAATGACGCTTTGCTGAGCCAGCAGGCCGAAATCATTCACATCCAGTCCCCGGAATATCTGCGCGAGATTCACTGAGCACTTCAGGACGTCAAGCGAAGCCGTGAATCCTCGCGGCGGCCTTGCATGGGCTCGTCTCCCCATCATGATGGCTTCGCCGCGCGATACCCGATCGAGCGACAAACGTTCGCATTCGTCTTTTTGTAAGGTGACAATTCGTAGATGGCGGGCTAGCCAGCAGAAAAAAGGGCGGGAAGTAGTGAAAACCCTTGTTTTTGCCGCGCGTTTCGACGCTTGGCTCGCGTTATGCCGGCGATCCGAAGCGTATCGGGCCGCGCGCGTCCCGATTGAATAACGCAGCCTTATAAAGAGGGTAACTGGCACTGATGGTGCGTGCCGGGCTTTTTTGCCTCCTTATCGTTCAAACCACAGAGCGTCATTTACATCTTTCGGCGACCCAGGCCGGATCACTATCAAAGAGCGGATCGATGAGCACGTTGCATCCCTATGCAGGCATTTTGACGGCAGTTCCCACCCCTCTCGACGAGAACGGCCGCTTCGTCGGCGCGCCGCTCGCCGCGCTGATCAAACGGCTCGCCGAAGCCGGCGCGGACGGCGTCGTGCCGCTCGGCGGCACGGGCGAGTACACGGCGCTGTCGTTCGCGGAGCGCGTGCGCGTCGTCGAGACCTCTCTCGAAGCCGCAGCGGGCGCGCTGCCGGTCGTGCCGGGCATTCTCTCGCCGGGACTCGGCGACGCCATCGACAACGCCAAGGCCTTCGTCGCGGCCGGCGCCAAAGCGCTGATGGTCGTCACGCCGTACTACTTCCGCCCGACCCAGGAAGGCATCGTCGACTACTACCAGCGTTTCGCCGACGAAGTCGACGCCGACATCATCCTCTACGAGATCCCGTATCGCACGGGCGTGTCGCTCCATTACGAAACGGTCGCGAAGCTCGCGGCGCTCACGCGCGTGGTGGGCATCAAGGCCTGCAACCCGGATCTCGCCACGCAGATGCGCGCCGCCGAACTCTGCGCCTCGAAGATCGCGATCCTGAGCGGCGAGGAAGACGTTCTGCCGCTGCACGTCGCGATGGGCGCGGTGGGCGGCATCATCTCCAGCTCGAACCTCGTGCCGAAGCAGTGGGCGCGCGTGCTGGCGCTCGCGTCGAGCGGCCAGCTCGATCAGGCCGTCGCGCTGCACGCGACGCTGCGTCCGCTGATCGACGCCGTTTTCGCCGAGCCGAATCCCGCGCCGATCAAGGCCGCGCTCTCGCTTCAGGGCTTGCCGTTCGGCGACGTGCTGCCGCCGCTCAAGCCGGCTTCGGCGGCGCTGCGTCAGCGTCTGGCCGACGTCATGGCGCCGCTCGTCGCGCGCGAGGACGCGTATTCCCCCGCCGCCGCAGGCGTTTGAGCCGCACAGAGACCATCGCTACCCACCAGAGGATCCCATGTCATCCGATAACAACATCATCCTTCCGCGCCGCCGCTTTCTTCAGGCGGCCGGCGCCACGCTCCTGTCGGGCGCCGTTGCCGCGCCGATGATCGTCACCTCGCGCAAGGCGGCGGCGGCGAGCAATCTCACGGTCGTGAGCTGGGGCGGCAACTATCACCAGGGCGTGGAAGAGGCGCTGGCGAAGCCGTTCGAGAAGGAGTTCGGCGTTCACGTGACGCTGGTCGACACGCCCGATCTCGCCCGCGTCAAGGCGCAGGTGATGACGAACAATGTGCAATGGGACGTGTTCGACGCGGTCGGCCCGATGGCGATGACGGGTGCGAAGAACGGCTATTGGGAACCGCTCGATCCCGCGCTGTTCGACCAGAGCGACCTGATCGCGCCGATGACGAAGTTCGCCGTGCCGTTTTACGGTTTCACTGGCGGCATCTGCTGGGACAACAGCAAGTATCTGGCCGGCAAGCACCCGGAAACCTTCGCCGATTATTTCGATGTGAAGAAATTTCCCGGCCAGCGCACGCTGCGCAATCGCGCGAGCGAGACGCTCGAAATCGCCTTGCTCGCCGACGGTGTGCCGCCGGAAAAGATCTATCCTCTCGACGTGCCGCGTGCGTTCCGCGCGCTCGACCGCATCAAGCCGTTTATCGGCAAGTGGGTCGACCAGACGCCGCAGACCGTCTCGCTCGTCGAAACGGGCCAGGTCGATTTCAGCTACACGTATTCGACGCGCGTGAAGGCCGCGCAGGAAGCGGGCAAGCCGATCAACTTCTCGTTCAAGCAGACGCTCACGGGCCTCGAATATCTGGTTGTTCTGAAGAATGCGCCGAACAAGGCGAACGCGATGAAGTTCGTGCAGTTCGCCATGCGCCCCGATCGCCAGGCCGCGCTCATGGACTATCTCGGCAACACGCCGGCCAGCAAGAAGGCGCTGCCGCTCGTCAAGCCCGACGTGCGCAAGTGGCTCTCGGACCCGGGCAACAAGATGAACCTCATCAGCAACGACGTCTGGTGGGCGGAGCACTACGACGAACTCACGCTGCGCTTCAAGGAGTGGGTGCTGTCGTAATGGAGTGTTGAAGATGGCCGTCGCGCAAGCGGCGGCCGTGTGGTTCGCGGTTGCGCATGTCAGTAGTGGGGAGGAGTGATGAAAGGCAGAAAAGAGGGCTTGCTGTACGTCGGCCCAGCAACGGTATTTTTATTTCTCGTGGTGTTCGTACCGCTGATGTACGTGGTCTACACGAGTGTCTGGGTGAATGACGGCCTGTCGCTTTCGGCCTACGAGCGCCTGTTCGGCAGCGCACTCTTCCTGCGCACGTTGTGGTCGACGTTCCAGATCAGCATTTGCGCCTCGGTGTGCAGTCTGCTGCTCGGTTATCCCATCGCCATGCATCTCGCGAAGCAGACGCCGAAGAAGCGCGCGCTGTATATGGTGCTCGTGCTGGTGCCGTTCTGGACCAGCATTCTGGTGAAGAGTTACGCGTTCACGGTGCTGCTCGGCCGCGACGGGCTCGTCAATCAACTGCTGTCGTTTGTGTTCAGCACGCAGGTGCAATTGCCGATGCTGTTCAACCGGTTCGGTGTAATGGTCGGCATGACGAACTATCTGATTCCGTTCATTGTGTTCCCGGTGCTCGCGAGCCTGCTCGCCATCGACCCGTCGCTGTACCGCGCCTCGGAGATCATGGGCGCGAAGCCGCCGCGCATCTTCTTTCGCATCACGCTGCCGTTGTCCATGCCCGGCGTGGCGGCGGCGGCGCTGAGCACCACGGTGATGTCGATGGGCTTCTTCGTGATTCCGGCGCTGCTGGGCGGCCGCAAGGACGCGATGATGTCCAACCTCGTCGACTTCTACACACGCGAAACGATGGACTGGAACATGGCCTCGGCCATCGGCGTGATTCTGCTCGGCATCGTCACGCTCGCGGCGCTCGGCGCGGAACGCTTCCAGAAGCGCGATTCGAAAAAGGTGATGGCATGAGCACGTCTGTATCGAGTTTGCCGGCAGTCCGGCGCGGTGTCGTCGTCGATGGCCTGGCGCGCCGCTATGCGCGCTTGCGCAACGTCGTCGCGATTCTGGTGTACGCCTTCATTCTAGTGCCGTCGCTGATCGTCATTCCGATTTCGTTCGGCGGCGACGGCGAACTGACGTTCCCGCCGCGCGTGTGGTCGATGTCGCTTTACGTGCATCTCTTCACCTCGACCAGCTGGGTCGCCCCGATCTTGCAGAGCGTGAAGGTCGCGACGCTCACGATGGTGGTGGCGGTCGTGCTGGGCGTGCCCGCCGCGTATGGGCTCGTGCGCCATGAATTTCCCGGCAAGCGCCTCGTGATGCTGCTGCTCATGAGCCCGATTCTGGTGCCGGTGATCGTGATGTCGCTCGGTCTCTATCTGTATTTTTCGCGGCTGCATCTGGTGGGCTCGACGCTCGGCCTCGTCGTGAGCCACGTCGCCTACGTCACGCCGTTCATGATGATGACGGTGATGGCCGGTGTGAAGAAGCTCGATCCGGCGCTCGAATTCGCGACCACGATCATGGGCGCGAAGCGCAGCACCGTGTTCGTGAAAGTCGTGTTGCCGCAGCTTCGTCCGTCGATTCTCGCCGGTGCCTTGTTCGCGTTTCTGGTGTCGTTCGACGAAGTCGTCATCGCCTGGTTTCTCACGAGCCCGTCAACGACCACGTTGCCGGTGCGGATGTACAGCAGCATTCAATGGGATATTTCGCCCGTCATCGCGGCGGTGTCCGCGTTGCTTACGCTGCTTTCGCTGATTTTCTGTTGCGTGTCGGTTTGGCTTCAGCCGGCTGCGCCCGAGTCGTCGCATTGAGGTTGGAGAAAAACATGTCACACGTTCTACTGGATAACGACGGCCGTCCGCAGGCCACTGCCGCGCAGTCAGGCAAGCACGCGAGCCGCGACGCAGCAGGCAGCGCCGCCGCCGCGCAGCGCAGCGCCGACGACATGATCGTCTTTCGCGGCGTGAGCAAGCAATACGGCAGCGCGGTGGCGCTGCACAGTACCGATTTTTCGATCCGCAAGGGCGAATTCCTGAGCCTGCTCGGACCGAGCGGATCGGGCAAGAGCACGATCCTCAACATCATCGCGGGTGCCGTCGCGCCGAGCGAAGGCACCATCGTGCTCGACGGCAAGGACGTGTCGACCGTGCCGCCGCGCGAGCGCGGTCTCGGCATGGTGTTCCAGAACTACGCGTTGCTGCCGCATCTGAATGTGTTCGACAACGTGGCGTTTCCGCTGCGCATTCGCGGCGTCGCGAAGTCGGAAATTCAGCAGCGCGTGCGTAACGCGCTGGAGCGCGTCGGCCTCACGGGCTATGAGCATCGCAAGCCGCGCGAGATGTCGGGCGGTCAGCAGCAGCGCGTGGGCATCGCGCGCTGCATCGTCTATTCGCCTTCGGTGATCCTGATGGACGAGCCGCTCGGCGCACTCGACAAGAAGCTGCGCGACCAGTTGCAAGGTGAGATCAAGCGGCTGCATCGCGATCTCGGCACGACGCTCGTCTACGTGACGCACGATCAGGAAGAGGCGCTGAATCTTTCGGATCGCGTGTGTCTGATGAACGGCGGCCGCATCGCCCAGCTCGGCACGCCCGACGAACTGTACTTCGAGCCTGTGAACGAGTTCGTCGCGGACTTCGTCGGCGAGTCGAACCTGATCGAAGGCGTGGTGCAGGCCGACGGTGTCGTGCGCGTGTCGGCGAACCGCGTGCTCAAGGTGCGCAGCACGGAAGGTCATGCGCTGGGCGCGAAAGTGAAGGTGCTCGTGCGGCCGGAGAAGATCGACGTTGTCGAAGCGATGAATGCGGACGACGACAACACCTGCACGGGCACGATCTCGCAGGTGTCGTTCGTGGGCGGCATGACGCGCTTCGAATTGACGCTCGCCGACGGCGCGACGCTGCTCGTGAAGGGCATTTCGGCGCGTGCGTCGGAGCGCGCGAATGTGGGACAGCAGCAGGCCGTGCGCTGGTCGGCGCGCGACGCCGTCGTTTTGAGGAACTGATCGAATCATGAATTCCACCCTGATTGTCGAGGCGATGCACGAACTGGTGGGCGCAACCGGCGTCCTGGACAGCGCTCCCGACATGGCGCCGCATCTGATCGACTGGCGCAAGCGCCATACGGGCCGCGCGGCCTGCGTGGTGCTGCCGCGCGACACCGCGCAGGTATCGAAGGTGCTCGCATGGTGCAACGCGCATGGCGTGAAGGTGTTTCCGCAAGGCGGCAACACGAGCGTGTGCGGCGGCTCGGTGCCGGACGCGTCGGGCAACAGCATCCTGCTGAATCTCGCGAAGATGAACCGCATCGTCGAGGTGAACGCCGATAACAATTCGATGACCGTCGAGGCGGGCTGCATTCTCGCCGATCTCCAGCAGGCCGCGCTCGACGTGGACCGCATCTTTCCGCTCACGCTCGGCGCGGAAGGCTCGTGCCAGATCGGCGGCAATATCGCGACGAATGCGGGCGGCACCAACGTGCTGCGCTTCGGCAATACGCGCGATCTCGTGCTCGGCCTGGAAGTCGTGCTCGCCGACGGGCGCGTGTGGAACGGCATCCGCACGCTGCGCAAGAACAACAGCGGCTACGACCTGAAGAATCTGTTCGTCGGCTCGGAGGGCACGCTCGGTGTGGTCACGCAGGCGTCGCTGAAGCTGTATCCGCGTCCGCGCGCGACGGCCACCGCCATGATCGGCGTGGACACCGTGCAGGCCGCCGTGCAGGAAGGGTTGAAGTTGCAGGCGGCTTTTCCGGGCGAACTGGTCGGGCTCGAACTGATCTCGCGCAGCGAATTCGAGATCTCGCTGCGTCACGCCGCGAAGGGGCGCAATCCGTTCGCCACCACGCCGGAGTGGATGGTGCTCGTCGAACTCGCGGCATCGTCGGGCGACGACGAGGCCATCGCCACGCGCTTGACGGACGCGCTCGCGCCGTCGTTCGAGGCGGGCGTGATCGTCGACGCGGTGGTGGCCGCAAGCGCGCAGCAGCGCGCGGACCTCTGGCACATCCGCCATCACGTGACCGAGGCGAACGGCCGCGAGGGCATGGGCCTCACGCACGACATCGCCGTGCCCACGTACCGCATTCCCGACTTCATGGACGCCGCCAACCAGACGCTCGCCGAGCATTATCCGGCGGCCACGCAGGTCGTGGTCGGCCATATGGGCGACGGCAATCTCCACTACATCGCCATGTTTTCGCACGAATACTGGGCGAGCGTGGAGGACAAGGCCGGCACGCAGCTCGCGCTGAGCCATCGGCTTTACGACATCGCGGCGGGCATGGGCGGCACGTTCAGCGCGGAGCACGGCATCGGCTCGCTGCATGTGCCCGAAATGTCGCTCTACAAGGACGCGAACGAGATCGCGCTGATGCAGCAGATGAAGCAACTGCTCGATCCGAACGACACGATGAATCCGGGGCGCGTGCTGCCGGCGCGCGCGCCGGCGGCTTCGGCTTCCGCTGCGCACTGATCGCGACGATGGTGCATTCCAACGTTGCCGACTATCGCGAGTCGGCCCGGCGCTATCTGCCGGACTTCGCCTGGTCGTATCTCGAAGGCGGCGCCGAAGACGCGGTCACGATGCGCCGCAATCGCGCCGCTTACGAGGCGATCGCGTTCGCGCCGCAAGTGCTGGTCGACGTCTCGCGCATCAGTACGCAAACGACGCTCGCGGGCAATCCGGCGGCGTGGCCCGCAGTGATCGGGCCGACGGGGCTGAACGGGCTGTACTGCCGTGGCGCCGAAGAGACGCTCGCGCGCGCGGCGCACGCGGCGGGGCTGCCGTTCGCGCTCTCGACGGCGTCGACGAGTCTGCTCGAAGACGTGCGCGCGGCGTCGGACGGCGATCTCTGGCTGCAACTCTATGTGCAGCAGGATCGCCGTATCGCCGAGGACATCATGGCGCGCGCGCAGGCCGCGCGCTTTTCGACGCTGCTGCTCACGGTGGACACGCCCGTCACCGGGCAGCGCGATCATTACGCGCGCACGGGCTTCACCTTGCCGCTGCGCTGGACGCCGACGCTGCTCTGGGATATCGCCCGGCATCCGCGCTGGCTCGCGACGGTCGGCGTTCACGGCGTGCCGCAACTCGTGAATCTCGCGCGCAGCGCTCAACTCGGCCCCGGCATCGAGGCGCAGGCTGCGGCGCTCGGCAGGCAGATGGATACGTCGCTGGACTGGCGCGATATCGCCTGGCTGCGCCGCCACTGGCACGGCAAGATCTTCATCAAGGGCATCCAGACCGCCGCGGATGCCGCGAGTGCGTTCGCGCACGAAGCCGATGGCGTCGTGCTCTCGAATCACGGCGGGCGGCAACTCGATGGCGCGCAAAGTCCGCTCGACATCCTCGCGCACACGGCGTCGATTGCGCCGCGCGGCGCGGACATTCTCGTCGACGGCGGCATCCGGCGCGGCAGCGATATTGCCAAAGCCGTGGCGCTGGGCGCGCGCGGCGTGCTGCTCGGCCGCGCGCCGCTCTACGGACTCGCGGCCAACGGCGGCGACGGCGTACGCGGCGTGCTCGCGCTGCTGCGCAACGAACTCGACATCTGCATGCGTTTGCTCGGCTGCACGAGCATGGCCGCGCTGACCGCGGACCGGCTCGCCACGCATGCGGCTCCTCTCAACGTCACCACGACGACTCCCGCATGACTGCTCCGATCTTCGATTTCCAGCCCGGCACGGTGCCGCTGCTCGTTTCCATTCCGCACCTCGGCACCGCGATTCCCGACGAGGTGCGCACGCAATTGACCGATGTTGCGGGCGAAGTCGCCGATACCGACTGGCATCTCGACCGTCTCTACGCGTTCGCGCACAAGCTCGGCGCGTCGGTGCTGGGCGCGCGCGTGTCGCGCTACGTGATCGACCTGAACCGGCCGCCCTCGGGCGAAAGCCTTTATCCCGGCCAGACGACCACGGGCCTGTGCCCGACCGAAACGTTTCGCGGCGAGCCGCTTTATCGTCACGGCAGCGGCCCGGACGCCGCCGAGATCGCGCGACGTCTCGACCATTACTGGCGCCCGTATCACGCGCAGTTGCGCGCGGAACTCGATCGACTGAAGGCCGAATTCGGCGCCGTGCTGCTGTGGGAAGCGCATTCGATTGCGAGCGTGCTGCCGCGTCTGTTCGACGGCAAGCTGCCGGACCTGAACCTCGGCACGAACAGCGGGCTTAGTTGCGACGCGAGCGTGCTCGACGCGATCACCGCGACGCTCGGCGATCAGCCATTCACGTGGATCGCCAACGGGCGCTTCAAGGGCGGTTACAACACGCGTGCGTATGGCGAGCCGCAACAGGGCGTGCATGCGGTGCAGCTCGAAATGTGTCAGTCGACGTATATGAGCGAGACGTCGCCGTTCGCTTACCTGCCCGAAGCGGCAGACGCGGTGGAGCCTGTGGTCGAGCGCATGGTGACAGCGGGATTCGAAGCGGTGCGCAAGCTGGGGCGCTGAACGCGAGCCTTCTTTCAGGTTTCGAAACACAAGCGGGCATGGCCCGCTTTTTTATTGCGCCGGGCAGTCGCGCATAAAAAAACCGTCTTCGCGACGACATCGCGAAGACGGCAATCCTGCTTCTGCGTGAGGCAGAGAAACGGAGAACGAGAAACGGAGAAAGAGAAACGCGGCGCGCGGGCCGCGAGATATCAGAGCGCTTGCGCGAGCGCGGGAACAGCTTCGAACAGATCGGCGACGAGGCCGTAATCGGCCACACCGAAGATCGGCGCATCGGCGTCCTTGTTGATGGCGACGATGACCTTCGAGTCCTTCATGCCCGCGAGATGCTGGATCGCACCCGAAATGCCGACCGCCACGTACAGTTCTGGCGCGACGATCTTGCCGGTCTGGCCCACTTGCAGATCGTTGGGCGCGTAGCCCGAGTCGACGGCCGCGCGCGATGCACCGATGGCCGCGCCGAGCTTTTCGGCGAGCGGATCGAGGCGTGCGAAGTCCTCGGCGCTGCCGAGGCCGCGTCCGCCTGCCACCACGACGCGCGCCGAGGTCAGGTCGGGCCGGTCGCTCGTGGCGATCTCGCGGCGCACGAACGAGGAGCGGCCGCTGTCGGGCAGCGCGGGCGCTTCGGCGACCGTTGCGTTGCCGCCTTCGCTCGCCGCCGCTTCGAACGCGGTCGTGCGGATCGTCGCGACCTTCACGGCGTCGGCGGATTGCACGGTGGCGATGGCGTTGCCCGCGTAGATCGGGCGCTGGAACGTGTCCGGCGAGTCGATTGCGATCACGTCGGAGATCTGCGAGGCGTCGAGCTTCGCGGCCACGCGCGGCGCGACGTTCTTGCCGAATGCGGTCGCGGGAAAGAGCACATGCGTGTAGTCGGGCGCGAGCGCGAGCACCTGCGCGGCGACGTTTTCGGCGAGCGCATCAGCCAGATGCGGTGCGTCGATCAGCACGACCTGGCCGACGCCCGCCACGCGGCTCGCGGCTTGCGCCACGGCGCTGGCGGCGTGACCCGTCACGAGCACGTGCACGCCGTTACCGATCTGTTGTGCGGCCGCGATCGTATGCAACGTCGCGGGCTTGAGCTGGCCTTCGCCGTGTTCGGCGATCACAAGAGTGGTCATTCAAATCACCTTCGCTTCGGTTTTCAGTTTGTCGACGAGCGCCGCCACATCCGGCACGATCACACCGGCCTGGCGCACGGGCGGTTCGACGACCTTGAGCGTCTTCAGACGCGGCGCGGGATCGACGCCGAGCTGCTCGGGCGTCAGCACGTCGAGCGGCTTTTTCTTGGCCTTCATGATGTTGGGCAGCGTGACGTAGCGCGGCTCGTTCAGGCGCAGATCGGTCGTGACGATGGCGGGCAGGCGCAGCGACACGACTTCGAGGCCGCCGTCGACTTCGCGCGTCACGGTCGCCGTGCCGTCGCCGATTTCGATGGCGCTCGCGAACGTCGCTTGCGGCCAGTCGAGCAGGGCGGCGAGCAACTGGCCGGTCTGGCCCGCGTCGTCGTCGATGGCCTGCTTGCCGAGAATCACCAGTTGCGGCTGCTCTTTCTCGATCACGGCCTTCAGCAGCTTCGCCACGGCGAGCGGCTGGAGTTCCACGGCGGTTTCCACGAGCACGCCGCGATCCGCGCCGATGGCGAGCGCCGTGCGCAGCGTTTCCTGGCTTTGCGCGACGCCGCACGAAACGGCCACGACTTCGCTCGCGTGGCCCGCTTCCTTGAGCCGCGTGGCCGCTTCGGTGGCGATCTCGTCGAAGGGGTTCATCGACATCTTGACGTTGCCGATATCGACGCCGCTGCCGTCCGCCTTCGCGCGAACCTTCACGTTGTAGTCGACGACGCGCTTGACTGCGGTAATCACTTTCATGCTTGTTTCCTCGGAAAACTCAAATGCATTCGTTCATTCATGCGTGGGCGCGAGCGTCACGAGAACGACGCGGGCCTGCGGCGTATCGGGGACGATGTCGAGCGCAGTGGCGAGTTCGGTGAACGTGGCGAAATCGCCGGGCCGAAGCTCGCCGCTCGCACCGCAACGGCATGCGCCGTCGAGCGCGATCACCAGTGCGGTGAGGCCGGCAGGCACGCGCGCGGGGCCGTCGAGCAGCCGCGCGGCGACGGCGTAACGTCCGGTCGCGCTCATCACGTTCAGCACGCTGACCGCGCCGCCGACGAGACGCGCGTGCCACTCCGCATCGCCCGTGTAGGCCACCGCCTCGTTCGGCGCGAGCGAGACTTCGAGCGCGCCTTCGCGCAGCACGACGCCCGCGCCGCTCAGCACGAGCGACAGGCGCGTCATGCCCGCGAAGCGCGAATAGGGGCCGTCGTGTTCGACGTCGGCGAGGCTCACGCGCCACGCGCCCGCGCGCGCGGCGAGCGTGCGGGTCTTGCCGCGGCCGTTGCGCCACGCTTCCAGTGGAAGCGCCGCGAGCGCGCGCACTGCGGGCTGGGTCATCGGCGCGTCTTTACGAGACGGCGCCGAGGCCGTACTTGCCCGTGAGCAGCGCGCCCGTGGCGAAGCGCTCGATCGAATACGGAGCGAGCGAGACGTCGGTGGGCAGGCCGAGCGCTTCCTGGGCGAGCACGCGGCCCACCGTCGGCGAAAGCTTGAAGCCGTGGCCCGAGAAGCCATAGCCGACCACGAGGCCCTCGATGCCGGGCAGACGGCCGAGCACGGGATTCCAGTCGGGCGTGACGTCGTAGACGCCGGTCCACGACGAGGCGATGCCCGCCGTCTCGTAGGCGGGGAAGCGCTCGGCCACCTGTGCGCCGACTTCGACAACGTAGTCCATCGGAATGTCGCCTTGTTCGGTTTCGGCGGCGCCGAGCTTTTCGCCGACGATGCCTTCGCTCACCAGCATCTGGCTGCCGCCGTAGCTGCGGTAATAGAGCATGCCGGGCGAGGCCAGATCCTTGAAGACGGGCATCGAGAACGTGTACTTCGCCGCGTCGCATTCGAGCGCGAGCACGGCATGGCGCTCGGGCATCACCGGCAGGTCGCGGCCGGTCCAGCCTGCGAGTTCCGGCGTCCAGATGTTCTGCGTGCTGATGACGGTGCCTGCCGCGAAGTCGCCCGCGCTCGTCGACACGCCGACCACGCGATTGCCTTCGAACAGGATCTTGTTGACGCTGACGTTTTCGCGAATGGTCACGCCGCCGCGCCGCGCGGCGCGCGCGAAGCTGGTGGCGACGAGGTAGGCGTCGGCGAAACCGGCTTCGGGCTCGTAGCCGATCAGCGCCGCGTCGTCGAAACGGGCGATCGGCAGCAGTTCGTGCGCGGCCTTCGCATCGAGCAGTTCGAGCGGCACGCCCTGGGCCTTTTGCTGGTCGAGCGACGCGCGCAGCGGCTCCAGCTTGTCGCCCTCGCTCGCCACGATCATGTAGCCGCACTTGACGAGTCCGCAGGACGCTTCCTCGTCGCCGAGATAGGCGGAGAAGTTGTTGAAGACGTCCCAGCTCTTGAGCGCGAGTTCCACGTTCTCCTTGACGGAGTAATGGGTGCGCAGGATGCCGGACGACTGCGACGTCGTTCCCGCCCCGATCGTGCCGCGATCGAGCACGAGCACGTTTTTCGCGCCGAGCTTCGCGAGTTGAAATGCAACGGAGCTGCCGATCACGCCAGCGCCGATCACGACCACATCATATTTGTCCACGGTTTCCTGTCCTTTTCTGACAAAAGCGTATGGGCGAAGTGTGGAGCGCCATAAACCGCGGGCCGGGAATATAAGCAGGATCGATGATTAGTAAAAGTGGGCGTCGAGCTGGCGGGGCGAAAGGGGCGTTTTTCGGGCGTTGCGGGCCGTTTCCGTGGTCGCGAGACTAACGTCAGCTTGATTGCTGCATAAGCGATGGTGATGCCGCGCGCATCCGGCACCCGGCGACGTACGATGGATCGCAGTCCGGCCGTGCCGTTTCGCGCGGCGCGTGCCGGGACATCCACAAGGCCGCGGCGCGCGTGTCGATGCGCGCGTCGCGGCTGTCCCGCACAGTCACATATCGGTCGAAATGAACACGAATAACTTCGCAGCGCAGTTTGGCCCGCGCGAATCGATGGAGTACGACGTCGTCATCGTCGGCGGAGGGCCGGCCGGTTTGTCCGCCGCCATTCGTCTCAAGCAGATGGCGCAGGAACGCAACGCCGAAGTGAGCGTGTGCGTGCTCGAAAAGGGCTCGGCCATCGGCGCGCATACGCTCTCGGGCGCGGTCATGGACCCGCGCGCGCTCGACGAACTGATTCCCGACTGGAAGGAACGCGGTGCGCCGCTCGACGTGCCCGTGACCGAAGACCGCTTTCTGTTTCTCTCCGAAAGCGGCGCGAAGCCGGTGCCCAACTGGCTGCTGCCCGACAACTTCAAGAACCACGGCAATTATGTCGTGAGCCTCGGCAATGTCACGCGCTGGCTCGCGGAGCAGGCCGAAGCGCTGGGCGTGGAAATCTTCGCGGGCTTCGCGGCGGCGGAAGTGCTGTACGGCGAAAACGGCGCAGTGCGCGGCGTGGCCACGGGCAACATGGGCGTGGGCAAGGACGGCGAGCCGACCGGCAATTTCCAGCTCGGCATGGAACTGCATGCGCGCTACACGCTGTTCGCGGAAGGCGCGCGCGGCCATCTCGGGCGCGAACTCATCGCGCGTTTCAAGCTCGACGAAGACGCCGATCCGCAGGTCTATGGACTCGGCATCAAGGAACTCTGGGAGATCGATCCGGCTTTGCACAAGCCGGGGCTCGTGATTCACACGGCGGGCTGGCCGCTCGAAAGCGATACCTACGGCGGCTCGTTTCTCTATCACCTGAACGACAATCAGGTGGTGGTGGGTTTCGTCGTCGGGCTCGGGTATACGAATCCGTATCTGTCGCCGTTCGAGGAATTTCAGCGCTACAAGACGCATCCCGCGATCCGGCGTTCTCTCGAAGGCGGGCGGCGTCTATCGTATGGGGCACGCGCGATTGCGGCGGGCGGGATCATGTCGATGCCGAAGCTCGTGTTCGCGGGCGGCGCGCTGATCGGCTGCGAGGCGGGCATGCTCAACGCCTCGCGCATCAAGGGCAGCCATGCCGCCATCGCTTCGGGCAAGATGGCCGCGCAAGCCGCGTTCGACGCACTGCAAGCGGGCCGCAGCAACGACACGCTCGACGCGTATCCGCAAGACTTCGAGCAATCGTGGCTCAAGGAAGAACTGCATCGCGCACGCAATTTCAAGCAGTGGATGAGCAAGGGGCTGTACGTCGGTACCCTGATGGTGGGCGTCGAGCAGAAGCTGCTGGGCGGACGCGTGCCCTGGACGCTTCATCATCATCATTCGGATAACGAAACATTGCGTCCCGCAGCGCAATGCAAGCCGATCGAGTATCCGAAGCCCGACGGCAAGCTCACATTCGACCGGCTTTCCTCGGTGTTTCTCTCGAATACGAATCACGAAGAGAATCAGCCCGCGCATCTCACGCTCAAGAATGCGGCCATTCCCGTGAGCGTGAACCTCGCGCGCTATGCCGGGCCGGAAGCGCGCTTTTGCCCGGCGGGCGTGTATGAGTTCACGCAGGAGCAAAACGGCGAGAGTGCGCTCGTGATCAACGCGCAGAACTGCATTCACTGCAAGACCTGCGATATCAAGGACCCGACGCAGAATATCGTCTGGGTCACGCCCGAAGGCGGCGGCGGTCCCAACTATCCGAACATGTAATGCAAAAGGGCTCATCGCACGATGAGCCCTTTTTTTGGGGACGTCCCGGCGAGGCCGGGACATTGAGGCTAGCGCGCGATCACGCGCCGAAGCGCCACTCGCGCGTGGGCAGATATGTTTCCTTGACGACGCGAGGAGACGCCCAGCGCAGCAGGTTCAGATACGAACCGGCCTTGTCGTTCGTGCCGCTCGCGCGGCCGCCGCCGAAGGGCTGCTGGCCGATCATGGCGCCCGTGGGCTTGTCGTTGAGATAGAGATTGCCCGCCGCGTTGACCAGCACGTCCTCGGCCTGATGCAGCGCGAAGCGGTCGGTGCAGAAGATCGAGCCGGTGAGCGCGTAGGGGCTCGTCGAATCGATCAGCGCGAGCGTGTCGCTCCACGCGTTGTCTTCGTAGACGAACACCGAGAGAATCGGCCCGAACAGTTCTTCGGTCATCAGCGCGTGCTTCGGATCGCTCACTTCGAGCACGGTCGGCTCGACGAAGTAGCCCGGCTCCGACCAGGTCTTGCCGCCGCTCACGAAGCTCACGCCCGTGTCGTCCTTCGCGGCGGCCAGTACGCGGCTCAGCTTCTGGTGCGAGGCTTCGGAAATCACCGCGCCCATGAACGTGCTGAAATCGGCGACGTCGCCGACTTTCAGTTCCGCGAGACGCGCGCGCAGTTCCTCGCGCACCGCGGACCAGAGGCTGCGCGGAATGTAGGCGCGCGAGGCGGCGCTGCACTTTTGGCCTTGATAGCCGAATGCGCCGCGAATCAGCGCGATGGCCACTTCGGACGGATGCGCCGAGGCGTGCGCGAGCACGAAGTCCTTGCCGCCCGTTTCGCCGACGAGACGCGGAATCGTGCGGAACGAATCGACCTTCGAGGCGACGCCTTTCCAGAGCGACTGGAACACCGCCGATGAACCGGTGAAGTGAATGCCCGCGAGATCCGGCGAGGCCATCGCCACGCGCGTGGTGAGTTCCGCTTCGCCCGGCACGAAGTTGATGACGCCCGGCGGCAGGCCCGCTTCTTCGAGCGCTTCGAAGAAGATGTAGTTGGCGAGCGCCGACTTTTCCGAGGGCTTCCACAGCACGGTATTGCCCATGATCGCGGGCGCCGTGGTCAGATTGCCGCCGATGGCCGTGAAGTTGAACGGCGACACCGCGTAGACGAAGCCTTCGAGCGGACGCCAGTCGGCGCGGTTCGCGGCGGTCGCGACCGACATCGGCTGCTCCGCGTACACGCGCTGGGCGTTATAGGCGTTGAAGCGCAGGAAGTCGATCAGTTCGCAGGCGCTGTCCGGCTCGGCTTCCTCGACCGTCTTGCTCTGGCCGAGCATCGTCGCGGCGTTGATCTTCATGCGCGAGCGCGTCGCGATGATATCGGCGGCGCGATGCAGGATGGTCGCGCGGCTGGCGTGCGTGAGTCGGGCCCAGTCTTTCGCCACGCGCTTGCCGCTCGCGATCGCTTCCTGAATCTGCGATTCGGTCGGGCGGTGGATACGGGCGAGCAGGCGTTGCGTGTCGTGCGGCGCGCGCACTTCGACGACATCGTTCGAGTAATAGCGCTTGCCGTCGATCACGGTCGGAATCTCGACGACGTCGCGCTGTTCGAGCGCCTTGCGCAGTTCCGCTTGTGCCTGCGTGCCCGTGCCGAAATGCACTTCGGCTTCGTTCGCGGGCAGCGGGAATTGAGGACCTGAAATCACACTGGCTCCTTAAGGAAGGGGATTCGAAAACACCGCCGGCGCTGGGTTGCTCGACCGGTGCCGCGCTGGGCGCCGGTTTCCGCCGAAGGCGAGGCTCAGTGTCCAGACTAGTGGCCAGGCGGCAAACCGGGCGTTGCTAAACCGCGACTTATGCTTTGGATCGGCGCGTGTTATGGAACGGCCCTGCGCCGGGCGACTGCGCGGCGCGCGGCGCGTCTCACTCGTCGTCGGCGATACAGACTTCTTCGGGGGTGAGCGCGAGCGCCTTGGCGATGTCGCGCGAGACCTGGCGCTCGAAGGCGCGCTTGAGCAGATCGTAGAGATCGGCGGGCAGATGCCCGAGTTCATTCTCGCGCGAGGCGAGAAAGAACGAGCGGCTCAACCCTTGATACGGCCGTCCGTGCCGCGAGAACGACGAGAGCGCGACCACGCGCAGATCGGGCACGTAATGGCGCGACTGCCACAGGCAGAGCGGCGTGGTCACCGCGAAGCCGAGCCCGGCCGCGACGAGACTCAGCATCGGATCGGTGGCGTCGAATTCGCAGGTGCGCTCGATGTTTTCGGCATTGCCCGCGAGATAGGCGTCGACGTGCTGGCCAATGACCGAACGCGCGCTATAGCGGATCAGCGGGAGCTGGCGGCTCAGTTCCGTGAGCGTCGTGAAGCGGTCCACTTCGAAGCTGCGCGGCAGCACGACCACATACGGCTCCGAAAACAGCTTCTGGCGGCGGATGCCGGGCGCCTGCGAAAGCTCGGTGGTCGTCACCGCCATGTCGAGCTGGCGCGCTTCGAGCTGCGCGTCGAGCGTGGGCGTGATGCCCGACCACAAGCGGATTTGATGCGAGGTGCCCGCAAGCGCCTTGATGATGATCGGACCGATGGTCGCTGCGAACGAATCGACGCAGCCGAGGCGCACGACGACGCGCTTCGCGCGCGTGACGTTGCGCACGGCTTCGACCATCTGGTCGGCGCCTTGCAGCAGCACCGTCGCGTGTTCGAACAGACGCTGACCGGCGGCGGTGGGGCGCGCGGGGCGCGTGGCGCGATCGAGCAGCGTCGTGTCGAGAATGTTTTCGAGCGCCTTGATCCGCTGCGAAACGCCCGCTTGTGAAATGGCGAGGCGGCTGGCCGCGTCCGAGATGGAACCCGATTCGACGACGGCAACCCAGCTCGCGAGCAGGTCCCAGTCCGGGTAGTGTTCAGGTGCGCTTTCTTTCATGGTCGCCTGCGACGTGACAGCCAAAATGTTAACACGGGCGCTCGGGCGTCCCTATTAGGAATGGTACGCGTGCGTCACCTCGAAAAGCGGTCGGCCTGCATCGGATCCAGCCGCGCAGACGGGGCGGAACGCGCGGCCGGCAAGCGCGCGACGGCGCGCTCCAGCGCGTCGAGCAAGGCGTCGAGCGTGGCCGTGGCTTCGGCGGTCTCCGGTTGCTCGCTCTCGTACTCGAGCGCGGTGCGCCAGCGGCCCGCGATCTCCATTTCGATCGCGTGGATGCCGTCGCCGGGCGCGCCATAGTGCTGCGCGGCGAACACGTCCGCGACCTTGCCGTTGACGACCCACGAGCGCCCATGCTCGCCGACGGTATCGGTGAGCGCGGAAACGAGCTGCCGGTCGCATGAATGGCCGCGATGGCTGCCGATGTTGCAGTCGAGCGCGCCGCTCTGGTTGCGGTACGGCGAGAGCCAGTAGCTCGCATGCGAGACGAGCAGCAGCACGTTCGCGTGCAAGCCGCGCAGGCGCGCGACTTCCTCGGCGACGGCCGCATGAAAGGGCTGCCAGTATTGGTCGACGCGGGCTTCCACTTCACGCTCGGACGGCGGATGCGCGCCGTCGTACAGCGGCTCGCCGCGCGACGTATGCGTGCGGCACAGCCCGCTGCGGCTCAGGCGCAGCGAGAGCGGCCGGTTTTCCGTCGCCACGTTGAAGTCGATGACGCAAGGGTGATAACGTGCGCCGATCGTCGTGATGCCGCGCTTCGCGGCCAGGGCTTCGAGCGCGAGCCCGGCCGGATCGGCCCTGCGTCCCTCGACGGCCGCCCATGCCGCGTGGGACAACAGGTCGGCGGGAATGCGCGTGCCGCTATGCGGCGTGACGAGAACGACGGGAGAATCGGCACGAAAAACGTGCCCGAAAGCCTGGCTCTGCATGTTCAATACCCTCGGGTTCGCTTGTGCGATTGATTCGCCTCGCGGCGCGCGCCAGCCGTGGGCGCGGCGCGCGTTAGCCCACGGTAGCTCAACCCGATGCAAAACGCCGGTGCCTAAGCGCGCCTGTTCCTATCCATAAGCGTTGCTTACGCAAATGCGCCGACGTTCGCGCCGCGACTAGAAACGGTGACGCATGCCGACGATCGCCATGACCTGGTTTTGCGTCGTCGAGGCCGTGAGGAAGTTGATGTTCGCCACGGCTTTTCCGCCCGTGGAATCGGTGCCGGATGCGTGCTGGTAGACGGCGTCCGCGTAGACGTCGGTGCGCTTCGACAGGAAGTAATCCGCGCCGATCACGCCTTGCTGATATTGCGCGTCGTTCACGCCATAGCCCTTGGTGTAGTCGTAGGCGGCGCCGAGCAGCAGCGTCGGCGTGAGTTGATAGCGGAAGTTCGCTTCGACGTTGTGGAACTTCGCCGTGCCGCCTGCGCCCGTGGCGGGCAGGCCAGCCAGCGTGCCGATGTCCTTGAACTGCGTGTTGCTGTACACGACGCCGAAGGTCGCCGACTGATACGTGTACTGCGCGCCGGCGACGATGACCTGTTGCGACTTCGCCGAAGCGTAGCCGGAATACACGCGGCTGGCGGTCATGTTCGAGCCGGTGGTGCTCGACGTCGAGTTGTTGCCGAAGTACGAATAGTTCGGGTCCTGCACGTTGAGGTAGGAGACGCCGAGCACGAGCGGCCCGTGCGCGTAGTTCGCGCCGAGCGACCAGATCTGGTTGCGGTTGAACTGGCCCGCCACGCCGCCGAGGCTGTAGAGGCCGCCGAACGTCAGGCCGCCATACGAGAGGCTCTTGTACTTGATCGCATTGTTGACGCGGTTGGTGCCGTTGAGGTTGTCGAGATCGCCGGGGTGGGCGCCGAAATAGGGCGACCAGACGTTGGCGGCTTCGAACATGTACGTGAAGTCCGTGACGGAATCGTACTGGCGGCCGAACGTGAGCGTGCCGAGTTTCGAGGAAGACAGGCCCACGTACGCCTGGCGTCCGAATTCATCGCCGCCTTGACCCAGTTTGCCCGTGGTGATGCTGAAGCCGTTTTCGAGCACGAACAGCGCCTTGAGTCCACCGCCGAGATCTTCGTTGCCGCGCAGGCCCCAGCGGCTGCCCTGGATGTTGCCGCTGCTCATCTGATACTGGCTGTGGCCGCCCGCATTGTTGGTATAGGCGATACCGACGTCGATCAGGCCGTACAGCGTGACGGAGCTTTGGGCGTGTGCGGCCGTCGCGAAGGCGAGCGAAATAGCCGCTGCAAATAGGGTTCTTTGCATGTGTTGGTCTCTGCGATTGAAGTGGAAGGACGCCGGCGACGCCATGGGCGAGGTCAGCCGATCTCAGAGTAGGGAAGTCAAAATAGTGCGCCGTTCAAGGCCGCGTGACACTTATTCTGAAGATAAGCGCGTGTGATATTCGCGTGACAGTGCGTCTTCTCGACGAATCTCGCGAAGGGCGACGCAGCGCGAAACACCGCGCGGCGCAGCGCTCTATTCCGCGGGGCGCGTGCGCCCATTCGCATCAGCACGACGGACGGGGACGATGAGGGAAGCAAAAACGGACGCCGGCGCGTTATCGCATCGCGCGTCCTTCGATCTGGCGGAAAACGCGGTGTCCGACGCAAGCGGCACGGTGATCGCTACACTGGACGAGCGCGCTGCGCCACGAACCGATGCGCCGCCGAAAACGCCTGATGAATACCGCACGCTTGCAGGACTGCTGATTGGCGCGGCGATGCTCATTCTCGGCAACGGGCTGTTTCAAACGCTGATTCCGCTGCGGCTGGTTCAGCATGGCGCGTCGACGCTTGCCGTCGGGCTCATCCAGTCCTGCTATTACCTCGGCTTTCTGCTCGGCGCATTCACGGCGCGCCGCTTGATTGACCGCTTCGGTCAGCACCGCGTGTTTATCGCCTTCGCCGCCACGGCCACCATTCTCACGCAGGCGTTCGGCGCCTTCGATTTCGTGCCCGTACTCGCGATGATTCGCCTCGCGACGGGTTTCGCATTCATGGGCCTGTTTTCGTCGATCGAAAGCTGGATTCAAGGCACGGCGTCGAATCTCAATCGAGGACGGATATTCGGTACCTATTCGACGATCAATTATTTTTCATTGTGCACGGGGCAATTGCTGCTCAATATCTCGGACTCGGGCGGTACGACGCGATTCGCCCTGGCATCGGTGCTGTTTGCCGCCGCCATCATTCCTGTGGCGCTGCTCTCCAATTGGCCCAAAACCCAAAGTCACGATGCGATCAATCCCTCGCGCGAGCACACCTGGTTCGAAATCCTGAAGTCGTTGACGAGGGCGACGCCGCTCGCGGTCCCCGGTTGCATCCTCACGGGCTTTCTTTACAGCGGCTTTTACTCGCTGATGCCGGTATTCCTCGTTCGTGCGGGCTTTTCGACATCGCATCTCTCGCTGTTCATGGGCGCGTGCCTGCTGGGAGCGTTGATGACGCAACGGCCGATGGGACGGCTTTCCGACCGCTACCATCGGCGCGTGCTCGTGTCACGCCTCGCGCTTATGTCGACGGCATTGAGTCTGGCGCTCGTCATCTTTCATGAGGGCGTGTTTCTCTGGATTGGCGCGATTGCGTATGTCGCGGTGACGTTCACGCAATATGGACTCGTGGCCGCCGATACCAACGACCGCATCGACCCGACATTGCGCGTGGCGATTTCGTCGCTTCTGCTCGTGATGTTTTCGATTGGCGGCATGACCGGACCGGCGATCGCGTCGGTATTCATGACCGTGCTTGGCACGAAGGGGATTTTCGTTTTCAACGCGTTGTCGTGTCTGATGTTGGCATGGGCGGGTAGATGGGGCGAAAGGTCCGTATGACGCTGGCTAGCTGGCGATGGACAATTGCACCACGTGGGTAGACGACAAATCGCACACTTTGCGAAATACATATTCTCTGAACGTACCGCGATCTCGCTCACCCGCAATGGCCCGCGGGCACGATGAAGTACCACATATGTGCACTGGTTGCGTATGCACCAGACGTACAGACGCATCCGTCACGGTTCTTTCTATCGATCCGCCGAAGATGCATGGCGGTACAGACGAATATTTTGGCGACATTGACAAACTGTCGCGAGCTATATTTTGTTCGACGAAAGCGCATCCTGTCTGGTTGGAAATATGACTTTCAGCTATCCGAAATAGATGAGTCATGGGAGCGGGACGTTTATTGTCTCTTCGAGACAAAATTCATTTTGCATGAATGGTTTCTACAAAATCAGATATCCATCTAGTGTGAAAAAATGCAATATAAGATCTCCACCGCCGCGCTAATCTATGTCACCTTCGTGACAGTGTCCCATGCGCAAAGCAGCGTCACTTTGTATGGCTTGATTGACGCAGGTATCACGTACGTGCGTGGGGGCGACGAGAATGCCTGGCAAATGAGAAGCGGGGCCGTCAACGGCAGCCGCTGGGGGTTGCGTGGTTCGGAGGATCTTGGCGGTGGGTTGAAGGCCATCTTCACACTGGAGAATGGCTTTAGTATCACAAACGGCAGTGCATCCCAATCCAGTCGTATGTTCGGCAGACAGGCCTTTGTGGGCGTCGCGAGTGATCAATATGGCGCGCTTACACTTGGGCGGCAGTACGATAGTGTGGTTGACTACCTCGCACCGCTCTCGATTACCGGTACCCAGTTCGGTGGCACGACCGCAGCACACCCTTTTGATAACGATAATCTCAACAATTCAATCAGATTCAACAATACGGTCAAATACGCGAGCATCGACTATGCAGGATTCAGATTCGGCGCTACGTATTCGTTTTCAAACAGCACCGAATTCGCGAACAATCGGGCCTATAGTTTCGGTGCGTCGTACGTCTGGAGCGGTTTCACGGTGGCAGCCGGCTACCTGCAACTGAACAACGACATCACCTCGACGGTATTCTCGAATAACGGACCGAGTTCAAGCGCAAGTGGTGCGCAAACCGGGGAGTGGACCTTTCTCGCCGGGCGGCAACGTACTTTCGGCGGCGGATTGAGCTACGTCTACGGCCCCTTGACGGCTGGCCTTGTCTACACGCAGACGAATTTATCGGATGCGCTTGGCGGTGGGGTTTCTTCGGGGGCATCCGGCACGTCGGCAGGTATAGCCTTTCGCGCCAATAGCGCACGTTTCCAGAATTTCGAGGGTAACGTCAGATACGTATTGACACCGGCTATCACGCTTGCCGCGGCGTACACCTATACGCGATCTGACTTCGGAGGAGGCGTCGCCCCGATTTTCAATACTGTCTCCGCGCAAGCTGACTATGTGGTGTCAAAGCGTACGGATGTCTATTTGCAAGGCAATTATCAGCATGTGAGCCGAAATTTCGGCAACGTGCCCGCTTATCTGAACGGTCTACCCGCCACATCCAATACAACTCCAGAAAAGCAGGGCGCGGTGACGATCGGCATGCGGCATCGCTTCTGAGTCGGGTAGTTGCGAGAAAGAATCCGCGGGAAAAATGCGGTGATCTTCTCATTGACCTTGATTGAGTATCCAGACGCGCCACGTATCCCTTGCGAATTCTAATGCGCAAGCGAGGCGAGTGCGTCGCGCAGCGGCTGACTGGAGACGACGATTATTCCTCGAAAGAGCGTGTCGAGGTCCACGATCACATAGGCGACTGAGGCGATCGAAATTGCGCCCAGAGTGATGGAGACCAGCACTAAGGGGTTGCGCGGCGCCATCAATCCGAAGCTCAGAAAAATCACAAACAGCCAGAACGCAAGCGTCATGAAAAACGGCATTGAAATCGAGCTGTGGACTTCCTGTATGAGTTTCCAGTGTGCCTGCACAATGCGCCCAAACTGATCCCGGCCTTCGTCGAGTAGATCCTGATGGCTGCGGTCGTGCGCGACCAGCCGTCGCCAGGCGACGCCCGCTGACCTGAGCATCCGGTCCAGATCGACATCATCGAGATTTTCGCTCACGTCCTTGGCGGGCAGGCTCCGCGGGTAGTCGTTGCCGGGCGGTGGCGTTTCATGGCGCCAGGTGCTGGCGATAGTCGCCGCGAGATAGGCCTTCATCAGGTGACGGATAGGGTCGGCTTCGGCGCCGTACTCATACGCAGTGGCGTCGAATTGAACGATGTCGGCGGCAAGCGCCCTGAAATCATCGGACGCATTGTCGAACGTGCCCTTCGCCGAAGCGGTCATCAGACCGAGCACGAGTGCAGCGAAGGTCACGAGCATGCCGTCGACGAGTTGTACGAGCTGGACGGTCTGCTGGGCCTTGTGCTCCTCGGGCAGTAGCGGTCGTGCGAGCACACCGAGCAGCGTGCCAAGCAGCAGGAGCGACAGGACCATGATTGCGGAAGAAAACGGATACATGGCACTCCTTCCGAAAGATGCAGCATTCCCTTACTTTCGCTGATTCGTACGCATTGACCATCATTGCGCTGGGCGGATCATCACGCTGTGCCGGGACGCGCTAATACCCCCTCGTATAGATATTCAGATGGTTATTCACCGACGTGACACCCGGCACGCGCATCGCAACATCCGAGGCCTGCTGAATCTGAGGGCCGTCCGGCACGCTGCCGGACAAGGTTACGACACCGCCGCGCGCCGTGACGAACACGTTCGAGACGGCGAAATGGGGGGCTTTCGACAATGCCTTGCGTACATCGCGCGCCAGTTGCTTGTTCGTTGGCGCGGGCTGGCCAGGGCCAGCAACTGAACTCGACGTCATTGGCCCGGCACTGGCAGCTTGTGCGTGGACGTTTGGCGCCGACGTCACGCATCCCACGACGACAATCAGACTCGCGAAGCTGCATGCTTTCATAATCGTCCCTCCTGTTCGGCGGCGCCAGGTGTGAGTCAAAGATAGTCAACACTGCGCTTCAAGCAAAGTACCCCTGGTCGATTTGATATGAGCGTTTAACTACGAAACTGCTCCGCGATGAAGCACGTACATAGCGAGAAGCGGTAATACGGCTCGACCTGTCGCGACGACTGCTCAGCACTATTGGACCAAGGTCCAATATCCCGCTTTGAATGCGCGGCATATGATGGATTTGACGCTTTTCCTGCTAGCGGATTGCAGGGAGAAAGCTGATCGCGTCGCAATGGATGCTTTCGACGCGATTACGCGTTCGGCACGACGAAGTCTGCTGCCGGAAGACCGGGTTCAAACGTACGAAGTATCGGGATGCGGAAGGGGCACACCATGCACCAACCGAAAATCGTCATTGTCGGCGCGGGACTGGTTGGCGGGTCCGCTGCACTGTTTGTGGCCGTGACCATCCCCAGTGCGGAAATCGTCATCATCGACGTCGCGCGAGTGCGGGCGGAAGGGCAGGTCATGGACCTCGCTCATGCCGCTGCGTTCTGGGGGCATAACCGCTTCCATGCCGGAGACTATGACGATGCACGCGATGCGGACGTCGTCGTCATCACGGCTGGCGTCGGCGTGAAACCCGGGCAGACGCGCCTCGATCTCGCGCGTATCAACGCGGATATCGCGACGGAGATCGTGGATCGCATCTCGCCACATGCTCCTCACGCGATCTACATCATCGCCAGCAACCCCTGCGACGTATTGGCGGGCATCGTCCTCGACCGCCTTCGCTGCGCGAAGGAGCGGGTGATCAGCACGGGCACTTCGCTCGACACGGGGCGATTGCGCTCGCTTCACGGCGGCGGTTTCGCTCGGTATCCTAAGTAATATCAACGGTTGCCTGACCCAGTATGGGATCGGTTCGGGGCCGGTCATGTTCGGAGCGGGTTACGTCCCGCAGGGCCAGTGGTGGAAGGCGGGCTTTCTGATGAGCCTCCTCTATATGTTCATCTGGCTGGTGGTCGGCCCGCTTTGGTGGAAGCTGCTCTGTCACGTTTGAGAGCTATGAGCGGCGCGACCGGGCGAGTGAAATCCGCCACATCTCGCGGCGCGCATGCCTGGCGCGGAACAGAGGCGCGCGGATCTATGCGATGGGGATCTTCATTTTCCAAACGAGGTGAGCCATGAAATTCTGCCTGTCGAGTTCGTTAGCGGCGGCTGTGGCGCTCGGTGTCGTTGTCCACGCGAACGCGTACGCGAAGACCGAAGCTTGCCATCCTGCAACGGAAAAGCAGATAGCGTCACTCTTCGATCGCTGGAACGATTCGCTGAAGACCGGCGACGCGGCGAAGGTCGTGGCGAACTATGCGCCGCGTTCGATCCTGCTGCCGACCGTATCGAACAAGCCACGCGTGACCGCCGAAGAAAAGGAAGACTATTTCAAGCACTTCCTCGAACACAAACCCGTCGGTGCCATCGATTTCCGTTTCGTCATGATTGAATGCAACAGCGCTATCGACGCGGGGCTATACACCTTCAAGTACGCGGACGGTACCGTGGTCAAGGCTCGTTATACGTTTACCTACGGCTGGAACGGCCACCGTTGGCTGATCACCAGCCATCATTCGTCGGCGATGCCCGAAGGGAATTGAGCACGACTCGCGGCCTGAAACTTATCTCCGCAGAGTGATGGGCAACCGCATCGGTTGAAGGATTGGAGAAGAACAAGTCGAGCAGCGGCGCTGTTGAAAAGAGTGCTTGTTTCGCTGCACGCTGACAAATCGTATGACGGGCCGGTCGGGGTGTCAGCGAACGGACAGCAACCGGGCATCTTCGGGAGCGCCCGTGTCGACGCTCTCGTTCGTATCCGCACTTGCATATCGTCAACGGCAGCGAGCCGCTTCACTTCAACTAGGGCCGCCCCTCGCTCGGTACTTCCGATGCCTTGCTGAGTTCTCCCATGAGGATCCTTGCGATCTCGTTCGCGGGCGCGTGGCCATCGGGCGCCGACGCCGTCGTCGCCCACGTGACGATCGTCGTTTTCGTCGCCGGATCGTAGCCCATGAACGTATTGAATCCAGGTATTTCGCCTGTGTGTCCGTAAAACGTCCCGAATTTGGCAAGGCCGAGGCAGTAACTGGCGGCCGTCGGGTCCGACGGCTCGACCGACACGCAACTGGCGAGCCGTTGTGCTTGCAGATCGGCGTTCAGATAGCCACCGCCCACCATCCGTTGTACGTAGGCCGCGAGTTCCTTCACGGTCGAGATTCCTGAGCCGGCCGTCCAGGCCCAGGAGGTGTTCACGGACGTGACATCGGTGGGTTGCAGCGTCCCGTCCTTCGCGGCCGCCTGACGTTCAGGGGAGAGCGCCTCGCTATTAGTCGTCTCGGCATTGGTGCCCCACTGGTAGCCATGCGGTGCCGGCGCGGGCAGCGATGTATCGTCCTGCGGCGGAAGAAACGTATCGGTCAAACCCAGTGGCGCAAAAAGACGCGCCTTCATTGCATCTGCGGCGCTCATGCCGGTTAGCTGCTCGATGATGAGTCCGAGCAACACCGTGTTCGTATTCGAGTAGCGAAATTCGGCACCCGGCGCGAAGTACACCGGCTGGCTGAACCCGATGTCCAGCAGTTCCGTGGTGGTCCACACTTTGCCCGGCTGCGCATCGAGCGTCTGATTGAACGCGAGACTCGTCGAGTAGTTGTAGAGGCCGCTGCGCATCGTCAGCAACTGCTCGATCGTGATCTCGTCTCCGTTAGGCACGTTCGCGATGTATTTGCTGACGGGATCGCTCAGGCTCAGCTTGCCTTCCTGCACGAGTTGCAGAATCACCGTGCCAGTCCAGGTTTTCGTCACGCTGCCGACGCGAAAGTGAGCGGTCGTCGGTATCGGCGTGTTCGTGCCTCGCACTGCCGTTCCGAACGATTCGAGCCAGTCGCCGTTTGGCGATTGCACATACACGACGGCACCCGACGTCATCGTGTCTGCGAGCAAGGTGTTGATCTGGGGGCGCGCTGCAGTGGCAAATGCCGGCTCGCTCGATGTTGACGTGACGTTGCCACCGCAACCTGGAACCGTCACGCCGATTCCGGTTGCCAGTGCAATTGCGCACAAGCCACGCGAAAGCGCACGCGCGGGATACGTAGTAAAGGGCGGCATTGTCATTGCTTTTTTCCCTTCCTGATCGTGACGCTATGTCATGGTGGCCAGTCGAGCGGCTGGTTCTGCATCGCTGAATATCGGCTGCTTCACGGGCGCGCACAAACCGAACTGGGCGATGTCAGGAGATCGCGCTGCACTTCGATCTTCTTTGCGGCCGTGCTGAAGAACTATAGGAGGTGAATTGCGTATCTGGCGTGTTATTTGCAGAATCAGCTGATGCGTGCGCCGCCGTCACTCTGCAGCAGAAACTTAAGATGGCATCGTATGTGAGCGAGGGAGATACAAGAGATAGTCGCAGACGTAAAACATACAGTTGCGATCGCATCCGGGCAGTACCGGCCCGATCCGAACGTCCTGATCTCCGCGTTAAACGCGGCCTCAAATTCAGGACCCGATACGTTGCACGTTTGCCTCCCCAAACACACCTTGCTTATCGGCAGCGCCCAGCTCGCCCGAGCCCACATCCCCCTCACCACACACCATCCCAGTCGCGGCCCGACCTCGCAGGCCAATTGCCCGTCGCCGGATCGGCGCTGGTAAACCCGCAAATTGAAACCTTTGACACGCTTTTTTTTGATCTATAGCATGTATTTCATAGAAGACAGCGTCTTCTAATAGAAGACAAAAGGAGAAAGCAAGCATGGCAGTGCGTGCGTTGTCGTCAGTGCTGAAGTCCCTGGACGTGCTCGATGCGGTCGCCGCCGCTTCGCGTCCCATGTCGTTGTCCGAGATCGCGCGCGTCGTCGGCGAAGCGCGCGGCGCGACGTTGCAGCGGCTCGTTACCCTCGCGGAAGGCGGGCTCGTCGAGCAGACCGAAGCCGGCGGTTATCGGCTCACGCTGCGCATGGTCCGCTATGCGAACGCGGCGATGGAGCAGGCCAACCTGGGCGCGCGCGTCGCCGATGTGCTTCAGGACCTGGTGTCCGACAGCAACGAAACGGCCTCGCTCGCGGTGCTCGACGGCCCCGAGGCGGTGATCGTGCGGCGCGTGGAATCGCGCGGCGTGCTGCGTGCCGATCTGCGTGTGGGTGCGCATCTGAATCTCGAACTGACCGCGATGGGGCGCGTCCTCGCGACCTATGCATCGCCCGCGCAGCGCGAACGCTGGCGCGAAGCGGGCACGGCGCTGCCCGACGACGCAATGATGGAGCAGATTCGCGCCGACGGCTACGCCATCAACGGCATGACCGGCCCGCGCAGCGTGTCGGCGGTGGCGGCGCCCGTGTTCGACGAACGCGGCGACTGCGTCGCGACGGTCGCGCTTTCGGGCCCGACCGCCGGTTTCGAAATGGACGATTGCGCCGCGCTCGTCACGGCGGCCGCGCAGAACATCAATGCACGTTTGAAAGGAGACGCACAATGAGCCTCGTGCTCGATCCGCCCGCGCCGACCGGGCTGCAAGACCTCGTCAGGCAGATGCGCGCACCCGCTGAACTGATGCTGCCCGAGCGGCTGGCCGCCATTCAGCCCTCGCGCGTGAGCGCGTCGCGCTCGCTGATGACGCGCGCGCTGCGCGAACGCTGGTCGATTGTCTGCACGCGCTTCGACATCGACGCGCGCGGCAACGGCATCGCACGCTACCGCATCGACATCGGCAGTTGGCGCTTCACGTTTCCGGTGTTCTCGAAAGAGCCGTCGGCGGCGGGGCGGACGGGCCGCATCATCGGCCGCTCGTGGGACATGATGGCCGCGCTCGTCGAAGGCGACATGAGCGACGCCGCGCTGGCCGAAACGCAGCAGGAAATGCCGAAGCTTTACGAAGGGCGCGCCACGCCCGGCACGCTGATCTGGTGCCGCTCGAATCGCAGCGGGCGTTTCTTCGATCACGCGTTGCAGGCGCTGGCGGCGGGCCGTCAACCCGATGTCGCCGAGCTGGCGCAGACCTGCTATCTCATGCGCAACACGGGGCTGGATGGCAACGGCACGTTCGGCACGCGCTCGTTTCTCTCGCTGGAGGCCGATCATCCGCTGCGTGCGTCCCTGTCCGCGCAGATGCTGTGCGCCTACATGATGCGCGTGTTCGCGCAGGATCTGCTCGCGCATCTCGCGCGTGCGGCGTCGTCGAGCGCCGTCGAACTGGCCGCGCCGCTGCGTCGTTTCCTTGGCGTCGGCAACGGCTCGGCGCTGGGTCTCATGCTGTTCGTGAACAACCATCCGCGGCTCATCGACCGCTGGCTGTGGATACGCGAAGAAGCGCTGGCGCGTGCGCGCGTGCTGAAGCCGGACGCCGCGCAAATCGAAACGCTGCTGCGCCTGATCGACAAAGCGATCGTATTCCGCCGCGAAGATCGCGCCGCTTACGAACAGGTGGCGTCGAGCGACGTGGTGGCGGACGCGCTCGTCACGATACGCGCCGAGGTGCAGTTGCTGCTCGATCGCGCGCGCGCCAACGCACCGCTCGGCGCCGCGCCTTTCGCCACGCTGTGCGCGTCGCTGGCGGGCCGCGTGCATCAGGAAGGGCTGGAAACGCTGCATTCGCTGCTGATCGAACTCGTGCCCGACGAAGCGGACGCGCTCGCGCAAACGCTCGTGATCGACGAGGAACTGCGGCTCGAACCGGCCATGCGCGTAGGCCGCCTGCGCGAGATGCTGCGCCACGACTACGCCTGGGCATTCGCGATGGATCTCGACGACGAAGCCGCGCGCTACGTCTGGTACAAGTCGGTGACGGCGGAGGAACCGCGCCGCGGCCCGCGCGAGGAAGTCGGCGACGCGATCAATCTCGCGCTCGATCTGCCGCGCCAGGTCGTGCGCCTCGACGCGGAACTCGCACGCTTCGACGCGACGGCCAGCACGGCATCGTTTCTCGCCCAGCAGCCGTGGCACCGCGCCATCGTCACGCGCGTGCAGGCGCTGCACGGCACGCATTTCCATTCGCCGCACGCCGACATCATGAGCGAAGGCTTCGTGCCCGCGCACATCACGCGGCTTCTGAACGTGGGCGTGCACGGCATCGACAAGACGCGTGACTTCCTCAACCGGAACCTGCGCGGCGTGCTGTTTCATGGCGCGCCGACGCCCGAAGATCTCCAGTCCGGCCACGCCGATCCGCACTGGTTTTATCCCGCCGAACCGACTTTGTGAGCGACCCCGTGAGTAGCGAACCGATGCAATCCGATCTCATCACCGTCAGTCTGCGCGAGAGCCGCATGGTGCTCGAACGTCTCATGCAGGTGGCGCGCGTGGACGAAGGCCTGGTGCCCGCGCTGCGCGACTGCGCTCTGTATTCGACCGCGCTGGCCGACGACGGCTTTATTCATTTGACAAAACATTTAGGACAGCTTCCAAACGAGAAGGTGTCCGCTGTTTCAATCGACACGCTGAATGATGGCGTGAGGCGAGTGCGCTGCGCGGGGCTGCATGCGTGGATCGTGGCGCTCACGCTCGTCGATCTCGCCGTCGATGCGGCTCAGGCTGGTCGCGATGCCTGCTTCGTCGTGGAAGGCGCGAGCGAAGCCGGGGAACTGCGTGTGGCCAAAGCGCTCGCCCAGCCGCATGGACTCGAAGCCACGGTCGAGGTCAATGGCGACGCGCAGCGCGTGTCGTTTCGCACGGTGTTGTCGCCGGGCCAAAGCACACTCGCACGCATCGTGCAGGAAGGCCTGCGCGTCGAGCGCGCGTATTGGTGGACGCTCTTTCATCGCGCCAACGATGCGCTTGCGCCTGACTCGTACGAATCGCGCCGTCACGCGGGACCGATCATCGTCGATGCTCAAGGCCGCGTGATCGGCCGCACCGACGAGGACGAAACCGATCTCTCATTGCTCTACACCGGCGCGGCGCAGGCTGGACCGGACGCCACGTCCACTCAGGAAAACAAGGAAATCTCATGCTGATCGACGCCCTGCAATGCGGCCATTTCACACGCGAAGTCTTCGAAGACCTGCGCGCCAGCGGCTATACCTGCGTCACGCCCACGCTCGGCTTCTGGGAAGGCACGCTCGAATCGATGGACGCGATCGGACGCTGGCGCGACTTCGCGCGCGAATGCGCGGATCTCATCGTCATCGCACGCAAGAGCGCGGATATCCGTCGCGCCGATGAAGAGGGCAAGCTCGCCGTCGTGCTCGGCTATCAGAACAGCAATCTGTTCGAGGACCGACTCGCGTATGTCGAACTGTTCGCGGACATGGGCGTGCGCGTCGTGCAGCTCACCTATAACAACCAGAACGAACTCGGCGGCAGTTGCTACGAGGCGCAGGACAGCGGGCTTGCGCGCTTCGGCCGCGAAGTGGTGCGCGAGATGAATCGCGCGGGCATCGTGATCGATTGTTCGCATGTCGGCGATCGCACGACGCTCGACGCCATCGAATGGTCGGAAAAGCCGGTCGCGATCACGCACGCCAATGCACGCTCGATTTTCGATCACAAGCGCAACAAGAGCGATGCCGTGCTGCGCGCGCTGGTGCAGAACGGCGGTGTGATCGGCTGCGTGGCGTATCGCAACATCACGCCGCAGGACGCCTGCACGACCGTCGATGCGTGGTGCCAGATGGTCGCGCGCACGGTCGAGCTTACGTCGATCGACAGCGTGGGGATCGGCACCGACTACAGCCACAACACCGGCCAACCCGATCTCGACTGGATGCGCAAGGGCCGCTGGACGCGTTCGGTGCAGTACGGCGCGGGGTCGGCGGCGAATCCGGGCAAGACGCCGAAGCCCGACTGGCTCAAGAGCGCGGGCGAACTGAACAAGGTGCACGACGGCCTGCGCCGCGTCGGCTTCAACGCCGAGGAAGTGCACAAGCTCACGGCAGGCAACTGGCTGCGTCTCTATCAGGCCGTGTTCGGCTGAACGCAACACGATCCACCTTCCAATCAAGGGGTTTCAGCATGAAGAGTGACGACGACAAGGCGTTCGATCCGACCATCTCGCGGCGCGGTTTTCTGCGCGCCGCCGCCGCGGGCTCGGCGCTCGTGGCCGCGCCGTGGGTGCGCCGCGCGGCAGCCGCCGACGACAACATGCTCTACGTGAACACGTGGGGCGGAAACTGGGAAGCGGCCGCGCGCCAATACCTGTTCGACCCGTTCACGAAGGACACGGGCGTGCAGATTCGCACGGTCTCGCCGATCTCGTTCGCGAAGCTCGCGGCGCAGGTGCGCAACGGCACGTATCAGTTCGATGTGACGACGCTCGGCGTCACCGACACCGCGCGCGCCAATGCCGCGAAACTGATCGAACCGGCCCAGGGCAATCTCGACGAACACGCGCTGTGGCCCGGCGCGATCTACGAAAACGGGCTAGCCACGCATGCGTTCGCGAACCAGATCGCGTATCAGAAGGATGCGTTCGGCGGCGGGGCGATCCGCAACTGGACGGACTTCTGGAACATCAAGGCGTACCCCGGCGCACGCAGTCTGCAACGCTATCCGACGCGCGTGCTGGCCTACGCGCTGCTCGCCGACGGCGTGCCGTCCGAGCATCTGTTTCCCTACGATCTCGACCGTGCGTTCCGCGCGCTCGACCGGCTCAAGCCTGCGATTCGCGTGTGGTGGACCGAAGGCCCGCAATCGCAGCAGTTGCTGCGCGACGGCGAGGTGAAGGCCATCGCCATCTGGAACGACTACGCGAAGACGGTGAAGGACACGTCGAAGACGCCGATCGAAATCGTCTGGAATCAGGCCGTGATCGACAAGGGCTGCTGGGTGGTGGCGAAGGGCACGCCGCGCGCGAAGAACGCGTGGCGTCTCGTGCAGCACATCGCCAACAATCCCTCGGGTCTTGCGCATTTCAATGCGACGGATGGCTCGGGGCCGCTCAACCCGAAGGCGTTCGACTACATGGATGCCGCGACGAAGCAAAACGCGCCGACGCTGCCCGAGCACATGCAGCAGGCCGTCGTGCTCGACGGCGTGAAGCTGCTGCCGCAACTCGATCAGATCGCGTCGCGCTTCGACCGCTGGATGACGCTCTGACGCCGGCCTGGCCTTTCCTTGCGCGCGCGTCACGCGTCGCGCGCGCAATCTTCATCCTGGAGTTCAACCTTGGCTGACTCGACCCTTTCGACCATGCCGATCGTCGACGAAGCGGCGCAGGCCGCCGCCACGCAAGCGCAGCGCGAGCACGCGGACCGTCGGCCCAATCCGTGGCTGCTGTACGTGCCCGCGCTGGTGTTTCTTGCCGTGTTCTTCGTCGTGCCGCTCGGCTATGTGATTTATATGAGCGTGAGCGAGCCGACCTTCGGCTTCGGCAATTTCGTCGATCTGCTGGGCTCCGCGCATTTTCGCAGCGTGCTTGTGCATACCTTCCTCACGTCGGCGTTCGTGACGGTGTGCGCGCTCGTCTGCGCGTATCCGCTCGCTTATGTCGCGGCGACGGGTTCGGCCTTCGTTTCGCGGCTCATGCTGACCGTGCTCGCGCTCAGTTTCTGGACGAGCTTTCTCGTCAAGACCTACGCGTGGATGGTGATCCTCGGCGTGAGCGGGCCACTCTCCGCACTGCTCGAAACCTTCGGCTGGCGGCCCGCGCCGCACATGCTGTTCACCTCGTTCAGTTCGACGCTGGCGATGACGCATGCGCTCGTGCCGTTCATGGCCATGGCGCTCTACGCGGTGATGAAGCGTATCGACGTGCGGCTCATGCGTGCTGCCGAAAGCCTCGGTGCACGACCGTGGCGCGCGTTTCGCGAGGTGTGGCTGCCGCTGAGCGCGCCTGGCATCGTCAACGGCTGCACGCTCGTATTCATCACGTCGCTGGGCTTCTATGTGATGCCTGCGTTGCTCGGCAGTCCGCACGACCAGATGATCTCGGGCGTGGTGGGCGACCAGATCGAACAGGTGCTCGATTTCGGCATGGCGTCGGCGATGTCGATCGTGCTGCTCGTGGTCACGCTCGCCGTGTTCGCGTTGTACCACCGTTTTGTCGGCCTCGACCGGCTCTGGAAGTGACGCCATGAAAAAGCCTGTGCAGATTCTCGCCTGCCTCATCGCGCTCGTGCTGCTTGCACCGCTCGCGATCGTCGTGCCGATGTCGTTCAGTTCGGCGGCGTCGCTCGAATTTCCGCCGCCGGGCTGGTCGGCGGCCAGCTACGCGCGCTTCTTCGCATCGCCCGACTGGATGGGCTCGCTGTGGCACAGCGTGTTCATCGCGACGTGCGCGACGCTGATCGCACTGACGCTCGCGATTCCCGCTTCGTTTGCACTCGTGCGCCACACATTTTTCGGGCGCGGCGCGTTCAACCTGTTGCTCATGATGCCGATGATCGTCCCGCAGATCGTCATGGCGCTCGGCTATTACACCTATTTCGGAGAACTGCGCATGAGCCAGAGTTTCGCGGCGCTGATCATCGCACATGCGTGCCTGGCGCTGCCGGTCGCGACGCTGATCCTGACGGCCGCCATTAAATCGTTCGATCGCAATCTCGAACGCGCGGCGATGAATCTCGGCGCGCGACCGCTGCGCACGTTCTTTCTCGTCACGCTGCCCGTGCTGCGTCCGGCCGTGCTGGTCGCCGCGTTGTTCTCGTTTATCCAGTCGTTCGACGAAGCCGTGATCGCCGTGTTTCTCTCCGGCCCCGACACCGGCACGCTGCCGCGCCAGATGTTCAACAGCTTCCGCATGGAAGCCGATCCGGTGATCTCCGCGGCGTCGTCGTTTCTGCTCGCGCTCGTGTGTGCCGCGATTTTCGCGCCGCTCGCGGTGCGGCTCGTGCGCCGCCGCCTGCCAGGCGCGGCGGTCGTGCCGCAAGCCGCACGCTCCTGAAGCGCCGATTCGAAGCTCGCTCAAAAAACTGATTCAAAGCTGTTCGCCCTTTATTCGTTGAGGTCCCCATGCAAGCCCGCTCCCTCACGCTCGATCAGGTCAGCAAGACCTACGATGGTCAGCATCGCGCCGTCGATCGCGTATCGCTCGACATTCAGCCTGGCGAGTTCGTGTCTTTTCTCGGGCCGTCCGGCTCGGGCAAGACCACCACGCTGATGATGATCGCCGGCTTCGAGCACGCCAGTTCCGGTGCGATCCGCATCGCCGGACGCGCGATCGACAACGTGCCGGCCTATGCGCGCAACATCGGCATGGTGTTCCAGAACTACGCGCTGTTTCCGCACCTGAGCGTGGCCGATAACGTCGCGTTTCCGCTGCGCATGCGCGGCGTGGCGAAGGCCGAGAAAAAGCGCCGCGTAACGACCGCGCTGGAGATGGTCGGTCTGGGCGCTTACGCGTCGCGTCATCCTGCGGCGCTGTCGGGCGGCCAGCAGCAGCGCGTGGCGCTCGCTCGCGCGCTCGTGTTCGAGCCCGACGTGGTGTTGCTCGACGAACCGCTCGGCGCGCTCGACAAGGCGATGCGCGAACACATGCAGATCGAACTCAAGCGCATCCACCGCGACCTGGGCGTGACGATGATCTACGTGACGCACGACCAGACCGAGGCGATGACGATGTCCGACCGCATCGCGGTCTTCAACGCGGGCCGTATCGAGCAGATCGGCACGCCCGACGAAGTCTATTTCGAACCGGCGACGCGCTTCGTTGCGTCGTTCGTCGGCGACAGCAATCTGTTCGAGGGCCACGCGCTCGGCGAAGGGCGCTTCGCGCTGCCGGGCGGCGACTTCACCGGCCGCAAGCGCTTCGACGCCGCGCCGGGCGCGAAGGTCGACGTGCTGTTGCGTCCCGAGATGATTCATTGCGGCGAAGCGGTCACGCGCAATCAGTGCGATGTGCAGCGCCAGTTGCTGATCGAAACGATGGTGAATTACGGCGACAGCGTGCTGCTGAGCGGCCGTTGCGACGACACCGCCTTGCGCGTGCGCGTGCGGGGTCCTGAAGCGCGCGAACTGGCACCCGGCGCGCGCTGCGCGGTGGGCTGGAAGTCATCGGATCTGCACGTGGTGGTGTGACGCCACTGGCGCGTGCTGTCCGCATCGATCGAATCTCCCTGTTTTAGCGAAGTAAAAAAGGAATCGCGTATGAACGCCCCTCACGAAACGCTCGCGCAAAGCGCGCTCCAACGCAGCGACGCCGCGCACCTGCTGCATCCCTACACGAACCTGAGCCTGCACGAAAGCGTGGGCGCGCACGTCATCACCGGCGGCGACGGCATTCATGTGATCGACGAGCAGGGCAACCGCTATATCGAAGGCCTGGCGGGTCTCTTTTGCGCGGGCCTGGGTTTCAGCGAGGAACGTCTCGTGGAAGCCGCCGTGCGCCAGATGCGCGCGATGCCGTTCTATCATTCGTTCGCGCACAAATCGACGGCGCCGACGATCGAACTCGCCGAAAAGCTGCTGGCGCTCGCGCCCGTGCCGATGGCGAAAGCCTTCTTCGCGAACTCCGGTTCCGAGGCCAACGACACCGCCGTGAAGCTGATCTGGTATTACAACAACGCGATCGGCCGTCCGCAAAAGAAGAAGATCATTTCGCGGCTGCGTGCCTATCACGGGGTGACCGTGGCATCGGCGAGTCTCACGGGGCTGCCGCTCAATCATCGCGATTTCGATCTGCCGATTCAGGGCGTTCTGCACACGATGTGCCCGCATTACTATCGCCATGGTCTGCCGGGCGAGAGCGAGGAGGCCTTTGCGAGCCGCTGCGCCGACGAGCTCGAAGCGCTGATCCTGCGCGAAGGCCCGGACACCGTGGCGGCGTTTTTCGCGGAGCCGGTGATGGTGTCGGGCGGCGTGATCGTGCCGCCGAAGACCTACTTCGAAAAAGTGCAGGCGGTCCTGCGCAAGTACGACATCCTGTTTGTCGCCGACGAAGTGATTTGCGGCTTCGGGCGCACGGGCAACTGGTTCGGCTCGCAGACGTTCGGCATCGAACCGGACATGATCAGCGTGGCCAAGCAGCTTTCGGCCGCTTATATGCCGATCTCGGCGCTGCTCATCAACGAGAAGATCGAGCGTGTGCTCGTCGCGCAGAGTGCGAAGCTCGGTTCGTTCTCGCATGGCTTCACGTATGGCGGTCATCCGGTTGCGGCGGCCGTGGCGCTCGAAGCGCTGAAGATTTACGAGGAGCGCGATATCGTCGGCCACGTCCGGCGAGTGACGCCGCGTTTCGAGCAGGGCATCGCGCGGCTGGGCGCGCATCCGCTGATCGGCGAAGCGCGCGTGAGCGGACTCGTGGCAGGGCTCGAATTCGTGCGCAACAAGGACACGCGCGAGAACTTCGCGCCGCAGGCGGGCGTGGCCGCGTTCGCGGGCCAGCGCGCGCGTACCCACGGCGTCATCACGCGCGCGCTCGGCGACACGCTGAGCCTGTGCCCCGCGATGATCATCGACGAGACGCAGATCGACGAACTGATCGGACGCATCGAACGCGCGCTCGACGACGCGCTGGTCTATGCACGCGAGCGCGGCCATGTCGACTTCTGAACGCGTGCTTCACCCGTCGCCCTACGAAACGCTCGCGCTGTTTATCGACGGGCAATGGAAGACGGACGCGCGCGAAGGCGAGGAGGTGTTCGATCCCGCGACGGAGCGCGCGATCGGCTGGCTGCCGCACGCCGACGATGCCGACGTGAGCGCGGCGCTCGCCGCAGCGCAACGGGCATTCACGCAGTGGCGTGACACTTCGGCCTACGAACGATCGCGTGTGCTGCGCCGATTCGGCGAGCGCGTACTCGAAACCGCCGCGGACATCGCGGTGAACGTCGTGCGCGATCAAGGCAAGCCGCTCGATGAGGCGCTGGCTGAAGTGCGCTTCGCCGCTGATCACATCTTCTGGCATGCGGAGGAGTGCCGCCGCATTTACGGACGCGAGATTCCCTCGCGCGACGTGCGTGTGCAGCAGCGCGTCGTGCGCGAGCCTGTGGGCGTGTGCGTCGCCTTTACGCCATGGAATTTTCCGTTCAGCCAGGCGGTGCGCAAGGTGTGCGCGGCGCTTGGCGCGGGCTGCACGCTCGTGCTCAAGGGGCCGGAGGAGGCGCCTTCGGCCGTGGTCGCGCTCGCCCGCGCATTGCAGGAAGCGGGCTTGCCCGACGGCTGTCTGAACCTGCTGTGGGGACGGCCGCCGGTATTGTCCGCGCGGCTGATTGCCGACGACGTGGTGCGCAAGGTCTCGTTCACCGGCTCGGTCGAAGTCGGCAAGCAGCTTGCGGCGCTCGCGGGCCGTCACATGAAGCGCTCGACGATGGAACTGGGCGGGCATGCCCCCGTGCTCGTGTTCGCCGATGCCGACATCGACGCCTGCGCACGCGCGCTCGCGGTGCAGAAGCTGCGCAACGCGGGGCAGGTCTGCATTTCGCCGACGCGCTTTTACGTCGAGCGGCCCGCGTATGCGCGGTTCGTCGACGTCTTCACCGAGGCGATGCGGAGCACGCGCGTAGGTGTCGGCGACGAATTTGGCGTACAGATGGGCCCGCTATGCCATGCACGCCGCGTGCACGCAATGCAGAGTCTCGTCGACGACGCGCTCGCTCAAGGCGCCACGCTTGCGATGGGCGGCACGCGACTGCGCGAGCGCGGCCATTTCTATGCGCCGACCGTGCTGTGCGGCGACTTGAGCCGGGCGCGCGTCATGCGGGAGGAGCCGTTCGGCCCGCTCGCGGCCGTGGTGCCGTTCGACAGCGTCGACGGCGTGATCGAGGCGGCGAACGCGCTGCCGTTCGGCCTTGCCTCCTATGTGTTCACGCGATCGGCGGCGCATGCGCAACATACGGCGCGTCGGCTGAAGGCGGGCATGGTGAGCGTGAATCACTTCGGCCTGGCCTTGCCGGAAACGCCGTTTGGCGGCCTGCACGACAGCGGCTACGGCAGTGAAGGCGGTAGTGAAACATTCGATGGCTATCTCGCTACGCGCTTTATCACGCAGTTCGAATCCTTGCCGTAATTTTTTCGCCGACACTATTCAGGTATCCGAATTTAATGAAAGCCTTCTATTCGCCAAGGCAGACGGGTCATATGCCGAGCCGCTCGTTTTATCGCGGGCGCTTTACGCCCGCGCATGAAAACCCTGAGCGCGTTGCGTGTCTGCTGCGTGCGCTGGAGCGGGCAAGCTGCATCGCCAGCGAACCCGCGGACGCCGGACTCGCGCCAATTCTCGCCATACACGACGCCGACTACGTCGAGTTCGTGCGGGATGCGTGGTTGCGCTGGCGTACCGACGACGCAAGCGGCGACGTGATTCCCAATGTGTTTCCGCCGTCGCGCGCCAGCGTGCGCGAGCGCGCCGCACTGCCGGTGCTCGCCCAGGCCGGCATCTTCATGGGCGACCTGAGTTGTCCGATTGGAAAGGGCACATTCGAGGGCGCGTACTGGTCGGCGCAGACCGCCGTTGCTGCCGCCGATGCCGTGCTCGCGGGCGAGGCCCTCGCGCTCGCGCTGTGTCGACCGCCCGGTCATCACGCGCAGCGCGACCGCGCATCGGGCTACTGCTTCTTCAACAACGCGGCGATTGCGGCGGCGCGCCTGCGCGAGCGCGTCGAGCGTGTGGCGATCATCGACTTCGACATGCATCACGGCGACGGTACGCAGTCGATCTTCTACGCACGCGGCGATGTGCTCACGGCTTCGGCCCACGCCGATCCGCGCGACACGTTTCCGTTCTTCAGCGGCGCGGCGGATGAATGCGGCGAAGGCGCGGGCCTCGGCGCGAATCTGAACATTCCACTGCCTGCGGGCGCAGACGACGACACCTTCGTCGCTGCCGTCGCCGCCTTGTTCGAGCGCGCGCGGACATTCGGCGCGCAGGCGCTCGTCATCGCAGCGGGCTGGGACGCACACGGCGACGACCCGCTCTCGCCATTCGACGTGACGAGCGCGGCTTACGCGCGGATCGCGCGGCTCGTGAAGGCGCAGGCGTTGCCCACCGTGATCGTGCAGGAAGGCGGCTATCACCCCGGCGCGATCGAGGACGCACTGCTCGCATTTCTGGATGCCCTCGCCTGAGAGGCGCACACACTTTTTACAACAGCGAAGGGGAAGGCAATGAGAGGCAAGATGGCGTTCGCCGCGGCAGCCGCGGCGTCGATGACGGGGCTCGCCCATGCGCAGGGCTCGGTGACGTTGTACGGCATCCTCGACGAAGGCATCACGGTCGTGAATAACGAAGGCGGAGCGCATAACGTCCGCATGGAAAGCGGGGTGTATCGCGGCAGCCGTTGGGGGCTCGACGGCTCGGAGGATCTCGGCGGCGGGATGAAAGCGGTATTCAAACTCGAGAACGGCTTCAGCCTCGACAACGGTTCGCTCGGGCAGGGCGGCCTGATGTTCGGGCGGCAAGCCTATGTGGGCCTGAGCTCGTCTTACGGCACGCTCACGTTCGGCCGCCAGTACGACGCAACGACCGACTTCGCCTGGGACTACAACGTGGCGGCGATCGCGTCAGGCTACGGGTTCCACCAGGGCGATCTCGACCGGACACTCGGCGACCGTCTCGACAATTCGGTGAAATACCGCTCGCCCGACTTCCATGGCTTGTCGGCGATCGCGATGTACGCGTTCAGCAACACGGCGGGTGAATTCCACAAGGGCAGTGCGTGGAGCAGCGGCGTCTTCTACGATCACGGGCCGTTCACGGCGGCGGTGACCTATACGTATCTCGCGGGCACGACCTTCGATCCTTACGCGGCGATGGGCTTGCGCAGTTTCATGGGCCGGACCGTCGTGACGCGCGAGGGCGACGTGGTGACGCCGGTGCAGGAATCGTTCGCGATCGACTCGCTGGGGACCTTGGGTATCGGCGCGAGCTACGCGATCGGCAATGTTTCGCTGATTGCGAACATGACGAATACGCGCCTCAAGTATCAGGGCGACGCGACGGTGATGCAGGTGTACGAGGGCGGGGCGACGTGGCAGGCGACGCCCGCGCTGCTGACCGCGCTGGCTTATCAACATACGCGCTTCGAGGGCCACAAGTGGCATCAGGTGAGCCTCGGCGCGTATTACAGCTTGTCGAAGCGCACGCAGGTTTATGCGTCGGTCGACTATCTGAAGGCTTCGTCGGGCGTCGATCCCGTCACGGCTTACGACTTCGCGCCCTCGCAGGTGAGCTGGCAGGGGAATGCGCGCGTCGGCGTGTTGCATAACTTTTAAGCGGCGGCATGGCGGCATGGCGGATCGCGGACGTCGCTGTGCAGATGGCCCGGACTGGCGCTGCTCTGCGGCCGATTCAGTCCGGGACGTTGCTATGCCAGCGAAGCCTCAGGCGTTCGCCATGAGGGTGGCGTGCAAGGCGACGATGCTTCCCGCGCCGCCCGTATCGCGTTTACTGCCGCATCAGCGCCATCATCGCGCCGAAGCCGACGAACACGCCGCCCGTCACGCGATTGAACGCCTTCGCCACGCGGCGGCTCTTGAGCGTCGCGCCGATGCGCGTGCCGAAGCCCGCATAGACGAGATACCAGCTCACCTCGCAGACCGCGAAGGTCGCCACCAGCACGCCGAACTGCGGCAGCGTCGGGCGGCTCGCGTCGATGAATTGCGGCAGCAGCGCGGCCGCGAACAGGATCGCCTTGGGATTGCTGCTGGCGACGAGAAAACCGTTGCGGAACAGCGCGCCCGGCGAGCGTGCAGGGCGGGCGGCGAGCGCCTCGGCTTCGGCCTCGTCGTCGGCGTTTTGCTCGACCGGCGCGCCCCAGGCCTTCACGCCCAGATACACAAGGTAAGCCGCGCCGATGAAGCGCAGCACGTTGAACATCGTCGGCCACGCTTGCAGGAACACGCCGAGCCCGGCGGCGGAGACCGCGAGCATCAGCACGAGCGCGGACAGGCAGCCGCCCATCGTCGCGCTGGTGCGGCGCAGCCCGTACTGGGCGCCGTGCGACATGATCAGCAGCATGTTGGGACCGGGGATGGCACAGACGACGAAGACCGTGGCGAGAAACAGCCACCAGGTATGCAGGTTCATTGCGAAGGCAGACGTAAGAATTGAGCAGGCGAAACGTCGATTATGCCAGTGCGCGTGCGTCACGCGGGTCCGGCTTCGCGTGGCGATTCGCGAGCGGGCGGCCCAAAAGAAAAAAGCCCGCGATCAAGGCGGGCTTGAACCATGTCGATGGAGACATAGAGGAGACGAATCCAGTATAGGCGTGGCTTTGACGGCGGGCAATATTTCGTATGCAGATTGAACCGTTAACCATTGTTAAACCAGGCGATTTATGATTGCTATGCCGGTTGGCCGCGCCCAGAATGCATCAAACCGCCGACGCTTGGCGAGCGCGGTGCGAGCAACGAGAGAAAGGTGCGGCGGCAACGGAGTGCGTGTGCGGCCCGCGCCTCGACAGGCAAGAAGCAGGGATCGGCAATCGAGCAAACCGGAGGGGTCAAATGGGCATTCTGGACAAGTTGGGTGAAGTGGCGGGTGCGGTGGCCGCGGTGGAAGCGGCTGAGAAGGTCGATCCGGACGCGGGCTTTCTGACGAAAGCGGCAGCCGCGGTCGCGGGCTTCGAGGGCGCGGGGGCGCTCGAGAACCTCGTCGAAAAGAAGGAAGACGAGAAGGCCGCCGACGACGGCACGCAGCAGGCCGACGCGGGCGACACGCCCGCGGCTTGATGTTTGGCGTGATCTGTTCAGCGTGAGCTTTCGGGTGTGAAAGCGAGTGACAGGTCTCGATGCGTCATGATTAGCGCTCATGAGCCGCGGTCTTTGGACCGCGGTTTTTTTATGGGCGCGGGCCGCATCGGCGCTTCATGACTTCAAGACTTCACGAACACGAAATCGCACTGCCGCGCCGTAGTTCGCTGACCGCTGCCGGACGCCGCGTCGAAATGCGCGCTGACCTGGTACGAATACGGCGTGCGCGGCGACGGATGCCCGAGCGCATGCTCAGGCGAATTCGTCAGCCCATTCGCCACGAGCGTGGCGACGCCGTCGGGTTCGATCTTGCCGTCGAGCGCGAGCCAGCCGCCTTGCTCCTTCGCACCATGTTCGCCGTGCAGCACGCCTTCCACCACCGTGGCGGGAAATTGATAGGTATAACTAAATGCGTGATCGGGCGCGGGCGTCGTCGCGCAGTTGAGTGTGACGTGCCAGGCGCCGTCGAATTTCCCGGCGGCGTGCGCATCGAGTGCGCCGCCGAACCAAGCCGCGCAGGCGGTCATCATCGCGATGCCAATCCGCGCCCTGCGCATGATCCCGACACGCCGCCCGTCCATCGCCGTCCTCCGGTTTCGCGCAACATCGCGCTGCCACCGTAACGAACGCAAGGCGCATACCTGCGTGCGCCCGCGTGCGTGCGGGCCGATCGTGTCAGCTGGCGGTGCTGCCGATCGCGTCGAGTTTCGCCAGCACGTCCGCGCTCAGTACGAGGTCTTGCGCGCGCAAATTCTCACGCAGATGCGCACGCGACGACGTGCCCGGAATCAGCAGGATATTCGGCGCGCGATGCAGCAGCCAGGCGAGCGCGACGTTCATCGGCGTGGCATCGAGCGATTGCGCGATGTCCGAGAGCGCCGTCGACTGGATCGGCGAGAAACCGCCGAGCGGAAAGAACGGCACCCACGCGATGCCGCGTGCGGCGAGCGCGTCGAGGAAGGCGTCGTCGGCGCGATTGACCAGGTTGTAGTGGTTCTGCACGCAGACGATGGGCGCGATGCGCTCGGCGTCGGCGACCTGTTTCGCCGTCGCGTTCGACAGGCCGATATGGCGCACGAGGCCGCGTTCGCGCAGGCTCGCGAGCATTTCCATCTGCGGCTCGACGGGGCCTTCGGCGGGCTTGTGCACGTCGCCCATGATGCGCAGGTTCACGACGTCGATCGCGTCGAGGCCCAGGTTGCGCAGATTGTCGTGCACGGCGCGCTCGATATCGGCGGGCGCGTGCGCGGGCAGCCAGTTGCCCTGATCGTCGCGCACGGCGCCGACCTTCGTGACGATCGTCAGATCGGCGGGATACGGATGCAGCGCCTCGCGGATGATCTGGTTCGTCACGTGCGGGCCGTAGAAGTCGCTCGTGTCGATATGGTTCACGCCGCGTTCCAGCGCCTCGCGCAGCACCGCGACGGCTTCCGCGCGGTCCTTCGGCGGCCCGAACACGCCGGGGCCGGCGAGCTGCATGGCGCCGTAGCCCATGCGGTTGACGGTGCGGCCGGCGAATTCGAAGGTGCGGCTGGGGGTCTGCTGGGTCATGGTGTTTTCCTCGAAAAGGGATGGCGCCAGTATGGACTGCGGCGCGTTATTGGATAATCCCGTCAGATCCGCACGGGTTGTGCAAAATTTTGCACAATGATGCGGTGGCGCAGACATCACACTGTCCCATCCGATTGCCCCGTGTTTTCGACCCGAATCGATCCGACTCGACCTCACCATGACGCGCGAAACCCGTCCGCAAGGCCATCAGGCCCTGGAAATGAACGATCTGGCCACCTTCGTCGCGGTGGCGCGCGCGGGCGGTTTCCGCGACGCCGCGCGCGTCGGCGGCGTCTCGCCGTCGAGCCTGAGCACGGCGGTGCGGCGGCTCGAAACGAAACTCGGCCTGCGCCTGCTGAACCGCACCACGCGCAGCGTCGCGCCGACCGAGGCGGGGCAGCGTCTGCTCGAAACCATCACGCCGCTGTTCGCCGAGATGAAGGCCGCGCTCGACGTGCTCAACGGCTATCGCGACCGGCCCGCGGGCGTGCTGCGGTTGAACGTGCCGGCCAACGTCGCGCGCAGCGTGCTGCCGCCGATACTCGCGGGCTTCGCGCGCGCCTATCCCGAGATTCGCGTGGAAGTGGTGGTGGAAGATGGTTTCGTCGACGTGCTGGAGGCGGGCTGCCATGCGGGCATCCGTTACGACGAGCGGCTCGAACAGGACATGATCGCGATTCCGATCGGTCCGCGCGTGCAGCGATTCGCCACGGCGGCCGCGCCGGAGTACCTGGCGGCGCGCGGCGCGCCCGCGCATCCGCGTGAGCTGCTCGATCACGCCTGCCTGCGCGTGCAGTTTTCGGGCGGCGCGATGGCGATCTGGGAATACGAGCGCGACGGCGAGACCGTGCGGCTCGATCCGCCGGGACCGCTGGTGGTGAAGCCCGCGGCGGCGCTCGATCTGGCGATTGGCATGGCGTTGCACGGGGCGGGTGTGATCGCGATGTTCGAGGACACGCTCAAGCCGCATTTCGCGAGCGGCGCGCTGGTGCCGCTGCTGGAGGACTGGTGGCCGCAGTTTTCCGGGCCGTTTCTCTACTATCCGGGGCGGCGGCATCCGCCTGCGCCGCTGCGGGCGTTCGTCGACTTTCTGAAGTCGGGCGAGGGGGCGGATGCGGAGCCAGGCGCGGATACTTCGTCATCCTGACGATGCATCCGCGCGGGTGAAACGCGGCGTTTATCGCGCGGCTTGCTTCCAGCCGAATTCGATGAACACGCGGCACAGTTCGGCCATGCCCTTGGCGTCTTCGTCGTCGAAGCGCGCGAGATGCGGGCTGTCCACATCCCACACGCCGATCAGCGTGCCGTCGGCAGCCACGAGCGGCACCACGATTTCCGACTGCGACGCCGAATCGCAGGCGATGTGGCCCGCAAACGCGTGCACGTCGGGGACGAGTTGGGTTTCGCGCGTCTGCGCCGCCGTGCCGCACACGCCCTTGCCGAGCGGAATGCGCACGCAGGCGGGCTTGCCCTGGAACGGGCCGACCACGAGTTCCTTGCCGTCGAAGAAGTAGAAACCGGCCCAGTTCAGGCCTTCGAGCGAGTTGTAGACGAGCGAGGAGAAGTTCGCCGCGTTCGCGATCGCATCGGTCTCGCCTTCGATCAGCGCGCGCGCCTGGGCGGCGAGCGTGGCGTAGAGCGCGGGTTTGTCGGCGGGCAGGGAGTCGGAGAGCGAAAACATGGTGTGTCGAGCCTGGTGAATCTGGGGGTGAATCCGGGAATGAAGCGGCGCAAGGCGCCTTCGAGGGCGCCAGTTTAGGCCAGATCGGGCGTTCTTGCTCGTTTGGGCCCGATTACCGGCGACCGCCGTGGGGCCTTTTAGCCCGTTGCCGCGCACGCGCTGGCGCAACCGGTAGTCCATCGACAATAATCGCTCTCGTCTTTTTCAGCGACGGGAGTGGCATCGACGTGACGATTTCCAGAACGCGCAGACAGTTGAGCATCGGCTTGCCGCTCCTGCTCGGACTCGGCGGCATGACGCGCGCGGCGCGCGCCGCCGATGTGCCGCTTACCGACGCGCCGCTTGCCGAAATCGAGCGCCGCAACGGCGGGCGGCTCGGCGTGTTTGCGCTCGATACCGCGTCGGGCCGCACGCTCGCGCATCGCGCCGACGAGCGTTTTCTGATGTGCAGCACCTTCAAGGGGCTGCTGGCCGCGCAGGTGCTCGCGCGCGTCGATGCGGGCAAGGAAACGCTGGAGCGTCCCGTGCCGTACAGCGAGCACGATCTGATTTTCACCTCGCCGGTGACGAAGGCGCATGTCGCGCAAGGCGCGCTGCCGGTGCGCGCGCTGTGCCAGGCCGCCGTCGAAGTCAGCGACAACACGGCGGCGATCCTGCTGATGCGCAGCGTGGGCGGCCCGTCCGCGCTCACGCAGTTCATGCGCTCGATCGGCGACGACGTCACGCGTTCCGATCGCTACGAGCCGGCCTCGAACCAGGCGAGCGGCGTGCTCGACACCACGTCGCCGCGCGCCGTCGTGCAATCGGTGCGGACGATTCTGCTCGGCGATGTGCTGAGTCGCGCGTCGCGTGAACAACTCGAAAGCTGGATGGTCGCGAGCACGCCGGGACGCAAGCGCATCCGCGCGGCCTTGCCCGCCGGCTGGCACGCGGGCGACCGTCCGGGTACGAGCGTGGACGCGCAGACGAACGACTACGCGATCGTGCGTCCGCCGGGCCGCGCGCCGTGGCTCGTCGCGGCGTATTACGAAGCGCCGGGGCTTGATATGCCGCATCGCGAGGCCGTGCTGCGCGAGGCGGGCGCGGCGTTCGTCGCGTGGGCGCGGGACGGCGTGGCTTGAGGCGCGTTTCGCGATCGAGCGAGGATCGATCGGTGATCGTGCAACGATCAGTCGGCGTTCAAGCGGCGGCCTGCGCTTCCAGCGTCGACGCGAGGTGGTGGGCGAAGGCGCGTACGCGTTTCGCTTCGGCGATAGCCCGCGCGACACGATGCCTTCTTTCGCGCGATGGCCGCGCTGCCGGTGCCGCATGAAGCCGACGCCGTGCGGCGCGTCTGCGCGCAATTCCGGCAGCAGATCGTCGGGCTTTAGTTGCTTTAGTTGCTTTAGTTGCTTTAGTTGCTTTAGTTGCTTGAGTTGCCCGAGTTCTTTCCCGCACGCGCCTGGCGTTCGTGGATGCGGCCCGCTTCGTCGGCGATGTCGAGTTCCTTGCGTTCGCGGCGCTCCTCGTTGCCGCGCCGCGCGCGCATGCGCTGACGCGAAAGCACGCTGATGATCTCGCCGGTGCTGGCGTTTTCGGGGATCTCGTTGCGGATCACGTTGGGCACCATCGGCAGTCCTTGACGCTGCCGGCGCAGCGCCTGCGAGATCGCGCGGCGGCAGTCGTCGCCGTGGCAATCCCACTCGTCGCGCAGCTTTCCGCAATATCGGCATTTGTCCATCGATTCAGTTTAACCGGAATCGCGGTCCGCCTTTCGGGGCGCGAGCACGCCCGCGCACGCACGAACACGCGCACGCGGCGCGCTGCGTGCGCAGGCCGACGCAGCGCAGCAATCGGGGAAACGCGCGGAGTTTCGACGGCGCTATCATCGGCGATGACTCGGAGCGGGAGCGGCCCATGACGGCGACGGCGGCGCACAGCGGCAAAATCGGCACGGTCCTGTTCGACATGGAGGGCGTGCTCTCGCACTACGACCGCGACGCGCGCGCGGCGCGGCTCGCGGCGCTGACCGGCACCACGTCCGAGGCCGTGCGTGCGGCGATCTGGGATTCCGGCCTGGAGACGCGCGCCGACGCGGGCGAACTCGCGCCCGACGCCTATCTGCGCGCGCTCGGCGAACTGCTCGGCTGCGCGATGGACCGCGAGACGTGGCTCGCGTCGCGGCGCGCGTCGATCACGCCCAACGACGCGGCGCTCGCCCTCGCGGCGCGTGCCGCGCGGCGCTGCCGCATCGCCGTGCTGACGAACAACGGCCGCCTCGTCACCGATCATCTCGACGTGTTGAATCCGCCGGTCGCGCGGCTGTTCGGCGAGCGCGTCTACGGCTCGGCGGCGTTCGGCGCGCTCAAGCCCGACGCGCGGGCCTATCTCGGCTGTCTCGCGCAGCTAGGCGCGACGCCGCTCGACACGCTCTTTATCGACGACAGCGAAGCCAACGTGCAAGGCGCGCGCGACGCGGGCCTGCACGCCTGCGTCTTCGTCGATGCCGCCACGCTCGAACGCGATTTGCGCCGCTTCGGCGTGCTCGACGGCTGAACGGGCCCGCACCCGCATGCACGCGCTCGAACCCCTGCGCGAGCGCAGCTTCAGGGCGGATCCGGCTTGAGCGCGGCGCGTTTCGCGACTACGCTGCGACATTCAGTAAACGCATTCTCATCGATGGGAGCTTGCAAGGCATGCATGACCTGAGTGTCCGGCGTTTGAGCCACGTGGTCGCGCTCGCGGAGGAGCGCAGCTTCGCGCGCGCGGCCGAGCGCGTGCATCTGAGCCAACCCGCGCTGAGCCGCAGCATCCAGGCGATCGAGGAGGAACTCGGGCTGCGCCTGTTCGACCGCGCCGTGCGCGGCGTCGCGGTCACGCAGGCGGGCAAGGCGGTGGTCGAGCGCGCGCGCCGCGTGCTGTTCGAGGCCAATTGTCTGACGCGCGACGTCGAGCTGCTGAAGTCGCACGAGGCGGGTGAGGTGCGCATGGGCCTCGGTCCGTATCCGACGATGGTGCTCATGCCCGATCTGCTGGTGGAGTTTTCGCGCCGCCATCCGGCGGTCGAGATGAAGGTCTCGGTGAATCAGGGCATGCATATGGTCGAGATGCTGCTGGCCGAACAGCTCGACTTTCTGGTGACCGACCGGCGCGTGCTGCCCGACAATCCCGCGATCGCCATCAAGTCGCTCAAGCGTCACGAAGGCGGCTGGTTCGCGCGCGCGGGGCATCCGCTCGCGCAGCGCGGGCCGGTGACTGCGGCGGCGGCGCGCGCCTATCCGCTGGTGTCGGTGCCGCTGCCGCCGTTCATGCGCGCGGCCGTGCATCGGCTCATGAAAATCCGCTCGCACGAGCCGATCGCCGTGCAACTCGAATGCAACGATCTGCAGGTGCTCAAGTCCTTCGTCGAGCAGACCGACGCCTTGCTGTTCGGCACGGTCTCGTCGGTGCGGCGCGAGCTGGCGGCGGGTACGATCGAGCGCATCGAAGTGGCCGATTCGCCGCGCATGGGCCTCGATATCGCGATCGTGGTGCTGGCCGAGCGCACGATGTCGCCGGCGGGCGAAGTGGCGCTCGCGCTCGCCCAGGACCTGCTCGGGAATGCGCAGAAGGCGAGCGCCGGGCTCGGGCAGGCGAGCGCCTGAGCGGCGGCTGGCTTTGCGCGCGGCACGGTTGGCAGGCAAACGGAACACGTCCCGCGCCGCCGCTATGATGGGCGAATCCTCAACCGCTGGAGGCTGCGATGAGCCTGCCCCGATGGCCGATCGTGCTGGCCGCGCTGTGGTTCGGCGCGGGTGCGGGCGCCGCGTGCGCGCAATCGTCGGCGCCTGCCGAAGCGGCGCCGTCGGCCGTGCCCGCCGCCGCGCCGCTCGTCTACGTGAGCGACTTCGAACTCGACGCCGCGAACGTCACGACCGATCCGAATCCCGTCGATCAGGCGCGTCATCTCGGCGGCGGTCTGCTGCCGCGGCCCTTGTCGCGTCTGCGCGGCGAGGACCCGCAGGCGAAGGCGCGCGATATCGTCGAGGAAATGGCGTCGACGCTGGTCGCCGATCTGCGCCGCGCGGGCGTCGATGCGCGCCGCCTGCCGACGGGCGCGCCCACGCCCGCGCAGGGCTGGCTCGTGCGCGGCGTGTTCCTGCAGGTGGATGAGGGCAACCGGATGCGGCGCGCGATGGTCGGCTTCGGCGCGGGCGCGAGCGAAGTGCAACTGGCCGTGGCGATCGACGATCTCGCGGCGCACGCGCCCGCGCCGCTGTATCAGGTGATCGACACGCAGTCGAGCCACAAGATGCCGGGCGCGGGCGCGGCTATCGCGCTGAATCCGTACGTGGCCGCCGCGAAGTTCGTGATCGCGCGCGGCGATCAGCGCCTGACCGTGGAGCGCGCGGCGGGGCAGGTCGCCGATACGGTGTCGGCGCGCGTGAAAACTGCGCCGTGAGTCACGGGTTGAAGCGCGGTATCAAGCGTGATTTAACGCGTGATTTAACGCGTGACGCAAAGCGCGCCATCAAAACGCGCTAACAGAAACGCCGCGCTCAATCGCGTTTACACGCGCTTCGGAATTTCCAGTCCGCGCTGCACGGCCGGACGCGCGACGAACGCATCGAGCACGCGCTTGACGTTGCCGAACGCGTGGAAGTCCACGAGATCGCCCGCTTCGTAAAAGCCCACCAGATTGCGCACCCACGGGAACGTGGCGATATCGGCGATCGTGTAGTCGTCGCCCATGAGCCACGCGCGGCCTTCCAGACGCTGGTCGAGCACCTTGAGCAGACGCTTCGACTCGGCGATATAGCGGTCGCGCGGACGCTTGTCCTCGTAGTCCTTGCCCGCGAATTTGTGGAAGAAGCCCACCTGGCCGAACATCGGGCCGATGCCGCCCATCTGGAACATCACCCACTGGATCGCTTCGTAGCGCGCGGCGCCGGAGCGCGCGAGCAGCTGACCGGTCTTGTCGGCGAGATAGATCAGGATCGCGCCCGATTCGAACAGCGGCAGCGGTGCGCCGTCCGGGCCGTGCGGATCGAGAATCGCCGGAATCTTGTTGTTCGGATTCAGCGAGAGAAAGGCGGGCGACAGTTGATCGTTGGTGTCGAAGCGCACCAGATGCGGCTCGTAAGGCAGGCCGATTTCCTCCAGCATGATCGACACCTTCACGCCGTTGGGCGTGGGCAGCGAATAGAGCTGGATGCGCTCGGGATGCTGCGCGGGCCATTTCTCGGAGATCGGGAAGGTCGAAAGTGCGTTCATGCGGTTCCTATGGAGGGTCGGGTCGCGCGTGCGCGGCGACAATGGCCGCCTAGTGTAGAAGAATTACGGCGAGCGCGTTGGACGCGGCCGGATTCACACGAGCGCTTACACGCTGCCTTCCTTTTCGATCACGAGAATGCGCGCCTCGCCGCGCGGATGCGCCACGTGCTCGCAGCCCACCTGCGCGTAAAACACATCGCCGGCTTCGAGCACGGCGATGTGTTCCGAAACGCCTGCTTCGCCGCCTTCATCGCTGCGTTCCCGATAGTGCATCTCGACGATGCCGTCGAGCACGGCGAACACTTCCTCGCCGTCGTTCACGTGCCATTTGTAGGGCTGATCGGTCCAGTGCAGGCGCACGGTGGTGCCGTTCAGATTTGCGATGTCGAGCGCGCCCCAGGCGCGTTCGGCGGTGAAGTTTTTGCTGCAGATGATCTTCATGATGGCGTGAAAAATGCGGCGGGCAGTGAGGCGCTCGGTGCGGCCTTCAATGCTGCGCCGGCAACGATTGCTGGAAGCTGAGCAGATTGAGCGGCGCGACGCGGATAAAGCCGCCGCGCGGGCTGTCGATATCGGCGATCAGGGTCAGCGAGAGCGACACCGTGATCGGCAGCACGAACAGCAGGATGCGCTTGCCGTGGTCGCCGCGCGCGCCATAGCCCTGCATCAGATTGCTGAACAGCGCGATGATGACCATGAGGATCCACGCGGCCACCGGAATGCGGTTGATCCACGCGGCCTGCGTATAGCCCTGAGAGTTGATGACGTCGTTCATGCCCGCAACCACGAGCGCGGTGACCGGATTCGGCTGCGCCGCCGCCGCGTCGCGCACGCCGTTCCAGAGCTGCGTTTCGAGATCGGCGGTCTCCCGGTCGATCTGCGCGAGTCCTTCGCGGTCGTGCGTCGTGTAGTAGCGCACGCGCACATCCGTGTACTTCGCGAGCAGCGTTTTCAGATGCTCCGCGCCCGCGCCGCCGACCAGATCCGCGCGCAGATACTCGGTGCCGATCGCATTCGCTTCCTCTTCCTCCAGATTCTTGCGCTGGTCGTAGCGGCCCACCGCCATCGACAGCGTGAAGCCGATCAGCAAGGCCAGCAGCGTGAGCGTCGCGCCTTGCACGACGTTATAGTTTTCGCGTGCCGAGTCGGAGAGCGGAAAGCGCCGGTTGAGCAAGACGGCGCCGAGCGCGGCGGCGAGCGGCAGGCTGACGATCAGCGTGATGAAGAGATAGATCGGGTGCTGAAGGTATTGCGTCATGGAGGCTCCGAGTATCGTGAGTCGAAGGCGCGTGAACGGCAATAAGCGTCGGCAATCAAGGCGTTTCGGTGAGGCGATTCTACGCGTTCGCGGCGTCTTCGCGTTCGATCTCGTTCAGATGCACGGCGCGCAGATCCTCGATGAAGGCGCGCTGAATGTCGCCCGCGTTCGTCATGCGCCGCGTGACCATGTGGAAGGTCACGTCGTAGCGCAGCGCCGCCGGATTCACGGCGCGCAGCAGGCCGCCATCGACATACGGCTTGGCGAAATGCACGGGCAGATAGCCGAGATGATGGCCGGAGAGAATCAGCAGCGCGACGGCTTCCATGTTGTCGGCGATGGCGGTCACGTTGCGCTCGTGCGTGGAGTGCTGCGCCTCGGGCAGCGGATAGCTGCGCCACGCCCACTCGCAGGCAGCGGCTTCGGCGGCGCCCACGTCGCCCGGATGATCGGCGTGCGCCGCGCGCTCGAACAGCGCGTGACGCGCGCCGCAATACGCATACTGGCGCTCGATGAACAGCGCGGTGTAATCGAGGCTCGGCACGCGGTGCCAGAAATAGCCGATCGCGATATCGACCTTGCCGTTGAGCACCTGTTCCTCCAGTTCGCCCGGCGAGCGGATCTGGATGTTGAAGCGCACGGCCTGGTCGCGCTGGCGAAAGCGCGCGATGGCGTCGCTGATGCGCGCGTTCTGGCTGAACGGCGTATGGCCGATCAGGCCGAGATTGAGCTCGCCGACGAGCTGGCGGTCCATGTTCGCGGCTTCGGCGCAAAACGTATTGGTCGCCATCAGCAGCCGCCGCGCCGACATGGCGAAGCGCTCGCCCTTGGCCGTGAGCTTGAAGCCGCCGCGCCCGCGCTCGCAGAGCCGGAAACCGAGCCGCGTTTCCAGCGACGCGAGCTGCGTGCTGATGGTCGATTGCCCGACGTTCAGCGCCGCCTGGGCGGCCGTCAGCCCGCGCGCGTCGACCACGGCGAGAAAAACGCGGATCAGCCGCAAGTCGAAGTCGGTCAGGTTGGCGAGCATGCTGCGGTCCTCACATTGATGCGAATCGATGTAAACATCATCAGGCCGTCATTTTATCCATAATTTTTTCCCCCTAGCATTGCCAGCATTGGGTTTCATCCCACTGCTCCTATCGATGTTTTCAGGGTTTATACGGATATGAACGACGCGCAACACCCCTCGCTGAACCAGCCGCTCTCCGGCAACGCCATGCCGCGCTTCGGCGGCATCGCCTCGATGATGCGTCTGCCGATCGCCGCCACGAGCGCGGGGCTCGACGCCTGTTTCGTGGGCGTGCCTTTCGATCTGGGCACCTCGAACCGCAACGGCGCGCGCCTCGGCCCGCGCCAGATCCGCGCCGAATCGGTGCTGCTGCGGCCCTATAACATGGCGACGCGCGCCGCGCCGTTCGACTCGCTCCAGGTGGCGGATATCGGCGACGTGGCGATCAATCCGTTCGACATCCACAAGGCCATCGCCGATATCGAAACGGCTTACGACGGCATCATCGCCGACGGCTGCAAGCCGGTCACGCTGGGCGGCGACCACACGATCGCGCTGCCGATCCTGCGCGCGATGCACAAGAAATACGGCAAGGTGGGCGTGGTCCACGTGGACGCGCACGCCGACGTCAACGACACCATGTACGGCGAAAAGATCGCGCACGGCACGCCGTTTCGCCGCGCGGTGGAAGAGGGCCTGCTCGATTGCGACCGCGTGGTGCAGATCGGTCTGCGCGGCACCGGCTATCACGCCGACGATTTCGACTGGTGCCGCGATCAGGGCTTCCGCGTGGTGCAGGCCGAGGCGTGCTGGAACCGCTCGCTCGAAACGCTGATGAAGGAAGTGCGCGAGCAGATGGGCAACGGCCCGGTGTATCTGAGCTTCGATATCGACGGCCTCGATCCGGCGTTCGCGCCTGGCACGGGCACGCCGGAGATTGGCGGCCTCACGGTGCCGCAAGGTCTGGAAATCATTCGCGGCCTGCGCGGGCTGAATCTGGTGGGCGCGGATCTCGTGGAAGTGTCGCCGCCGTATGACCCGCAGGGCACCACGGCACTGCTGGCCGCGAATCTCGCGTTCGAGATGCTGTGCGTGCTGCCCGGCGTGGCGTATCGCGCCTGAGCGAAACGCCGAACGACGCCAATTGATACGGCATCCGAAATAAATGAAAACATTGCGCCAGATTCCCGGAGAGCGTGCATGAGCGAGACCCAGACTGAAACCCAAGCCGCCGTGCTGGCCGCCGCCGATGCGCTGATCGCATCGTTCGCGCGCCACGACCGCGACGCCTATTTCGCGGCCTTCGCGCCGCACGCCAATTTCGTGTTTCATCACGTGAGCGAGGCGCTGCCCACGCGCGCGGCCTATGAAGCGCTGTGGCGTCAGTGGGAACGCGACGACGGCTTTGCCGTGATCGGCTGCGAGTCGAGCGAGCGCGCCGTGCAGTGTCTCGGCGACGTGGCGATTTTCACGCATAACGTGCGCACGCAGGTGAGCACGCACGCGGGCCGCGAGACGCTGGTCGAGCGCGAGACCATCGTGTTCGCCCGCGAAGGCGGCACGTGGATCGCCGTGCACGAGCATCTGTCGCCGCACGCCTGCGTGGCTGTGCAGCACGAGGTGAATGAGGTGAACGCGGTGGAGGCGTCCGCATGAAGCGCGAGACTGTACTCGCCGCCGTGGAGCCGGGCGTGTTCGTCGATGGCGAATGGCGACACGGCGAAGGCGCGACGCTCGACCTGATCGATCCGTGCAGCGCGCAGTCCATCGCGCGCGTCTCGGCCGCGAGCACCGCCGATGTGGATGAAGCCGTCGCCGCCGCCGCGCGCGCCTTGCTCGGCTGGCGCAAGACGCCCGTGACGGCGCGCGGCGATCTGCTCGAACGCATCGCGCAAGGCATCGAAGCGCGCAGCGTCGAACTGATCGATTTGCAGATGCAGTGCAACGGCAAGCCGCGTTTCGAGGCGCAACTCGACGTGAGCGACGCGGCGGCCACGTTCCGTTATTACGCGCAACTGTGTCGCGAGAGCGGCGTGGCGACGTCGTCGACTGTGGCGCTGCCCGATCCCGGTTTCGACGCCGAGGTGCGCCACGAAGCCGTGGGCGTCTGCGCGCTGATCGTGCCGTGGAATTTCCCGCTCGTGACGGCCGCGTGGAAGCTCGCGCCCGCGTTGGCGGCGGGTTGCACCGCGGTCATCAAGCCGTCCGAACTCACGCCGCTCGCCGAGCGCGCTTTGGTCGATATCGTCGCGGCGGCGGGCGTGCCAGCGGGCGTGGTGAATCTGGTCGCGGGCGCACGCGAGGTCGGCGCGCATCTGGCCGCGCATCGCGGCGTGGCGAAGGTTTCGTTCACGGGCAGCACCGCCGCAGGACAAGCGGTGATGCGCGCCGCCGCCGACCGCATGCAGCGCGTCTCGCTTGAACTGGGCGGCAAGTCGGCGCTGATCGTTTTCGACGACGCCGATCTCGACGAAGCCGTCGAACTCGCTTTTAACGGCGCGTTCTTCAACGCGGGGCAGATGTGTTCGGCGACCTCGCGCGTGCTGGTGGCGCGCGCGCTGCACGACGCGTTCGTCGAGCGGCTCGTTGCGCTGGCGCGCACGGCGACGGTCGCGGCTCCCGACGACGCCGACGCGCGCATGGGTCCGCTGATCAGCGCGGCGCAGCGCGAGCGCGTGCTCGGCCTGCTCGCGCGCGGCAAGGACGAGGGCGCGCGCGTGTTGTGCGGCGGTGCGCTCGCGCGTCCCGGCTTCTTCGTCGCGCCGACGGTCTGCGCAAACGTCGCGCCCGACAACGTGCTCTGGCGCGAGGAAATCTTCGGCCCGGTGACGCTGGTGCGCGCGTTCGACACGGAATACGAGGCCATCGCGCTCGCCAACGACAGCGACTACGGACTCGTCGCCACGGTCGTGACCGCCGACGCCGAACGCGCCGCGCGGGTCGCCGACGCCTGCGAGTCGGGCGTGGTCTGGGTTAACGCGCCGCAGGTGATTTTCCCGCAGACCGGCTGGGGCGGCCGCAAGCTCAGCGGCATCGGCCGCGAACTCGGACCCTGGGGCGTGCGCGCCTACCAGGAAATCAAGCATGTGATCCGCGCGCGTCCGGCCGGCGCGCCGCCATCGCCGTCATTGCCGCCATCGCCGTCATTGCCGCAATCGCCGTCATCGCCGCAATCTCAGCAACAACCGTAACCACGAACCCAGCCGTCAACGCTCTCGCTCGCACGCCTCGCGCGCGCGGGCGGGCGCGCACCCCACAGGAAGAGACAGATGAACACTGACAACGTCAACGGTTGGGCGGCCGACGGGGCCGAACCGCCACGCAGCATGGACGCGCCCGGCGCCGTCGCGCCCTCGAAATGGCGCAAGATCGAAGTGCGTTCGATCGACTACGTGCCCGCGCACGAACGCCACGGCAGCGTGGCCGGGCAGGGGCCGTTCTGGTTCCTCGGCAACTTCCAGTTCTTCACGATCGCCATCGGCTTCGTGGGTCCGAGCATGGGACTCTCGCTCGGCTACACGATCCTCTCGGGCGTGCTCGGCATTCTGTTCGGCACGCTGTTCATGGCGTTTCATGCCTCGCAGGGCGCGCATCTCGGCCTGCCGCAGATGATCCAGTCGCGCGCGCAGTTCGGCTATCGCGGCGTGGTGCTGATCCTGATCGCGACGCTGTTCACGTTCATCGGCTTCAACGTGGTCGATACCGTGCTGATGGCGAGCGGCGTGAAGGGCATCTTCGGATGGTCGCCGACGCTCGTCACCATCGTCACGGCGCTGATCGCGCTGGCGCTGGCGATCTACGGTCACGACTGGCTGCATCGCGTGTTCAAGTGGCTGCTGGTCGCGAGCCTGCCGCTCTACGTGCTGCTGACGCTGTGGATCCTGTTCGGCGCGGTTGGCGTGAAGCCCGGCATCGTGCACGCGGGCGGCTTCTCGCTCGTCGCGTTCGCCGCGCAGTTCGCCGCGAGCGCGAGCTACAACATCACGTATGCGCCGTATGTCTCCGATTACTCGCGCTATCTGCCGCGCGATACGAAACCGCGCGCGATCATCGCGGCGGTGTTCGTCGGCGCCTCGGCGTCGGCGATCTGGCTGATCGCGCTGGGCGCATGGCTTGCGACGCGTCTCGGTGCGTCCGATGGCCTCGTCGCGCTCTACGACGCAGGCAACGCGATGTTCCGCGGCTTCGGCGTGCTGATCTCGCTGGCTTCGGTGGGCGCGATGGTCGCGACGATGGGCCTGAACGCCTATAGCGCGATGCTGACGGTGGTCACGGCGGTCGATTCGTTCAAGCCCGTGAAGCCGACGCAGACGGTGCGCGTGGTCACGGTGCTCGCGCTCGGCCTCGTATGGGTGGCGATCTCGCTGTCGCTGTCGGGCAACGCCATCGACATTCTGTTCGCGGCGCTCACGATCATGCTGTATCTGCTGGTGCCCTGGACGGCCGTGAATCTCGTCGATTACTTCTTCGTGCGGCGCGGCCATTACGCGATCACGCAACTCTTCACGCCGCGCGGTCTGTATGGCGCGTGGGGCGCGCGCGGGCTGATCGCCTACGCGGTGGGTTTCGCCGCGACGGTGCCGTTCTTTGTGTTGCCGGGCATCTACACGGGGCCGCTCGCGGCGCGCATCGGCGGCGTGGATGTGGCCTGGGCGGTGGGCCTCGCGGTGTCGGCGATCGCGTATCTCGTGTTGGCCCGCTCGATCGACGCGAAGCGCGAGCGCAAGGCGGTTCAGCAGAGCGAGCGCGAAATCGCCGAACTCGATAATGCGATGAAGCGCGCGCATTGAACGCGATAGCGTCGTGTACTTCACGACGCTGAAAAAAACGACGCGGCGCACGTTCGAAAACGTGCGCCGCGTTTTTTCATGCTTTCAGCGTGAGGCGGCTAGCGTGAAGCCGCCGCGCTCAGCCTTGCTTCCAGAGCGTGCGGCCCCAGAACGTGAGCGTGCGGTCCCACGCCTGCTGCGACCAGACCGGATCGAATTGCGTGTGCGCGATGCGGCCCGGGCCGACGGCTTCTTCGTTCGCGAACGCGTGGTAGGCGAGGTAGCGATGGAACTCGACGTTCACGCCGCCGTCCTTGAGCTTCTTTTCGAGTTCGTCGACGGTTTCGATCTTGAAGAAGCCGTCCTGCGTGCCCCAGTGGCCGAGCACCGGCGCGGTGATCTTGCTCGCGTCGAGGTAGTCGAGCGGGGGGAAGCCGTACCACGTGACCACGCCCGCGAGGTCGGGGATCTGGTTCGCGGCCAGCAGCGTGAGCGCGCCGCCCATGCAATAGCCGGTCACGCCGATGCGGTCCGTGAGCGTGCGTAGATGATCGACCGCGCCGCGGATGTCCTGCGAGGCGGCGTCGCCGAAATCGAGGCCCGTCATCAGGTGATGGGCTTCTTCTTCCTCGACCGTGCTCTTGCCGCGATAGAGGTCGGGCACGAGCGCGTAGTAGCCGGCCTGCGCGAGACGGTCGGCCACGCCGCGAATCTGGTCGTTCAAGCCCCACCATTCCTGAATCACGACGATGGCGGGCGCGCCCTGCGTTTTGGCGGGCGTGGCCAGATAGCCTTGCAGCGATTTGCCGTCGGGGCGATTGAAGGCAATCATCGAGCCGGTGGTCTTTGTCATGAGTTATTCCTTGAGGGTTCGGTGGATCGGTTCGGAAACGAAAGAATCAGGTGAGAAGCGAGTCAAAACCGGTGCCGGAAAAGCGCAAGCCGTAGCATAGCCTCTGCGCGCAAGCTTTGCTCGGATGCGCCTGACGCGCGTTGAGGTCCGCTGAGGTTCGTTGAGGTTCGCTAACGGCGTGCGGCGTGCGGCGCGCCGTCATTCGCCGATCAGGTGCAGCACGATATCGCGCGTCGAGGCGTGACGCCGATGCTCGAACAGATAAATGCCTTGCCAGGTGCCGAGCACCGGGCCGCCGAACTCGACGGGAATCGAAAGCTGCGTCTGCGTGAGCGCGGTGCGCAGATGCGCCGGCATGTCGTCGGGGCCTTCGGTGTCGTGCTCGTAGCGCTGCGGGTCCTCGGGCGCGATCTCGTCGAAATAGCGTTCGAGGTCGCGACGCACCGAGGGATCGGCGTTTTCCTGAATCAGCAGCGAAGCCGAGGTATGGCGGCAGAACAGCGTCAGCAAACCCGTGCCGATGCCGGTTTCGCGCACGAAATCGCGCACCTGCGCGGTGAAATCGACGAGCCCGCGCGAGCGCGCGTGCACGTGCAGATGATGGATGGCCTGGCGCATGGTTTTCTCCGGTGAGGCGCGACGCGAAGTCAGTCGGCGGCAGATCAAATTGGCGGCAGCAGGGCCGAGGCGCGCCCGCACGGCCGCCGCCGCATGCTGGTAGGATACCGGCCTTGCCGCCGCGCTGGCGGCCGACGTCAGACCTCGCATCGATTCAGGAGAATGTTTTGAACCTCACCCGCTTCGCCAAGTCGCGCCATTCGACCAAGTCCTTCGATCCCGCCCGCAAGATCCCGGCCGCGGTCATCGACGAGCTGAAGGAACTGATCCGCTTCAGCCCGTCGTCGGTGAACTCGCAGCCGTGGCATTTCGTGGTGGCCGAAAGCGACGCGGCCCGCGCGCGCGTGGCGAAGTCCATGCAGCCGGGCTACGCGTACAACGAGCCGAAGGTGCTGAAGGCGTCGCACGTGCTCGTGCTGTGCGTGCGCAAGGACATGGACGAGGCGCATCTGAACGCCGTGCTCGCACAGGAAGAGGCGGATGGCCGCTTCGCGAGCGCCGAGGCGAAAACGGGTCAGGCGAACACGCGTAATTTCTACGTGAACCTGCACCGCGAGCGCAACGACCTCCCGGCGTGGATGGAAAAGCAGGCCTATCTGGCGCTGGGTTCGGTGCTGATCGGCGCGTCGACGCTCGAAATCGACGCCTGCCCGATGGAAGGTTTCGACGCCGCCGCGCTCGACGCGGAACTCGGTCTCGACGCGCAGGGGCTGACCTCGCTCGTCGTGATCAGCCTCGGCTACCGCAGCGCCGACGACTTCAACGCGAAGCTGCCGAAGTCGCGTCTCACGGCGCAGGCCGTGTTCACGGAACTCGCGTAAGTCTGTCCGGCACCTGAATGCCGTGAAAGCCATGAAAGCCGGGGGCGGTGCGGTGGTACCATCGTCGCTTCCGGTTTTCCAGGCAAAAACGCGCAGGAGCGTTCACGGCATGCAGGGAATCAAACGCAGGATCGTCTACGTCACGCTGTTCGAGGGGATCGCGATCCTCATCACCAGCACGAGTTTCGCCTCGCTCTCGGGCCGCGGCATGGACCGCGCGGGTGCGGCGGCGATTTTCTCGTCGCTGATCGCGGTGATCTGGAACGTCGTGTTCAATACGCTGTTCGAGCGCTGGGAAGCGCGCCAGACGAAGCGCGGACGCAGTGTCGCGCGGCGCATCGCGCATGCCGTGGGTTTCGAAGCCGGCCTGATCCTGTTTCTCGTGCCGATGATCGCGCTCACGCTGCGCGTGCCGCTCGTCGAGGCCTTCATCATGGACATCGGCCTCTCGGTGTTCTTCCTCGTCTACGCCTACGTCTTCAATCTGATCTTCGACCGCGTGTTCGGCCTGCCTGCCTCGGCGCTGCCGCTGGAGCCGCGCGCCGGATCGGAGCCTTGTGCGTGATTGTGTGTGATTGTGTGTGATTGTGCGTGCGCCTCAGTGCCACGCGCTGCCCACCTGGATATAGAACGCGTTCTGTCCGGGACCGTGCGCCACGTCGATCCCCATCGAGAGCCCGAGCTTGCGTGCGATCAGATAGCGAAAGCCGGTGCCGAAGCCGAAGGCCGTGGGCGCGTCGCTGAACGAATGCAGATTGCCGTAGGCCTTGCCCGCGCCGCCGAAACCGAGCACCGCCCAGCGCGGCGTGACGTTCCAGCGTAGTTCCAGTTCGCCGGTGAGCTGATTGCGGTCCTGGAATTTCGCATCGGAGACGCCGCGCAGATTCACATAAGGCTGCGCGAAAAAGGGGATGTCGCCCTGCGAGAAGCCGGTGTCCACGCGCAGTCCCAGCACCCAGCGCGGCGACAACTCGATCCAGTGGTACGCCCTCGCTGCTTGCATCTCGAACGCATTGGAACTGCCGAAGCCGCCGCGCGCGAATTCGGCTTCGAATTCCGCGTAAGTGCCGCGGCTCGGATAGAAGATGTTGTCGCGCGTGTCGTAATCGATGACGATGCCGCCTTTGCCCACGCGCACGTCGCGTTCGAAATTGTGGATGCCGTTCGGCACCAGCGGGTCGAAGCGCGTGGCCGAATCGAAGAACGTATAGCGCGGCCCGACGTACCACGGACTATTGGCAATCCTGAACAAAATCTGCTGAACCAGGGCGACGCCGCTCAACTGGTAGGCGTTGGCGTTGCCTTGCAGCCCATAGTAGTTCAGATGCAGATTCACTTTGCCGATCACGCCGAGATAACGGATGCGGTCCTCGTCCCAGGTGTGGAAGTGCACGAGTCCCACGCCCCAGCTTTGCGTGCCGGTGATGAAGCCGCCGACGGCCGTGATGTTGGGCGGCGACATTTTCGGTTTGGCGTTGGCGGGTTGTTTGCTGGCGTCGCTGTCGCTGCCGTTTTCGCTGCCGCTTTCACTCGCGTTTTCGTTGGCCGCGCGTTTGGGCGCGGTGAAGTAGAGCAGCGCGAGCCCGAAGCCGTAGCCCACTGCGGGCTCGGTGATGATGGTCGGCACCGGCAGCACGCCCTTGTGAGTGAGCAGCATGTCGCTGAGGTCGAACGCGCCGTCCTCGGTGTCGCGAAACCGGGAGAACCAGGACGGATGCGCCTCGCTGGCGGCGTTCGCGGCGTCGCCGGTGCGGTTCGCGTCGGGGCTGTCGTCGGCGTGGGCCGCGGCGGCGAGCGCGAGCAGCGCGCAAAGCGCGACGGACTTCGAGTGCCGGTGGCGTGCCATCGTGGCGAAATCTCCCGCATCGGATTGGCGCCGATGCTGACGTGCTGGCGATGATCGATGCGGCGCGTGGCGGCGCGCGCGGTGAAATGACGAAGTAGCAATGACGCGATGTCGCGAGCCGTCATGCGCGAATCAGACCGCGAATCAGACGAAACGGACGATGCGCGATGAATCTATCGCCACGCTTCTGACGCGCCAGCATAGCGCAATCGATCTGACGAACGGTTGCGCTTGCCACGAAGAAGAGGGGATCGGACGGGCTGCATCAAGGCGCATGCACGAACGGCATGCGCGGCGCATCGAAGCGCGGCGAGTCTCGCGAAAATCAGCGCGCGGCGCGGCGCGGCGCGGCGCGGCAAGCCCGCCCGCGCGCCAACCACCGCGACCGCGCTTTACGGACTCGGCATGGCGGCTTGCGCGCCGCTGGCCGCCGCCGCGCCGCTGGCTTGCGCGGGCGCAACCGCGCTGGCGGGCGTGCCCCCATTCGCGCCCGTATCGACGCGATCGGGATGACGCACATCGTGCAACTGGCCGTTCCAGCCGCCGCCCAGATCGCCGATCAGCGAGGCCGCGTCGAGCAGTCGGCTCTGCTGCACCGTGAGCGCGCTTTGCTGCGTGCTCAACTGCGTGGCCTGCGCGGTCACGACCGTCGTGTAATCGACCGTGCCGGCCTCGTACTCGTTTTGCGCGATCTGCGTGGCGCGCGTGGCGTCGCGCACGGCCGATTCGAGCACCGCGGCTTGCTGCGCGAGAATGCGCAGGCCCGAGAGATCGTTTTCGACGTCCTGGAACGCCGTGAGCACGGTGCCGCGATAGTTCGCGACCGAGGCGTCGTAGCTCGCGCGCGCGGCGTCGACATCGGCGCTGCGCAGACCGCCGTCGAAAATCGTTTGCGTCGCGCTCGCGCCGAGCGACCACACATAGTTGCTGATATGCAGCAGTCCCGACAGCGGCGACTGCGTGAAGCCGTCGAGCGCCGAGAGCGAAATGCTCGGATAGTACGCCGCCACGGCCACGCCGATTGCCGCGTTCGCCGAGGCCATCTGGCGCTCCGCGGTGGCGACGTCGGGGCGGCGTTGCAGGATCGTCGACGGCACACCTGCGGGAATGTCCGGCAGGATCGGCATGCGCTCGCTATGCGGGATCGTCACGTCCTCGGGATTGCGGCCCACCAGCACCGCGATCGCGTGCTCGTATTGCGCGCGCGAGACGCCCAGCGCGATCAGGCTCGCCTGCGCGTTCTCCAGCTGCGTGCGCGCCGTGATCAGATCGGACGGCGAGACGGTGCCCGCCGCGTCCTGATCGCTGACCACGCGCAGCGAGTGCTTGTACGCCTCGACCGTTGCCGTGAGCAGGTCGATATCGGCGTCGGTCACGCGCAGATTGATCACGGCGTTCGCCAGCGCAATCTGTTCGGATAGCTGAGCATTCGCAAGCGTGGCTTCGCTCGCCTGCGCGGTGGCCGACTGTTCCTCGACCTGGCGGCGCACCTCGCCCCAGAGGTCGGGCGCCCAGCTGACGTTCGCTTCGAGCGAGCCCGCATTGACGACGCGCGCGGCGCTGCCGCTCGTGGTGGTCGCCGAGGCGCGCTCGCGCGTGGCCGAACCGGTCACGCCCAGCGTCGGAAAGAGGCCCGCGCGCGCCACGCGCACTTCGGCGAGCGCTTCCTGATAGTTCGCGTAGTTCTGCCGCACGGTCTGGTTCGAGACGGTCACGAGCGGTTCGAGCTCGTCGAGCAGCGGATCGTGGAAGGCGGTCCACCAGTCGCCCTTCGGGGCTTCGGCGGCGCCCGGCTCGGCCTGGGTCCAGCCCGGCAGTTCCTTCCATTGCGTGGGCACGGAAACCTGCGGGCGATGATAGTCGGGGCCCACCATGCAGCCGCTCAGCGCGAACGTGAGGCCGGCGGCGAGCGCGAGCGGCAGCACGCGCCGCGTGCGCTGCATCAGATGGGGCAGAGTCAGGTCAGTCGTTTTCATGATGCGGTCTTCATGATGCGTTCTCATCGGCCTGGCGATTCCAGGGCAGGCGTGCGGCCCAGCGTGCGAGACGGGCGCGCAGGCGGTCGAGGAACAGATAAATCACGGGCGTGGTGTAGAGGGTGAAGACCTGCGAGAGAATCAGGCCGCCCATCACGGTCACGCCGAGCGGCTGGCGCAGCGACGCGCCCTGGCCGATGCCGACCGCGAGCGGCACTGCGCCCAGCACGGCGGCGAAGGTCGTCATCATGATCGGGCGCAGGCGCACCACGGCGGCGTCGTGAATCGCGCTGCGCGCGTCCATGCCGAGATTGCGCTGATTCTGGATCGCGACGTCCACCATCATGATGCCGTTCTTCTTGACGATGCCGATCAGCAGAATGATGCCGATCATCGCGATCACCGAGAACGGCGTGCCGAAGATCAGCATCGCGAGAATCGCGCCGATGCCCGCCGACGGCAGCGTCGAGAGAATCGTGAGCGGGTGGATGGTGTTCTCGTAGAGCACGCCCAGCACGATATAGACCACGACCAGCGCCGCGATGATCAGCAGCGGCACGGTGCCCATCGACTGCGCGTAGGCCTGGGCCGCGCCCGCGAATTCGCCGTGAATCGCGGCGGGCATGCCGATGTCGCGCTCGGCCTGTTCGATGACCTTGCCCGCTTCGGAAAGCGAGCCGCCCGTCGGCAGGTTGAACGAGATCGTGCCCGCCACCTCGCCGCTCTGGTGGTTCACCTGGGTCGCGGTGTGGCTGATGCTCCAGTTCATCATCGCGGTGACCGGCACCATGGTTTCGGCGGCCGTGCTGTCCGCGCTGCCGCTCGAACTGCCGCCCTTGCTGTTGGAGATCGCGTTGTTCTGCTGGTTCGCCACGGCGTCGGCGTTGCGCGAGTTGGTGCTGCTGCTCGAACTGCTGGTGCTGGTGATCGCGCTATACGCGGTCACGCCCGAGACCGTGCTGCTCGACATCTGCGTGGACGCCGAACCGCTCGCGTTGCCCGCCGCCGTGCTCAGATAAATGCGGTCGAACGACTGCGGATACTGCCAGTATTGCGGCGCCACTTCCATGACCACGAAGTACTGGTTGATCGCGTTGTAGATGGTCGAAACCGTGCGCTGGCCGAAGGCGTCGTAAAGCACGCTGTCGACCTGGTTCGGGTCGAAGCCGTAGCGTTTCGCGGTCTGCCGGTTCACGGTCACATAGGTTTGCAAACCGTTTTGCTGAAGATCCGAGTTCACGTCCATGATCGTGCCGCGATGCTTGTTCAGCTCGGTCACGAGTTTGGGCACCCATTTGAACAGCGCGTCGGCGTCGTCGCTCGTGAGCGTGTACTGATACTCGGCCGCCGACTGTCTTCCGCCGATCTGCAAGTCCTGCTGCGCCTGGATGAACAGGCGCGCGCCCGAGACCGCATTGAGCTTGGGCCGCAGCCGGTTCACGACCTCGCTGGCCGAGAGCTTGCGCTGCGCGAGCGGCTTCAGTTCGATGAAGACGTTGGCCGTGTTGAGCGCGCGTCCGCCCGTGAAGCCCGCCACCGACGCCACCGCCGGATCCTGCTGCACGATCTGCTGCAACTGCGCGAGCTTCTTCTCCATCGCCGTGAACGAGATGCTCTGGTCGGCGATGATCTGCCCGATCAGAATGCCCGTGTCCTGCTCGGGGAAGAACGTGCCCGCGAGCAGGCGCGCGAGAAACACATTGCCGACCAGCAGCGCGAACAGCAGGAAGATCACGAGCTTCGCGTGATTGAGCGCGACGTCGAGCGAGCGCGAATAGAACTGCTTGAAGCGCTCGAACTGCGCGTCGATCCACTTCGCCGCGCGCGACGGCTCCTTGTGCAGCTGTTCGCGCTTGAGCACGTAGGCGCACATCGCGGGCGTAACCGTGAGCGAGACGATCAGCGAGATGATGATCGCGATCGACAGCGTCATCGCGAACTCGTGAAAGAGCAGGCCGACGATGCCCGGCATCAGCAGGATCGGCAGGAACACGGCGATCAGCGAGAGGCTCATCGAGAGTACCGTGAAGCCCACTTCGCCCGCGCCGCGCAGCGCGGCTTCCTTCGGATCGAGCCCGGCCTCGATATGGCGCACGATGTTTTCGAGCACGACCACGGCGTCGTCGACCACGAAGCCGGTGCCGATCGTGAGCGCCATCAGCGAGAGCGAGTCGATGCTGTAGCCGAGCAGGTACATCGGGCCGAAGGTGCCGATGATCGAGAGCGGCAGCGCCACGGCCGGAATCAGCGTGGCGCGCGGCGAGAGCAGGAACACGAACACCACGCCGATCACCAGCAGCACGGCGATGAAAAGCGTGCGCTCGGTGTCGGCCACCGAGGCGCGCACCGACTCCGAGCGGTCCACCGCCACGTTCACCTTGATGGTGGCGGGCAGGGCGGCTTCGATGTTGGGCAGACGCGCCTGGATCTGCTGGACCGTCTTCACGACGTTGCTGCCCGGCATTGGATAGACGATCACGAGCACCGCCGACTTGCCGTTGTAGAGGCCGGCGTTACGGATGTTTTCGTTCGAGTCGCGCACGGTGCCCACGTCGCGCAGATACACGGGCGCGCCGTCGCGATAGGCGATCACCACGTCGCGGAACGGCGCGGCGTTGCTGATCTGATCGTTCGAGGTGACGACGAAGCGCTGGTCGCCCTGATCGAGATGGCCCTTCGCGCTGTTCGCGTTGGCCGCGCCGATCGCCGCGCGCACGTCCTCCATGCCGATGCCGTAGCTATTGAGCTTGCCCGGCTCCAGTTCGACGCGCACCGAGGGCAGCGCGCCGCCGCCGAGCGTGATCTGGCCCACGCCGTCCACCTGCGAAAGCTGCTGCATGATCACCGAATCCGCGGAATCGTAGAGCTGGGCTTTCGTGAGCGTGTCGGACGTGAGCGCAAGCACCATGATCGGCGCGCTCGCGGGGTTGTACTGGCGGTAAGTGGGATTGCTGCGCAAGGTGGTGGGCAGGTCCGCGCGCGCGGCCTGGATGGCCGCTTCGACGTCGCGCGCGGCGCCGTTGATGTCGCGGTTCAGGCCGAACACCACCACGATCATCGACGAGCCCACGTTGTTGATCGAAGTGAGCTGGCTCACGTCGGCGATGGTGCCCAGACGCCGCTCCAGCGGCTCGGCCACGGTGGACGCCATGGTGTTCGGGCTCGCGCCCGCCATGTTCGCCTGCACCACGATCACCGGATAGGCGATGTTGGGCAGCGGCGCCACGGGCAGGCGGAAGAACGCGAGCGTGCCGGCGAGCAGGATCGCGATCGCGAGCAGCGACGTCGCGACCGGTCTGCGGATAAAGAGCGCCGACAGGTTCACGGTGCCGCCTCGGGCGCGGGCGGTGTCGGGGGCGTGCCGCCGTCCGCATCGCCTGGCTCGCCGCTGTCTTCATCACGATTGCGCTTGCGGCCGAAACGCTCCGCGAGACGATCGAACAGCAGGTAAATCACGGGCGTGGTGAACAGCGTGAGCAGCTGCGAAACCGTCAGGCCGCCGATGATCGCGAGGCCGAGCGGGCGGCGCAGTTCCGAGCCCGTGCCGGTGCCGAGCAGCATCGGCAGCGCGCCGAGCATGGCCGCGAGCGTGGTCATCAGAATCGGGCGGAAGCGCAGCAGCGAGGCTTCGAAAATCGCCTCGCGCGGCGGCTTGCCGTGCACGCGTTCGGCTTCGAGCGCGAAGTCCACCATCATGATGGCGTTCTTCTTGACGATGCCGATCAGCAGCACGATGCCGATGATGCCGATCACGTCGAGATCCTTGCCCGCGATCATCAGCGCGAGCAGCGCGCCGATGCCCGCCGAAGGCAGCGTCGAGAGAATCGTCACCGGATGCACGTAGCTCTCGTAGAGCACGCCCAGCACGATATACACGGCCACGATGGCGGCGATCAGCAGATAGACCTCGCTGGAGAGCGAGTCCTCGAACGCCTGCGCCGCGCCCTGGAACGACGAGGTGATCGACGGCGGCAGCTTCGCGTCGGCCTCGGCCTTGCGGATGTCGCGCACGGCGGAGGAGAGCGACGCGCCATCGGCGAGATTGAACGAGATCGTCACCGAGGGGAACTGCGCGAGGTGGCTGATCATCAGCGGCGAGCGCGTGATGCTGATGGTCGCGATGCCCTTGAGCGGCACCTGGCCCGTGCTCGCGGTCTGGCTCGGCAGATAGATGTCGCCGATCGAATCGACCGTCGGCAGCGACTCCGGCTTCGCGACCAGGATCACGCGGTACTGATCCGACTGCTGGAAGATGGTCGAAACGATGCGCTGGCCCAGCGCGTCGTAAAGCGCGTTGTCGATGGTCGCCGCCGTGATGCCGTAACGCGCCGCGAGCTGGCGGTTCACCTGCACGTTCACGGAGAGACCGTCGGTGTTGAGGTCGCTCGTGACGTCGGCGATCGACGGAATCTTCTTCATGCGCGCGACGAGGTCCGGCACGTACTGCGTGAACGCTTCCTGGCTCGGGCCGCGCAGCACGAAGTTGTACTGGCTGCGCGACACGGTGGTGTCGAGCGTCAGATCCTGCTCGGGCTGCACATAGAGGCGGATGCCCGGCACCTTCGCGACCGACTGCTGGATGCGCCGGCCGATTTCCTCGGCGCTTTCCGAGCGGTCGTCGTGCGGCTTCAGGTTGATCAGGAAGCGGCCGTTGTTGAGCGTGTTGTTGATGCCGTCGATGCCCACGTAGGAGGTGAGCGACTCCACGTCCGGGTCCTTGAGGATCTGCTCGGCCAGTTCGGCCTGGCGGCGCACCATCGCCGAATACGAGACCGAATTGTCGGCCACGCTGACGCCCTGGAGCACGCCCACGTCCTGCACGGGGAACAGGCCCTTCGGAATCATCACGTAGAGCAGGCCGGTGAGGGCGACCGTGAGCACGGCCACGACGAGCGTGAGCGTCTGATGGTCGAGCACCCAGCGCAGGCCGCGCTCGTAGGCGGCGAGCGTCTTGTCGAACAGCCCTTCGCTGATGCGCTCGAAGCGGCTCGGATGGCGCTCGGCCTGGGCGCGCAGAATCCGCGCGCACATCATCGGCACCACGGTCAGCGAGACCACGGCGGAGAGCACGATCGTGACCGCGAGCGTGACCGCGAACTCGCTGAACAGACGCCCGATCACGCCGCCCATAAAGAGCAGCGGAATCAGCACGGCGATCAGCGAAATCGTCAGCGAGAGAATCGTGAAGCCGATCTGCCCCGCGCCTTTTAGCGCCGCCTGCAAGGGCTTTTCGCCTTCCTCCAGATAGCGCACGATGTTTTCGATCATCACGATGGAATCGTCGACGACGAAACCCGTGGCGATGATCAGCGCCATCAGCGAGAGATTGTCGATCGAGTAGCCCAGTTCGTACATGATCGCGAGCGTGCCGATCAGCGAGACCGGCACCGAGATGCTCGGAATGATCGTGGCGGGCAGATTGCGCAGGAACACGAAGATCACGGCGACCACGAGGGCGACCGCGAGCACGAGTTCGAACGCGGCGTCATGCACCGAGGACTGGATCACGCCCACGCTGTTCGACACCACCGTGACCTTCATGCCGGCGGGCAGCGTCGCTTCGAGCAGCGGCAGCTGGCGCATGATCTGGTTGACCGTGGCGATCACGTTCGCGCCCGGCTGGCGCTGCACGTTCAGCACGATCGCGGGCTGCTTGTTGTACCAGGCGCCGCGCTCGACGTCTTGCGCAGCCGTGGACACGCGCGCCACGTCCTTCATGAGAACCGGCGCGCCGTTCTGGTAGGCGATGACCGTTTCTTCGTAATCCTTGGGATCGGAAATCTGGTCGTTCGAATTGATCGTGTAGTCGAGCTCGGGGCCGTCGAAGTTGCCCTTCGGCGCGCTCACGTTGACGTTGGCGAGCAGCGTGCGCAAGTCGTCGAGATTGAGGCCGTAGGCGGCGAGCTTTTGCGGATCGGCTTCCACGCGCACGGCGGGCACGTTGCCGCCGGCCGTGCTCACGAGACCCACGCCCGGCACTTCGGAAATCTTGGTGGCGAGGCGGTTGTTGGCCGCGTCCTGCAACTGCGTGAGCGACATCGATTTCGACGTGATCGCGAGCGTGAGGATCGGCTGGTCGGCGGGATTGACCTTGGCGTAGGTCGGCGGCGCGGGCAGACCGGTCGGCAGATAGCTGTTGGCCGCGTTGATGGCCTGCTGCACGTTTTGCTCGGCGACGTCGAGATTGAGCGAGAGGTCGAATTGCAGCGTGATGACCGAGGCGCCCTCGGAGCTGTACGAGACCATCTGCTGCAAGCCCGGAATCTCGCCGAGCTGCACTTCCAGCGGCGCGGTGACGGTGGTCGCCATCACGGTCGGGCTCGCGCCGGGGTAGAAGGTCTGCACCTGGATGGTCGGATAGTCGACCGCGGGCAGCGACGAGACCGGCAGGAACTTCATCGCCACGAGGCCCACCAGCACCATCGCGATCATCAGCAACGATGTCGCGACGGGCCGCAGGATGAAAAGACGCGAAATATTCATCGGTGCGGGACTGGCTGCTTAAGACGCTTGCGAAGCGGAATCGGCCGGGGCGGCGCTGGCGCCCGATGCAGCCGGTGCGGCTGATGCACCCGATGCCGCGAAGCTCGCGCGGGCATGCGCGTGCGCGGCGTTGCCCATGCGCGCTTGCGCGCCGGTTGCCGCGCCGGCACCGCTTGCACCATTGGCCCGGCGCGCGCCCGCGGGCTGGATCTTCGCGCCGTCGTTGAGGCGGTCGAGCCCGTCGGTGACCACGCGCTGACCCGCGTTCAGGCCGGAGACGATCACCGTATGCTGGCCGTCGCTCGGCCCGATCGTGACCTTGTGGACCGACACGGTGTTGTCGTCGTTGACGAGATACACGTAGTCGCCGGGCGCGCCCGACTGCACCGAAGGCGTGGGGACGAGCACCGCGTTCTGCATCGTGTCGACGAGCAGCTTCACGTTGACGAACTCGTTCGGGAACAGCGCCTCGTCATCGTTGGGGATGCTCGCGCGCAGCGTGACCGTGCCGGTGGCCGTCGCCATCTGGTTGCTGATCGCGTAGAGCGTGCCGGTGGCGAGCTGCTTGGTGTTGTCGGCGCTATAGACCGTGACGGGCAGCTTCGCGCCCGCGGTCGTGCGTTGCAGCACGTCGGACAGCGCGTTCTGCGGCACCGTGAACTGCACGGTGGTGGGCTTCATCGTCGTGATGACGGCGATGCCCGTGGAGCTCGACGCCGTCACGTAATTGCCCGGATCGACGAGACGCAGGCCGACGCGGCCCGACACCGGCGCGGTGATATGGCAATAGATCAGATCGAGTTCGTACTGCTTGATGGTCGCGAGGTCCGACTTCACGGCGGCTTCGTCCTGCGCGACGAGGAACTTCTGGTCGGCGTAGGTCTGCTCGGCGATCGACTTCTTTTCGTTCAGTTGCGTGTAGCGCGCGAGGTCGGCGCGCGCCTGGGCAAGCGAGGCCTGATCCTTGGCGAGCGTGGCCTCGGCCTGCTCCTTGTTGATCTCGTACTGGCGCGGATCGATCTGCGCGAGGAACTGGCCTTTGATCACGTCCTGGCCTTCGCGATAGCCGACTTCCGTGAGATAGCCGCTCAATTGCGGCAGCACCGTGACGGTGGCGACCGGCGTGACCGTGCCGAGCGCGTTGAGCGTGACCGGCATCGCGCCGAGCGCGGCGGGCGCGACCGTGACGACCTGGGGCGCGGCGCCGCGCTCGGGCTTCTTGCGGTGCAGCACGTGCACCACCACGAGCACGATCAAGACGAGGATGACGAGCGCGAGAATCCAGACGCCGCGCCGCTTGCGCGCGGGGGCGGGCGGCGGCGGCGGCGGCGGGGTTTGCGGGGCGGTGGGCAGGTTCGGCGTATCGCTCATGCCAGTCTCCCGGTCGATGCGGCGGCGCCGTCGAAGCCGCGGGCCACGCTGTGTGCAACGCCGTCGCCAGCGCGATGGTCATCGTGTGCGGCGCGCGCGTTCGCGTGCTTGCAGGGGCCATGTGCGGGACACGGCGTTTTTCCCGCTTCGGGAACGTGCCGTTCGACGTCGATTCGCATACGCATTCTCGTGTTTGTTGTGGGCCGCCCAAGGCCGCGCGGTACGCAGCGAGAGGCGAGACTCGCAGTCTAACCAACTCGCGCGCTAATTTCGAAACGTTAGTTTTTTGAAAGGTTTTGCCGTATTACAAGGCCTCGAATCCGTCGTGCGCCGTGACAAAGGCGAGCCGCGCGACGGCTTGCCAACGCATTGGAAACCGGCGGTGCCAGGGCATGACCCGGGCATGACCAGGGCGTGAGCAGGGTTTCAACAGGGCGTAACGCACGCTAACGGAATAGTCTTGCAAACAGCTTTCGATTGCGTGCCGAGGGGCGCGCTTCGGGGCACTTTTTCCCGCGCCTTTGCGATGTGCCGCGTCCGCACTATGTATCGCAATGTATCGGGACGCAGATACGACATACACGCTTGCAAATTGGCACGCGCGCGGAAACAAGCCAGATACATCGCGGCGTTCAAATAACTCCTGTGCACGGTTGATACCTCATCCACTGCATCCCACCCACTCAATGCCAGGAGAAACACCATGAAACTCGTTCAATCGCTCGTCGTTGCCGCTCTCGTCGCTGTGCCCGCGCTCTCGTTCGCGCAGTCCAATGTGCAAAACGCGCCCATCACCCGCGCCGAAGTGAAGGCCGAACTCGTGCAGCTCCAGCAGGCGGGCTACAACCCGGCCAGCGACAACACCCAGTACCCGGCCAATCTGCAAGCCGCGCTGGCGCGTGTGAGCGCGGCCAACGGTGAAACGGCGGTCGCGTCGTCGGCATCGTCGTCCGCATCTTCGTCATATGGCGGCGTGGCGCAGGGCGCATCGGCATCGGGCAGCCGCGCACCGCGCGTCCACGTGAGCGCGCCCGACGCGGACGTGCCCGGCCTCGGCCCGATCTACGCGCACTCGTGATGCGCGTGCATGGCTCACGCATCGCTTGAACCCGACGCATCAGACACACACGACACACCCGAAGCACCCGGCACGCGCGCGGCCCCGCCGCGCGCAGCCCTGATACGCTGCCGACCATCCGCCTCATTCACTGGCCGATCATTGCCACCGACCGGGAACCCGACCGTGCGCCCGATACACGCCGCAATCATGCTCATAGGTGTGCTGCTCGCTTCAGGCGGCTACGGGGCGACGTTTCTGTTCTCGATGCACGTGCGCGCGATCGGCGGCACCGACTTCGACACCGGCGTGGCGCTCGCGGGCGCGGCGCTCGGTACTTTCGCGGGCGTCTCGCTGACCGGCTGGGTCGCCCAGCATGTGGGCGCGGCGCGCATGGCCGCGCTCGCGGCGCTCTGCGTGGGCGCGGGCGTGGTGGGCTTCGCGCTCATGGCGCACGCGAGCGGCATCGACGCGCTGCCCGGTTTTCTCGTCGGCCTCGGCTGGGGCGCGTTCTGCCTTGCCGCGCCGATGGCGCTCGCCGAACGCACCAGCGACGCCGACCGCAGCCTCTGGTTCCTGCGCTTCGCCACGTTCCAGATGGCGGGCGTGGGCGGCTGCCCCGCGCTCGCGGCCTTCGCGATGCGCTTCTGGCGTATGCCGCTCGAAGGCGTGCTCTACGCGATCGGCGCGCTGTGCCTGATCGGCGCGCTCACGCTCGAAATCTTCGGCCGCCTCGCGCGCGTGCAGCCCGCGCAAGAGCGCTGGCTGCGCAGCATCGGCGCGATCGCGCGCACGCGCGCCGTGTATCCGATCGTCATCATCGCGCTCGGCGGCTGTGTGTTCTCCGGCCTGATGACGTTCCAGATGTCGCTCGTGCAAGGCACGCAGGCCAAGGCGAGCACCTTCTTCAGCCTGTACACGATCACGGTGATTGCCACGCGCTGGCTGCTCGCGCGCCTCGTCGTGCGCATGCGCGCGGCGACGGCGACCAAGGTCCTGCTCGCGATGATGGTGCTCGGCAGCGCCGCGATGTTCGCGGTGCCGTACCACGCGGGCTTCCAGGCGCTGGCCGCCGTGCTGCTCGGCACCGGCTACGGGCTCGCGTATCCGATCGTGCAGGTGCAGGCCATCGACGACTCCGCCGCCGCGCACCGGCGCGCCGCGCTGACGTGGTTCGTGGCGGCGTACTTCGTCGGTGCGTTCGGCTTTCCGTCGCTGGGCGGCTGGGTGCTCGTGCACAACGGCAAGGGCGCGCTGCTCGCGCTGATCGCGGGCTGCGGACTGGCCGCGCTCGCGCTGGCGATCCTGCGCGACCGGCGGCGCGGCGGCACGCTTTCGGCGAGCGCGTGAGCCGTCGTCGAACGTAACGAATTTTGGTTTTTTACCCGACGCAACATCCCTCATCCCACAGAAGAACCGGAGGAAACGTGACTGAACTTTGGCGACTATCGGCAACGGAACTGGCGAAGCGCATTCGAAGCCGCGAAGTGTCGGCCCGCGAGGCCGCGACCGATGCGCTCGCGCGGCTCGACGCCGTCAACCCGCTCATCAACGCGGTGGTCGCGCACGACCCCGCGCGGGTCTACGAGCAGGCCGACCGCATCGACGCGGCCATCGCGCGCGGCGAGGACCCGGGCCCGCTCGCGGGCGTGCCGGTCACCACCAAGATCAACGTCGATCAGGCGGGCTTCGCCACCACCAACGGCACCGTGCTGCAAAAGGAGCTGATCGCGCCCGCCAACAGCCCGGCCGTCGACAACCTCGTGCGCGCGGGCGCGGTGCTGCTCGGCCGCACTAATTCGCCGACCTTCGCGCTGCGCTGGTTTACGAGCAATCAGGTGCATGGTGCGACGCGCAATCCGCGCAACGCCGCGCTCACGCCGGGCGGATCGAGCGGCGGCGCGGCGGCGGCGGTCACGGCGGGCATCGGCCAGATCGCGCTGGGCACCGATATCGGCGGCTCGGTGCGCTATCCGGCCTACGCGTGCGGCGTGCACGGGCTGCGCCCGAGCCTCGGACGCGTGCCCGCGTTCAATGCCTCGTCGCCGGAACGGCCGATCGGCGCGCAACTGATGTCGGGCGCGGGGCCGATGGCGCGCAGCATCGACGACGTGAGCCTCGCGTTCGCGGCGTTCGCGCAGCCCGACATGCGCGACCCGTGGTGTGTGCCCGCGCCGCTCAAGGGACCGGACGCGCCGCTGCGCGCGACGATCTGCCTGCGTCCCGGCGGCATGACGATCACGAAGGAGGTGGAGGACGCGCTGCTCGACGCGGGCCGCCGTCTCGCGGATGCGGGCTGGCAGGTCGAGCAGATCGACGACACGCCCTCGATGCGCGACGCCGCCGAAGTGCAGGAGCGCCTGTGGCTCGGCGACGGTTATCCGGCGCTGGTCGACGCGGTGCTGCGCGACGGCGATCCCGGCGCGCGCGCCGTGGTGGAGGGCGTGCGCGCGAAGGTGGCGGCGATGCCAGAGGACGTGGTGACCAAGTCGCTGGTGCGCCGCACCACGCTCGCGCGCCAGTGGCGGCTGTTCTTCGCCGAGCATCCGGTGCTGCTGCTGCCGGTGTCGGGCGAGCTGCCGTTCGCGGACGGGCTCGATCTGCAGGGGCCGGAGGGCTTCCAGCGCGTCTGGGATGCGCAACTGACGCTGCGCGCGTTGCCGGCGGTGGGCTTGCCGGGGCTGGTCGTGTCGACGGGCATGGTCGACGACGTGCCGGTGGGCGTGCAGATCGTCGCCGGGCATTATCGCGAGGATCTGTGCCTGCTGGCGGGCAAGGCGATCGAGGCGCGCGGCGCGCCGCCTTCGCCGATCGATCCGGCTGTCTGACGCGCGGCGGCTTAGCTGGCGGGTTGGTGTCCGTCGTCCTGGCTTGCCGGAGCGGCGGATGCCGATGACGCCGATGATGCCGATGAAGCGAGCGTCAGCGTATCTTCCGGGCGATAGTCGCTCGGCGAGACGCCCAGTTCGCGCCGGAACATATCGCTGAAACTGCTGGGCAGATAGCCGAGCAGCCGCGCCACGGCGCTCACGGGCTGGCCTTCCGCGAGCCGCGATACCGCGATGGCGAGCTGCACCTGCCGCCGCCATTGCGCGAAACCCACGCCCAGTTCACGCGTGAAGAGGCGCGCGAGTGTGCGCACGCTCGCGCCCACCGACGCCGCGTGCTGCTCGAAAGCGATCTCGTTCGACGGATTGTCGATGACCGCGCGGCACAGCATCGAGAGACGGCGGTCGGCGCTGCCCGACGCATCGGGCAAGGGAATGCGCAGCGTCGAGCGGCGCGCGTGCGCCAGTTCCATCCCCGCGAGACGCGAGGCGGCGGCGCGCCAGGCATCGTCGCGCTCGTGCTCGCGTTCGGCGAGATTCTTGATGAGTTCGCGCAGCAGCCCATCGACTTCAAAGACCTCGCAGCGCGTGCTCAGATGCGGGATGTCGTGCTCGTGCAGATAGAGATTGCGCATCTCGACCGCGCTCATCATATGGATCGCGTGCGGCGTGCCGGGCGGCAGCCAGACCGCGCGCTGCGGCGGCACCACGAGCGCCTCGCGGCCTGCTTCGACCCACATCACGCCAGAGACGGCGTACAGCACCTGCGCCCACGTGTGCGAATGCGGCTCGATCTGCAAGCCGCGCGGATAGTGGCGCGCGAGCGAGCGGGTGTGGCCGGGCGCGTCGTCGAGGGTGGGTGGGGTGGCTTGGGGCATGGAAGGCGTAGTGTGCGTGTTGCGTGGCGTGACGGGCGATAGCGCCGATGCGATACGCTAGCACGGGACGCGGCCCAGAGCGCGTTGGGGAACGCAGGAAGCGGCGGCGCAGTGCTCGACCGTGCCGCCGTCTTTTTTATCCATCCGCCAGATAACAATATGGATAGCTAACTAATCGGCATTCGATTACTCACCCGCGCAGACACCCCACCTCAATTATCAAACGTCCCCTGATACTTCGGCGCCGCATCCTGACGCGTGTTCAACTCGAACATCACGCCGCCCGGTGCGCGGCAGAAGAACCGCGAACCGCGCCCGTTATTGAACACGTCGGTTTCCATCTGCACACCTTCGGCCTTGAAACGCGCATGAAGCTGCTGCACGTCTTCGACGCCCGGCAGTTCGAAGCCCACATGAAAATTCCCCGGCCAAACCGGTGTTTCGCTGCTCGTGTGGTCGATCACCACGTCGTAGCCGGGGCGCTTGAGAATATACGACTGCTCCCACGAACCGGCGATCGTGAAGCCCAGATAGCGTTCGAAGAAGCGCGCGGTGGCGGCGGTATCGGAAGAGGGGAAGCTCAGATGGTTGAGCTTCATGGTTTGCGTGACGTCGGTCATTCTGGTCTCTTGTGCGATGGCGACGGCCCCATGCCGTGTTCGCCCGAGGACTTCAGAATATAAGAAAACGCTCGCATTCGATACTCGCATTGGGCGCGCGAGGCGCGTGCGAGAAAACCCCGCTAAACAAGCTATTTTCTGCATGTCGGCGCATGAACGAAGCAGGCCATGCTCGCGTTCGGCACGCCATTTTCGTGCTCGCAAAGCGTTCGTGCCCGCCTCGGTTCGCGAGGCGGGCACGTGACATACACTCCACACACTCATTACGCCGTCACGTTTTTCAAGCGCCGAATCCGCCGTCGATCGTATGCATCGCGCCGGTGATGCCGCTCGCGTGCGGACCCGCGAGATACGCGACGAGGCTCGCGACGTCCTCGGCCGTGCCGTGTCGCTTGAGCGCCATGACGCTGTGCATCATGCTCGCCATCGGACCTTCGGCGGGGTTCATGTCGGTGTCGGTCGGGCCCGGCTGGACCACGTTCACGGTGATGCCGCGCGCGCCGAAATCGCGTGCGAGCCCGCGCGCCATGCCTTGCAGCGCCGACTTGGTCATGCCGTAGGCGGTGAGGCCCTCGAACGGGATGCGATCGCCGTTGACCGAGCCGATCGCGACGATGCGTCCGCCATCGCGCATCGTGCGCGCTGCTTCGACGGATGCGTGATACGCGCCGCGCACGTTCACGTCGAGCATGCGATCGACGTCGTCGGCTTCGATCGTCAGCGGATCGCCGACCACCAGCAGCCCGGCGTTGTACACGAAGACGTCCAGCGGACCGGCTTCCTTGACGGCGGCGATCAGCGCGTCGCGGTCGGCCGCGTCGGCCTGCACGGCGCTCGCGCCGGTTTCCTTCACCAGCGATTCGGCGGCTTCGCGCGAGCCGGCGTAGGTAAAGCGCACCTTCGCGCCGCCTTCGGCGAACACCTTGACGATAGCCTTGCCGATGCCGCGGCTGCCGCCGACGACCAGAACCGATTTACCTGAGAACTGCGTCATGATGGATGACCTCCTTGAATTAAAGTAGTGACCACTATATATTTCAGGTACGGGTAAGGCAAGGACTTTTTATAGTGGTCACTAATTTAAATTCAGGACACAAGCCGGGCCGTGGCCGGCCAAGGGTTTTCGACCCTGAGGCGGCGCTGGCAATCGGCGAGCGGATGTTTCACGAGCACGGCTACGACGCCGTGGGACTGGCTGCGCTCACGGAAGAACTGGGCATCAAGGCGCCGAGTTTCTACGCGGCGTTCGGCAGCAAGGCGGCCTTCTTCGAGCGCGTGATGGAACGTTACGCGCAATCGGCGTTGCCTGCCGCCGATCTGCTCGCGCCGGACCGTCCGCCCGCCGAGGCGCTGGCGGATCTGCTGGAACGCGCCGCGCGCACGTATGCGAAAGACCCGCGCCGCCGCGGCTGCCTCGTGCTGGAAGCGGCGCGCGGCGCGGGCGATACCGAAAGCGCGCTGCTCGCACGCCGGATCGCCGAGGAACGCCGCGCGGAGATCCGCGCTTACGTCGCCGACACGCATCCCGACGCCGCCGATGCCGTGACCGATTACGTCGCGAGCGTGATGTCGGGCCTCTCGGGCAGCGCACGCGAAGGCATGAGCGAAGCGCGTCTTGCGGCCGTCGCTCGCGCGGCGGCGGGCGGCTTGCATGCGCTGCTCGACTGAGCACTTAAGTACTTAAACCTTCAACGGTCGATGCGCGGAGAACCGCGCATCGCTTGCGCATCGCCGCATAAATTAATCAGTCATGCTGATCGATGGTGCGAGGCACGGGCCCATCGCCATCGTTTTTTGCTCCTCGCGATCCATCAGGCAAGAAAATTGCTGTCTCCCTCGATTCAGGCGCGGCAGCGGTGCGCCGCATCCGTTCAAACCCCGTACACGGATTCCAAACATCTCCGGTACCATGGAGTCGTTCGCCCGCCATGGCTTCGGTGCGCCGCAGCAGCGGCGTGAACGCCAGGCCGGGCGGGGCAGCGCAGCCGGAACCGAATCAGTGAAGCCGCTTCAATGAAGCCGATTCATTGGAGCAGAGCGGCGTCTTCGGCCCATCCGCACCTTCGGGTCGATCGGGAGCGAAGACGTGAACCCAAAGGAGTCATCACGCATGTCCGCAGTGCCGTCCCGAGACAACCTGGCGAGCGAGTCATCCGTGCGCGATCTGCGCCGGGTCCCCATCCATCCCGACTTCTGGTATCCCGTCGCGTGGTCCAAAGAGGTGAAGCGCGGCAAGGCGCATGGCGTGCATTTCGCGGGTGAACCCATCGTGCTCGCGCGCACGGAATCGGGCCGCGTGTTCGCGCTCGAAGACCGCTGTGCGCATCGTCAGGTGCCGCTGCATGCGGGCGTGGTCGAAGGCGAGGGCATTCGCTGCGGCTATCACGGCTGGACTTACGACTGCAGCGGCCAGTGCGTCGACATTCCCTATCTCGGCCGCGAGCGCCTGCCCAATGGCGTGCGCGCGTATCCGTGCCGCGAGGCGCACGGCATGATCTTTGTGTTTCCCGGCGACGCCACGCTGGCCGAGCAGACGCCGTTTCCCGAGATGCCCTCGGTCACCGACAAGGCGTACAAGACGCGCCGCTTCGGACGGCCCGTGAAGTGCCATTACTCGTTCATGCACGAGAATCTGATGGACATGAACCATCAGTTCCTGCATCGCCGCCAGATGGGCCAGATGCGCGCGCGTTCGCTCGGCCGCCGCCGTGGCGAAAACTGGATCGAAGTCGATTACACCTTCATGCGCGAGGCGGGCAAGCAGCCCGCGGGCGAGGCGCTCGTGTTCGGTTCGAGCAAGCGCAGCGACGACCAGAGCGACCGCAGCGTCATGACGATCCGCACCGGCTATCCGTATCAGACCTTGCAGATCCGTTCGAGCGACGACACGCTTGTGATGGACCTGTGGATCGTCTACGTGCCGCTCGACGCGCAGCAGCGCACCAACCGCACCTTCGGCATGCTGTCGATCCGCAAGCCTTCGGTGCCGCTGCTGCTCGACGTGGCGTGGCCGCTGCTGGTGTGGTTCACGGAACGCATCTTCAAGGAAGACCGCGCGATCGTCGAACTGGAGCAGGCCGCGCACGACAGTCAGGGCGCCGACTGGAATCACGAGGTGTTTCCGGTCATCAACGAATTGCGTGATGTGCTGCGCAATTGTGGTGCGCGCGCGGTCATTCCGATTCACGCGGTGGACGATCTCGCGTAGCGGCCCCGCGGTCCGCCTGATGTCGTGAAAAAGGTCCAGCGGGTAAGATGATCCGCTGGACCTTTTTTTGCGCGCCGCGCCTTTCAACCCGATGAACGCCACGCCTCTTGCAGTTCCCGACGACGGCCCCGAAGGCATCTACACACGCGGCTTGGGCGCCGCGCGCGAATGGTGGCGCGTCTCGCTGTCCGAGCGCGCGCAGATGTTCCGCATCGAGCACGGCCATGGCGAAATCGGCGCGGGCCAGGTGGACATCGACACCGTTGTCGATCTGGATAATCTCGAAGCGAAGCTGCTGAAGTGGCGTCGCGAAGGTTTCGTCTCCGAAGCGGAGGCTGAAGCCGCGCGCGAGGACGAGGCGCGCGCCGCGCGTGCGGGCAGCGCGTTCGCGGCGGATCTGCAACGCGCCGTGCGGGCGGCGCGCGAGATCCGCGAGGCCAGCGAAGCGGCGCGTCCCGCGAACGCGGCGCGCAAAACCGCGCACATCGGCAACGTGGAGATGCCGGTCGCGAGCGATGTGAGCGATGCGAGCGATGCGCTCGTCCCGCGCCTGAACGAAGCGTATCTTTTCACGCCGCGCGCGGACGACATCGCGCTCGATATCGTCGAAAACCGCCGCGTGATGCTGATCGGCCACACGGGTTCGGGCAAGACCAGTTTCGTCGAGCAGGTGGCGGCGCGCACCGGCCACGGCGTGCTGCGCGCGAACATGAACGGTCAGACGACCGTCGGCGACTTCGTGGGTTTCTGGACGGTGAAGGGCGGCGAGACCGTGTGGGTCGACGGCGTGCTGCCCGTGGCGATGCGCGAAGGCTACTGGCTCATCATCGACGAACTCGACTTCGCCGAGCCCTCGATTCTCGCCGTGCTCACAGCGGTGCTCGAACCGAACGGCAAGCTGCTGCTCAAGGAGCGCGGCAACGAGATCGTTACGCCGCATCCGTCGTTTCGCCTGTTCGCCACCGCGAACGCGGCGGGCGCGATGAGCGCGTACCGGCACCTCTATCAAGGCGCGAATCTGCTCAACGAGGCCTTTCTCGACCGCTGGCGCGTGTATCTTTTCGATTACCTGTCGAAAGATGAGGAAACCGAAGTATTGCTGCGGACCTTGCCCGCGCTCACGCCTGCGCTGGCGCGCACGCTCGCAGCGATTGCCGCCGATTGCCGCGCCGCGTTCGCACGCGAGGATCTGGCGAGTGCGTTTTCCACGCGCCGCCTGATCGACTGGGCCGAACTGATGCTGCGTACCGGCGACGCCGAGCGCGCCGCCGCGCCCGCGATCTACGCGAAAGTGAGCGCCGAGGACGCCGCGCTGATCCGCAGCATCATCCGCCATCATGCGATTTTCGACGCATCGCCGGATGCGTCATCCGCGTCCTGATCGGCGCACGCGATGGACACCGCCCAGATCGACGAACTCGAAACGCGGCTCGGCAAGCTCGCGCGCGTGCTGACGGGCGAGCCGCGCGTGGCCGTGTCGATCGGCGCGGGCGGCCCCAGGGTGGAGCGCGAGCGCTTCGTGTTGCCGACCCACGCGAGCGAGCCCGACGAAGACCTGCTGCTCGGCTATCTCGATCTGCTGGCGGCGCGCTGGCGGCATAGCGCGATCCGGCGTCTCGATACCGCCGAGGCGGGCGTGACGGGGCGCATCGCGCAGGCCGTCGAGGACCGGCGCGTGCTCGCGCGTCTGCTCGACGACTATCCCGGCGCGCGCCGTTACGTCGAGCGCTGGCGCGCGCAATCGGAACAATCCACGCACGATGCGGCGCGGCGCTCGCCGCCGCTCGCGTGGCGCGAACGGCTCATCGGCGCGATCGAACACGCGCTCTGGAACGAGCCGCTCGCGCTCGCCGGTCCCGACGCGGACACGCTCGCGGCGGCGCTGCGCGTGCTCGAAGGCGCGGGTGGCGCGTTCGACATGGCGCGCGCGAGCGGCTCGACCGCGCAGAGCGTGCAGGCCGCGCGCGCGATCGTCGCGGGCGTGCGCTCGCTGGCCTCGGGCGGCGCGAACAACATGATGCAGACGGCCGGTCCCGATCAGACGCTCGATGAAACGGCGCTCGCGCGCGAGCTTGACGCGTTCGGCGAGCACGACGACCTCGCGTTCGCGCTCGAACTCGATAGCGCGCCGGCCGGGCAGCCCGCCGATACGCAGACGCCCGGCCAACCCGGCGATGCCCGCAACGACGCCGCCTCGGCGCCGGGCGCGACGCTCTCGGATTCGGACGCCGCCGCGTCGCCGCGTGCAACAGGCACCGCATCGGTGCACGGAAAACCGCTGCGCTCGATCCCGCTGACGACGGCGTTCGACGTCGTCACCGATCTCAGCGGCAGCGGCGACGCCACCGCCTGGCGCAAGTTGCGCGCGCTCGCCCGCGCGGAAACCGGCGCGCTGAAAACGCATCTCGAACGCGTGCTGAAAGCCGACGAACTCACGCACTGGAAGCGCGAGCGGGAGCGCGGCGAGATCGACCGCGCGGCGCTGGCGCGGCTCGCGGTGTCGCCCGGCTATCGCACGCCGTTTCGCGTGAGCACGCGCGCGAGCGGGCGCGACGCGGCCGTCACGCTGCTGCTCGACCTGAGCGGGTCGATGGCGGGCCGCAAGATCGAGCTTGCGCGGCTGTGCGCGGCGGCACTCGCGGACGCGCTCGCGCAACTCGGTTTCGACGCCGAGGTGCTCGGCTACAGCTCGATCGAATCGCCGGCCATGCGTGCGTACACCGAGCGCGAGCGCGCGGCGCACGCCGATCTGCGCGGCTACAACCGCTTCGTCGAGCGGCTCGATCTGCGCGTGTTCAAGCGTTTCGACGCGCGCGATCTGAGCGGACTCGCGCGCATCGAATGCGGCCACGAGAACCCGGACGGCGAGGCGCTGACGTGGGCCGCCGCGCGGCTCATGGCGCGCAAGGCGCGGCGGCGTCTGCTGTTCGTGCTCTCGGACGGCTCGCCTTCCACGAGCGACGGCGATCCGGCCGTGTTGCGCAGCGACTTGCACGCGCGCGTGGCCGAGGTGCGCGAGCAGGGCATCGAACTCGTCGGCATCGGCATTCAGGACGATGCGGTGGAGGCGTTCTATCCGCACGCGGTGGTCGTGCGCAAGCTACACGAATTGCCCGCCGTCGCGTTCGCGACCTTGAGCCGCCTGCTCGCGCAGCGCACCCGCCAACGCTGACGTTGACGTCGACGCTGAATATCGCGCCGCCGCTGTTGCGCGCGCGCCGCGCTTTTCTTGCGGCGAGGCGAGGCGTGTTTTACCCTTGTGCGCATCGCTTGTCGTACGCGATCGATTCGCCTCCAAAGCGTGACCGATCTGCGATTCGACTGAACAAACCCCTTGAAACAAGGCTTCGGACATGCCCGCTCCCCATCCGAGGACCCACGCAGACTACGACCGCCTCTATTACCGGCTCGAACTGGAGCCCGGCGCGAGCGCGGCCGACATCAAGCATAACTACCGTCAGCTCGCGCAGATTTTCCATCCCGACAAGTGGCGGCATCCCACGGCCGCGTCGCTGCATTGGGCCGACGAGCAATTCAAGAAGATCAAGGAAGCGCGCGAGGTGCTCGAAGGCTACTGGCTCGCGCATCACGAGGCGCCTGCGAGCCGCGCGGCGCTGAGCGAGCCGCAACTCGCGCGCGCGCTCGATCAGGTGCGCGACCTGCAATTGCGGCGCGAGCGTCTGCGCGGCGAACTCGACGCGCTGCAAAGCGAGCAGGCGCGCGGCGTCGCCGAACTCACGCGCATGCAGGCCGAGCGCGAACGGCTCGCGAGCGAACTCGTGCATTTGCGCGACGAAGCGGCGAGGGCGCGCGCAAGCGAGGCGGCGCGGCGCGAGATGGAGCTCGCGCAGCAGCGTTCGCGCGAGCGGGCCGCCGAGGCGCAGCGCGAGCGCGACGAAGCCGAGGCGGCTTCCGCTTCGGAGGCGGCAAGCCAGGCGGCGTCGGATGCGGCGTCGCATGCCACGCGCGACGCCGCGATGGCGGCCGGTCCGTGGCCGCCCGCGCGGCACGCGCTGCGCGACGCCTGCTTCGCGCGTCTCGACGATCCCTCGCGCGGCTGGCTGATCACGCTGAGCGGCATCGTCGTCGCGTTGATCGTGCTGTTCGTCGTGACGCACTGGATCGTGTTCAGCGTGTTCGATGCGACGGGCGGCTGGCGCTGGCTCGGCGACACGCTGCAAGCCGTGCTGATCGCGGCGGGCGTGGTGTTCGCGGGCGGTTTCGCGTGGGCGCAGCGCGGCTTCTATCGCGCCGACCGCGCCGGACGCGCGCATAACGTCGCGCTGCCTGCGCATGAAACGTGGCAGCGCGTGAACGCGGCGCTGCGCGGCACGGGCCGTTATGGCGCTTCGTGGCGCATCGAATCGTGCACGGTGTCGCCCGGCGATGCCGGTTTCGATCTGCGCGCGGTCCTCAGTTATTCGACGAAAGCCGACGCCGATTCGCAGACGAATCAGACGCTGCGCTTTCATTGCCGCGCGCAGCAAACTGGTGAGGGCGGCGAGGGTGATGTGGGTGGTGTGCGGGAAACGCGCCTCGCCTGGGGCTTCACCGTCGAAGCGCCGACGTGGTGGCTCGTGCCCGCCGCGAAGATCGTGCGCGATCTGCGCCGCCGCGTGGAAGCGGAGCTGGCGGCGCGCGTCTGAATCAGGCGTCTATGCACGCGTTGATTTCGGACGCTTGATTTCCAGACTCAATCCTCTTCGACCGCGCCGCGCCGTTCGTCGATCTGCTTCATGTTGTCGAGCAGCTTGAGCAGATAGTGCAGCGTGTGCGTTATGTCGTCGACGGAAAAATTCCCCAGCACTTCCTCGTAATACGCCTGGATCTTCGGCGTGGCTTCGTTCAGCCAGAGCTGACGGCCCGACTCGCTCATGCGCACGCGGCGCGAGCGGCGGTCCTGCGCGTCGGGCGTCGCGCTCAGATGGCCGTCGCGTTCCATGCGGCTCAGCAGGCCAGAGAGATTCTGGCGGCTCACCAGCAGATAGCGCGCGAGGTCGCCGACGCTCATGCCGTCGCGCGCCTCGTCGCGCGAGAGCGCGCCCAGCACGGCCCATTGCTGCGTCGTCAGTCCTTCCTCTTCCACTGCGCGCGTGCCCGTTTTATGCAACATATTGGCGGACTGGTAGAGGCGGAAGAACAGTCTGTTAGCCAACTCGAAGCGCGTCGCGTCATCCGATTGAACGGTTTTTTCGGGCGTTTTTACGTGTTTCGTCAAAGGGTTTCTCCTGGTGTTGCCGCGCTTGCCGACGCCGGGTGGGCTGCCTAGTATACGTCAATATGTTGACGTATTTAGCGCGAGCCGAAAGATCGCGACCACGTCGACGGACTCCATGGTAACAACCCGGCAACGAAAGGAGGCACGATGAAGCGGTTCGAAGGCAAGACGGTCGTGGTCACGGGCGGCGGAGGCGGCATCGGCGGTGCGACGTGCAGGCGCTTCGCGGCGGAGGGCGCGCGCGTGGCGGTGCTCGATCTGTCGCTCGACGCGGCGCAGCTGGTGAGTGCGCAGATCCTCGCGCAAGGCGGCACGGCGCTCGCGCTGCGTTGCGATATCACGCAGCGCGCCGACGTGAACGACGCGCTCGCGCAGATCGAATCGCAACTCGGTCCGGTCGATGTGCTCGTCAACAACGCGGGCTGGGACGTCTTCAAGCCGTTCACGAAAACCACGTCCGCCGAATGGGAGCGGCTCATCGCCATCAACCTCGTGGGCGCGCTGCATCTGCATCACGCGGTGCTGCCCGGCATGGTCGCGCGCAAGCGCGGCAGCATCGTCAATATCGCTTCCGACGCGGCGCGTGTGGGCTCGTCGGGCGAGGCCGTCTACGCGGCGTGCAAGGGCGGACTCGTGGCGTTTTCGAAGACGATCGCGCGCGAGCATGCAAGCCACGGCATCACGGTGAACGTGGTCTGTCCAGGGCCGACCGACACCGCGCTCTTTGCCGATTACAAGGAAGGCGCGGGCAACCCGGAGAAGCTGCTCGAAGCGTTCCAGCGCGCGATTCCGCTCGGGCGCATCGGTCAGCCCGACGATCTGCCGGGCGCCATCGTCTTCTTCGCCAGCGACGACGCGCGCTATATCACGGGCCAGGTGCTGAGCGTATCGGGCGGCCTGACCATGGCCGGCTGACGCGTGCGCGCGCCCGGCATCCCCTCACATCACCAGGACATCGACGATGCAATACGACGACATTCTCTACGAAGTGCGCAACGGCGCGGCGTGGATCACGATCAACCGGCCCGAGAAGATGAACGCGTTTCGCGGCCGCACGTGCGACGAGCTGATTCACGCGATTCAGCGCGCGGGCTATACGCGCGAGATCGGCGTCATCGTGCTCGCGGGCGCGGGCGACAAGGCGTTTTGCACGGGCGGCGATCAATCGGCGCACGAAGGGCAATACGATGGACGCGGCACGATCGGCCTGCCGGTCGAGGAGTTGCACAACGCGATACGCGATGTGCCGAAGCCGGTGATCGCGCGCGTGCAGGGCTATGCGATCGGCGGCGGCAATGTGCTCTGCACGATCTGCGATTTCACGATTGCCTCGGAAAAAGCGGTGTTCGGGCAAGTGGGGCCGAAGGTCGGCTCGGTCGATCCGGGCTTCGGCACGGCGTTTCTCGCGCGCGTGGTCGGCGAAAAGAAGGCGCGCGAGATCTGGTATCTGTGCCGTCGCTATCCGGCGGCCGAGGCGCTGGCGATGGGCCTCGTCAACGCGGTCGTGCCGCATGACCAGCTTGACGCCGAAGTGCAGAAGTGGTGCGACGAAATCATGGAGAGAAGCCCGACGGCCATTGCCATCGCCAAGCGCTCGTTCAACATGGATACCGCGCATCAAGCGGGCATTGCGGGCATGGGTATGTACGCGCTGAAGCTCTATTACGACACCGAGGAATCACGCGAAGGCGTACGGGCGTTTCAGGAAAAGCGGCCGCCGGAGTTTCGCAAGTACGCGAAATGAAGTCGTATTCGTATTACTACGGATACCTGATCGATTAATCGATTGAGCGATGCTGGAGCCAACGTGAACCCCTATATCGACGAAGACCTCGCCGCGCTCGGCGAGCATGCGCAGCGTTTCGCGCGAGGGCGCGTCGCGCCCGGCTTTCTGGAGCGCGACCGCACGCGCGTGCTCGACCGCGATCTGATGCGCGAAATGGGCGAGATGGGTTTCATCGCGCCCGAGTTGCCCGAAGCCTATGGCGGACAAGGGATGGGCTGCCTTGCGGCGGGCGTGATCCACGAAGCCATCGCGGCCGCCGACCTGAGCCTTTCGTATATCAATCTGCTCGCGTCGCTGAACGGGCAGATTCTCGCGCAGCACGCGCGTCCCGAGATCGCGCGTCCGTGGCTCGAACGGCTCACGCAGGGCCGCGCGCTGCTCGCCATCGCGCTTACGGAACCGCGCGGCGGTTCGGATGCGGCGAATCTGCGTCTGAAGATGGAGCGCGTCGGCGACCACTATGTGCTCAACGGCGAAAAGACCTCGATTTCCGCCGCCGATCAAGCCGACGCCGCCGTGGTCTTCGCCCGCAGCGGCCGCGTGGAAGACGGCGCACGCGGCATCTCTGCGCTGCTCGTGCCGATGGATCTGCCGGGCATCACGCGCACGCGTTTCGATTGCCACGGCCAGCGCGCGATCGGACGCGGCTCGATTTTCTTCGACAACGTGCGCGTGCCCGCCGATCATCGGCTCGGCGACGAGGGAAAGGGCTTCGTGCAGGTGATGCAGGGCTTCGACTTTTCACGCGCGTTGATCGGCTTGCAGGTGCTCGCGGTCGCGCGCGTGAGTCTCGAAGAAACGTGGGCGTGGGTGGCGCAGCGCGAGGCGTTCGGCAAGCCGCTTGCGGCGTTTCAGGGCGTCTCGCATCCGCTGGCCGAATACGCGACGCAGGTTGAAGCCGCGCGCCTGCTTTGTCTGCAAACGCTCTGGCTCAAGGATCGTGGTCTGCCGCATACGGCCGAAGCCGCGATGTGCAAATGGTGGGGGCCGAAGCTTGCCTACGACGTGGTGCATCAGTGTTTGCTGTCGTTCGGCCACGGCGGTTACGATCGCGGACCGATGGAGCAGCGCCTGCGCGACATCCTCGGTTTCCAGATTGGCGACGGCACCGCGCAGATCATGAAGACCATCGTCGCGCGCGCGAACGCGGGGCGCGAGGCCGTGTCCGCGTGATGACGAAAATCGTTAGAATACCTGACGAAATACCCAGTAGAGCGCGCCGGCGAGCGCAATGGAGGCGGGCAGCGTGAGCACCCACGCGAGCGCGAGATTGCGCACGGTGGCCCATTGCAGCCCCGAGCCGTTCGCGGCCATCGTGCCCGCCACGCCTGAAGCGAGCACGTGCGTGGTGGAAACGGGCAGCCCGTAGATATCGGCCATGCCGATGGTGAGCATGGCGACCGCTTCGGCGGACGCGCCCTGTCCGTAGGTCAAGTGCTGCTTGCCGATCTTCTCGCCCACGGTCACGACGATGCGCTTCCAGCCGACCATCGTGCCGAGACCGAGCGCGATCGCCACGGCCACTTTCACCCACGTTGGGATGAATTTCGTCGCGTGATCCATCTCGACGCGGAAGGCGTCGAGCGTGGCGGCGTCGGCGGGCGCGAACGCGGGCGCGTGTGCCTTTTCCATCAGGCGGATCGCCTCGGAGGCCACGTACATGTTGTTGCGCACGTTGTCGACGATCACGTCCGGCACCTTCGCGAGCGAGCCGGAGAGGCTCACCTGGTCGCCGATGGTGTCGGTGAGCGCGCGCAGCGCGGGCACGGTTTGCGGTTGCAACTCGCGCGTGCGCACATATCTTTCGACCTCGGCGCGCGGATCGGCGGGCGGATCGGCGGGCGCGGCGGCGGGCCTGGCGGCGGCCCTTGCAACCAGCCCGGCGGCCGGATCGGGCGGCGCATAGTGCGCGAGCGTGAGCGAGGCCGCGCGCGCCGTGGCCACGAAGGCTTCGGTCTGCTGCGGCGTCACGGCCTTGTTGAGCGCGTAGGCGGTGGGCACCACGCCGATCAGAATGAGCATGATGAGGCCCATGCCTTTCTGGCCGTCGTTCGAGCCGTGCGCGAACGACACGCCCGTGCAGGTGCCGATCAGCAGCAGGCGAATCCAGAACGGCGGCGGCTTGCCCGCCTCGGGTTCGCGATAGAGACGCGGCGCGCGCACGGCGAACTTCAGCGCGAGCAGCACGAGCGCCGAGAGCACGAAGCCCACCACGGGCGAGAACAGCAGCGCCTTGCCGACGCCCGCGGCCTGCGCCCAGTCCACGCCGCTCGTGCCGGACGGCCCGCTGATCCACTGGTTCATGATGCCCACGCCGATGATCGAGCCCACCAGCGTGTGCGAGCTCGACGACGGCAGGCCGAAATACCAGGTGCCGAGATTCCACACGATGGCCGCGATCAGCAAGGCGAACACCATCGCGAAGCCCGCGCTGCTGCCCACCTGGAGAATGAGTTCGACGGGCAGCAGTTGCAGGATGCCGAACGCGACCGCGCCGCTCGACACCAGCACGCCGAGAAAATTCCACGCGCCCGACCACGCGACGGCGATGTGCGGTTCGAGCGAGTTCGTATAGATGACGGTGGCGACCGCGTTGGCCGTGTCGTGAAAGCCGTTCACGAATTCGAAGCCGAGCGCGATGAGCAGCGCGAGCCCGAGCAGCACGAAGGGCAGCGCGGAACTCTCGCGCACCGCGCGCAGGTCGACGAACAGATGATCGAGAACATAGAGCGCGCCGACCGCGATGATCGCGAAGAACAGCACGACGGCGAGGTTGCGGCGGCGCGGCGGGGCGGCGCGTAGCGGATGGGGCGCGGGAGGTAAGGGGAGGTCCGGCATGACGGTGCGGGCGAATCGCTGGGCGAATGATCGGGCTCGTGAGCCTCGCGCGCGCCGCGCCGTGAATCATCGCGCATGACGACGCGGTTTGCGAACGTCGTCAGCGGATTCGGGAGCTGCTCGATCGAGACGAACCAGTTTCGCATATCGACCGGAATCGGCGCGCGAGCCGGGCAGCGCGCCGATATGTCCAGGGGTGCGGCAGACCGCGCGACGCCCGTGGGACGGGACGCCGCGCGTGCTTTGCGTCGTATTGACGCGCCCGCGTCAGAACAGGAAGGCGATGCCCGCCATGCCGACGAACTGCGAGTGCGTGCTCGACGGCGTGCTGTTCTGCGAATCGCCCACGGACGGCGTCGCGTCGACGATATCGCCCGCGCCGGTCGCGCCCAGCGTCTGGCCGCTCGCGTGCTGATAGCCTTGCAGCGCGTAGAGCGAAGTGCGCTTCGAGAGGTGGTAGGTCTCCTTGAGCGAGACCTGCTGATAGCGCGCGGCGTTGGTGATGCCGTTCGCCTTCGAAGCCATCGTGTACGCATAGCCGCCGCCCACGTCGAACGCCGGCGTGAAGCGATAGAAGGCCAGCGCGGCCCACGTGTTGAAGACCGCCGTGTTCGCGAACACCGACTTGCCGCCCGGCAGATACTCGACGTTCGAATACGAGGCGCCGAGCGTCAGGTTGCCGATCGCGTAGTTGCCCGCGACGGCGACGTGCTGCACCGAGCGCGCCGACACATAGCCCGTGTTCAGCGACGACTTGCCGAAGCTCGCCGTCGACGAACTGTCGAAGCCGCTCGTGATCGCCGCGTTGTCCATGCGCAGGTAGGCGGCCGCGAGCGAGAGCGGGCCGTTCAGGTAGCGCAGCGCCGCGCTCCACGTTTGCCCCTTGCCGGTGCTGCCCGCGATGCCGCCGAACGCGTACATCGCGCTCGCCTGCAGCCCGTTCCACGACGGCGAGGTGTAGACCGCCGAGTTGTTGATGCGCACGGTGGTGTCGAGGCCGTCGATGTCGCCCGGGTGCGCGCCGGTCGCGCCGGTCAGCCAGTTGCTGCCCGTGAGCGGGCCGACGAACTGGTAGTAGGGCGTGTACTGGCGGCCCATCGTGAAGGTGCCCGCGCTGCGGTTTTGCAGGCCCACGTAGGCCTGGCGGTTGAAGATGAGTCCGCTCGACTGCATTGCGCCAGTGTTCGGATCGAAGCCGTTTTGCAGGTCGAAGATCGCGAAGGTGCCGCCGCCGAGATCTTCCTTGCCCTGGAAGCCGAACTTCGAGGCGTAGACGTTACCCTGGCGCAGATAGACGTTCGACTTGCCGTTCTGGTTGTTCACGTAGGTGATGGCGTCGTCGATGGCGCCGTACAGCGTGACGCTGCTCTGTGCGAAAGCGGGGCTGGCGATCAGGGCGGCGCCGGCGGCGATAAACAGGCCGGGACCGAAGGCGGATTTCTTCATCGTTGTGCGTCTCCAAGGAAAGTAGGAATACTTATTGTTATGTGCCCTTTTAAGAGCACTTATAAGTTCTTTGCGAGAAGTGGGCGCGGCGGGTGCCGCGCCGGTGTTTCGTACTGCGTTTTAGGGGGTGTTTACTACTGCGGCTGCGCGCTCTGCGCCGCCTGGGTGACCTGTGCGCGCTGACGCGCCTGCGCCGCGAGACGCACGGCGGCATTCGGCGCGCCGTAGCCGTCGTAGCCGCCGCGCCGCTCGACGAGTTCGAGGAAGAAGCGCTGGTCGAGCGTTTCCGTGTAGGCGTGCAGGAATTCGCCGCCGTGTTCGTCGCGGTCGTAGAGCAGATTGTGCTGACGCAGCGCATCGAGGAAATCGCCGCTCAGCGCGAAGCGCGCGTCGAGATCGTCGTAATAGTTCGCGGGCACGCGCAGCAGCGGCACGCCCGCGGCTTCGAACTCGGTCACGGCGCGGAAGATGTCCGGGGTGCTGAACGCCACGTGGCTCAGGCCGCTGCCGTGATAGGCGCGCACGGTTTCCGCCGCGGCCGTGTGCTGGTCGACCGAGGCGTTGAGCACCATGCGCAGGCCGCGGTCGGCGCTGAAGAGTGCGCGGCTGCGCACGAGCCCGTACGGGTCGGGCAGCATCACGGGCGCGCTGGCCTGCAGGCCGAATACCGACTTCAGGAACAGCACCCACGCGTCGAACGAACCGGCGGGCAGCGAAAGACTCACGTGATCGATGGCGGCGATCGGGCCGACTTCGGTCGGGCCGTCCACATCGGTGAGCACGAAATCGGCTTCGAACAGCGTCGGCTGGCCTGGTTCTTCGTTAACGAAGTAGTTAAGACTGCCGTCCGGTCCCTGAACGGCCGGCACCACGCGCTCGTTCGGTCCCACGCGGCCGGAGAACGGTTGATAGCCGAAACCGGCGGCGCGTTCGAGCGCCAGTTGCGCGTTGTCCACGCGCAGCGCGGAAGCGCACAGCGAGAGGCCATGGCGCTGGAAAAAAGCGTCGGCGAACGAATCGCGTTCCGCGTTCAGCACGATGGCCGCCGAGCCGTGCTGATAGAGCGTGACGTTCTTCGAACGATGCTGGCCCGCGCGGCGGAAATGCAGCTTGCCGAGCCAGTCGGCGACCTGCGCGCGCGCCGTATCGTTGACGGCGAATTCGAGGAATTGCCATTCCGTATGCGCGGGCGCGGCGGGCGGATGATAGAGCGGCGCGGCCTGCGCGGTGTCGTTCTCCGCTTCGAGCGTGTCGCGCGTGAGCGCTTCGAGCAGCAGCAGCGAGCGATGGCCGTCGGCGGCCGTGGCCGCGGGCGGCGCGCCGCGAAAGCCGTCGTTGAAGATTTCGAGCGAAAGCGGGCCGGTGTAGCCGCTTTTCACGACCTGCGCCGTGAAATCGGCGAGCGCGAAGTCGCCCTGACCCGGGAAACAGCGGTAATGGCGGCTCCATTCGAGCACGTCCATCTGCATCTTCGGCGCATCCGCGATCTGCACGAAGCCGATGCGATCGCCCGGAATCTGCGCGATGGCGTCGGGCGTGTCGTCGAGCGAGAGCGTGTGGAAACTGTCGAGCGCGAGCGTGAGATTCGGGTGATTCACCGTGTTCACGAGCTTCCACGCGTGACGGTAGGTCCGCACGTGACGGCCCCATGCCAGCGCTTCATAACAGGTCACCACGCCCGCTTCGCCGGCCGCCTTCGCCAGCGCGCCGAGTTGTTCGGCGACCAGTGCGTCGTCGGCGATCGTGTCGGGCGAGACGTTGCTGCACACCAGCAAACGATCGGCGCCCAATTCGTGCATCACGTCGAATTTTCGCTTCACGCGCTCGACGTTGCGCGCGAGGCGCTCGGCGCTCACGCCCTCGAAATCGCGGAACGGCTGATAGAGCACGATATCGAGGCCCAGATCGGCGGCCATGCGGCGCACGTCGGCGGGCGAGCCTTCGAAATAGAGCAGATCGTTTTCGAAGATTTCCACCGCCGTGAAGCCCGCGGCGCTGATGGCGGCGAGCTTCTCCGCGAGCGTGCCGCTAATCGAAACCGTGGCGATCGAGCGGCGCAGGGGCGCGGGAGCGGAGGCGTGGAGCAGCTTGGACATGGCGTAAATGCAGCAATAACTGTGACCGGTAAGAGCCGTGCGACCCGGGACCGGCGGCGCGGATACAGATGCCCGCCGGAGTGTCGCAAGAATAACCAAACTAACCAGTTAGTACAAATTCTCGCAAACCCCAGGGTGACCCCGGGGCCCGCGCGCGGCACACTGGCGGCCATGCGTGGGATGCCATGCGGCCGATCAATGTCAGGAAGCTTATTTAGCGCCTTCATGCGCTGCGAATCAACCGCAAATCGGATCGCAACCGAAGTTTCCGCGCCTGCCAAACCGTTGTTGTGTGCTGTTGTGGAGTGTGTGTGATGCAATTGCCGTCGGTACTGGTCCTCAACGGGCCGAATCTGAATCTGCTGGGAACGCGGGAGCCCGCGATATACGGGGCGGAAACCCTCGACGACGTGGCGCGGATGTGCCACGAAGCGGCGGCCCGGCTTCATCTCGAAGTCGACTTTCGTCAGTCGAACGCCGAGCATCAACTGATCGACTGGCTGCACGAGGCGCGCACGCGCGTCGACGGCATCGTCATCAATCCGGCCGCTTATACGCATACGTCGGTCGCGATCGCCGATGCGCTGTCGGCTATCGCCAAACCCGTGATCGAGGTCCATATTTCCAACGTCCACAAGCGCGAGGCCTTCCGGCATCACTCGTTCGTTTCGCCGATCGCCGAGGCGATCATCGTCGGCTGCGGCACGCAAGGCTACGTGCTCGCGCTCGAACGCATGCAAACCTTGTTGACCACGAAATACGCCAAGCAGGTGAAGCAATGAGCCAGCACGACAGCAACAAGCCGCGCTCGTTTCTCTGCGGGCTGATCGGCAAGGGCATCGGCGGCTCGCTGACGCCCGCGATGCACGAGAAAGAAGGGCGCGAACTCGGTTTCAACTATGTGTATCGGCGTATCGATCTCGACACGCTCAACCTCACGCCCGCCGCGCTGCCCGAGCTGCTGCTCGCGGCCGAGCGCATGGGCTTCGACGGCCTGAACATCACCTATCCGTGCAAGCAGGCGGTGATCGAGCTGCTCGACGAACTCTCGGACGACGCCCGCGCGCTGGGCGCCGTCAACACGGTGCTGCTGCGCGACGGCAAGCGCATCGGCCATAACACCGACTGGTCGGGTTTCGCGAGCGCATTCAAGCGCGGCCTGCCCGATGTGTCGCTCGAATCGGTCGTGCAACTGGGCGCGGGCGGCGCGGGCGCGGCGGTCGCGCACGCGGCGCTGCAGATGGGCGCGCGCGCGCTCACGGTGTTCGACGTCGACGGCGCGCGCGCCGAATCGCTCGCCGCCGAATTGCAGGCGCGCTTCCCGCAGGCGCGCGTGCGCGCGGGCGGCTCGCTCGAAGAAACGCTCGCGGTCGCCACCGGCCTGATCCACTGCACGCCGACCGGCATGGCGAAGCTGCCGGGCCTGCCGCTGCCCGCCGAGTATCTGCACGCGGGCCTCTGGGTCGCCGACATCGTCTATTTCCCGATTCGCACGGCGCTGCTCGAAGCCGCCGAGGCGCGCGGCTGCCGCACGCTCAGCGGCGGCGGCATGGCGGTCTATCAAGCGGTGGACGCGTTCCGCCTCTTCACCGGCGTCGAGCCGGATGCCGAGCGTATGTACGCGCATTTGCAGTCGATGCTGGCGCTGGGTTCCGCCCAGGGCGCCGGCCAATAACGAAGCCGGGCCAATCCGGCCACTTACAGGAATGGAGACAGACATGGCACCTCCCGTATCCACGGGGCGCGACGCGCCGACGCTTTCCTCGACGTCCGCCGAGGGCACAATGCGCCGCTCGAAAGCGCGCTATCGCATCCTCGGGCTGCTCGCCGTGGGCACGATGATCAACTATCTGGACCGCACGGTGCTCGGCATCGCGGCGCCGCAGCTCACCAAAGAGCTGGGCATCAATGCGGCGATGATGGGTCTCGTGTTCTCGGTGTTCTCGTGGACCTACGTGGTCGCGCAGATTCCGGGCGGTGTGTTTCTCGACCGCTTCGGCAGCAAGGTCACGTACTTCCTCGCGATGACCTTGTGGTCGACCTGCACGCTGATCCAGGGCTTCGTCGGCAGCGTGGGCGCGTTGTTTGCCTGCCGCCTCGGGCTGGGCGCGGCGGAATCGCCGTGTTTCCCGACCAACAGCCGCGTGGTCGCGACCTGGTTTCCGCAGCACGAACGCGCGTTCGCGACGGGCACCTACACCGTCGGCGAGTACATCGGTCTCGCGTTCTTCAGCCCGTTCCTGTTCGCGCTGATGGGCGCCTACGGCTGGCGCTCGCTGTTCTACGTGGTGGGCGCGGCGGGCATCGCCTTCGGCTTCGTCTGGTGGTTCCTGTATCGCGAGCCGCACGAGCACCCGGCGGCCAACCGCGCCGAACTCGACTACATCGAGGCGGGCGGCGGTCTGGCGAAGCACGAGCGCAAGGTCGCGAAGGAAGAGGCGGCGGCTGAGCAGGCGGGCGGTCAGGCCGACGCCAAGGCCGCGAAGAAGGGCTTCGACTGGCGCCTCGCGGGCCAGCTGGTGCGCCGCCGTCAGCTCGCGGGCATCTGCCTCGGCCAGTTCGCGGGCAACTCCACGCTCGTGTTCTTCCTGACGTGGTTCCCGACCTATCTCGCCACCGAGCGCCACATGGCCTGGCTCAAGATCGGCTTCTTCGCGATCATGCCGTTCATCGCCGCCTCGATTGGCGTGATGTTCGGCGGCACCTTCTCCGACTGGATGCTGCGACGCGGCTTTTCGGCCAACGTGGCGCGCAAGCTGCCGATCATCGCCGGGCTGCTGCTGGCCTCGACGATCATCCTGGCGAACTTCGTCGAGAGCAACGTGACGGTGATCGTGATCCTGTCGATCGCGTTCTTCGCGCAGGGCATGGCGGCGCTCGGCTGGACGCTGGTGTCCGATATCGCGCCGGCCGGCATGCTCGGCCTCACGGGCGGCATCTTCAACCTGGCGGCCAATCTCGCGGGCATCATCACGCCGCTGGTGGTTGGGCTGATCGTGGGCGCGACGGGCTCGTTCGTCTGGGCGCTGGTGTTCATCGGCGTGATCGCGCTGATCGGCGCGGCGTCGTATATCTTCATCGTCGGCGACATCAAGCGGATCGAGCTGGCCTGAAGCACGGGGCGGGCGCGGCGGCATCGCAACATCGATGCCGCCGTGCCGAAAGCTTCCGAAATCGCGTGCTGAAATCGCGCGCCGAAAGCGCGGTGCAACATCGACGAAAACCCGGCGAAATCTCGCCGAAATGCGGATGAAAAGCGGCGGCCGAACCGCCGCGATTCGCACGCAACGCAGGCGCGCCAGACAGCATCGGCAACACCGGCCGGCTTCGCCCGGTCAGGCGGGACGCGGCGCCCGCCATGCTAGAATCGGCCGCATCCCTCCCTCCCTGCGGTCCACAACAACGATATGGCAAGACCGGCGGCTTCGCCCGAACGCAACGACGCTCAATCCGAAAGTCGGCGCAAGTACGATCCCGAGCAGACCAAGCGCAACATTCTGGAAGTGGCGACCGCCGAGTTTTCGGCGATGGGGCTCTCGGGCGCGCGCGTGGACGCGATCGCCGAGCGCACGAACACCACCAAGCGCATGCTGTATTACTACTTCGGCAGCAAGGAAGGGCTGTACGAAGCGGTGCTCGACAAGGTCTACGGCGACATCCGCGCGCTCGAGCAAGACCTGCACATCGACGAACTCGCTCCCGAGGAAGGCCTGAAGCGCCTCGTCGAATTCACCTTCGACTACCACGACCGCCATCGCGACTTCGTGCGCCTCGTGACGATCGAAAACATCCACGGCGCCAAGTACATCGAGCGGCTCAAGACGTTCCGCACCCGCAACGCCAGCGTGATCCGCACGATCGAGGATCTGCTCGCGCGCGGCGTGGCGGCGGGCGTGTTCCGCACCGACATCGATCCGATCGACCTGCACCTGCTGATCAGTTCGATGTGCTTTCACCGCGTGGGCAACCGCCACACCTTCGGCGCCGCGTTCGGGCGCGATCCCTCGCATCCGCGCCTGCGCGCGCGTCATCGCGAGATGGTCGTCGACGCCGTGGAGCGCTTCGTGCGCAAGGCCTGATCGAGCGCCGATCAATCGTCGAGCAGACATCGATCAAGCGCCGATTCTGGCTCGATCGCGCGCCGATCCCGCCCGGATCAGCGCCGATTTTCCTGCCGATTGCGCACCGCGAGCGCGCCAACCGCGCTCCGCCGCTGTATCGAAAAACGCGACAACCGTTGCCAGGCCGCCTCGCCTGGTAATCGCCTCATCGCATAAAAGTGCTCAAACGCATTACACTACGCCCCGGAAGCCCGTGTGACGGGCCTTCGCCGGGGCGTCTGTACGCTCGCGCACCTTGCGCGTCCGGCAAACGCCGCCTCTCGCCGCCAACCGGAAAAGCCCAAGCCTAATGAGCACAGCCATGCCCCGTTCCGGCTCAGCCGGCCTGCCGCGCCAGACCCAGGGTCGCTACACACTCGGGACACGCATCGTCGTGAGTTTCGGCCTGCTGTTCGTGCTGATGCTCGCCACGGCCGCGATCTCGTGGGAGCGCCTGCGCGCCATCGACGACGAAGCCCTCAGCCTCACGCACGATTCCGTGCCGGGCCTGTTCTATGCGACTTCGTTGCGCGCCTCCGCCAACCAGACTTACACGCTCGTCGAGCGCGCCGCCTTCGTGGAAACCGATCCGGCCGGCGTGGCGCGCGCGCTCGCGCAACTGCCGGCGGCCGTCAATCAGACCGAGCAGAACGCCGGGCATTACGAGGCCTCGGTGTTCAGCGCCGACGACCGCGCGCGCTTCCAGCGTTTTCGCGACGCCTACGGCCGCTATCTGCCGCAATTGATGGCGATCGTGCGCGAGCTGCCCACGCAGCGCGCCGCCGCGCAGGCGCAGTTCGTGCAGCTCGACGGCACCTGGCGCGAGGTGATCGACGCGGCCAACGCGGTCGTCGACGAGAACCGCAAGCGCGCCGACGAGTCCGCGCTCGCGATCCGCAGCTCGGTCACCGGCACCGAAATCACGCTCGCCACGGCGCTCGGCATCGTGCTGCTGGCCTCGCTCGGGACCGGCTATCTGCTCTATCGCGCGATCACGCGGCCGATGGGGCGGCTCGTCGAAGTGCACGATGCGATGCGCATGGGCAATCTTTCGCAGCGTCTGGAACTGGGACGCCAGGACGAATTCGGCGTGCTGGAGGACGGCTTCAACCGCATGAGCGACGAACTCGCGAGCCTCGTCGCGCAGGCGCAGAAGTCGTCGCTGCAGGTGACGACCTCGGTGGCCGAAGTGGCCGCGACCTCGAAGGAGCAGCAGGCGACCGCGAGCGAGACGGCGGCGACCACGACCGAGATCGGCGCGACCTCGCGCGAAATTTTCGCCACGGCGCGCGACCTCGTGCGCACGATGGGCGAGGTGGCGACCGTGGCCGAGCAGTCGGCGGCGCTCGCCACGACGAGCCAGAGCGGCCTCACGCACATGGAGGACACCATGCGCAGCGTGATGGAAGCGGCGGGCTCGGTGAACGCCAAGCTCGCGATCCTCAACGAGAAGGCCGTGAGCATCAACCAGGTCGTGGCGACCATCACCAAGGTCGCGGATCAGACCAATCTGCTCTCGCTGAACGCGGCGATCGAGGCCGAGAAGGCCGGCGAATACGGCCGCGGCTTTGCCGTGGTGGCGACCGAGATCCGCCGTCTGGCCGATCAGACGGCGGTGGCGACCTACGACATCGAGCAGACCGTCAAGGAGATCCAGTCGGCGGTCTCGGCGGGCGTGATGGGCATGGACAAGTTCGCGGAGGAAGTGCGCCGCGGCATGCACGACGTGCAGCAGGTGGGCGCGCAGCTTTCGCAGATCATCGGCGCGGTGCAGACGCTCGCGCCGCGCTTCCAGGTCGTCAACGACGGCATGCAGGCGCAGGCCACCAGCGCCGAGCAGATCACCCAGGCGCTGATCCAGTTGTCCGAGGCCGCGCAGCAGACGGCGGAGTCGCTGCGCCAGTCGTCGCAGGCGATCGACAATCTGACGCTCGTGGCGAACGAGCTGCGCACGGGCGTGTCGCGTTTCAGGATCGAGGCGTGATGCCCATGACGACGCACGCGACGATGCCCACGACAGCGCGCCGCTGACCGGAGCCGCGATGCTCTTTCTCGTCTTCGAGCTGGATGGCGAACGCTACGCGCTCGACGCGCGCGAGATCGTGCGCGTGCTGCCGCTGCAGCCGGTGCGCGCGTTCGCGGGCACGCCACCGTATATCGCGGGCGTGATCGACCACGACGGCGCGCCGGTGCCGGTCGTCGATCTGGCGATGCTGGCGCTCGGGCGGCCGTCGCGCGCGCTGATGTCGACGCGGCTCGTGCTGGTGAACGACCGTGACGGTGCGATCGCTGCGTCGGGCGTCGATAGGTCGAGTGCCGATACGTCGGGCGTCGATACCTCGCCGCGCTGCCTCGCGCTGCTGCTCGAAAGCGCGACGCGCACCCAGACGATCGCCGCCGAAGCCTTCGCCGAAGGCGGCATCGCCACGCCCGAGGCGCGCTGGCTCGGCCCCGTGGCCGGCGACGCGCACGGCTTCGTGCAATGGGTGAAGGTCGATCAGCTGCTCGACGCACGCGTGCGCGCGCTGCTGTTTCCCGATCCGCCTTCGTGGCGCGGCGCGGCCACTCCCGGCGAGTTTGCGCGATGAAGGCCACCGATCCGCGCTTCGCGACGTGGCTGCTCGACGAGACCGGCATCGACGCCGAATCGCTCGGCTCGCACGCACTCGCGCGTGCGGTGGCGTCGCGCGCGGCGGCGATGATCGCGTCGATGCTGGCGGCCAGCGAGGGCAGTGACGTTTCCGCGCCGGATCACGCAGTTCATCACAGCGCGCATCACGGAACCCATCACGGCGCGCATCGGACCTCGCATCACGGCAAGGATCGCGCGTCGCACACGCACACGCCCGCGCCCGTTCCCGCGCAATGGGAAGGCGGCCTCGCGCTGCCCGAAAAAGTGCGCGACGCCTACTGGACTTACCTGACGACCGCGCCCGCCGAACGCCAGGCGCTGATCGACGCGCTGGTCGTGCCCGAAACCTGGTTCTTCCGCGAACGCGAGGCCTTCATGGCGCTCGCGCGCATCGGCGCCGAGCATCTGGCGAAGCGTCCGGGCGAGGTGCTGCGCGTGCTCAGCGTGCCGTGCTCGACGGGCGAGGAGCCGTATTCGGCGGCGATGGCGCTGCTCGACGCCGGGCTTTCGCCCGCGCAGTTCGGCATCGATGCGCTCGACATCAGCGCCGCTTCGATCGAGGCTGCCGCGCACGCCGTGTACGGACGCAATGCGTTTCGCGGCGATGCGCTGTCGTTTCGCGAGCGCTATTTCCACGCGGGCCCGGACGGCTGGCGGCTCGCGGACAGCGTGCGCCGCGCCGTGCATTTCGAGTGCGCGAATCTGTTCGAATGGCTCGCGGCGCATCCGGTGCGCTACGACTTCATCTTCTGCCGCAACGTGCTGATCTATTTCGACCGCGCCGCGCAGGACCGCGCGATCGGTCTGCTGCGCGGGCGTCTCGCCGATGGCGGCATGATCTTCGTCGGCCCCGCCGAGACCGGGCTGATGATGCGCCACGAATTCCAGTCGGCGTATATCCCGCTCGCGTTTGGTTTTCGCGCGCCCGACACGACGCGCGCCGAGGGCGAGGCGGCGGGCTCGGAGGCGCTGGCGTCGTCGCTGGCGGTGGGCTGTCTGCCGGGCGCGGCCATGACGGCGAGCGCGCGTGCGCCGGTCGCGAGCGCGCCCGGCGCGGTGCCGCCGGCCGCGCTGCGTCCGCTGCACGCCGCGCCGCCCGCGCGCGCGGCCGGGATCGTCGGCGTGGTGCCGGGCGGAGCCGGAGCGTTGTCGTTGACGGCACGCGCGGGTGCGCCGGTCAGCGGTTTGCCGCCCGCGAACGCGCCATCCAAAAACGCCGCGCCGCTGGCATCGTTTTCCGCGCTCGCGACGCGCACGCAGCCGAGCGCGCCGACGCCCGAGGCGGCCTTGCGCGAGGCCCAGCGTCTGGCCGACGCGGGCGCGCTCGACGACGCGCTTCGCCTCGCGACCCAGGCCGCCCAGGCCGCGCCGCACGATGCGCAGACGTGGTATCTGCTCGGTCTGATCGCCGACGCGCAAGGCAACGGCGCGCTCGCCCAGGAACACTATCGCAAGGCGGTTTATCTGGAACCCGGTCATTACGAAGCGCTCACGCATCTGGCCGCGCTGCTCGAAGTGCAAGGCGACGCCGAGGGCGCGCGCCGCCTGATGCGCCGCGCCGAACGCGCCGCGCAGCGCGCGCCGGGCCGAGGAGACGCCGATGCGTGAAGCACACGCGATGGACGATGTGGACGATCTGAACGCGCCGCAAGACGCGTCGCAGCGCGTGCCGTTCGACGCCTGCTGGAAAAGCATCGGCGTGCTCGGCGACAACTCGTGTCCGAAGCTCGCGGAATACATACGCTGCCTCAATTGCCCCGTGTTCGAACAGGCGGCCGCGCGCATGCTCGACCGGCCCGCGCGGCACGATCTGCGCGACGATGTGCGCGATGTACGCGATGTACGCGATGTACGCGATGTACGCGACAGTCATCGGCAGGGCGAATCATCGGGATTGCGAAATAATCATGCGTCGCGCAGTAGCGCAGGGCAGACCGGCTCGCTGGTGTTCCGCGTCGGCGCGGAATGGCTCGCGCTGCCTGCGCAGGCGCTGCGCTACGTGGGCGAATCGCGGCCCGTGCATTCGTTGCCGCATCGGCGCAGCCCGGCCGTGCTGGGCGTCGTGAACGTGCGCGGCGTGCTCACGCTCGCGGCGTCGCTGGCGGAGTTGCTGCATATCGACGCCAGCGCATCGGCGACGACGTCGGCAACCGCGGCGCGCGCGGCCACGCCCCGTCTGCTCGTGACGGAATGGGGCGGCGAGACCACGGCGTTTCCCGTCGACGATGTCGACGGTGTCGCGTGGTTCGGCGCGGAGGAACTGCTGCCCGCGCCCGCCACGCTCGCACACGCGGCGGGCCGTCACGTGCGCGGCGTGTTCGTGTGGCGCGGCCGCTCGGTGGGCGTGCTCGAACCCGACGCGCTGTTCGGCGCGCTTGCGAGGAGTCTGCGATGAGCGGCCACCACGACGATCCGAACAACGACAGCGCCGACGACCTGAGCCGGCGCTCGCTGCTCGACCTCTTTCACGAGGAAGCGCAGACGCAGACGCGCACGCTGTCCGCCGGTCTGCTCGCGCTCGAAGCGGCGCCCACGGATGCGTCCACGCTCGAAGCCTGCATGCGCGCGACGCACTCGCTCAAGGGCGCGGCGCGCATCGTCGGGCTGCCCGAGGCGGTGGAGGTGGCGAGTGCGATGGAGGATTGCTTCGTCGCGGCTCAGCATGACGTGCTGACGATCGGCGCGGCGCACATCGACGCGCTGCTGGTCGGCATCGACATGCTGCTCGCGGCGGGCGACCCGAATGCGCCGCCGCTCGCGCGCGACGCGGTCGAGGCGTTCGTGACGCGGCTCGTGGGCGCGGCGCAGGTTCAGCCGGAGCCGCGGGCTTCGAACGTGCCGCAAACCGAAACGCGAGGAACGCAAGAAGCGCAAGAGGCGCAAGCGCGGAAGGCCGCCGCGCCCGGCGATGCGGAAGCGCTGCTGGCGGCGAGCATCGCGGCGCTGCAATCGACGCAAGCGACGCAAGCGACGCAAGCGACGCAAGCGACGCAAGCCGAACACGCGGATGAACAGGCGCCCACGCCGCCCGATGCAGCACACGCCATAACGAACACGGCATCGATAGAAACCGCGTCGCCGTCGCCGTCGTCATCGGCATCGAATGCAGCGTCAGGCGCGCCCCACGAAAGCCACCGCATGCTGCGCGTGCGCGCGGGCACGCTCGACCGGCTGCTCGGGCTCGCGGGCGAGTCGCTGGTGGAGTCGCGCCGCATTCGTCCGTTCGCCGACGGCCTGCTGCGCGTGCGCCGCGCGCAGAACGGCGTGCTGGCCGCGCTCGGCCAGTTCCACGAACGCCACGGCGACACGCTCGACGCCGACGCGCGCGCCTCGCTCGCCGACGTGCGCGCGGCGCTCGGCGCGCTCGAACGCCAGCTCGCCGAACGTTTCGACGACCTCGACCGCATCGACCGGCGCGGCACCCAGCTCGCACAGCGTCTCTACGACGAAGCCCTGCAATGCCGCATGCGTCCGTTCGGCGACGCGGCCCACGCCTGGCCGCGCATGGTGCGCGACCTCGCGCGTTCGCTCGGCAAGCGCGTGCGTTTCGTCGTCGATGGCGAAACCACTCAGGTCGATCGCGACATCCTCGAACTGCTCGACGCGCCGCTCGGCCATCTGCTGCGCAACGCGCTCGATCACGGCATCGAAGACCCGGCCACGCGTGCGCGCGCGGGCAAGCCCGAGGAAGCGCGCCTCACGCTCGAAGCGCGTCATAGCGCGGGCAAGCTGCTGATCGCCGTGGCCGACGACGGCGCGGGCGTCGATCTCGACGCGCTCAAACGCGCGATCGTCGCGCGCGGGCTCGCGCAGGCCGAGGCCGTGGCGGTGATGTCCGAGCCGGAGTTGCTCGACTTCCTGCTGCTGCCTGGCTTCACGATGCGCGAGCGCGTCACCGATGTGTCCGGGCGCGGCGTGGGTCTGGACGCCGTGCAGAATTTCGCCAAGGCCGTGCACGGCACGGTGCGCATCGAAAGCGCGGCGGGGCGTGGCACGCGCTTCGTGCTGCAATTGCCGCTCACGCTGTCGGTGGTGCGCAGCCTGATCGTCGATGTCGCGGGCGAGGCCTATGCGTTCCCGCTCGCGCACGTGCGGCGCGCCTTGCGCGTGCCGCGCAGCGCGATCGAAATGCTCGAAGGCCAGCAGCACATCGCCTACGAAGGACGGCCCGTGGGCCTCGTGACCGCGCGTCAACTGCTCGGCGCCGATGGCCGCGGCATCGCCGAAACGGACGCCGACGACGTGAGCGTCGTGCTGGTCGGCGACGGCGCGGGCCACGAAGCCGCGCTCTACGGCGTGGCCGTCGACGCCTTCGCGGGCGAGCGCACGCTCGCGGTGCAGCCGCTCGACGCGCGCCTGGGCAAGGTGCGCAACGTGGCCGCCGCGTCGCTGCTCGAAGACGGCACGGTGGCGCTGATCGTCGACGTCGAGGATATCGTCGCGTCGGTCGGTCGGCTCGTGCGCGACGGGCAGCTCGCGGGCGTGGCGCGCGGCGCCCAGGCCACGGCGCGCGAACGCAAGCGCATTCTGGTCGTTGAGGACTCCTTGACCGTGCGCGAGCTGGAGCGCAAGCTGCTCGAAGAACGCGGCTACGCGGTGACCGTGGCGGTGGACGGCATGGACGGCTGGAACACGCTGCGCAACGGCCAGTTCGATCTCGTCATCACCGACGTGGACATGCCGCGCATGGACGGCATCGAACTCGTCACGATGATTCGCAACGATGCGCAGCAGCGCGCGGTGCCCGTGATGATCGTCTCGTACAAGGACCGCGAGGACGACCGCCGGCGCGGTCTCGACGCGGGCGCCGACTATTACCTGACCAAGGGCAGCTTCCACGACGAGGCGCTGCTCGACGCTGTGAACGACCTGATCGGAGAGGCGACCTGATGAACATCGGCATCGCGAACGACATGCCGCTGGCCGTGGAGGCGTTGCGTCACGCCATCGCCAGGCGGCCGGGGCATCGTGTGTTGTGGGTGGCGCAGGACGGCGAGCAGGCCGCGGACTTTTGCGCCGCGCAGCCGCCCGACGTGATCCTCATGGATCTCGTCATGCCGAAGCTCGACGGCGTGGAAGCCACGCGCCGCATCATGGCGCGCTCGCCGTGCCCGATCCTGATCGTCACGAGCAGCGTCGGCGCGAACGCGTGGCGCGTGTACGAGGCGATGGGCGCGGGCGCGCTCGACGCGGTCGATACGCCCACGCTCGCGGGCCCGGACGCGCGCCGCACGATGGACCTGCTGCTCGCGAAGATCGAACAGATCGGCCGCGTGAACGTGGTGAGCGACGTGGCGCGCGCGCCGGGCGCGGGCGTCGTCGGCACGGACGCGCGCACGCCGCTGGTGGCGATCGGCGCGTCGGCGGGCGGCCCCACGGCGCTCGCGACCGTGCTCGGCGCGCTGCCGGCCGGCTTCAACGCGGGCATCGTGATCGTGCAGCACGTCGACCAGTCGTTCGCGGCGGGCATGGCCGACTGGCTCGACGGCCAGACCACGCTGAAGGTGCGCGTCGCCAACGAGGGCGACCGGCCCACGCCTGGCGAGGCGCTGCTCGCGGCCACCAACGACCATCTGTGCATGACAGCGGTCGGCAAGCTCGCTTACACTCGCGAGCCGGCGGACACGCCGTACCGGCCTTCCGTCGATACCTTCTTTCACAGCGTGGTGGAGCACTGGCGCGGGACCGCGATCGGCGTGCTGCTGACCGGCATGGGCCGCGACGGCGCGATCGGCCTGAAGGCCATGCGCGCCAAGGGCTATTACACGATCGCCCAGGACGCCGCGACGAGCGCCGTCTACGGCATGCCGAAGGCGGCCGCCGCGCTCGATGCCGCGCGCGCGATCCTGCCGCTGCCCGCCATCGCCGCCGAACTGCGCCATTGCGTCGGGTTGCCCGGCGCGGGGCGCCCCGAGTAACGAGAGAACCGGAGCCGAGGCGCGTATCGATGCCTGACTCGACCCAATTCATGCGACCGAAATCATGACCGAGAAGCCGAACCCGACACCCGGAGCCGAGTCCGCACTGGCCGATGGCGGCCCCGACGAGGCTTCGCTCGAACGGGCGCTGGACGCCGTGCGCAACGCGCTCGCGCAGCCCTTGCCGAACGCGGACGTGCCGATGATGGTGCTGCTCGTCGACGACCAGGCGATCGTCGCCGAGGCCGTGCGGCGCGCGCTGGCCGCCGAGCGCGAGATCGATTTCCACTACTGCGCGCATCCCGACCAGGCCGTGCGCATGGCCGAGGAAGTGCGCCCCACGGTGATCCTCCAGGACCTCGTGATGCCGGGCACCGACGGCCTCACGCTCGTGCGCGCCTACCGCGCCAACGACGCCACGCGCGACGTGCCGATCATCGTGCTCTCGACCAAGGAGGAGCCCGCGATCAAGAGCGCGGCGTTCGCGGCGGGCGCGAACGATTACCTCGTGAAGCTGCCCGACAGCATCGAACTGATCGCGCGCATCAAGCACCATTCGCGCTCGTTTGTGAACATGCTTCAGCGCGACGAGGCGTATCGCGCGCTGCGCCGCTCGCAGCAGGAACTGCTGAAGGCGAATCTCGAACTGCGCCGCCTCACGCATTCCGATGGCTTGACGGGGCTGTCGAACCGCCGCTATCTCGACGAATTTCTCGGCGCGGAATGGCGCCGCGCACAGCGCGAGAGCACCGAGGTGTCGCTGCTGATGATCGACGTCGATTACTTCAAGCCCTATAACGACACCTATGGCCACGTGGCCGGCGACAACGTGCTGCGTTCCGTGGCCACGACGATCCGCCGCGAGGTGAAGCAGCCGCGCGATCTGGTGGCGCGTTTCGGCGGCGAGGAATTCGCCGTGGTGCTGCCGGGCGCGGGCAGCGTGTTCGCGCGCATGGTCGCGGAGAAAATGCGCCGCGACGTGGCCGCGCTGCAACTGCCGCACGTGGGCTCGAAGGTGAGCGAGCATCTGACGATCAGCGTGGGCGTGGCGACGCTGACGCCCACGGCGGGCGTCGCTGAGACCGCGCTGATCGAGGAAGCCGACGCCGCGCTGTATCGCGCCAAGCGCGAAGGGCGCAACCGTGTGGTGTTTTCGACGGGCGGAGCAGGGCGCGGATGATGCGTTGATTGACGTTGCTTTGTTTTGTTGCTTTGTTTCATTGCGTTGGCAACGAGACATTGCGATGAAAGAAAAGCCCGCATTTTGCGGGCTTTTCTGTTTGCGCGAGGTGCTCGCACGCGTATCAGGCTTTGTCCGCGAATGCCTTCGCGAGCGCCTGCAAGCCATCGCGATAGATGCCTTCGAACAGCGCGCTCGCCTCGGCGTCGCTCACGCCGACGGGCGTGAATTCGCCGAACCATTCGACCTGCGCGGCGCGGCCGTCTTCGATCTCGCGCACCTGCAAGGTCGAGCGATACGCGGTGACCGGAAACGGCGCTTCGAGAATCGGATAACTGTAGCTGCGCGCGCGCTGATCGAACGCTTCCAGACGCTCGACGATCACGTCGCCGCCCGGCGTCGCGAGACGGCGCACGCGGCCGCCTTCGCTCAATTCGCTCGACGGAATATAGGGCAGCCAGTCGGGCAGCGAATTGAAGCCGCCGATCAACTGCCACACGGCGTCGGGCTTGGCGGCAATGCGGATGGACGATTGGGCTTGTGCCATGGCGCGCTCCTTATGCGTTGGCGTGGGCGTTGGCGTTGGCGTTTGCATCGGCATCGCCCGGCAGCGGCGCGTTCGCCGCCACGAGGTTTTGCTCGCGCAGATCGCGCCAGAAACCGGCGGGAATCGCTTCCTTCACGGCGGCGTGATCTTCCGCGATGCGCGCGGGCTTGCTCGCGCCCGGAATCACCGCGGCGACCACCGGATTGGCGAGCACGAATTGCAGCGCGGCTGCCTTCACGCTCACCTGATGACGCTCGGCGATGGCCTTGATCTTCGCGACCCTGGCGAGAATTGCCGGCGACGCCTTCTGATATTCGAAGTTCGCGCCGCCCGCGAGCACGCCCGAGCTATACGGCCCGCCCGCGACGATCTCCACATCTTGCGCGGCGGCGGCCGGCATCAGGCGTTGCAGCGCGCGTTCGTGATCGAGCAGCGAATAGCGGCCCGCGAGCAGGAAGCCGTCGGGTTTCGTTTCGGCGAGATCGAGCAGCAGTTCGCACGGTTCGACGCGGTTCACGCCGAGTCCCCACGCCTTGATGACGCCTTCGTCGCGCAGACGGGACAGCGCGACGAACGCGCCTTTGCGCGCGGTCTCGAATACGCTCAGCCATTCGTCGCCGTAGAAGTCCTGCGCAACGTCGTGCACCCAGACGATATCGAGCCGGTCGGTCTTGAGGCGCTTGAGGCTGTCTTCGACCGAACGCAGCGTGGCGTCGGCCGTATAGTCGTTGACGATTTTGTTAGGACGGCCAAATGCAAAGACGCCGCCTTTTTCGCCGAGATCGCGTGCGCTCGCGTCCTCGATTTCATCGAGAATCACGCGGCCCACTTTCGTGCTCAGCACGTAGTCGTCGCGACGGTAGGCGGCGAGCGCGTCGCCCAGACGCATTTCGGAGAGACCCGCGCCGTAAAGCGGGGCCGTATCGAAATAACGCACGCCCTGGTCCCAGGCGGCCTTGACGGTCGCCAGCGCCTCGTCTTCGGGGATGTTGCGGAACATGTTGCCCAGCGGCGCCGCGCCAAAGCCCAGAAGGGTTCCCGCCGGCAATTTATCCTTGATACTCATCGACTTGCTCCTTGTGTTCGAGTCGTTAGGGCAAGTCTAGGTTGGCGAGTTGAGTCTGTCTAAGACATAATTCGACACAGTTGAGTCCTGAGAGGTCTGATATGTTGGACATTCGCCAGTTGCATTATTTCGTGGCGGTCGCGGAGGAAGAACACGTGGGCCGCGCGGCCGAACGGCTGCATATTTCGCAGTCGCCGCTGAGCCGCCAGATCGCCCAGCTCGAAGAGAACCTGGGCCTGACGCTGTTCGAGCGCTCGCAGCAGCGCATTCGTTTGACGACCGACGGGCGCACGTTTCTCGCCGAGACCCAGGCGTTTCTCACGCACGCGAAGCGGCTCGAATCGCTTGCGCGGCGGCTCGGGCGCGGCGACGAGGGCGGGCTGTGCATCGGCTATCTGGAGAACGCGATGCATTCGGGCGTGTTGCCGGATGCGTTGCGGCATCTGCGTGCGCAGCGGCCCGACGTGCATATCGCGCTCTACAACCAGCATTCGGAGGAGCAGTTGACGGGGCTGCGTCAGCGCAGTCTCGACGTTGCGCTGGTCTGCGATCCGCCCGCCGCGGACGATCCCGATCTCGAAGCCGCGCAGGTGCTCGACGATCCCATGCTGCTCGCGATCCCGCAGGGGCATCCGCTCGCGCATGCCGAAGCGATCACGCCCGGCGATCTGGCCGCGCAACAGTGGATTGGCGTGACGCATACCGAAGGCGCGCTGCGTCATGACAACTTCGTCGCGGCGTGCGCGAAGGCGGGCTTCACACCCACGATCGCGCTCGAAGCGACGGAGCCGCTGGCGGCGCTCGGGCTGGTGGCGGCGGGACTGGGTTTAACGATGATCCAGCAGAGCTTGCGGCATCAGGCGCCGGCCGGCGTCGTGCTGCGCGAGCTGTCGTGGTTCAGCTATCGCACGGCGTTGTGGGCCGCGTGGCATCGGGTCAATCTGCGGCCGCTCGTCGAGCACTTCCGCACGACGTTGCTGGATAACGGCGCGCCCGGCGCGACAATTCCAGGCTGATTGAAACACTGCACCCGCGCGGGCGGTTAGGCTTTCGCATTGCCCGCGCATTCTCCGAATTTTTTACCGGCGCATATTGTCACGCATATTGTCATTCAGCGCCATTCAAAGCCGTTCTTTCACGCGATAAACAAGCGTTTCGCATACGCCGTGCCCTGTCAATTTTGCAGGGCGCGGCTTTATATATTGGCGCTTTTACCGTCTTTTAATCCAGTGCGCAAAAAAACATTTAAATCTGGATTTAAAGCTTGAAGTAAGCAAGCTTTTGTCTATGCTCTGGATGACAGTCAATGATGTGAACAAATCATCCATGAGAATACACCGGGAGGCATCCTCCATGAAACCGCGCACCAGCCCATCCTGATTCGTGCGGCGAGTGTTGCAGGCTCGTTGCACGCTTGTTCCTCGCTCGCCGCCCGCTATCCGTTCGTCCCGATCGCCGATCGTCGTTCGCCCGCAAAGCGCCCGTGCGCCTTGCGCCGCGTGCCCGCGCGCGTCGCCTTGATGGCTGACGCTTGCGCGCGCAACCATCGGCTTTCAGATCGACTCGCGCCTGCCGCCTGTGCGGGGTGGATTGGCACGCGCTCGCGAAACGGATATCGACGCGGATGCTTGAACAAGACCGCTTGAACAAGGCAGAGGCCGATTCACGATCTTCTAAGGGGAAAGGGCGTGAGGGAATCGAACGGTATTGGCGCGCCACGCGCAATTAACTGGCCTGTTTTATATGGCGTTATTGTTGCCGCGATGGCGGTGTTTTTATGCCTGATGGCGCCAGGCCGCGCGCAGGCGACGACTTGCACGACCGCGGGTTCCACGGTGTCTTGCACCGGCGCCGCTAATCCACTCGCGCCGAACTATGCCAATACGAACAGCAACATCACCGTTAACGCCGATTCCACCAGTACCTTTGGCGTCCTGCTCGGCGTGGGCGGCACGGCGGTTTCACTCACGGGCAGCAACGTCACCTTCAACAACAGCGGCGTTATTGATCCTTCTCTTTTAGGCATCCTGAGCGTGTTGTCGAACGGCACGGTGATCGGCAACAGCAGCGCGAGCACGATCAACGTGACCAACAACGGCACGATGAACGGCACCGCGCAGCTCGTCACAGTCAATCTGTCGAATCTCACCGGGCTCGCGCTCGCGGTGCAGAACGGCGCGGGCGGCGTGAGCACGATCGTCAACAACGGCACGATTGGTTCGAGCGCCATCGCGGGCGTGACGGTCGCGCCCGCCGACCGCGTCACGGCGGCGGTGTACGGCGGCGGCCAGGTCAACTTCACCAACAACGGCACGATCTCGGGCCGCGTGGGTTTTCAGGCGTCGACGGCGGGCAACATCTTCAAGAACACGGGCAGCGTGATCGGCAGCGTCTCGATGGGCGCGGGCAGCACCAACAACTTCTATGCGTACACGGGCTCGTCGGTGTCGGCGGGCGCGGGCGCGTCCGTGGGCGTGCTGGGTGTCGTCGGCGTGAATCTGGGTTTCGCGCAGGCCGGTTACGTCGATGGCGGCAGCGGCGGCAACAACACGTTGCATCTCGCGCAGGTCGCGGGCGGCCCGGCGGCCGGGCAGGTCACGCTCTCGAACTACATCAACTTCAATCACCTCGCGCTCGAAAGCGGCACGTGGACGCTCAACGGCCCCTCGGGCGCACTCGACGCGACGCTCGCGAGCGGCGCGACGGCCATCGTCGATAACGCTGCGAGCCTCGGCACCGGCACGATCACGGCGACGGGCGGCGCGCTGGAGGCTGCGGCGGCGGGACTGACTATCGCGAACACGATTTCGCTCGGCACGGGCGGACTCGTCGCGCAAGGCAGCAATGCGTTCACGCTCTCGGGCGTGCTTTCGGGCAGCGGCGCGTTGACCAAGAGCGGCACGTCGGCGCTCACGCTCACGGGCACGAACACGTACTCGGGCGGCACGAACCTGAACGGCGGCTCGCTCGTCGCGGGAACGTCGGCGGCGCTCGGCAGCGGCGCGCTCAACGTGGGCGGCGCGGCCACGCTCGACACGGGCGCGGCGGGCCTCACGCTCGGCAACGCCATCAATCTGGGCGCGAACACGCTCACGCTCGGCGGCAGCAACGCGGCCACGCTTAGCGGCGTCATCGCCGGGACTGGCGCGCTGGTGAAGAACGGCGCGGCCACCGTCACGCTCACGGGCCTCGATACCTACACAGGCGGCACGACGATCAACGCAGGCACGCTCGCGCTGGGCGCGGGCGGCGCGCTGGCGTCGACCGGCGCGGTCAATCTGGCGAGCACGGGCGCGGCGCTCGACATCAGCGGATCGGGCGCGAATCAGACGATCGGCGCGCTGTCCGGTTCGGGCAACGTCGTGCTCGGCACGCGCAACCTCACGTTCGGCGACGCGACCGCGCAGACCTTCAGCGGCGTGATCGGCGGCACGGGCGGCGTGACGAAGCAAGGCAGCGGCACGGCGACGCTCACGGGCGTCAACACTTACACGGGCGGCACGACGATCAATGCGGGCACGCTCGCGCTTTCGGGCGCGGGCGCGCTGGCGTCGACGGGCGCGCTCACGCTGGGCGCGAGCGGCGCGAATCTCGACCTCAGCGGCGCGACGGGCGCGCGCACGGTCGGCGCGCTCGCGGGCGTGGCGGGCAGCACGCTCGCGCTCGGCGCGAACACGCTGACCTTCGGCGATGCGACGAATCAGACCTTCGCGGGCGCGATCAACGGCGCCGGTGCGCTTGTGAAGCAGGGCAGCGGCACGCAGACGCTCAGCGGCGCGAACACCTATACGGGCGGCACGACGGTCAACGCGGGCAAGATCGCGCTCGGCGCGGGCGGCTCGCTGGCCTCGACGGGCGCGCTCACGCTCGCGAACGCGGGCACCGGCTTCGATATCAGCGGCGCGACGGGGGCGCAGACGATCGGCGCATTGAGCGGCGTGAGCGGCACGACACTCGCGCTCGGCGCGAATGCGCTGACGTTCGGCACGGCGACGAACCAGACCTTCGCGGGTGTCATCAGCGGGACGGGCGGGCTCGTCAAGCAAGGCGGCGGCACGCAGACGCTCACGGCCGCGAACACCTACACGGGCGGCACGACGATCAACGCGGGCGCGCTCGCGCTCGGCGCAGGCGGCTCGCTGGCATCGACGGGCGCGGTCAATCTCGCGACCAGCGGCGCGGGCTTGAATATCAGCGGCGCGACGGGCGCGCAAACCATCGGCGCATTGAGCGGCGTGAGCGGCACGACACTCGCGCTCGGTGCGAACGCGCTGACGTTCGGCGATGCGTCGAATCAGACTTTCGCGGGCGTGATTGGCGGCACGGGCGGCGTCGTCAAGAACGGCAGCGGCACGGAAACGCTCACCGCCGCGAACACCTACACGGGCGGCACGACGATCAACGCGGGCACGCTCGCGCTCTCCGGCGCGGGCGCGCTGGCGGCGAACGCGGCTTTCACGCTCGCCAACGCGGGCAGCGTCCTCGACCTCAGCGCGGCGAATGGCGCGCGCAGCATCGGCGTGCTCAACGGCGTGACGGGCAGCGCGATCAACCTCGGCGCCAATGCGCTGACGCTCGGCGGCGCGGCCAACGGCGCGTTCGCGGGCGCGATCAACGGCACGGGCGGCATCGTCAAGCAGGGCGCGGGCGTCGAAACGCTCACGGGCGCGAACACCTACACGGGCGGCACGACGATCAACGCGGGCACGCTGGCGCTCGGCGCGGGCGGCTCGCTCGCCGCGACGGGCGCGGTGAATCTCGCGACGGCGGGCGCAGGCTTCGATATCAGCGGCGCGACGGGGGCGCAGACCATCGGCGCACTGAGCGGCGTGAGCGGCACGGCGCTGTCGCTCGGTGCGAACGGGCTCACTTTCGGCGATGCGTCGAATCAGACTTTCGCGGGCACGATCGGCGGCACGGGCGGCCTCGTCAAGAACGGCAGCGGCACGGAAACGCTCAGCGGCGCGAACACCTACAGCGGCGGCACGGCGCTCAACGCGGGCGGGCTCGTGCTCGGCAACGCGTCGGCGCTCGGCTCGGGCGTGCTGACCATCGGCGGCCCGGCCTCGCTCGATAACACGAGCGCGATCACACTCGCCAACGGCGTCGTGCTCAACGGCGCGCTCACGGTACTCGGCTCGAACGCGCTGACGCTCGCGAGCGGCCTGAGCGGCACCGGCAGCCTGACGAAGAACGGCGCGGCCGCGCTCACGCTCAACGGCGCGAACACCTTCACGGGCGGCACGACGGTCAACGCGGGCACGCTCGCGCTCGGCGCGGGCGCGACGCTCGGCGGCAACGTCGCGCTGAACGGCACGGGCGCGACGCTCGATCTGAGCGGCGCGGGCGGCAACCAGACGCTCGGCGCGCTCGCGGGCGTGGCGGGCAGCACGCTCGCGCTCGGCGCGAACACGCTGACTTTCGGCGATGCGAGCAATCAAACCTTCGCGGGGACGATTACCGGCGCGGGCGGTCTCGTCAAGAACGGCGCGGGCATCGAAACGCTGACGGGCGCGAACACATACAGCGGCGGCACGACGTTGAACGCAGGCGGCCTCGTCGTCGGCAACAATGCGGCGCTCGGCACGGGCGCGGTTACGGTGGCCGGTCCGGCCTCGCTCGACAGCAGCGCGGCGACGACGCTCGCGAACGCCTTCACGCTCGACAACACGCTGACCGTGGGCGGCTCGAACGCGCTCACGTTGAACGGCGTGCTCTCGGGCGCGGGCGCGCTGACGAAGAACGGCGCGGCCACGCTCACGCTCGGCGGCGCGAACACCTACACGGGCGGCACGACGATCGACGCGGGAACGTTGGCGCTGGGCGCGGGCGGCTCGCTCGCTTCGACGGGCGCGGTGAGTCTCGCGGGCGTCGGCGCGGGCCTCGATATCAGCGGCGCGTCGGGGGCGCAGACCATCGGCGCGTTGAACGGCGTCGCGGGCAGCACCGTCACGCTCGGCGCGAATGCGCTGACCTTCGGCGACGCGAGCGATCAGACTTTCGCGGGCGTGATCGGCGGCACCGGCGGCATCGTCAAGCAGGGCAGCGGCACGCAAACGCTCACGGGCGTGAACACGTACACGGGCGGCACGACCGTCGATGCGGGCACGCTCGCGCTCGGCGCGGGCGGTTCGCTCGCTTCGACGGGCGCGGTCAATCTTGCAGGCACGGGCGCGGGTTTCGATATCAGCGGCGCGACGGGCGCGCAGACCATCGGCGCGTTGAGCGGCGTCGGCGGCACGGCCGTCACGCTCGGCGCGAATGCGCTGACTTTCGGTGACGCGACGAATCAAACCTTCGCGGGCACGATCGACGGCACGGGCGGCATCGTCAAGAACGGCACGGGGACGGAAACGCTCACGGGCGCGAACACGTATAGCGGCGGCACGACGCTGAACGCGGGCGGTCTCGTCGTCGGCAACGATGCGGCGCTGGGGACGGGCGCGGTCACGGTGAACGGCGCATCGACGCTCGACAGCAGCACGGCCACGACGCTCGCCAACGACTTCGTCCTGAACAGCGGCCTCACGGTGGTCGGCAGCAACGACGTCACGCTGAACGGCGTGCTCGCGGGCACGGGCGGCCTCACCAAGAACGGCCTCGCCACGCTCACGCTCAACGGCGCGAACACCTATACCGGCGGCACCAACATCAACGCGGGCACGCTCGCGCTCGGCGCGAACGCGAGCCTCGCGGCGACAGGCATCGTCGATGTGGCGACCGGCGCGACCTTCGATCTTTCGGCGGGCAACGGACAGCAGCAGTTCGGCACGCTGATCGGCGGCGGCACAGTGCTGCTCGGCGGCAATTCGCTCACGCTCGGCAGCGACGTCGACGGCACCTTCAGCGGCTCGATCGGCGGCACGGGCGGGCTGCTGAAAATCGGCAGCGGCACGGAGACGCTGACGGGCGCGAACACGTACACGGGCGGCACGACGATCGACGCGGGCACGCTCGCGCTCGGCCTCGGCGGCTCGCTGGCGGCGACGGGCGCGGTCGATCTCGCCAACGCGGGGACGGGCTTCGATATCGGCGCGGCGGGCGCGAATCAGACCATCGGCGGCCTGAGCGGCGCGGGCGGCAGCACGGTGACGCTCGGGGGCAATACGCTGACGTTCGGCGACGCGGGCAACGAGACGTTCGGCGGCGCCATCGCCGGCACGGGCGGCATCGTCAAGCAAGGCAGCGGCACGGAAACGCTCACGGGCGCGAATGCGTACACGGGCGGCACGACGATCGATGCGGGCACGCTGGCGCTCGGCGCGGGCGGTTCGCTGGCTTCGACGGGATCGGTGGCGCTCGCGGGCGTGGGTGCGGGCTTCGATATCAGCGGGGCGTCGGGCGCGCAGACCATCGGCGCGTTGAGCGGTGTCGATGGCACGAGCGTGTCGCTCGGCGCGAATTCGCTCGCGTTCGGCGATGCGGGCGATCAGACGCTTGCGAGCGCGATTAACGGCACGGGCGGCATCATCAAGCAGGGCAGCGGCACGGAAACGCTCACGGGCACGAACAGCTACACAGGCACCACGATAATCAACGACGGCACACTGGCGCTTTCAGGGAGCGGTACGTTGTCTTCGTCGAGCGACGTTACGCTGGCGAATGTCGGGACGTCGCTCGATGTGAGCGCTTCGACGATTGCGCCGACGATTGGCGCGTTGAATGGCGTGAGCGGTTCGACGGTCGCTTTGGGCGGCAACACGCTGACGCTCGGTAGTGCGAACGATGGCACGTTCGCGGGCAGCATCGTCGGCACGGGCGGCATAGTCAAGAACGGCACGGATACGGAAACGCTCACCGGCGCGAACACGTACACGGGCGGCACGACGATCAACGCGGGCACGCTGGCGCTCGGCGCGGGCGGCTCGCTGGCTTCGACGGGATCGGTGGCGCTCGCAGGCGTGGGCGCGGGCTTCGATATCAATGGCGCGACGGGCGCGCAGACGATCGGCGCGTTGAGCGGCGTCGATGGCACGACGATTTCGCTCGGCGGCAATGCGCTGGTCTTCGGCGACGCGAGCGATCAGACGTTCGCGGGCGCGATCAACGGCACGGGCGGCATCGTGAAGCAGGGCCGCGGCACGGAAACGCTCACGGGCGCGAATACTTATACCGGCACCACCACGATCAACGACGGCACACTCGCGCTTTCAGGGAGCGGCACGTTGTCTTCATCGAGCGACGTCACGTTGGCGAACGCGGGGGCGTCGCTCGACGTGAGCGCTTCGACGATTGCGCCGACCATCGGCGCATTGAATGGCGTGAGCGGATCGACGGTTGCATTGGGCGGCAACACGCTGACGCTCGGTAGTGCGAACGATGGCACATTCGCGGGCGTGATCGGCGGAACGGGCGGCATCGTCAAGAACGGTACGGATACGGAAACGCTCACCGGCGCGAACACGTACACGGGCGGCACGACCATCGACGCGGGCACGCTCTCGCTCGGCGCGGGCGGCTCGCTCGCGTCGACGGGCGCGGTCAATCTCGCGAACGCAGGCGCGGGCTTCGATATCAGCGGCGCAACGGGCGCGCAGACGGTCGGCGCGCTGGCGGGCGCCACGGGCAGCACCGTGAATCTCGGCGCGAATTCGCTGACCTTCGGCGATGCGAGCAATCAGACCGTCGGCAGCACGATCGAAGGCACGGGCGGCATCGTCAAGCAGGGTAGCGGCACGGAGACGCTGACCGGCGCGAACACGTATAGCGGCGGCACGACGCTGAACGCGGGCGGCCTCGTCGTCGGCAACGATGCGGCGCTGGGTACTGGCGCGGTCACGGTGAATGGCGCGTCGACACTCGATAGCACCGCGCCCGTTACGCTCGGCAACGACATCACGCTCAACGACGGCCTCACGGTGCTCGGCAGCAACGACCTCACGCTGAACGGCGCATTGAGCGGCGCGGGCGGACTGACGAAAGACGGCGCGGCCACGCTCACGCTCAACGGCACGAACACCTACACGGGCGGCACGACGATCAACGCGGGCACGCTCGCTTTGGGCGCGAACGCGAGCCTCGCGGCGAGCGGCATCGTCGATGTGGCGAACGGCGCGACCTTCGATCTCTCGGCGGGCAACGGCCAGCAGCAATTCGGCACGCTGATCGGCGGCGGCACCGTCAACCTCGGCTCGAACGACCTCACGCTCGGCAGCGCCACCGACGGCACCTACACCGGCAGCATCGCGGGCACGGGCGGCCTGACGAAAGTGGGCAGCGGCACCGAAACGCTGACGGGCGCGAACACCTTCACGGGCGGCACGACCATCGACGCGGGCACGCTCGCGCTGGCCGCGGGCGGCTCGCTGGCCTCGACGGGCGCGGTCACGCTCGCCAGCTCGGGAACGGGATTCGATATCAGCGGCGCCGACACGAGTCAGACCATCGGCGCGCTGGCGGGCGTGAGCGGCAGCACGGTCACGCTCGGCGCGAATTCGCTGACCTTCGGCGACACGACCGATCAGACCTTTGGCGGCACCATCGACGGCACGGGCGGCATCGTCAAGCAAGGCAGCGGCACCGAAACGCTCACGGGCGCGAACACGTACACGGGCGGCACGACGATCGATGCGGGCACGCTGGCACTCGGCGCGGGCGGCTCGCTGGCTTCGACGGGCGCGGTCAATCTCGCGAATAGCGGCGCGGGTTTCGATATCAGCGGCGCGTCGGGCGCGCAGACCGTCGGCGCATTGAGCGGCGTGGATGGCACGACGGTGTCGCTCGGTGCGAATTCGCTGACCTTCGGCGACGCGAGCGATCAGACGCTCGCGGGCACGATCACGGGGACGGGCGGCATCGTCAAGCAAGGCACGGGAACGGAAACGCTGACCGGCGCAAACACGTATAGCGGCGGCACGACGCTGAACGCGGGCGGTCTCGTCGTCGGCAACGACTCGGCGCTGGGGACGGGCGCGGTTACGGTGAACGGCGCGTCGACGCTCGACAGCACCGCGCCCGTCACGCTCGGCAACGACATCACGCTGAACAACGGCCTCACGGTACTCGGCAGCAACGACCTCACGCTGAACGGCGCATTGAGCGGCGCGGGCGGATTGACGAAAGACGGCGCGGCCACGCTCACGCTCAACGGCACGAACACCTACACGGGCGGCACGACGATCAACGCGGGCACGCTCGCGCTCGGCGCGAACGCGAGTCTCGCGGCGAGCGGCATCGTCGATGTGGCGAACGGCGCGACCTTCGACATCTCCGCGGGCAACGGTCAGCAGCAATTCGGCACGCTCGTCGGCGGCGGCACGATCAACCTCGGCGCGAACACGCTGACGCTCGGCGGCGCCACCGACGGCACCTTCACGGGCGGCATCGCGGGCACGGGCGGCGGCATCGTCAAGCAGGGCAGCGGCACCGAAACGCTCACGGGCACGAGCACCTACACGGGCGCGACGACCGTCAACGACGGCACGCTCGCGCTCGCGGGCGGCGGCACGCTCTCCGACTCGACCAACGTGAATCTCGCCAACGCGGGCACGAGTCTCGACATCAGCGGCAGCGACCCGACGGCCACGCCGACGATCGGCTCGCTTTCCGGCCTCGGCGGCACGAGCGTCGCGCTGGGCGGCAACACGCTCACGCTCGGCGGCGGCTCGGACGGCGACTACGGCGGCACGATCTCGGGCGCGGGCGGCATCGTCAAGGCGGGTGCGGGCACGCAGACGCTGACGGGCGCGAACACCTACAGCGGCGGCACGACGCTCGAAGGCGGCACGCTCGTGGCGGGCAACGACGCGGCGCTCGGCACCGGCGCGCTGACGGTCGCCGCGCCCGCGACGCTCGACGCCTCGACGGCGGTCTCGCTCGCCAACGCCGTCGTGCTCGACGACACGCTGACGATCGGCGGCAGCGCCGATACGCTGCTGTCCGGCGTGGTCTCCGGCACCGGCGCGCTGGTCAAGAACGGCGCGGCCAATCTCACGCTGACGGGCACGAACACCTACAGCGGCGGCACGACGCTCAACGACGGCACGCTCACGGTCGGCTCGAACAGCGCGCTCGGCACGGGCGGCCTGACCGTGAACGGCGGCACGCTCGCGCTCGGCACGGCGGGCGGCGCGCCGCTGGCCGTGACGGTCGGCTCGCTCGACGGCGCGTCGGGTTCGAGCGTCGCGCTCGGCGATTCGAGCCTGACCGTGAACGGCGGCGGCAGCTACGCGGGCGCGCTCACGGGCGCGGGCTCGCTGACCAAGTCGGGTAGCGGCACGCTCACGCTCGGCGGCACCAGCACCTATAGCGGCCCGACCACGGTCGCGGGCGGCACGCTCGACGTGAGCGGCTCGACGGCCAACTCGACGGCCACCGTGCAGAACGGCGGCACGCTCACGGGCACCGGCACAGTCGGCGGCCTGATCGTGCAGAACGGCGGCACCGCGGCGGCGCTCACGCCGGGCCAGAGCCTGAACGTGGCGGGCAACGTGACCTTCGAATCGGGATCGAACTACCAGGTCGCGGCCACGCCGACCCAGGCCGGCAAGATCGCGGCGACGGGCACGGCGACGCTCAACGGCGGCGCGGTGAGCGTGCTCGCGGGACAGGGCGCCTGGTCGCCGCAGACGCAGTATCCGATCCTCACGGCGGCGGGCGGCGTGAACGGCGCGTTCCAGAGCGTCAGCTCGAACCTCGCGTTCCTCACGCCGTCGCTGAGCTATACGCCGAATGCCGTCAACCTGACGCTCACGCGCAACGACCAGCCCTTCACGTCGGTGGCGGTGACGCCGAACCAGAGCAGCGTGGCGACGGCGGTGGCCTCGCTCTCGACGACGGGCGCGCTCTATCAATCGATCCTCGCCACCGATGCCGCGACCGCGCGCCAGGCCTTCAACATGATCGACGGCCAGCTGTTGGCGGATGCGAAGACCGTGTTACTGCTCGATTCGCGCTATCTGCGCGACGCCGTCACGGACCGCTTGCGCCAGGGCCTCGCGCCGACCGATGGGCCGCTTGCGGCGCTGTCATCGGGACCGGCGCTCTGCGATTCGCGTCTTGCGCAAGGCGCGATGTCGGGCGACGGCGTGCACGGCGGCTCGCAGAGCGCGTGCACGAACCGCACGCCGTATCAGCCCGCGGTCTGGGCGCAGGGTTACGGCGCGGATAGCCGTCTCGCGGGCAACGACAATGTCGCGGGCCTCGACCGCACCACGGCCGGTTTCATCGGCGGCGCGGATATGGCGCTGAACGACCAGTGGCGCGTGGGCGTGGCGGGCGGCTTCGCGCATAGCTCGCTGGAGAACGGGCTGAACTCGTCGGCGTCGGTCGATACGTATCACGTGGCGATGTACGGCGGCGCGCAATATGGGCCGATCGGCGTGCGGCTCGGCGCGGCGTACACCTGGAACGATGTGAGCGAGGACCGCTATCCGGCTTTCACGGGCTTCTCCGATCACGACAGCGCGAACTACGACGCGAAGGCCGCGCAGGTGTTCGGCGAGGTGGGGTATGCGGTGCCGTTCGATCGTTTCGCGGTCGAGCCGTTTGCCGGGCTGGCGTATGTGAATCTGCATACCGATGGGTTTTCGGAGAGCGGCGGACAAAGCGCGCTGCATGCCCAGGGCGATACGGAGAATATCGGTTTTTCGACCTTGGGTTTGCGGGTCGCGACGCGGCTGGGCGAACTGCCGCTCGCGAGCGTGAGCGCGCATGCGATGGCGGGCTGGCGGCATGCGTTCGGGAATGCGCAGCCGACTTCGACGCTGGCGTTTATCGACGGTGGCGGCTCGACGTTTTCAGTGGCCGGGGTGCCGATTGCGAGAGATACGGCGGTGGTTGAATTAGGCGTCGATGCGAGTGTCGCGAAGAATCTGACGCTGGGTGTGGCGTATAGCGGGCAGTATGGGGGCGGGTCGCATGACAATGCGATTTCTGGACGGTTGGCGTGGAGGTTTTGAGCGCCTGGTTGCGTCCCTGTGCGGCTACGGGGACGTAAAAACCCCACGTCGTGTTTATCTGCGATTCATAAAGCGCGAGCGATCGCACACGCGTTCGATAAATACGTCATCGATAAAGGATAGCTAACCAACTCCACCAGGATTGCGAATAAAAAATCAAAAAACAAAAATCCACCGCGCCGCAATTCAATACCGCATAATACGATCCGCCGTTGTGGTCGCGGCGCGTTACACCGTTGCGCAGTCAACTAAATGACTCGCGCATGAGTATCAAACAAAAGAACGGGGAATAAAGAACCGGCCACCGATATCGGCAGATGCCACCTGGCATCCCTATCCGATCGTCGACATAAATAAACAAGAAAAAGGAACGGTCATGAGACACACCGTAGGGGTTGTCCGCCTGCTTATGCTCGCGGGCCTGGTCGCCATGCTGAACGCCTGTGGCGGCAGCACGGATTCAGCATCCGCAACGTCTGGCGCCGCGCTAATTTCCGTCGCCGCCGATTCGAACACCACCACCACGCCGCCGACAAAAATCGTCGCGACCTTCAAGGCGCAAGTCACGTCGCTGGCCTCCAGCTTCTTCCAGACCGGCGGCACTTGCACCACGCCGCCCACCGCGCAATCGACGCTCGATGCAACGGGCAAGATCGTCACAGTGACCTTGTCCGGCGGCGTCTGCAATGCCGGTCAGACCTTGACGCTCACACTCGATCCAATCGGCGCGAGCTTCGCCACGGCGGTCGGCCAGAAGGGCGTGCTCTGGACCCGCAGTTATACGATTCCGAACCATGCGCAGAGCGTGGGCGGCAGCGTCTCCGGGCTCGTCGGTTCGGTCGCGTTGCAGAACAACGGCGGCGATACGCTCACCCTTTCCGGCGACGGCGTGTTCACATTCCCGACGCTGATCGCCGCGGGCGGCGCGTATTCGGTGAGCATCAAAACCCAACCCGCCACGCAGACTTGTAGCGTGAGCAACGGCACGGGCACGATCGCGACGATCGGCGCGGCGGCGGTGCAGAACGTCAGCATCGTCTGCTCGACGAACGTCCATACGGTCGGCGGCACGGTCTCGGGGCTCGCTGGGTCGTTGAGCGTTCAGGACAACGGCGGCGACACGCTCGCGATTTCCAGCGATGGCGCGTTCACGTTCCCCACCGCCGTCGCGCAAGGCGGCGCCTACGCCGTGACGGTGCTGTCGATGCCCGCGAACCAGACCTGCACGGTCGGCAACGGCTCGGGCACGATGGGCAGCGCGGCGGTGCAGAACGTGTCGATCGTGTGCTCGGCGATCACGCGGACGGTGGGCGGCACGGTGTCGGGCCTGTCCGGCACGCTCCAGCTTCAGGACAACGGCGCGGATACGCTGAGCCTGTCGAGCGACGGCGCGTTCACGTTCGCCACGCCGGTCGCGCAGGGCGGCGCGTACGCCGTGACGGTGCTGACGCAGCCCGCCGCGCAGACCTGCATGGTCACGAACGGCAGCGGCACGGTGGGGGCGGCCGGCGTGGCGAATATCGGCGTGATCTGCGTGGCGAACCAGACCACGCTTTCGGTGACGGCCACGGGCACGATTCCCGTCAACGGCGGCACGGTCAGCCTGACGGTGACGAACACCGGCAGCTATACCGCGACGAACGTGAGCGCCGCGCTGCCGTCCGCCTGGACGGGCGTGACGCAGGACGCGAGCCACTGCGCCGCGCTCGCTCCCGGCGCGACCTGCACGCTGAATTTCACGTCGAACACGGCTTACGTGGCGCAGGGCGGCATCGCCATTTCAGGCGATAACGTCGGCTCGCCGCCGACTACGGCGATCGCCTTCACGGTCGGCGGCTATCTCGTGTTCGCCGTGCCCGCCGCGAACACGGCCACTGTGGTGGACACGGACGACATCGGCAATCTCGTCGCGTGGGGTATCAGCTCGACGACGGTCGGAGCGGGGGCCCAGAGCCTGACCGACGGCGCGACCAACACGGTCAATACCGTCTACGCGCTCGGCTCCGGCGCGGTCTACGCGGCGCAGGTGTGCTACAGCAGCACGCGGGGCGGCGTGCCGGCGGGCACGTGGTATCTGCCGGCCGTGTGCGAGGCCGGCGAGGGCGACAACGCGGTTTGCCCGGTCGGCACGCCGAATATCGACACCAATCTGCATCAGCTGGGATTCGGCAATTTCGCCGCGACGAACAACACCGTCTACTGGTCGTCGACGGAGTTCGCGTCGAGCGGGGTGGCCGCGTGGTCCACGAACTATGCCGCCAACCCCGCGCAGGCGCTCAGGCTCGACAAAATCCTGTTGCTGCTGGTGCGCTGCGCCCGATCGATCACGTATTGATCACGTATTGAGCTGCGAACCGCCTCACAGCGGCAGCGGCCGGTCCTGAAAAATACTCTTCATGACGAGCGTGGACGTGAGCCGCAGCACGCAGGGCAGCGGCAGCAAACGCCGGTCGTAGAGCGTCTGAAACGCCTTCAGGTCACGCGTCACCACATGCAGCATGTAATCGGGCTCGCCGAACAGGCGCTCGGCGCGCGTGATCTCGGGGATGTCGATGAGCGCGTCCTCGAAGGACTGCACGTTCTCGCTGCTGCCTTCGCGCAGCGTGGCGAAGACGATGGCCGAAAAATTCAGCCCGACCGTGGCCGGATCGATCGTGGCGCGATAGCCGCTGATGACCTCGGCGCTCTCCAGCGCGCGCAGCCGGCGCTGGCACGGCGAGAGGCTCAGCCCCACGCGTTCGCTGAGTTCGGTGATTGAAAGTCGTCCATCTTGCTGAATCTCAGCAAGAATCTTGCGGTCAATGGCGTCCATGCAAGAAATATTAGCGTGCAAGCGCCATGACTGGCAAGAAATAGGGAGCACATTCCGGGGCGCAAACCGTAAGATTTGCGCCCTCGGGCGGTGGCGCCCGCTCTACCGGAAGTACAGCAGTGCAAGTCAGTTTGTTGACGGCGTTCTGGATCGTCTCGTTTTCCCTCGTCATGGTGCCGGGCGCCGATTGGGCCTACGCGATTTCGGCGGGCCTGCGCGGCAGCGTGATCGCGCCCGCCGTCGGCGGCATGCTGCTCGGTTATCTCGCGATCACGCTGGTGGTCGCGGCCGGCATCGGCGCACTGGTCACGAGCGTGCCCGCGCTGCTCTCGGTGCTGACGGTGGTCGGCGGCGCCTATCTGTTGTGGCTCGGCGTGCGCACGCTGATGCGTCCGGCCGAACTCTCGGCGGGGCAGGAACAGGGGCAGCAGAGCCGCTGGGGCTGGTCGATGCGCGGTTTCGCGATCAGCGGCCTCAATCCGAAGGCGATCCTGCTGTTCGTCGCGCTGCTGCCGCAGTTCACGCGTCCCGATGCGGGCTGGTCGGTGTCGGCGCAGATCGTCGCGCTGGGCGTGCTGCATATGATCAATTGCGCGTCCGTCTACTCGGTGGTCGGCTTCGGCTCGAAGGCCGTGCTCGGCACGCGGCCCGCCGCGGCGCGCCGGGTGAGCCAGTTGTCCGGCGTGGCGATGATCGTCGTCGCGATGGTGCTGTTCGCCGAACAGGTGTTCGCTTTTACGCGCTGACTTTTCTCCTTATCTCTCTCCCGATCGCTCTCCCGATCTCGCGCGTGGAATAAATCGCCGGGCAACCTGTTAGCCCTTCGTCTCCATCCACGCAGGCCGACGATCATGATTTCCCAGGGGCCGCCCGACGAGCGGCCGGTGTCCGAGGCCGATATTCAGGCCTACACTGACGGCTCGCTGGCCGGCGAGCACGCCGCGCGCGTGCGCCGCTATCTGGCGCGGCGGCCCGGCGAGTGGCATCGGATCCTGTTCTATCGGCGTCTCAACGCGCAGATGCGCCGTTCGTTCCAGGCCGGCGATGCGTCGCCTCAGGCCGCGCCGGACGCCGCGCATGGCGTGTCCGCGCGGCGTGCCCGATTCCGTCTGCCGGGCGTCTGGCGACGCCGTGCCGCCGCGTTGGCGCTTCTGTGTGCGATGCTCGCGGCGGGCGCGGCCTGGCTGGCGCTGACCGAACCGGACGAGCACGCGCTCAACAACGCCGCCGTCATGGCGCTGATGGAAGCGGCCCCGGCCGCCCCGGCCGCGTCCCTTGGCGCCGCCGATGCCGCTGGTTTCGCCGGTTCGCTCAACGTCGGCGAGGTCCGTGCCGTGCCGTTCGATCTCGCTTCGGCGGGCTTGCGGCTCGTGTCGGCGGGCACGATGGAGCTGGGTCCGTTTGCGCGCGCCGCGCGCTACGTCTACGAAAACGGCGATGGCGCGCCGGTCGTGCTGCTGGGCGCGCGCGCCTGGTTCGCCGCCGACGAGCCGCAGTGGAGCGCGCGCCGCGTCGGCGCGTTGCGTCTGCTGGGCTGGACGTCGCACGGCACGCGCTGGGTGCTCGCGGGCAACGCCGCGACGCATGGCCTGATGCGCGCCGCCGACATCGCCACGCAGCAGCAGGGCGGCGGCGCGCGTGAACCGCGCCGCACGCACGAGTAAAGAGGGCAGACAAGGATGCAACATGGACATCCGTGACGAACTGATCGACCACGTGCCGCGCCTGAGGCGATACGCGCGCGCGCTGATCAACAACCGCGAGCTCGCCGACGATCTCGTGCAGGACACGCTCGAACGCGCGCTCGCGCGCACCGAGCTGTTCCGCGCGGGCACCGACCTGCGCGCCTGGCTGTTCACGATCATGCACAACATCTTCGTGAACCAGGTGCGCAAGTCGGCGGCGCGCGGCACGCACGTTTCCGTCGACGACGAAAGCGTGCCCGAAACCGATTACGCCGTCGCCGCCACGCAGACCGGCGCGCTCGAAGTGCGCGACCTCGACTTCGCGTTGCAGCGGCTGCCGGTCGAGCAGCGCGAAGTGGTGCTGCTGGTGGGCCTCGAAGAAATGAGTTATGCCGATGTGGCGCTCGCGCTGGACGTCCCCATCGGCACGGTGATGTCGCGGCTGTCGAGAGGACGCGAGCGCCTGCGCGCGCTCATGGCCGGCGCGACGCCGCGTGCGAATCTGAAGGTGGTGCGATGAGCGAGCAACAAATTCCCGTGACCGAAGACGAAATTCACGCCTACGTGGACGGCACGCTCTCGGAAGCGCGCCGCGCCGACGTCGAGCGCGAGCTCGAACGCAATCCCGAACTCGCCGCGCGCGTGGGCGACTTCTTTTCGCTGAACAGCCTGCTGCACGAGCGCTTCGACAGCCTGCTCAGCGAGCCGGTGCCCGCGCGTCTGCGCGTGGCGCGCGAGGAACCCGCGCAAGCGGCGAGCGTCGTGAAAGCGCCCGCACGCGCGGCCGCGAACTGGCCGAAGTACGCGGGCATGGCGGCGGCGCTGGTGCTCGGCGTCGGGATCGGCTGGGGCACGCATTACGGCGCGGACTTCCTGCCGGGCGCGCCCGATCGCGGCAATCTGCACACGGCGAGCGCCGATTCGACGATGAACTTCGTGCACGAAGCCGCGCTCGCCCATGTGGTCTACATGCCCGAGGTCGCGCGTCCCGGCACGCTGAGCGGCCATCAGGAGCAGGACTTCGTGCAATGGCTCTCGAACCGGCTCGGCACCGACGTGCATCCGCCGATGCTATCCAGGAGCGGCTTCGAACTGGCGGGCGGGCGTCTGCTGCCCGGTCCCGACGGCGAAGTCGCGCAGTTCATGTATCACAACGCCCAGGGCGAGCGCGTGACGCTGTGCATCTCGCACCGCAAGACCAGCAGCAACACCACGGCGTTCAAGCTCTACGAGGACGGCCCCGTGAGCGTGTTCTACTGGATCGACGGCGACTTCGGCTATGCGCTGTCCGGCGGCATCGACCATAAGGTGATGCTGCAACTCGCGCACGATGTGTATTCGCAGTTGACGCCGCATTGACGTCACGTTGACCTCACGTTAATGGCGCGTTGAGGGGGCATTGATCGCGCCTCGATCGCGTCTTGATCGCGCAAGCGGCGCGCACGGTTCGAGCCGTGCGCGCCGCTTTTTTTCTTCATGCCAACGCCGACGCCCCGCTCATTGCGAGCGGGGCGTCGGCGTTGCACGTCGAACAATACGGCATCGGCGAATCGCGCGAGTCAGCCTCCCGCGTAGATATTGCAGAAGCTCGCCGGACCGACGCACACTTGCGGCGCGCCCGACTCGCTCGTGCCGTGCATCGGCATGCCCATGCCGCTTTGCGCGACGGGATCGGCCTGGGTCTGCGCGACGCGTTGTTGCGTCGGTTGCTGCGCGGCCACTTGATGCGCGAACACAGGGCTCACATCGGGATACGACGTATCGGTGACGAAGCGCGAGCCGTTGGCTTCGGCCTCGATCAACTGCTGGCGCACTTCCTCGCGCGTGAGTCCCTGTGCCGAGGCTTGAGCGGCGGCGCCCACGGAAGCGAGAGCGATGAAGGTGGCGAACATGGCGCGGCGGATAGACATTTCGAACTCCTGATGAGTAGAGGATTTGCGTGGCCGGAATCGATCGTGGTGGATTCATGTCGGCCTGCATGAGGATGAACACACGGCGCGCCGCGCTATTCCGTGCGCGTGTGTATCTTCGTGTAGCGATGTAAGCGGGGCGCCTGTCGGCCCCGGGCGAACCGATACGCGCGATGGCGGCCCGGCATCGGCCCAATATGACGATTTTGTGTCGAACCGCGCGTGCGAGCTTGCCCGCGAAAGCACCGGTATGGCATGCTTGCGGCGATCAAACGGCCACACGACCATGGATCTCGCTTCGTCCATTGCAACTTATGGCGCCGACATGTCGGGCCTGATATGCGGATTCCGCTTCACGCCCGGCCAGCCGGGCCAGTCCGTCACGGGCGCCGAGGTGCTGCGCGGGCTTCAGCACGCGCGCGCCCAGGCGGCTGAAGCCGCCGAAGCGGCCGAGGCCGCGCGGCGCAACGCCAACGCGCTCACGCCCGATTGCGCCCCGGCTTCACCGGAGTCCGCGCAAGCCGAGCCCGCGCAAGCCCAGCCGATCCCCGCCGACGACGGCGCCTTCTACTGGCTGCACTTCAATCTCGCGCACGCCGCGAGCGCCTCGTGGATGCGCTCGCATCTGGACCTGCCCGATGGCTTTTTCGAAATGCTCGTCGAAGGCTCGCACTCCACGCGTATCGAGCACATGGACGGCGCGCTGTTCGCGGTCGTCAACGACGTGATGTTCGACTTCGAGCTCACGCCTTCGCAGATCGCCACGCTCTGGTCCTATACGCACGAACGCCTGCTGGTGACGGCGCGCATGAAGCCGCTGCGCTCAATCGACCGTCTGCGCGGCGACGTGCGCAACGGCGAGACGTTCCGCTCGCCCGCCGAACTGCTGATCCATCTGATGCGCGATCAGGCCGACCTGATGGTCGAAATCGTGCGCCGCACGAGCATCGACGTGGACCGCGCCGAAGACCAGTTCCTCGCCTCGCGCAGTTCGAAAAGCCGTCACGAACTTGCCGCGATGCGCCGTATTCTCGTGCGATTGCAGCGCATGCTCGCGCCCGAGCCCGGCTCGATTTTCCGTCTGCTCGCGCGTCCGCCGCGCTGGCTGCAACCGCCCGACGTGCAGGATCTGCGCGAGGCGACCGAAGAGTTCTCGCTCGTGCTCGGCGACATGGCCGGGCTGGTCGAGCGCATCAAGCTCTTGCAGGAAGAGATCGCCGCGCGCCTCGAAGAACAGAACAACCGCACGCTTTTCACGCTCACGCTGGTGACCGTGCTCGCGTTGCCGATCAACATCGTCGCGGGCTTTTTCGGCATGAACGTGGGCGGCATTCCGCTCGCGGAAAACCATCACGGTTTCTGGCTGATGGTGCTGGTGGTCGCGAGCTTCACGGCGCTGCTCGGCTGGTGGGTGTTCCGGCGGCGCGGCGATAACTAGCGGCGTCATTCGTAGCGTCATTCGTAGCGCAATCCGTGGCGTAATTCGCAACGCGCGACACGTTTCGCGTCGCGGGGGCTAGCGGTCAAAAAACCACGCTATATACTACGCGCTCGATACGCGGCGCCATGCCGTTTTGCCCCTTTTTTTAGCGCCTTCCAGCCAGTCTATTGACGTCATGGCCGTGCCTCCGCCATCCGCCGAACCCGCGACTTTGTCCACCGCCGAGACGGGCGACGACGCGCGCGTTCACGCCACGGCGGACGGCAAGGTGCACGCGCATCGCGCGCCGCAAACATACGACGAATCGTGCGCCGGACCGCACGCCGATTCAGCCGACGAATTGGACAAAACCGCGCACAAAACCGCGCACAAAAGCGCGCCCCCGCAATCCTCCGACGAAACTCCGCTCGACGCCTTGTTGCGCGTGATCGCGCGGCATTTCAACGTGGCCGCCGCCTGCGTGCTGCCCGGCGATGCGGCCTCCGGCGCGCGCGAGTCGTCGTGGCTCGGCGAGAGCGTCGATGCGCCGTTGCGCGAAGCGCTGCTCGAACTGCAGCGCGTCGAACGCATCGGACGCGCGCAAGCAGGCGCGTTCGCAAACGGTCCCATCGTCGTCAGCGATGTTGACAGCGATCCGGCCTGGCAAGCGTGCCTGAACCGTGCGAGCGCGCTGCCGTTCCGCTTCGTCGCTGCGTGGCCGCTGGCGGGCGCGAACGGAACGAACGGAGCGAACGGAACAAGCGGTGACTCGCCGGGCACGCTCTATCTGATCGATCATGCGCCGCGCGAACTGCATGCCGCCGAGCGCGCGAGCCTCGACGATTTCGCGCGCGTGATCGCCACGCTCGCGGAGCAGGGGCCGCGCTCGTACGAGGAATTCGACGCGCTGCGCGCGCGCGAGCGTCTGCTGGCGCTCGCGATCGCGGGCAGCGGCACGGGCATCTGGGACCGCGACGTCGTGACGGGCGAGATCCGCTATTCCACGGGCTGGAAAGCGATGCTCGGTTATGAGGACGACGAAGTCACCAATCGCATCGAAGACAGCATCCTGCGCCTGCATCCCGACGACCGCGACTACGTGAAAGCGACCATGCAGGCGCACTTCGAAGGCCGCACGGCGCACTACGAAGTCGAGCACCGCATCCGCTGCAAGGACGGCAGCTACAAGTGGATCTGCAGCCGCGGCAAGGTCACGGCGCGCGACAGCGAAGGCCGCGCGCTGCGCATGATCGGCACCACGACCGACATTACGTCGATGCGCGAAATGGCCGAGCGTCTGCGCGAGTCGGTGAATCTCGTCACCAATCTCACGAACGAAGTGCCGGGCCTCGTGTTCCAGTGTCATCAGGCGAGCGACGGCCACGTGTCGTTTCCGTATGCGAGCGCGGGCATCGCCGAGATTTACGAACTCACGCCCGCGCAAGTCGGCGCCGACGCAAGCGGCATCGAAGCGCTCGTGCATCCCGACGATCTCGATGCGTATCGCGCGTCGTTCGAGGCGTCGGCGGCCGTGCTTGCGCCGTGGCACCTCGAGTACCGCGTGTGCCTGCCGCAACAGGGCTTGCGCTGGCGTCAGGGCGATGCGAAGCCGCAGCGTCTCGCCGATGGCGCGACCGTGTGGCATGGCTTTATCACCGACGTCACCGAGCGCAAGCGCATCGAAGCCGAATTGCAGGAGTTCGCCACCACCGACGGCCTCACGCGGCTCGCGAACCGGCGTCATTTCATGGCGCGCGTGGAGGCGAAGCTCGCGCTGCTGCGCCGCGTTGCGAGCGCGGCCAGCGTGACGGGCATGAGCGGCATGAGCAACGTCGGCAGCGTGGCGGCGATCATGATGTGCGATCTCGATCACTTCAAGTCGATCAACGACCGCTTCGGCCACGCAGTCGGCGACGACGCGCTGCGCCATTTCGCGGAGATCCTGCGCCGCCATCTGCGCGCGGGCGACGTGGCGGGGCGCATCGGAGGCGAGGAGTTTGCGATCCTGCTCGACGGCGCCGATGTCGACGGCGCGAGCCGCGTGGCGCGCCGCATTCAGGACCGCATCGCCGCCGAGCCGCTGCAAAGCGCCGAAGGGCCGGTCGCGCTGACCGTGAGCATCGGCATCACGCAGATGAACGCCGACGACAGCGCCGCCGAAGCCGCGCTCTCGCGCAGCGACGTGGCGCTCTATCGCGCCAAGAAGGGCGGCCGCAACCGCATCGAATGCGCGTGAGCGGCGCTTGCTGAGATTGCGCGCACAACCGCCGCGTGCCATCGTGCGCTCCTCATTCGGTCCCTTGGTGTAACGTTCCGGCAAGATCCACGCTTTTTCGCGCACGCAGGCTCGCTCGCGAGCCGCGCGCGCGGCGGAGAGGCTTGTGCCGCTGTTCCAGTCCACCCGTTCCGCCGATGCACCCAGCATGCTCGCGAGGCTGGCGAAGCTCGCCGCGCGCGCGGCCGTGATTGCGCTCGCGGCCGCGTTGCCGCTGCTGGTCTGCGCACTGCTGACGCGCTACGAAGCCGTGCGCATCGGGCGCAGCGAGGCCGCGCTGGCCTCGAACTTCGTCGTCAATCAGGTGATCGCGATCGTCGAGCAGGCGCGCAAGGCGGCGCGTTCGGTCGCGCCGCACGCGGCCTTGCCCTGCGAGACGCTGTCGCGCGAGTTGTCGCTTGCCGCCGCGATGCAGCCTTACGTGCGCACGCTCAGCATCGTCGACGGCGACCGCGTGGCGTGTTCGTCGGCGTTCGGCAATCAGTCGTTCTCGATCGAGGCGTTCATGAACGGCAACGCGCGTGCGCCGCGCGGCGACTGGCTGATGATCGTGCCGGGCACGCCGATGGTCGCGAACCGGGCCGCGCTGCTGGTGGCCGTGCGCGCGTCGGGCGGGCGCAAGGTCATGGCGGTGGTGGACTCGCAATATCTGCTCGATCTGCTGCACGCGGCCGCGCCGCATACCGAGTTTCGCCAGGCGACGCTGCGCGTGGGCACCGGCCCGGCGCTGCACGAAATCCCCAATGGAACGGCTGACCACGCGAGCAGCGAGACGAACGACGACAGCCCGATGGAGTCCGCGCCCTTGCTCGCCGACGTGCGCCGCACGCTCGACGGCAGCGTGATCGAACTGCGTCTGCAAGGCCTGCCCGAACGCCTGAACGCGACGTGGCGCCTGCTGCTGCTGCGCTATCTGCCGTGGACGGCGGTGCTCGCCGCGCTGCTCGTCTGGCTCGTGCATCGCGTGCAGCAAAGCCGCCGTTCGCGCCGCGAGCAACTGCTGCGCGGGATCCGCGCGGGAGAATTCCATGTCGAATATCAGCCGCTGTTCGGCGTGGCCAGCGGCCGTTGCGAGGGCGCGGAAGCGCTGCTGCGCTGGGTGCGTCCCGGCATCGGCACAGTGCGGCCCGACGAGTTCATCCAGGCCGCCGAAGAGGAACACGTGATCGTGCCGCTCACCCAGCATCTGCTGAAGCTGATCGCGCGCGATGTCATGAAATGGCCGACGCTGCCGGGTTTTCATCTCGGCATCAACTTCGCGCCCGAGCATCTGTCGAGCGAGGCGCTGCTGCCCGATGTGCGCGCCTTCACGCGCGCGATCGGCGGGCGCGGCATCGAGGTCGTGCTGGAAATCACCGAGCGTTCGCTGGTGCGCAATACCGACGTGGCGCAGCGCAATCTCGTGGCGCTGCGCAGCGAAGGCGTGCGGGTGGCGATCGACGACTTCGGCACCGGTTTCTGCTCGCTGTCGTATCTGGAGAAATTTCCGTTCGATATCCTGAAGATCGATCGCGGATTCGTGCTGACGATCGACGCGCAGGAACGCAGTGCCGTGGTGCTCGACAGCATCATCGGGCTCGCGCACAGTCTCGATGCGAAACTCGTCGCGGAAGGCGTGGCTTCGCAGGCGCAATTCGATTATTTATGCGCGCGCGGAACGCACTGGATTCAGGGCTTTTTCTACGCGAAGCCGATGCCCGCCGACGCGTTCGCGCACTGGTATCGCGGCCCCGGCATGGAGCCGTTTCCCGCGTCGGCGGCGCACGCGCATGCGCAGACCTGAACCGATTTTCAGGCGCGCAAAAAAACGGGCGGCCTCGACAGGCCGCCCGTTCGCGTGTTGACCTTCAGCGCATGAATCAATGCGGCGAAGTCCAGCCCTTGTAGCTGCCGACGTTGTCGCGCGTGATCAGCGCGGGCGTCATCTGGATCATCGGATCGGCGGGCTTCTTGCCGTTCATGATGCCGTAGCCCACTTCCACGGCGGTTTGCGCCATCTTCCACGGGTCCTGGCTCGCGGACGCCTGCACGAGCGTGTCGCCCTTGAGCGCCGCTTCGATATCGGGCGCGCCGTCCACCGAGGTGATCACGATATTGCTGCGATGCAGCTGCTTCGCGGCGAGGTCGGTGCCGATCGCCTGCGGATCGTTGATGGTGAACACGCCGTCGAGCTTCGGAAAGCGCGTGAGATAGCCCTGCATCGTGTTCATGCCGCCTTCGCGCGAACCCTTGCCGTCCTGATCGTCGGAGAGAATCTTGATGCCCGGCGACTTCGCGAGCACCTGTTTGCAGCCGTTCACGCGGTCGATCACCGCCGAGACCTGCGGACCGTTTTCGATGATCACGTTGCCCTTGCCGTTGATCTTCTTCGCGAGGTATTCGCAGGAGATCGCGCCGGCTTTCACGTTGTCGGTCTGCACGGTGGCGTCGGCGCCCGCGGCGCTCACGTCCACGGCGATCACCACGATGCCGGCCGCGCGCGCCTTGCGCACGGCGGGCTCGATCGCCTTGGGATCGGAGGCGTTCAGCAGGATGATGTCCACGTGCGCCGAGATGAAGTTGTCGATCTGCGTGAACTGCTTGTTCAGATCGTAGTCGGCGGACACGGCCGTGACCTTCGCGTTCGGATTGATCTGTTTGGCCTTCGCTTCCGCGCCTTGCACGATGGTCACGAAGTAAGGATTGCCAAGCGATCCCACGGTGACGCCGATCGACTTCAGCTGCTTGTCGGCGGCATGCGCGCCCTGCAGGGCGCAGCCGAGCGCGAGGGCGGCAACGGCGCGAGCGGCGACGGCAACGGCGGTTTTCTTCTTGAACATGATGTCTCCTGAGGGTGCCTTCGAGTTATGTCGTGAGTAATGTCAGCGTGCTGCGTGTTGCAGGGGAAACCGATGTATCAGGTGCGTGCCGAGCCGCGCTGGCGATAGCGGTCGAGCGCCACGGCGCCGACGATCACGAGGCCCTTGATGATGTATTGCCAGATGTCCGAGACGCCGAGCAGCACGAGGCCGTTCGAGAGCACCGCGATGATCAGCGCGCCGATCAGCGTGCCGACGATCGAGCCCACGCCGCCCACGAAGCTCGTGCCGCCCAGAATCACCGCGGCGATCGCATCGAGTTCATACGACTGGCCGAGTTGCAGGCCGTTCGCGGCATAGAGGCGCGCCGCCGACATCACCGCGCCGAGTCCCGCGAGCAGGCCCGAGGCCGCGTAGACGAACATCTCGATCGCCCACACCTTGATGCCCGAGAGGCGCGCCGCTTCCGGGTTGCCGCCCACCGAGTAGATATGCAGGCCGAGCACCGTGCGGCGCAGCACGAACCACGACGCGGCCACCACCACGAGCGCGATGATCACGAGCCAGGGCACGCCGAGCACCGTGCCGTTGCCGATGAAGGCGAACGAGAGCTGCGGATTGAAGAGAGTGGTGTCGTGGCCCATCAGGCGCGCCACGCCGCGCACGGCGGTCAGCGAGCCGAGCGTGACGATAAAGGGCGGCAGGCGCAGCAGCGAGATCAGCGCGCCGTTGATGAGGCCGAAGCCGAGACCCACGCCGAGCGCGGCGGGAATGCCGAGCCAGCCCCAGCCGACGATGGTCGAGCCGAGCATCGCGGCCACGGCGGAGGCGGCGAGAATCGAGCCCACCGAAAGGTCGATGCCGCCCGTGAGAATCACGAAGGTCATGCCCGCTGCGAGCACGATGTTGATCGACGCCTGCTGCGTGACGATCGACAGGTTTTCGAGCGTGAAAAAGCCGTCGTTGAGCAGGCCGAAGCCGATGCACAAGAGCACCAGCACGGGCAGCATGCCCGCCGTGCGCATGATCGACTTCATGCGGGCGCGATGGCCGTCGACGGTCTGTCCGCGCGTGGATTGCGTGCCCTGGGTGGACGTGGCCTCGACCGGGTGGTGGGGAAGAATGCTTTTCATGATGTCGTGCTCCTCAATATCTCTTTGACGGTGGCGATGCGCGTCGAGCGCGGCGCTTACGCGGCTTCGTCCAGCGCGCCTTGCGAGCCGGTGGCGAGTTCGATGATGGCTTCCTGGCTGATGGGTTTGCCGGTGTAACCGCCCAGTTCTCCGGCGAACCGGCCTTCGCGCATGACGAGCACGCGGTCGGCCACGCCGATGATTTCGGGCAGCTCGCTCGAAATCACGATGATGCCCACGCCGGTTTTGGCGAGGTCGTTGATGATGCGGTAGATCTCCGACTTCGCGCCGATATCCACGCCGCGCGTCGGTTCGTCGAGGATCAGCACGCGCGGCTTCGTTTCGAGCAGACGCGAAAGCAGCACCTTCTGCTGATTGCCGCCCGAGAGCGCGCCCACGTTCACACGTGGACTCGGTACGCGTATCGTCAGCGCGCGGATCGACTCCTTCGCACGCGACGAACCGCGCGCGAGATCGAGCACGCCGAAGCGCGCGTCGCGGCCCGCCACGGACACGTTGATGTTGTCGCGCACGCTCATGTCGAGAAAGAGGCCCTGATGCTTGCGGTCCTCGGTCAGATAGACGAGACCCGCGTTGATCGCATCGCGCGGCGTATGCACGTGCAGCGTCTTGCCGTCGATGGCGATCTCGCCGCGCACGCGCGGTTCCGCGCCGAAGATCAGGCGCGCGAGTTCCGTGCGGCCCGCGCCCACAAGCCCCGCGATGCCGAGCACTTCGCCCGCATGCAGATCGAGGCTGCAACCGCGCACGCGCTTGTCGTCGGCGACGTCGCGCACGGTGAGCACGGCCTTGCCCGGATCGTAGGGCGCGTGCGCCTTTTTGTAGAAGCCCGAAATATCGCGGCCCACCATCATGCCGACGAGGCTCTCGGCGCTCAGCGCGTCGCGCATCAGCGTGCCGACGTAACTGCCGTCGCGCAGCACCGAAACACGATCGGACAGCTCGTAGATCTCGGCCATGCGATGGCTGATGTAGATGATCGCGAGACCTTCCTCGCGCAATTGCAGAATGAGCTTGAAAAGGAACTCGGTTTCGCGCGAGGAGAGCGGCGTGGTGGGTTCGTCCATCACGATGATGCGTGCTTCGGTGTGCACGGCGCGCGCGATTTCCACAAGCTGGCGTTCGGCGATCGAGAGCGAACCGACCAGCGTGGTCGGGCCGAACGTGGCGCCGAGGCGTTGCAGCACGTCCTCGCAGCCGCGTTCCATCGCCGCGCGATCGACCATGCCGAAGCGCGAGTTGCCGCGCCGCAGTTCGCGGCCCGCATAGATGTTTTCGGCGACCGAGAGATTGGGCGCGAGGCTCAGTTCCTGATAGATCACGGCCACGCCGAGTTCGCGCGCGGCGAGCGGACCGTCGATCGTCACCGGCTGGCCTTCGATGAGAATTTCGCCGCCCGGATCGGCCTGATACGCGCCCGAGAGAATCTTCATCAGCGTGGACTTGCCCGCGCCGTTTTCGCCCATCAGCGAATGCACTTCGCCGGGCCAGACCGAGAGGCGCACGTTATCGAGCGCGCGCACGCCGGGAAAGGTCTTGCTGATGCCGCGCATTTCCAGCAGCGGCGGCGTCGTTTCAGAGCTCGACATGGCTCTCCTCCTGCGCTTGTACGTTGGTTTGTGCGCCGGCGCCCATCAGGATGCCCGCACGCGGCGAAAAGTTGAAGAACATCGGCAGCGTGGCCGCGCCCAGCGCGCCCGCGTCGGGGCCGAAGGTGCCGCGCACCAGCGCGGGCGTGCCGCGCGCCTCGGGCGCGGTGGCGGCGACCGCCACGCGCAGGCGCTGCATGAGCGTGTCGATCAGGCCCGCGTCCACGTCGGCGTCGAGCACCACGGCGGGCACGTCCAGCACGCAGAGCGCGGAACGCAGCGCGGGCGCGAGCGCGTCGATGCAGTCGTCGAGCCATTCCTCCACGGCCGGATGCTGGCGCGCGATGCAGGCTTCGAGATCGGCGCGGCTGTCGACGGTCTCGCCGCAATATTGCAGATGGCGGCGCAGCGCGATCAGCGAGGCGCGCGAGAGCAGGATGTCCCACTTGCCCTCGGGTTTGTGCGCCGAAGGCAGATTGCCCGGCGGCACCGGCATCACCGCGAAATCGCCCGCGTTGCCGGTCAGGCCACGCACGCAGTCGCCGTTGATGGCGACGCCGCCGCCGATCGCCGGGCCGAGAAACAGATAGAGGAAGTCGTCGCGCTGACGCCCGCAGCCGTAGAAGATTTCGGCGATGGCGGCGGCGTTGCCGTCGTTTTCGCTGAACACGGGCAGGCCGGTCGCGCGGCCCAGTTCGGCCGCGAAATCGACATCGCTCCAGACGCGGAAGGTGTCGGCGGGCAGGCCCAGTTCGCGCAGCCAGCTACCGAGGTTATACGGCTGCGCCACGCCGATGCCCGCGAGGCGGCGGCGTTCGTCCTTGTCGAGCAGTCCTGACAATTCGCCGATGTCGCGCTGCACGATTTCCTGCGCTTGCGCGGGTTGCGGCAGCAGCATGTCGTGCGAGCGGCGGCCGATCATCTGGCCCGCGAAGTCGACGAGCACGGTTTCGATATTGGTCCGGTCCAGACGCACGCCGATGGCGAACGCGCCGCGCGGCGAGAGGCGCAGCAGCGAAGCGGGCTGGCCGCGTCCGCCGTCGAGGCGGCGGCCGCTCATTTCGATCAGACCATTCTCGATCAGCGACGTGATGATGCTGCCCACCGCCGTGCTGGTGAGATTCGCGAGGCGCGCGAGGTCGGCCTTCGACGCCTCGCCGGCGCGCCGCAGCGCTTGCAGCAGCAGGCGCTCGTTGAAGCGGCGGACATTGGCCGAGTTGCTGCCCTGACCGACATGCGGACTTCTCACGCGTCTCCTCCGTAAATATCGAGGTGGTGCCAATGCTTGCCGACCGAACGGGTGTGCTGCTTTCGTCGGCGACTAAATAAATCAAGTTGATTTATTTAATGCCGGATTCTGCGCCGTGTCAGCCTGGGGAAATCCCGGCGCGGGGCGGGCATGGGCTTTGTCGGGCCGCGGCGTCGCTTTTGTCTGGGTTTTGCGGCGCATCGGTTGCTGCATCGGTTGCGATTCACGGCGCATCGCGCGTCGCGCTGGGCGCCCGTTGGGAGCCTTCTCCTGCGCTATCCTTTCGTTGCCTTTCGCCGCTCCAGACAAACATCCCTGACTCGCCTAGCGGAGACACGTCACCCATGGCATTCATGCTGCTCATCGCCGAGCCGCGCGGCCAGCGCGACACGCGCACGCCCGCCGAAGGCGAGGCGCTCTACGCGCGCATGCTGCGTTTCGCCGACGACCTTGCCGCGCGCGGCGTGCTGATTGAGGCGCAATCGCTGCTCTCCGATACCCATGCCGTGCGCGTGCAGGTGCGCGAAGGCCAGTCGAGCGTGACCGACGGCCCATTCGCGGAAGCCAAAGAAATGATAGGCGGCTTTTTTCTGCTCGACTGCGCGACGCGCGAAGAAGCGCTCGCGATCGCGCGCGATTGCCCGGCGGCGCAGTGGGCGAGCGTGGAAGTGCGCGAAACGGGGCCGTGCTTTCGGTGAATGAAGCGCGCGGCCTGGGACTTTCCCCAGGCCGCAAAAATAATCATCGCGGCTTGTCGATTTGCACGCGCCTCGCGCGTCGTCTTGATGAGCGCGTCATCCGATGCCGCTTCAATCCCCATCGAAGATCCACACCAGGAGCCCGCAATGCGATTCATGATCATGGTGCGCGCGAACGCGCAGAGCGAATCGGGCGAGATGCAGCCCGACGAATCCCTCTTCGCCGCGATGGCGAGTTATCACGAGGCACTGGCGAAGGCGGGCGTGCTGCTCGACGCGTCCGGCTTGCAGCCGAGTTCGCGCGGCTTTCGCGTGCATTACCACGACGGCAAGCCGACCGTCATTGACGGCCCGTTTGCGGAAACCAAGGAATTGATCGCGGGCTACACGCTGATTCAGGTGCGCACGCGCGACGAAGCGCTCGAATGGGCGCGCCGTTTTCCGGCGCCGTTCGGAAAGCAGATCGACGGCGCAATCGAAGTGCGTCAGCTCTACGAACTGGAGGACTTCGAACCTTCCGCCGAGATCGAGCGCTTTCGCAAACTCGAAGCCGAGCGCAACGCTTCATCGTCGAATTAAGGCCTGTTCAAACGCACTCAAACCTCACAGGACACGATCATGCACAAGCACATCTTCGTCAATCTGGGCGTGCGCGATTTGAAGCGCTCGATGGACTTCTTCGGCCAGGTCGGCTTCACGTTCGAGCCGAAATTCACCAACGAGCAGGCGGCCTGCATGGTGATCGGCGAGAACATCTTCGCGATGCTGCTGACGCCCGATTTCATGCGCGGCTTCACCGATAAACCGCTGGTCGATGCGCGCGAGCAGACCGAAGTGCTGGTTTGTCTCTCGTGCGAGTCGCGCGACGAAGTGAACACGCTGACCGACAAGGCGCTCGCGGCGGGCGGCACGTCGAAGCGGCCGCCCACCGAATATGGCGACGCCATGTACGGCCGCAGCTTCGAAGACCCCGACGGCCATATCTGGGAACTGATGTGGATGTCGCCCGAAATGGTCGAGAAGGGCGCGCACGGCTCGTGACGTGCGATAAGCGCTTCGAGCCGGCCAGCGACGGCAGCGGCGACGATGTCCGTGACGCCACGCACCGCGCCATTGCGGCGGTGTGGCGCATCGAGTCCGCGAAGGTGATCGCCCACGCCGCGCGCATCGTGCGCGACGTGGGACTCGCCGAAGACATCGCGCAGGACGCGCTGCTCGCCGCGCTCGAAAGCTGGCCCGCGAGCGGCATCCCCGAGAACCCGGGCGCCTGGCTCATGACCGCCGCGAAACATCGCGCGCTCGACCGGCTGCGCCGCGCGGCCACGCACGCGCGTGCGCACGACGCGCTGGGCGCCGATCTCGATGCGCTCGGCGCGCACGTCGTGCCCGATATCGCCGAAGCCCTGGAAGCCGCGCGCAACGACGATATCGGCGACGATCTGCTGCGGCTCGTGTTCGTTGCATGTCATCCGGTGCTGGCGCGCGAGGCGCGCGTCGCGCTCACGCTGCGTTTGCTTGGCGGCTTGAGCACGGCCGAAATCGCGCGCGCGTTTCTGGTGCCGGAGGCGACCGTCGCGCAGCGCATCGTGCGCGCGAAGCGCACGCTCGCGCAGGCGCGCGTGCCGTTCGAGGTGCCCGATGCGGCAGCGCGTGCGCCGCGTCTCGCGTCGGTGCTCGAAGTGATTTATCTGATCTTCAACGAAGGCTATGCGGCCACGTCGGGCGCGCACTGGATGCGTCCCGCGCTCTGCGAGGAAGCGTTGCGCCTCGCGCGCATGCTCGCCGAACTCGCGCCCGACGACGCCGAAGCGCACGGTCTTGCCGCCTTGATGGAATTGCAGGCCTCGCGTCTGCCCGCGCGTATCGACCGCGAAGGCCGCGCGGTGCTGCTCGCCGATCAGGATCGCAGCCGCTGGGACGCCTTGCTGATCCGCCGTGGCTTCGCGGCGCTCGCGCGCGCCGAGCAATGCGCGCGGCGCTTCGACGGCGGGGCGGTGGGTCCGTATGTGTTGCAGGCCGCGCTGGCCGCGTGCCACGCGCGCGCGCCGAGCGCGGCGCAAACCGACTGGGCGCGCATCGTCGACATTTACGATGCGTTGTTGCTGATCGATGCGTCGCCCATCGTGCGGCTCAATCGCGCGGTGGCCGTGGGCATGGCGCAGGGTCCGCAGGCGGCGCTCGATATCGTCGATGGTTTGCGCGGGGAAGCCGTGCTTCAGCAGTATCCGTGGCTGCCCGCCGCGCGCGGCGATCTGCTCGACAAGCTCGGGCGCGCGCGCGAAGCCCGCGCCGAATTCGAACGCGCCGCCGCGCTCACGCAGAACGCGCGCGACCGCGAAGTGCTGCTTGCGCGCGCGGCGCGGCTTTCCTGATCGTCGTGATAGTCCTGATCGTCACGGGAAACGCGTTCAAACCAGCTCGACGCGCTTGATCTCTTTCACGATCACGAGATAGCTGATCACGGTGATCAGCGCGTTCACGCCCACGAAGGCCAGCGCGCTGTCGAACGAACCGGTCTTCGCCACGAGGTAGCCGATCGCGATCGGCGTGACGATGCCGGCCACGTTGCCGAACATGTTGAAGATCGAGCCCGAGAGGCCGATGGCTTCCTTCGGCGCGGTGTCGGCGACCACGGCCCAGCCCAGCGCGCCGATGCCCTTGCCGAAAAACGCGAGCGACATCAGCAGGACCACGAGCCAGTCGCTGTGCACGTAATTGCAGCCGACGATACACGCCGAGAGCGCCATGCCGCCGACGATGGGCGCCTTGCGCGCGAGGGTGAGCGAGCAGCCCGCGCGGATCAGCGAGTCGGAGATCACGCCGCCCAGCACGCCGCCGAGAAAGCCGCAGATCGCGGGCAGCGACGCCACGAGGCCCGCTTGCAGGATCGTCATGCCGCGCGCCTGCACGAGGTAGATCGGGAACCACGTCAGGAAAAAGTACGTGATCACGTTGATGCAGTACTGCGCGAGATACACGCCCAGCAGCATGCGGTTCGAGAGCAGTTGACGCATGATGCGCCAGCCGTTGCCCTTCGCCTGCACAGCGCCGCCATCGCGCGACTTGCGCTGATGGCCGTTCACGAGGCCGCCGCCTTGTTCGATGTACTCCAGTTCCTGCGGATTCACGCCCGGATGGTTCGCCGGATTCTTCATGACCTTGAGCCAGACGAAGGCCAGCGCGAGACCGGCCACGCCCATCATCAGATAGACGTGGTGCCAGCCGTAGGCGTGCGTGACCCAGGCCATCAGCGGCGTGAAGACGACGGCCGCGAAATACTGCGCCGAATTGAAGATCGCCGACGCCGTGCCGCGCTCCTGGGTCGGGAACCAGCTCGCCACCACTTTCGCGTTGGCCGGGAAGGCGGGCGCTTCGGCCGCGCCCATCACGAAGCGCAGCGCGAACAGCGCCGTGACGGCCGCCGCCGTGCTGCCGAGCACGCCGATCGTGCTTTGCAGCAGCGTGAACAGCGACCACAGGAAGATGCTGGTGGCGTAGACGCGGCGCGCGCCGAAGCGGTCGAGAATCCAGCCCGCGGGCAGCTGCGAGAGCACATAGGCCCAGCTGAACGCCGAGAAGATATAGCCCATGCGGATGGCGTCGAAGCCGAACTCCGCGCGCATGGCCGAGCCGGTGACCGAGAGCGTCGCGCGATCCGCGTAGTTGAGGGTGGTGATGACGAAGATCAGCGCAAGGATGACGTAGCGGACTTTCGTGCGGCTCGCGGCATCGGCTGCGCTGGCGGCCGGGCTGGCGGTACGGCTCAACGGCATGGGTTCACCTTGGTTCGTGCGCGGAGGAACGGGCGAGCGTTTCCGCGGAATGTCTCCGAGTGGCCCGAGTTGTCAGACATCGAGCCGACTTGTCAGAAGGCATCCTACAATGTCTTACGGCGGCGGAGCAATCGTCTCGACGCATGTTTCGCTAGAATTCAGGGTAAACGTGGTATTGAGGGTGCCGCGCGAGTATGGAATTGTTCGCCAAGTTGTTCGACAACATGACGGGCGCCGCGATCGAGATGTTAACAGCGGCGCCCCTGACTACGAAAGCCCGGGGAGGCGAATTTGAACAGGAAGAAAATGGTGCAAGGGATGATGGGCGCGGTGCTGGGCATCGCAAGCGCGGTTGCGGCGCACGCGGCGACCTTCGTGTATGTCTCGAATGCCGATAGCCAGGACATTTCGGTGTTCCGCGTCGACGAAAACGCGGGCACGCTCGCGGCGGTCGAGACGGTGCCGGTCGGCGGCACGGTCATGCCGATGACGTTCTCGCCCGATCATCGCCGTCTGTACGCCGGTCTGCGCTCGCAGCCGTACCGCGTGGTGAGCTTCGCGATCAATCCGCTCGACGGGCGGCTCGCCGAACTCGGCCGCGCGCCGCTCGCCGAAAGCATGGCCTATCTCTCGACCGACGCGACGGGGCGCTATCTGCTCTCGGCCTCGTATGGCGGCAACCAGCTCGCGGTGAACCGCATCGGCGAAAACGGTGTGGCGGGCGACGTGCAGCAGACGATCAAGACCGGGCCGATGGCGCACGCGATCCGCACCTCGGCGGACAACCGTTACGCGTTCGCGTCCGTGCTGGGTTCCGATGCGTGGCTGCGTCTGCGCTTCGATGCCGCCACGGGCCAGTTGACCGAGGACGCCGCGCCCGCGTATGCGCTGCCCGAAAAGTCGGGCCCGCGCCATTTCGTGTTTTCGTCGGACAGCCGCTTTGTGTACCTGATCGACGAACTCGACGGCAAACTGCACGTGCTCGCGTTCGACCGCACGCACGATACGGTCAAGCCGATCCAGACCATTTCGATCCTGCCCGCCGATTTTCACGGCGACAAACCGTGGGGCGCCGATCTGCATCTGACGCCCGATGGGCAATTTCTTTATACGTCGGAGCGCACGTCGAGCACGCTGGGTGCGTATCGCGTCGATCGCGCCACGGGCAAGCTCGCGCGCATCGGCACTTATGCCACGCAGAAGCAGCCGCGCGGCTTCAATATCGATCCGTCCGGGCGCTGGCTGTTCGCGGTCGGCCAGTTGTCGCCGCAGATGAGCGTGTACCGCATCGACGCGAAAACGGGCGCGCTCGAAGAGACGGGGCAGGTGCCGGTGGGTAAGGGCGCGAACTGGGTGGAAGTCGTGCGTTACACGGGGTCGAACGAGTAAAGCAGCCGACGCGCGTTGAATGCGCTGCGTCCGCGCCGGTTTTCGTGCGCGGACGCAACCCGGCTCTTTAGCGCAGCGAGCAGTTGAGCCAGTGATTGATGCGCTCGCCGTCGAGGCGCGAGCCTTCGGCGCTGGCGCTGCCGAGCATCGTGACGATCACGGGGCGGTGGCCGTGCACCATCACGCGCATGACCATGTTGTGGCCCGACTCGTTGATGAAGCCGGTCTTTTGCAGGCTCGCCTGCACGCGGTTGTAGCGCACGAGGCGATTGCTGTTCACATATTGAAGCTGCCCGCGCCCGGTGGGCACGCGTTCCTGATGATCGGTCGAATAGCGGCGGATCAGCGGATAGCCGTTGGCCGCGCGCACGAGCCGCGCGAGTTCGCGCGCCGTCGAAACGTTCTGCGGCGAAAGCCCCGTTGCGTTGACGAAGTGCGTGTTCGGCATGCCGAGGCTCGCGGCCTTGGCGTTCATCGCCGCCACGAAGGCGGGCTGGCCGCCCGGATAGTCGCGCGAGAGCGCCGAGGCCGCACGGTTCTCCGACGACATCAGCGCGATATGCAGCATGTTCGCGCGCGAGAGGCTCGACCCGACGGTGAGGCGCGAGTGCGTGAACTTGAGCGTGTCGAGATCGGCGTCGGTCACGTCGAGGCGGCGCGCGAGCGGCGCGTCGCGCTGATCGAGCCAGACCACGGCCGTCATCAGCTTCGAGACCGAGGCGATCGGCACGACCGAATCGGCGTTGCGCGCGAACAGCGGCGTGTGCGTCTGCTCGTCGACGATGAACACCGAGTGCGAGAACAGATGCTTGCGCGAGGCGGGCGTGTAGCCGCAGCGCGCCAGCAGATGCGGACCTTTTGCGTTCGACGCGGCGGTGTGCGGCTCGACGTAAGGGATGATCTGCGGGGTGAAATTCGCGGCGCTGGCCTGCGCGTTTGCTGCGGGCGGGTTCGTGTGCTGCTTGAGCAGCGCTTTCGGCTTCGGTGTGGCATGCAACTTCGCGTGCGCTTTAGCGTGCAGCTTCGCGTGCGGTTTTGCATGCGCCTTTGCGTGCGGCTTCACGTGCGCGATAGCGCTGTGGGGGGCGCTGTGCGCGCCGTGCCCATGCGGCACGGGCTTCGCTTTCGTGCGCTTGCCGCGGCGCTTCGCGTCGGGCGTTTTCGTCGTGGCGAGCGCGGGCGCGGTGCGTTGCGCCGAGCGCGGCTTGCGGGTGATTTTCTTCTTCTTGGCGACCGCGTGCACATGCGGATCGGCGCGATGCCGATGCGTGGTGGCGGCGAAGCTCGCGGTGGCGGTGAGGCCGGCGAGCACGAGCGTGGAAACGAGGAGCGAAAGTCGAGAGAGGGAAATCACCGGCAGAAAAATTGAGGCGGGTAGTTCGAAAGAGGGCGACGAGAAACGACGAAAAGCGATGAGAAGCGATGAGAAACAACGAAAGCGCGGCGGCGCGACGCGAGGCGTTTCACCGCGCGCGAGGCCTCAATGGTACAGGTAGAACGCGCCGCCGCGCGCATTCTTCGCGTTTTTCCGTCGATATCGCTGCAAATTGGCGCATGAAGCGTTGAAAAGGCGGCTGCAAAAGCGATCGCAAAAGCGCCGTCTCGCGAGCCAGGGTTGAGCCTGTTTCGCGCGCATGTTACCGGTCTCAGGGTTATCGCGAATGGCTGCGTTCGCGCACCGATTTGTATGATGGGCCAGAACATGCCGATGCTCCCGCCCATGCGTTCCGGCTGCGCAGTCGTCGCTGCCGCGTCGAGCGTGGCGGTGCAACGCAGGCTCATGAACACGCTCACTCCCGCCCCCGCTTCCTTGCTCGTGCATTCGCTCCGCCGTCGCGCCGAGGTCTTCACTGACGCCGCCAATCTCGCTAGCATGCTGGATTGCGCCCGCATCCGTTACCGGAGTGTCTAGATGCCTCGCTTCGCCGCGAATCTCACGATGATGTACAACGAGCACGCGTTTCTCGACCGCTTCGCCGCCGCCGCGCGCGATGGGTTCGACGCCGTGGAATATCTGTTTCCGTATGACCATCCGGCCGCCGAAGTGAAGGCGCGGCTCGAAGAAAACGGGCTCACGCAGGCGCTGTTCAACGCGCCGCCCGGCGACTGGGCCGCGGGCGAGCGCGGTCTCGCCTCGCTGCCGGGCCGCGAGGACGAATTCCGTCGCGGCATCGACAAGGCGCTCGATTACGCGCGCGTGCTCGGCAATCGCAAGCTGCACGTGATGGCGGGCATCGTCGCGTCGGAGGCTACGCGCGCGCAGCAGCGCGAACTGTATCTCCAGCATCTCGACTACGCGGCGCAGGCCGCGCGCGGCGAGGGCATCACGATCCTGATCGAGCCGATCAACACGCGCGACATGCCGGGCTATCTGCTCAATCGTCAGGACGACGCGCACGCGATCTGCGCCGAAGTCGGCGCGCCGAATCTGCAGGTGCAGTTCGATTGTTACCACTGCCAGATCATGGAGGGCGACCTCGCGGTCAAACTCAAGCGCGATATCGCGCGAATCGGGCATATTCAGGTGGCGGGCGTGCCCGAGCGGCACGAGCCCGATAGCGGGGAACTCAATTATCCGTGGCTCTTTTCGCTCATCGACGAACTGGGCTACACGGGCTGGATCGGTTGCGAATACTGGCCGCGCGCGAAGGCGTCGGACGGTCTTGGCTGGATCCGGCCTTATATGAAAATGCGATGAACATGCGATGAAGGCGCGCGCCTGAGGCAGTCGTTCGTGCGTGCGCGGTATGCGGTGCATTCCATCAGGCTTGAACGGAGCGTTCGACTATGAAAGTGCTGATTACCGGCGGTGCAGGATTTCTCGGCCAACGACTCGCGGGTGAATTGCTCGCGCGCGGGACGTTGAAGATCGGCGGCGTGGCGCAGCGCATCGACGAGATCGTGCTGCTCGACGTGACGCGCGCGACGGGACCCGACGATCCGCGCGTACGCATCGAGGAGGGCGATATTGCCGAGCGCGCCGTGCTGGAGCGCGTGATCGACGGCGAAACGGCCGTGATCTTCCACCTCGCCGCGATGCTGAGCGCGGAAGCGGAGGCGGCGTTCGACGAAGGCATGCGCATCAATTTCGACGCCACGCGCGAACTGCTCGAAGTCTGCCGCGCGCGCGGCCATGCGCCGCGACTTGTGTTCACGAGTTCGGTGGCGGTCTATGGCGGCGATATTCCCGAAGAAGTGCAGGACGACACGGCGCTGAATCCGCAATCGTCGTATGGCGTGCAGAAGGCGATGGCCGAATTGCTGCTCAGCGATTATTCACGGCGCGGTTTCGTCGATGGGCGCGTGCTGCGTCTGCCGACCATCAGCGTGCGGCCCGGCAAGCCGAATGGCGCGGCGTCGTCGTTTGCGAGCGGCATCATCCGCGAGCCGCTCAATCGCGAGATCAGCGTGGTGCCGGTGAGCGGCGCGACGCGCGTCTGGCTGCTCTCGCCGCGCATCGCGATCGAAAACATCGTGATGGGTGCGGAAATCAACGCGGCGGCGCTCGGCCATTCGCGTGTGGTGAATCTGCCCGGCGTGTGCGTGACCGTCGACGAAATGGTCGAGACGCTGAGCCAGTTCGCGGGACCGAAGGCGGTGGCGCGCATCGAATGGGCGCCGGACGAGACGATCGAGCGCATCGTCAGCAGCTGGCCGGCGAGCTGGAATCAGCGCCACGCGAAGAAGCTGGGCTTCAGCGGCGAGACGACGTTCCGCGCCATCGTGCAGACCTATCTCGAAGACGAACTGCATATTCTGCCCAAACGCGATCACGGGCATCATTAGACGCGCATCGTTGTTTGAAAGCGCGCGATCAGTCAGGATGACGAATGAATAAAAACGAGTATGAAATCCACGATGCGCGCTTTCGCTGGCTGATTCAGGCGAACGCACCTTTGCAGAAGATCGCGGGCGATTGTCTCTGGAACGAGGGGCCGGTGTATTTTCCGGCCGCCGATCATCTGCTCTGGAGCGACATCCCGAACAATCGCATGATGCGCTGGGCGCCCGGCGTGGGTGTCGGCGTGTTTCGCGCCAATGCGAATTTCAGCAACGGCAATACGCGCGATAACGAGGGCCGTCTCGTGACCTGCGAGCACGGACGGCGCTGTATTTCACGCACCGAACACGACGGCAGCGTGGTGGTGCTCGCCTCGCATTATCAGGGCCGCCGTTTCAATTCGCCGAACGATGTGATCGTCGATTCGCGCGGCACGATCTGGTTCAGCGATCCCGACTACGGGATCATGAGCGATTACGAAGGCTTTCGCGCGGAAGGCGAGATCGGCGGCTGTCACGTCTATGCGCTCGATCCGGGCGCGAGCGAGGCGCGCCGCGTGACGCACGATTTCGTGAAGCCCAACGGGCTTGCGTTTTCGCCCGATGAATCGCTGCTGTATATCGCCGATTCGGGCGCGTCGCACGTAGACGGCGGGCCGCGCCATATCCGCGTGTTCGACGTGCGCGATGGCGCGTTGTCGAATTCGCGCGTGTTCATGTCGATGCAGAACGGCGTGCCCGATGGCTTTCGCGTCGATGAGCAGGGCAACGTCTGGACCAGCGCCGAAGACGGCGTGCATTGTTATTCGCCGCAAGGCGAATTGCTCGGCAAGATCCTGCTGCCCGAAGTGGTGTCGAACCTCACGTTCGGCGGGCTCCATCGCAACCGGCTGTTCATTACGGCGACGTCGTCGGTGTACGCGCTGTTTATGGGCGTGCGCGGTGCGGGGCGATGAAGTTGCGCTGACGCGAGCGCCGTTGCACGGTCAGGCCGTGGTCGAGATCAGTCCGCCCGTGCTCTGGCCGCTCGCCAGCATCAATTGAACCAGTTCGGATTGCGCCGTCTCGATCGCGGCTTCGATCTGGTTGGCCGCGCTGAGCGTCGCGTCCTGGCTCGATTTCGCGGAGCCGCTGGCGTTCGTGGATGGCGATGCGCCGGTGGGGCTGCTGGAGGTGTCGCCGTTCGAATCGGCGTTCGTGCTGTTGTTCGTGCTGTTGTTCGTGCTGCTGTTCGTGTTGTTGTTCGTGTTGTTGTTCGCGCCGTTGCTGGAACTGCTCGCCGCTTGCGCCGCGCCGCCGTTTTTCGGCAGCGAAGCGAGTTGCGATTCGAGCGCCTTGATCAGCGCCTTGAGCTGGTCGATGGCCGTCGTGGTGCTGCTCGAACTCGACGACGACGAACCGCCGCCACCGCCTCCACCACCACCGCCTTTTGACGTCGAAGAAGTCGACGTCGTGCCCGACGTGCTGCTCGACGTCGAACTGCCCGATGACGAGGAATCGCCCGTAGCACTCGTAGCGCTCGACGAAGCCGCGCTGTTATTGGCGTTCGACGTGCTCGAACCGGTCGTGGCGGAGCCGCTGGCGGTCGTCGCGATGGGGGCGATGGCGGAACTGGTGGCTTGGATCTGCATGAAGGCCTGTCCTCGGCGTTGAGCGATGCGGCGAAGGTGTCCGGGCATCGTCTGCGGCGCGCATAAGAAACCCCTAAGTGCAATAACGGCAGCGCGCGCCCAATTCTTTAGGGGCAGTCGCCCTGGGGTGCCTTACATGCCCTTGAAGCGGTCCGCTTAAATCTGGCTCAGGATCAGGGCCGTATCCCATCGAAAAGGGCGCCAACAGGTAAAATCGATGCCGGACGCCGCCACCGGCGCGACCCTCCACCCGAACGATTCGAAACGACTCCGCTCCGGCGCCCACGCCGGATCGACCTGGCATGCAATTACCCGGCTCCACCGTCCCGATCTCGCTTGTTCTCGGTTTTCTCGCCGCCGCGCGCGCGCGGCCGGAAGTGGTCGAGCGTTATCTGCGCCAGGCGGGCATTCCCGAGGAATTGCTGGACGAACCCGGCGCGCGCGTGACCGAGGAGCAGTTCTCGACGCTCTATCGCATGCTCGCGATCGAACTCGACGACGAAATGCCCGGCATCTTCAGCCGTCCGTTCCGCAGCGGCACGCTGAAATTCCTCTGCCTGAGCCTGCTCGACGCGCGCAATCTGGAAACGGCGCTGCATCGCTTCGGCCAGTTCTTCCATATCGTGCTCGACGATTTCCGCGTCGAGTCGCGCCGCAGCGAACTCGTCGCCCAGGTCGAACTGCGTCCGCATCCGGCTTTCGGGCCGATCGGCCCGCTCGGCCAGGAACTGATGCTCAAGCTCGCGCATGGCGTGTCGTCCTGGCTCATCGGGCAGAAGATTCCGCTGCTGCAAGTCGAACTGGCGTGCGCGCGCCAGCCGCACGCCGCCGATCATCGCTACTTCTTTTCCGGGCCGGTGCGCTTCGGCTGCGAAGCGCCGCTGCTGCGCTTCAGCGCCGCCTATCTCGACATGCCGATCCGCCAGAGCAAGCGCAATCTGCGCAAATTTCTGGCGCGCTCGCCCGGCGACTGGATCTTCGAGTCGTTCAGCGAACAACTCGTGAGCCATCAGGTGCGCCAGTATCTCGCGACCACGCTGCCCGATCTGCCGACCATCGAGGCGGCGTCCGATCATCTGCATTGCTCGGTGCGCACCTTGTGCCGCAAGCTCGCCGCCGAGGACACCGCGTTCCAGGCGCTCAAGGACGAACTGCGCCGCGATATCGCGATCCAACGTCTGACCGACACGCAGGACACCATCGCGGCCATCGGCGCCGATATCGGTTTCGACGACCCGAGCGCGTTCCATCGCGCGTTTCGCCACTGGACCGGCAGCACGCCGGGCACCTATCGCGGGCGCGCCTGAGTCTCGATTGCGCATGGAAGCGCATCCGGGTTGACCCTGGGATGTCTTGCGCTGCATGGTGCGCTGCGTCACGCGGTGGCAAGATTTGTCACTAGATGGGCCGGATCGGACAGTCCCCGCCTGCGCCTTTGACGCTACGATTCGATGAACATGACCGGCCTGCGCCGGGCGCTGAGCCCAGCCGTCGCGGTCTTTCTCATTCAACGCGTGATCGAAAGGTTTGCCATGAGCTTTAACGCCCCCGTCAAGGACATGCTGTTCGTGCTGAAAGAGCTCGCCGGCATCGACACCATCGCTGAACTGCCGGGCTATGACGACGCCGGTTTCGAAACCGCGCAAGCCGTGCTCGAAGAGGCCGCGAAGCTGTGCGCCGAAGTGCTCGCGCCGCTGAACGTCGAAGGCGACCGCAATCCCAGCAGCTGGCACGACGGCGAAGTGCGCGCCACGCCCGGCTTCAAGGAGGCGTTCAAGCAATTCGCCGAAGGTGGTTGGCAAGGTTTGCAACATCCGGGCGAGTACGGCGGCCAGGGTCTGCCCAAGCTGATCGGCACGCCGTGCAACGAAATGCTCAACGCGGCGAACCTGTCGTTCGCGCTGTGTCCGCTGCTGACCGACGGCGCGATCGAGGCGCTGCTCACGGCGGGCAGCGAGGAACAGAAGCAGCGTTACGTGCCGAAGCTCATCTCGGGCGAGTGGACCGGCACGATGAACCTCACCGAACCGCAGGCGGGCTCCGACCTCGCGCTGGTGCGCTCGCGCGCCGAGCCGCAGGCGGACGGCTCGTACAAGGTCTTCGGCACGAAGATCTTCATCACGTGGGGCGAGCACGACATGGCCGAGAACATCATGCATCTCGTGCTGGCGCGCGTGCCGAACGCGCCCGAAGGCGTGAAGGGCATCTCGCTGTTCATCGTGCCGAAGTTCCTCATCAACGAAGACGGCTCGCTCGGCGCGCGCAACGACGTGCATTGCGTCTCGATCGAGCACAAGCTCGGTATCAAGGCGAGCCCCACGGCGGTGCTGCAATACGGCGACAACGGCGGCGCGATCGGCTATCTGGTCGGCGAGGAAAATCGCGGCCTCGAATACATGTTCGTGATGATGAACGCGGCGCGCTTCGGCGTGGGCACGCAAGGCATCGCGATTGCCGAACGCGCCTATCAACACGCGCTCGGCTACGCGAAGGAGCGTGTGCAAAGCCGTCCGGTCGACGGTTCGGCGAAGGCGTCGGTCACGATCATTCATCATCCCGACGTGCGCCGCATGCTGGCCACGATGCGCTCGCTGACCGAAGGCGCGCGCTCGCTCGCCTACGTGGCGGCGGCGCATGGCGACATCGCGCATCAGCACGCGGACGAAGCGGTGCGTGCGCGTCATCAGGCCATCTTCGAATTCCTCGTGCCGATCGTGAAGGGCTGGAGCACGGAAATGGCCAACGATGTCACGAGCCTCGGCGTGCAGGTGCATGGCGGCATGGGTTTCATCGAAGAGACGGGCGCCGCGCAGCACTATCGCGACGCGCGCATTCTTGCGATCTACGAAGGCACGACGGCCATTCAGGCGAACGACCTGATCGGCCGCAAGACGGCGCGCGACGGCGGCGCAGTAGCGAAGGCGCTGCTCGACGAAGTCGCGCAGACGGTGGAAGCGCTGGGCAACGTGAGCGGCGCGGCGGCGGCATCGATGCGCGCGCAACTTCAGCAAGGCGCGAACGCGCTCGCGCATGTCGTGGACTTCGTGGTGCAGAACGTCAAGCGCGATCCGAACGCGGTGTTCGTCGGCAGCGTGCCGTATCTGAAGCTCGCGGGCATCGTGTTGTGCGGCTGGCAACTCGGGCGCGGCCTGCTCGCGGCGCAGCGCAAGCATGAAGAAGACCCCGCGTTTTACGGTGCGAAGATCGCGATGGCGCATTTCTATGCCGAGCACGTGCTCTCGCAGGCGGGCGGTCTCGCCACGGCGGTGCTGGGCGCGCAAGACGGCGAAGGCGTGCTCGCGCTCGCCGAGGACCAGTTCTGATACTGGCCGTCGCGAATGAGCCTGGCAGAAAAAGAAAACCCACGAGACACAGCATGAATGCGAATGAACTGGTCGCCCAATACGGCCCACGCGAGTCGATGGAATACGACGTCGTGGTCGTCGGCGGCGGCCCGGCCGGGCTTTCCGCGGCCATCCGCCTGAAGCAGCTCGCAGCAGAAAAAGGCGTCGACATTGGCGTGTGCGTCCTGGAGAAAGGCTCGGAAATCGGGGCGCATATCCTCTCGGGCGCGGTCATGGATCCGCGCGCGATCGACGAGCTGATTCCCGACTGGAAAGAGCAAGGCGCGCCGCTGAACGTGCCCGTCACCGAGGACAAGTTCCTTTTTCTTTCCGAAACTGGGGCTAAGGCTGTGCCGAACTGGGCGCTGCCGGACAACTTCAAGAATCACGGCAATTACGTCATCAGCCTCGCGAAT
>NZ_CAJMZH010000018.1:0-185108 GCF_905220285.1 Paraburkholderia sp. J94 | reverse complement strand
TTTCGCTTCCTTGACGTCGTGCATCGCGCCTTCGACCTGCCAGCGCGCGGCGACGATATCCGGGCGGCGCGCGATGAGATCGGCGGGCAGGTTGTCGGGCAGCGCGACGTTCGCGACCGGATTGAGCACCGGATTCGCGATCTGCAGACCACGGTCCGGGCCTTTGCCGAGCAGCGCGCCCAGTTGGTAGCGCACGGTCTCGATCTGGCCGTCGATCTGCGAAAGATTGGCCTGGCTCGTTGCGATATTGCCGTTGGCGGTCTGACGCTCGACGTTGGTATCGAGGCCCGCGACCACGCGGCCGTTCGTGATCGTGCCGATGGTCTTGCGGTTGTCGATTTCGTGCGCGGCGATGTCGCGCAGCGCGTAGAGCTGGGCGAGCTGGTTATACGTACGCGCGACCGACGCGGCGAGCGTGATGCGCGCCTGCTGCATCTCGGCTTCGGCGGCGCGCTGCGAGGACACGGCCTGCGCGAGACGCTGACGGTTTTTACCCCAGAGGTCCAGATCCCACGACGCGCTCGCGAGCACGTTGTTTTCGCTGTACCAGCTGCCGCCGTAGGGCGGCGGGAACAGCGCGTTTTCGGAATACAGCTCGCGGGTCCACGAGTAGCTCGCGTTGGCCTTCGGATAGAGCGCCGACTTCGACGTCTCAATATAGGACGACGCTTTCGCGAGTCGCGCCTGCGCCTGCGCGATGGTCGGATTGCCCTCGAGCGCTTCGTCGATCAGCTTCTGCAACTGCGGATCGCCGAACTGGCTCGCCCAGTCGAGCGCGGGCCACTGGCCACCCTGCGCCGGAATGCTCTGCGACGACTCGAACTGTTGCGGCTGGTCCAGCGTCTTGTCGCTCTTGATGCCGATGTAGTTCGCGCAGCCCGAGAGCGCGATCGCGGCGATCGCGGCCGTCACCGCGGCCCGGCAAGACAGCGCTGGCGCAAACTGGGTTTGGGATTTCATTGCTCGTCTCGTTGCGTGAGAAGGTGAGGTGATACTGGACGATGCAGCTATTTTCTTGTTTTCCGGTTTCAAATTTGCTTGCCCTGTCATGAATTAGCCGGCGGATTCTGGCCGGCTGCCGGGTTCGCGTTCTGGCTAGCATCGCAGCTATTGGCCAGAACCCGGCGCAACATGTTCTTCAGAAAGCCCACTTCTTCCGGTGTGAAACCCGCGGCGAGTGTCTCCGTCACGCTCGTGAAAATGGCCGGCATGCGGCGTGCGATCGCTTCGCCTTCGGGCGTGAGCGCGAGGCGCACGGCGCGGCGGTCTTCCGAGCTGCGCACGCGCTTGAGCAGGCCGCGCTTCTCCAGCCGGTCGACGAGACGCGTGACCGCGCTGGCGTCGATGCCGTATTCGCGCGCCAGTTCGGCCGCGAGCAGGCATTTGCCGCTCGCCACCATGAACAGCACGCTGGCCTGCTGGCTGGTGATGCCGAGCTCGGCGAGCGTGCGCTGCGTGACCATGTTCGACATGCTCGTCTTGGCACGCGCGAGCAGGTAGCCGACGCTCTCGCCGAGATCGTAATCGCGGATTTCGGGCGGCGGTACAGGGATCGGATCCGTCATGTTTCTGCTGCGACTGCAATGATTGACCAGGCAGGGATTATAGGAAACGTTAGTTGACGCGACAAGGGTTTTATTCTGCCGAGGCTGAATAACCTTTGCCGGATGGGGTCTTAATCTTGCGCGGTGGGCATGAGAAAATTGAGATCCTGCGCAGCGCCGCTGCGGAACCCGTGAGCGTCCGACCCCGTGCCTGTTTGCACGGGTTCCGGCAGGCCACGGCGGCCCATGATGGAAAGATCGGATATGCGCCTGATCAATTCATCTGCGCGTGCTATAATTTCAGGTTCCCAAAAGTGCGCCATTGCAGCGCTGCCGAATCGAGCCTCCGGATGCGTCCGGAAGGGGCGGGCGGTGGTCGCGATGCCTCAGTTCTGGCTATGTAGCCGGCTGTGTAGCGCTCGCCCGCCCGGGCGCGCTGCCGCGCACTCTTAACTGTACCCAGGTTCCTATGTCCCGCGCCCTTCGCAACATTGCCATCATTGCCCACGTCGACCACGGCAAGACCACGCTCGTCGACCAGCTCCTCCGTCAGACCGCCACGTTCCGTGACAACCAGCAGGTCGCTGAGCGCGTGATGGACTCGAACGACATCGAAAAGGAACGTGGCATCACGATTCTTTCGAAGAACTGCGCGGTCGAGTACGAAGGCACCCACATCAACATCGTCGACACGCCGGGCCACGCCGACTTCGGCGGCGAAGTGGAACGCGTTCTGTCGATGGTCGACTCGGTGCTGCTGCTCGTCGACGCCGTCGAAGGCCCGATGCCGCAAACGCGCTTCGTGACCAAGAAGGCGCTGGCGCTCGGCCTCAAGCCGATCGTCGTCGTCAACAAGATCGACCGTCCGGGCGCGCGTATCGACTGGGTCATCAACCAGACGTTCGACCTGTTCGACAAGCTCGGCGCGACCGAAGAGCAGCTGGACTTCCCGGTCGTGTACGCATCGGGCCTGAACGGCTACGCTTCGATGTCGCCGGATGCGCGCGAAGGCGACATGCGTCCCCTGTTCGACGCCGTGCTCAAGTACGTGCCGATTCGCGACGCCGACCCGGAAGGCGGCCTGCAGCTCCAGATCACCTCGCTCGACTACTCGGCTTACGTTGGCCGTATCGGCGTGGGCCGTATCAAGCGCGGCCGTATCAAGCCGGGCCAGCAGGTTGCCCTGCGCTTCGGCCCGGAAGGCGATGTGATGAACCGCAAGATCAACCAGGTGCTGTCGTTCAGCGGCCTGGAGCGCGTGCAGGTGGAGTCGGCTGAAGCCGGCGACATCGTGCTGATCAACGGTATCGAAGACATCGGTATCGGCGCGACGATCTGCGCGGTGGACAACCCCGAAGCGCTGCCGATGATCACGGTGGACGAGCCGACGCTCACGATGAACTTCCTCGTGAACTCGTCGCCGCTCGCCGGCAAGGAAGGCAAGTTCGTGACGAGCCGCCAGATCCGCGACCGTCTGACGAAGGAACTGAACCACAACGTCGCGCTGCGCGTGAAGGACACCGGTGACGAAACCACGTTCGAAGTCTCGGGCCGTGGCGAACTGCACCTGACGATCCTGATCGAAAACATGCGCCGTGAAGGCTACGAGCTGGCCGTGTCGCGTCCGCGCGTGGTGCTGCACGAGGTCGACGGCGTGAAGCAGGAGCCGTACGAAATGCTGACCGTGGACGTCGAAGACGCCAACCAGGGCGGCGTGATGGAAGAACTGGGCCGCCGCAAGGGCGAAATGCTCGACATGGCGTCGGACGGCCAGGGCCGCACGCGTCTCGAGTACCGCATTCCGGCGCGTGGCCTGATCGGCTTCCAGGGCGAATTCATGACGCTCACGCGCGGCACGGGCCTGATGAGCCACGTGTTCGACGCTTACGGTCCGGTCAAGGAAGGTACGCTCGGCGAGCGCCGCAACGGCGTGCTGATCTCGCAGGACGACGGCGCCGCTGTCGCCTACGCACTGTGGAAGCTGCAGGACCGCGGCCGCATGTTCGTGAAGCCGGGCGACGCGCTGTACGAAGGCATGATCATCGGTATCCATAGCCGCGACAACGACCTCGTCGTGAACCCGATCAAGGGCAAGCAGCTGACCAACGTGCGCGCCTCGGGCACCGACGAAGCCGTGCGCCTCGTTCCGCCGATCCAGATGTCGCTCGAGTACGCAGTCGAATTCATCGACGACGACGAACTCGTGGAAGTGACGCCGCAGTCGATCCGCCTGCGCAAGCGTCACCTGAAAGAGCACGAGCGTCGCCGCGCAAGCCGCGAAGCCGAGTAAAGTTTTGCTGTCGAAACTTTTTCGCGCACTGCAATGCATGTAAGAAAACAAGAAAGCCGCCGCTGTCTGGGCGGCTTTTTTGCGTCCGGCGGGGATTGCCTCGCAGTGCAGGAAGAGTCTGTTGTAAAAGTTGCAAAGTGCCGCTCAGGCCCGTGGAGCAAGGGTTTGCGTGCGGTGCTGTGTCGCATTGCATCTTATGGGGAGTATCACTTATGTGCTATCCTCCGCGGATGCATGATTTAGGTCCTTCCAAGCAGACTTGATTCGCAATCCGCTAAACGGTCAGGCCGTGGCGCGGAAGGTTGAGTAACCCGCTATTTCTCGAGAAACTCGAAGAAAGGTGAGCGTAAATGTCGGAAACGATGAAGCAATTCCAGCTGAACTCCTATCTGTTCGGCGGCAATGCTCCGTATGTCGAAGAGCTATACGAAGCATATCTTGACAACCCTGCGTCCGTTCCGGACCAATGGCGCGAATACTTCGACGCACTGCAAAACGTGCCGTCGTCGAGTGGTTCGGCCGACAGCGATGTCGCACACGGCCCGATCGTCGAGTCGTTTGCACAGCGCGCGAAAGCCAATGCATTCGTCGCCAGGGGCGGCGGCGAAGATCTCGCAACGGCACGCAAGCAGGTCTACGTTCAGTCCCTTATCGGCGCATATCGCTTCCTGGGCTCGCAATGGGCGAACCTGGATCCGCTGAAGCGTCGCGAGCGTCCGCCTATCCCCGAACTCGAACCTGCGTTCTACGACTTCACTGAAGCCGATATGGACCAGACGTTCAGCGCCACGAACCTGTATTTCGGTTTCGAGCGCGCGACGCTGCGCGAGATCGTCAAGGCGCTGCGCGACACGTACTGCGGCACGATCGGCGCCGAGTACATGTACATCAGCGACCCGGAACAGAAGCGCTGGTGGAAGGAACGCCTCGAGTCGATCCGCTCGACGCCGAACTTCACGAACGACAAGAAGAAGCACATCCTCCAGCGCCTCACGGCTGCTGAAGGTCTTGAGCGCTTCCTGCACACCAAGTACGTCGGCCAGAAGCGCTTCTCGCTCGAAGGCGGCGAATCCTTCATCGCCGCGATGGACGAAGTCGTCCGTCACGCAGGCGCGAAGGGCGTGCAGGAAATCGTCATCGGCATGGCCCACCGCGGCCGTCTGAACGTGCTGGTCAATACGCTGGGCAAGATGCCGGCGGACCTGTTTGCCGAATTCGAAGGCAAGCACGTCGACGACCTGCCGGCAGGCGACGTGAAGTACCACAAGGGCTTCTCGTCGGACGTCGCAACCGAAGGCGGCCCGGTCCACCTGTCGCTCGCGTTCAACCCGTCGCACCTCGAAATCGTCAACCCGGTGGTCGAAGGCTCGGCCAAGGCCCGTATGGAGCGCCGCGGCGACGACAACGGCCTGCAGGTGCTGCCGGTGCAGATCCACGGCGACGCGGCCTTCGCAGGCCAGGGCGTCGTGATGGAAACGCTGAACCTCGCGCAAACGCGTGGTTACGGCACGCACGGCACGCTGCACATCGTCATCAACAACCAGATCGGCTTCACGACGTCGGACCCGCGCGATGCGCGCTCGACGCTGTACTGTACCGACGTGGTCAAGATGATCGAAGCGCCGGTGCTGCACGTGAACGGCGACGATCCGGAAGCGGTCGTGCTGGCGATCCAGCTCGCGGTCGAATTCCGCATGCAGTACCACAAGGATGTTGTCGTCGACATCATCTGTTTCCGCAAGCTCGGCCACAACGAGCAGGACACCCCGGCGGTCACGCAGCCGCTGATGTACAAGACGATCGCGAAGCACCCGGGCACCCGTGCGCTTTACGCTGAGAAGCTCGTGCAGCAGGGCGTCATCACGGCGGAAGACGGCGACAACTACGTCAAGGCGTACCGCGCCGCGATGGACGAAGGCCACCACACGGTCGACCCGGTGCTCTCGAACTACAAGAGCAAGTACGCGGTGGACTGGGTGCCGTTCCTGAACCGCAAGTGGACCGACGCAGCCGATACGGCCGTGCCGCTCGCGGAACTCAAGCGCCTCGCCGAACGCATCACCACGATCCCCGAGAACTTCAAGGTTCACCCGCTGGTCGAGCGCGTCATCAACGACCGCCGCGCGATGGGCAAGGGCGAAGCGAAGCTCGACTGGGGCATGGGCGAACACCTCGCCTACGCGTCGCTGGTCGCATCGGGCTACGCTGTGCGCCTGACGGGTCAGGACTCGGGCCGCGGCACGTTCACGCACCGTCACGCCGTTCTGCACGACCAGAACCGCGAACGCTGGAACGACGGCACGTACATCCCGCTGCAGAACATCGCTGACAACCAGGCGAAGTTCAACGTGATCGACTCGGTGCTGTCGGAAGAAGCGGTGCTGGGCTTCGAATACGGCTACTCGACGGCTGAACCGAACACGCTCGTCGCGTGGGAAGGCCAGTTCGGCGACTTCGTCAACGGTGCGCAGGTCGTGATCGACCAGTTCATCTCGTCGGGCGAAGTGAAGTGGGGCCGCGTCTCGGGTCTCACGATGCTGCTGCCGCACGGCTACGAAGGCCAGGGTCCGGAGCACTCGTCGGCGCGTATCGAACGTTTCCTGCAACTGTGCGCCGAGCACAACATGCAGGTCGTTCAGCCGACCACGCCGGCTCAGATCTTCCACGTGCTGCGCCGCCAGATGATCCGTCTGTTCCGCAAGCCGCTGATCATCTTCACGCCGAAGTCGCTGCTGCGTCACAAGGAAGCCGTGTCGGACCTGTCCGAACTCGCGAAGGGCACGTTCCAGCCGGTCATCGGCGAAGTGGACGAGTCGATCGACGCGAAGAAGGTCAAGCGCGTGGTGGCCTGCTCGGGCCGCGTGTACTTCGACCTCGTCGCGCATCGCCGCGAAGCGAAGGCAAACGACGTCGCGATCATCCGTATCGAACAGCTCTATCCGTTCGCGCACAAGCAGTTCGAAGCGGAGCTGAAGAAGTACGACAACGCGACCGAAGTGGTGTGGGTGCAGGACGAGCCGCAGAATCAGGGCCCGTGGTTCTACATCGAGCACCACCTGAAGGAAGGCATGAAGGAAGGCATGAAGCTCGCATACAGCGGCCGTCCTGCTTCGGCCTCGCCGGCTGTCGGCTACTACGCGAAGCATTACGAACAGCAGAAGACGCTGATCGAAGGTGCGTTCGGCCGCCTGAAGGGCGCGCAGGTCGCGAAATAAGCATATGAGCTAACGAACCGGGAAGGCGTGCGAACACAGCGCGCTTTCCCGCGCTCAGATGCGCGAGCCGGTTCGTACCCAGATACGTATTCAGGAACATCAAATGGCTATTGTTGAAGTCAAGGTCCCGCAGTTCTCGGAGTCGGTGTCGGAAGGCACGATGCTGCAGTGGAAGAAGAAGCCGGGCGAAGCGATCGCTCAGGACGAAGTCGTTATCGAAATCGAGACCGACAAGGTCGTGCTCGAAGTGCCGGCGCCCGCAGCCGGCGTGCTGGCTGAAGTTCTGATCGGCGACGGCGCAACCGTCACGAGCGAACAGGTCATCGCGAAGATCGACACGGAAGGCAAGGCTGGCGCCGCAGCGGCTCCCGCAGCCGCCGCCGCTCCGGCAGCCGCACCGGCCGCCGCCGCAGCACCCGCTGCCGCAGCCGCATCGACGTCGAGCAGCAACATCGCCTCGCCCGCAGCGACCAAGCTGATGGCGGAGAAGGGTCTCGCAGGCGGCGACGTCGCCGGCACGGGCCGCGACGGCCGCATCACGAAGCAGGACGTGCTCGGCGCAGGCGCGCCGAAGGCCGCACCCGCAGCCGCACCGGCTGGCAAGCCGGCTGCCGCCAAGCCCGCGCTGCCGCAAGTCAACGCACCGGCATCGGCCGGCAACTGGCTGAGCGACCGCCCGGAACAGCGCGTGCCGATGTCGCGTCTGCGTGCGCGTATCGCCGAGCGTCTGCTCGAATCGCAGCAAACCAACGCCATCCTCACGACGTTCAACGAAGTGAACATGGCGCCGGTCATGGATCTGCGCAACAAGTACAAGGACAAGTTCGAGAAGGAACATGGCGTGAAGCTCGGCTTCATGTCGTTCTTCGTGAAGGCTGCGGTTCACGCCCTCAAGAAGTTCCCGCTCGTGAACGCGTCGATCGACGGTAACGACATCGTCTATCACGGCTACTTCGACATCGGTATCGCCGTCGGTTCGCCGCGCGGTCTGGTGGTGCCCATCCTGCGCAACGCAGACCAGATGAGCCTCGCCGACATCGAGAAGAAGATCGCCGAATTCGGTCAGAAGGCCAAGGACGGCAAGCTCTCGATCGAAGAAATGACGGGCGGCACGTTCTCGATCTCGAACGGCGGTGTGTTCGGCTCGATGCTCTCGACGCCGATCATCAACCCGCCGCAGTCGGCGATCCTCGGCGTGCACGCGACGAAGGAACGCGCTGTGGTGGAAAACGGCCAGATCGTGATCCGCCCGATGAACTACCTCGCGATGTCGTACGACCACCGCATCATCGACGGCCGCGAAGCCGTCCTGTCGCTGGTCGCGATGAAGGACGCGCTCGAAGATCCGGCGCGCCTGCTGCTCGACCTGTAATCACAGCGTCGCTCAAGCATCGCGTATCAAGTCTCACACTGAGCGGCGTGCGCGCGAACTCTGGAAGCCAGGGTTCGCGCGCCGCGCTCACGTATCGAAAGGATGACCATGTCCAAAGAATTTGACGTCGTCGTGATCGGCGCCGGCCCCGGCGGCTATATCGCGGCGATCCGCGCCGCGCAGCTCGGCAAGTCGGTTGCGTGTATCGAAAAGTGGAAGAACCCGGCCGGCGCGCTGAAGCTCGGCGGCACCTGCCTGAACGTGGGCTGCATTCCGTCGAAGGCGCTGCTCGCCTCGTCGGAAGAGTTCGAAAACGCCGCGCATCATCTGGGCGACCACGGCATCAGCGTCGCTGACGTGAAGCTCGACGTGTCGAAGATGCTCGCCCGCAAGGACGGCATCGTCGAGAAGATGACGAAGGGTATCGAATTCCTGTTCCGCAAGAACAAGATCACCTGGCTCAAGGGCCATGGCAAGTTCACCGGCAAGAACGACGCCGGCGTGCAGATCGAAGTCTCGGGCGAAGGCGAAACCGAAGTCGTGACGGCGAAGAACGTCATCATCGCGACGGGTTCGAAGGCGCGTCACCTGCCGGGCATGCCGGTCGACAACAAGATCATCGCCGACAACGAAGGCGCGCTGACGTTCGACTCGGTGCCGAAGAAGCTGGCCGTGATCGGCGCAGGCGTGATCGGTCTGGAACTGGGTTCGGTGTGGCGCCGTCTGGGCGCCGACGTCACGATCCTCGAAGCGCTGCCGGAATTCCTCGGCGCCGCTGACCAGTCGCTCTCGAAGGAAGCTGCGAAGCTCTTCAAGAAGCAGGGTCTCGACATTCACGTTGGCGTGAAGGTCGGCGAAGTGAAGGCGACGGACAAGAACGTCACGATCAACTACACGGACAAGGACGGCAACGCGCAAGTGCTCGAAGCCGACCGCCTGATCGTGTCGGTTGGCCGCGTGCCGAACACCGACAACCTCGGTCTCGAAGCGATCGGCCTGAAGGCCAACGAGCGCGGTTTCATCGACGTCGATGCGCACTGCGCAACGTCGGTGCCGAACGTCTACGCGATCGGCGACGTGGTGCGCGGCCCGATGCTCGCGCACAAGGCCGAAGACGAAGGCGTGCTGGTCGCGGAAGTGATCGACGGCCAGAAGCCGCACATCGACTACAACTGCATTCCGTGGGTGATCTACACCGAACCGGAAATCGCGTGGGTCGGCAAGACGGAACAGCAGCTCAAGGCCGAAGGCCGCGACATCAAGACGGGCCAGTTCCCGTTCATGGCGAACGGCCGCGCGCTCGGCATCAACAAGGCCGACGGCTTTGTGAAGATGATCGCCGACGCGAAGACCGACGAACTGCTCGGCGTGCACATCATCTCGGCGAACGCATCGGACCTGATCGCGGAAGCCGTGGTGGCGATGGAATTCAAGGCTGCTGCCGAAGACCTCGGCCGCATCTGCCATCCGCATCCGTCGCTGTCCGAAGTCATGCGCGAAGCGGCACTCGCTACCGACAAGCGCGCGCTCAACATGTAAGCGCCTGAGGCCGGGCGCGCCAGCGTTCCGGCCTTGCAGCACCTGCATCACGTACAGAGGCGGACGGGTTCGAACACCCGCCCGCCTTTACTCATTTGCGGCTCACGAAATGAACGTCACCGAATACTACGAAAACGAACTGCAGAAACGCGGTTACCAACCCGATACGGCGCAACGCGTTGCGATCGAGCGGCTGCAGCGGTGCTACGACGAGTGGGTCGAATACAAATCGCGTCGTTCGAACGCGTTCTGGAAACTCATCAACCGTCCCGATCTGCCGCGCGGCGTCTACATGTGGGGCGGGGTAGGGCGCGGCAAGAGCTTCCTGATGGACAGCTTCTACGCGGTCGTGCCGGTGCAGCGCAAGACGCGCCTGCATTTTCACGAGTTCATGCGCGAAGTGCATCGCGAACTCGAAGAACTGAAGGGCCAGGCCGATCCGCTCGACGAACTCGCGCGCCGCATCGCGAAGCGCTATCGCCTGATCTGTTTCGACGAATTCCACGTCTCGGACATCGCCGACGCGATGATCCTGTACCGCCTGCTCGACCGCCTGTTTTCGAACGGCGTGCAGTTCGTGATGACCTCGAACTACGACCCGGATCTGCTTTATCCCGACGGCCTGCATCGCGACCGCATGCTGCCCGCCATCGCGCTCATCAAGGAAAAGTTGGATGTCCTGAACGTCGATGCCGGCGTCGACTATCGCCAGCGCACGCTCGCGCAGGTCGAGGTCTATCACACGCCGCTCGGCGCCGCCGCCGACAAGGCGCTGCGTCACTCGTTCGCGCAACTGGCCGCGGTGCCCGACGAAAGCCCGATCCTGCACATCGAGAAGCGCGAACTGAAGGCGCTGCGCAAGGCCGACGGCGTGGTGTGGTTCGACTTCGCCACGCTCTGCGGCGGTCCGCGCTCGCAGAACGACTATCTCGAACTGGCGAGCCGCTTTCACGCCGTGATTCTGTCAGACGTGCCGCAGATGACGCCGCGCATGGCCTCCGAGGCGCGCCGCTTCACTTGGCTCATTGACGTGTTCTACGACCACAAGGTCAAGCTGCTGATGTCGTCGGCCGTGCCGCCCGAGGACCTCTATCCCGAAGGCCCGATGGCGAACGAGTTCACGCGCACGGTGTCGCGGATCGTCGAAATGCAGTCGAAGGAATATCTCGAAACGCCGCGCCGCATCGTCGATACGTCGCTGACCTGAGTGCTGACCGCAGTGCCGACCTGAGCGCGCGCACCCCTGCGACATCGCAAAAATAGAGTCCGAAGCGTTTTTTCAAGATTCGGACTCGTCTGATATGGCCCGCGCGGGCGAGTGGATATCGTTGGTTCAGAACCGTTCTGACCAAGGAGAACTCCATGACGCCGCATCGCGATATCACCGAGGAAGAGTGGCAACGCGTGTTGCCGCTGCTGCCCGAACTGCGCCCGCGCTCCGAGCTGCGCGGCCGCCCGCTTGCCAACACCCGCTCGGTGCTCAACGGCGTGCTGTGGGTCATGTACAGCGGCGCCACGTGGTCGGCCATGCCGCGCCGCTATCCGTCCTATCAGACCTGCCATCGCCGCTTCAAGGCGTGGCACGACGAAGGCGTGCTCAAGAACGTGATGGCCGAGCTGTTCGGCCCCGAGGGCGCGGCACTGTGCGACGCCATCGAAACCCGCATGCGCAAGCACGCGAGCCGCGCCGAAAAAGCCGCGCGCGCCCAGGAAGAGGTGCCGATGCGCAATTCGCCGTTCTCGCCGGCCGCGCCCGGCGTGCCGCAGCCGTTCAGCTATCGGTCGGTGTATCGGCACACGGTTTGACGTGCGCACCCGGGTCGATCAAAAAAGGCCGCCTGATTCAGGCGGCCTTTTTCATGGTGTCGCGCGGCGCACTGTCTTACTGCTGACGCACCCACGTCTGCGAGCGGCCGAGCAGCGCAATGCCCATATAGCCGCGCACCACGAGCTTCTGGCCGCCATCTTCCGTGTGCATCTTGCAGCTATAGATCTTGCCGTTTTCCGGGTCGAGAATGTGGCCGCCGTCGTACTCGTTGCCGGCCTTCTTCATGCTGTCGATGATCGTCATGCCGAGGATCAGCTGGTCCTTGCGCGAATCGGTGCAGGCGGTGCAGCGGCGATCGGGCTGATCGTTCGCGCCGAGTCCCTTGATGACCTTGCCGGTGAGGCCGCCGCTGCCGTCGTCGCTGATCTGCACGAGGGCTTTCGGCTGGCCGGTGTGATCGTCGATGGTCTGCCAGACGCCGACGGGCGAGCTGTCCTGCGCATGCGCGGCGGCGATGCCGCCCAGCAGCGCGCCGGCCAGCGCGAGATGACGCGCCGCGCGCGCGGCGAACGAAAGGGGGCGACCGTCGATACGGTTCATGTGTCTTCCTCCACTGATGTTTATGTGTGTGTACCGCACGCACGGCATGCAACGCGCGCAGGCACGTGCAGACGCGTGACGCGATGGCGCGCTCATGCAGTCAGGGCAGCATACGCGAAAGCGCCGCGCGCGTTTGCGAGTAGGAACTCTAGTCGGCGCGGCGCGCGCGGCACGCGGCTTGCCGCACGTGCCGTGCCTCGCGCGCCGCACGCGTCTCTCACATCTCGCCCATCGCATCAGTTGAGCTGATACGAGAACGTCGCGTTGATGCGCGGGCTGCGCGACGGGCTCTCGATCGGCGCATCGGCGAGCGCCTTCGCCACGGAGAGATCGAGGCTGTAGTACTTGCCGTCCGAGATCCGAAACCCGAACGACGCCGACGACAGCCGCGAAGGCGAGGGCGTGCCCGCATGCAGATAGACGCGCGCCATGTCGAACGAGACATAAGGCGTGATCGTTTGCAGCCAGGTGCGGCCGATCTTGAACGGATGATTCAGTTCGAGCAGGAAGCCCCAGCCCGAATCGCCCGAGGCCTCGCCCGGCTGGTAGCCCGCCGCGAAGCGCTGCGCGCCGAACGAGATCTGCTCCGAAGTCGGCAGCGTGACCGCGCTGTACTGGCCCGTGACCGCCACCGACGTGCCGAAGCCCATCGGCCAGTCGTTGGTCTGCGAGAACGACGCATTGGTGCGCACGAAATTCAGCGACACCGGGTTTTGCAGCACCACGCCCGGAATATTCGTATCGGCGCCTTTCGACGCGCCGAGGATATTGAACGCTTTCGCCACCGCGATGCTCGCCTTGCGCACCTGACCCGTCTGCACGTCGGTGTAATCGGCTTGCAGCTGCAGCACGCGCACCTGCGAATGCGTGTCGTACTGAAAGCCGTTGATCGTGTTGTGGTAGCGGTCCTCGTCGTGCGTCGCGTAGGCGCTCGCGGTGCCGACCACGCTGCGCGTGTTGCTGAGCAGCAGCGGGTAGGACAGCGAACCCGTGATCTTGTCGCTGATGACGGTGCGCTCCACGTAATTCGGCAGGCCCGGATTGTCGGCGGGATTGCCGCGATAGTGCGAGGCGTCGACCTTCGCGGTGAGGCCGTCGCTCGCGATCGGCACGGCGGCGTGCGCGGCCAGATAGGTGACGTTGTCGCGGCCCTTGGGCAGCAGCGCGGACACGCTCAACTGCTCGCCGAACGGCGTCAGCCCGTTCTCGGTCAGCGTGAGCAGACCCTGCACGCCCGGATGATTGAAGTCGATGCCGGTGCTGATGTCGTACGGCTTTTGCGTGGCGTCGAGTTCGAGCGTGGTGGCGCCGTCGGTGCTCGTGGGCGGCGGCACGTTGGCCTTCACCTTGAGCCCCGGCAGCAGGCCGAGCACGTTGATATAGCGCTGGAACGTGGCCGTGCGCAGCGGCCGGTCCTCGACGATATGCGCGGCGATGGCGCGCATCTTGTCCTCGAGCTTGCCTGGCTTGCCGGTGATCGTCACGCTGCCCACATAGCCTTCGACGACCGTGATGCGCACCACGCCGCCCGCGAAATCCTGCGCGGGCACGAACGCGAACGACAGCGCGTAGCCGCGCTCCTGATAGAGCTTCGTCACGCCGTTGGCCGTCTCGATCAGCTGGCCGATCGTGATGTCGTGATTCGCGAGGGGCGCGAAACGCTGCGCAACCTCGTCGAAGGGAATCGACTTCACGCCTTCGACCTTGAACGTGGTCGGCGTGAGATGCGTGGCGAGCAACTGCTGCAGCTGAGGCGTCTGCTGCTGCACCTGCACGGTCACGTTCGGCGCCTTCTGCGGCGCGTTGATCTGCGGCAGTGCGTCGAGCGGATTGCCCCCTGCGGGGTTGCCGCCCGACGCCGGCCGGTTCTGTGGTCCTGCTTGTTGTGCTACTGCCACCCCCGTCAAGCCAGCGCTCGCCATCACCCCCAACGCGGCGAGCACGGCCCATTCTGCGACTGCGCCTTTCATCGGACTGCCCTCGGACTTGTCGGTCGGCGCGCCCGGTTTCTTTGAAGCGACCGGTGCGCGCCGCCTTTTTGTGCCGCCTTTTCGGCGGTCTGTGGCTCCCTGATTGCCTGTGTTTTTATTCCTGCGGACTCCGTACTACCTTGCCGATCTGCTTCGCATTACGCGCGCAGCTTCCCTCTCCAGACGCCGCGTCACGCGTTGCTCATGTTGCCCGATGATCGTTGCGCGTGCTACGGCAGCTTATGCAGCAAGCCGCTCAGTAGTCCCCCTGATGTACTCGTGCTGCCGGAACTGCTTGTCGAACTCGTGCTGCCGGTCGTCGCGCCCAGCGCGCCCGTCACCGTGCCGACGATCACCGTCACCGGCTGGAGCAGGGTGGTCGTGCCGCCGATGCTGCCCGCGCCGGTGCCCGCACTGGTTCCGGTGCCGCTGCCCGATGTCGCCGAACCGGCCGCGCCGGTCGCCGTCGAGACCACGCCGGAAAGCAGGCCGCCGACCACCGGCACGTTGCCGAGCGCGCCGGTCACCGCGCTCGTGCCGCCGGCCGTGCCCGTGAGACCCGTGACCGACGACAGCGGCGAGCCGCCCAGCCCGAGGCTCGCGATCGCCGCATTGAGCGGACCGAGCGGGCCTTGCGCGGCCGCGCCGGTCGGCGCGCCGCTGGCGACGAGCGCCGTGCTGCCGCCGACGAGACTCGTGATCAGACCCGGAATCGGCGCGGCGCCATTCGGGCCGTTCGGATTCACGAGGCCGCCCGCATTGGTGACCGTGTTGCCGAGCGCCGAGACCAGCGTGCCGACGTCGGCGCCCACCGGCGCGAGCGGGCCGAGCGCGCTGAGCGCAGCGGTCGTCGACGTGCCGCCCGTGGTCGACGAGATCGTGCTGCCGGCCGTATCGAGCGCGCCGCCGACCTTGGCGAGCAGCCCCGAAACCGGCACGCCCAGACCCGTTGTCGTGCCGACCTGCTGCGTGAGTACGCCGGCTTCGATGACGAGCGGGGTGATCGCGGTGCTGAGCGGCTGCGTGACCTGCTGGACCGGCGCGGAGGCGAGCGCGTTGCCGAGCATCTTGCCGCCCGCGTTGACGGCGTTCGCGGTCGTGTCGAGCACCGTGGCCACCGGCGTCGTGACGGGCGCGAGCGGCGCAAGCGGCCCGTTGCCGAGACCGTCGACCGTGGTGGCGACGCCCTGGACCACGCCGCTCGTCGCGCTCACGACGTTGCCGAGGCCCGCGACGGTGGTGCCGACCGGATTGGCCGTCGAGCCGGTCTGGCCGAGGCCGTTCGAGACGGCGTCGGCGAGCGCGCTCGCGACGGTGCCGGTGCTCGACACCGTGCTGCCGAGGCCTTGCGTGACCTGCGAACTGGTGCCGCCGGGCAGGGTGGTCGAGCCGATCGCATCGCCGAGATCGCTGGCCGTCTTGGCGACCGTGCTGACCACGCCGCTCGTGCCGGTCGAGCCGGTGGTGGTGCCGCCGCCCGTGTTGGTGTTGGTGTCGCCGCCGGAGCCACCCGAGCCGCCGGTGCCGGCCGTGCCGGAGGTGCCCGTCGTACCGGTCGTGCCGCCCGTGCCGCTCGACGCCGACGGCGGCGTGTAGCTGCTGCCGCCACAGGCGGCGAGGCTCAGGGCGACCACGCTCGCGGCGGCGAGGGCGGTCAGGCGCAGGCCGCGCATCAACGTGACGGCCCGCTCGTGCGAAATCGCGATGGAAAGACTGGACGTGCTGGACATAGCGCTGTCTCCTTGTTTCATCAGGGCGCTGTAACTGGCTATCGAGGCTGCGGAGCGGAGCGGCCGCTCTGCATGGGCTGATTCAGGGCGCTGGGCTGGACGCTTATTTCTTCGCGCCGAGCAGACCGCCGACCAGCGACGTGACGCCGCCGAGCGGACCGGTCGCGCCGCTGCCGCTGCTGGTGCCGCCCGTGAGCGAGGCCAGCGAGAGGCCCGGCGTGCTGTTAGCCGCGCTGCCAGCCGTGCTACCGGCGCTGCTCGACGTCTTGACGCCCGCGCCGAGCGCCGCGCCCGCCGCGACGCTGCCCGTCGTGGTGGCGGCCGTGTTCAGCGTGCCGGCGACCGTGTTGACGACACCCGCGACGAGGCCCGTGACCGGCGCGAGCTGGCTGCTGCTGCCGCCGGTCGCCGAGGTCAGCGTCGAGGTAACCGTGGTGAGCGCCGCCGTGACCGGCGCGAGCGGATTGGCGCCGCTGGAACCGCCGGTGATGCCGAGACCCGCGCCGATGCCAATGCCCGCGCTGCCGCCCGAACCCGTGCCGCCGGTCGTGCCACCCGTGAGGCCGCTGAGCAGGCCCGTGACCGGCGCGAGCGGATTGCTGCCGCTGCCCGACGTGCCGCCCGTCACGAGATTGCCGGCGGTGGCGACCGTCTTGCCGGTATCGGCGACGAGGTTGCCCACGCCCGAGGTGAGCGGATTGCCCGCGCCCGTCGACGCCACCAGCGCGCCGCCTTTCTCGAGGCCGCCGCCGAGCGTTTGCAGCAGGCCCGCGACCGGCGCGCCGATGCCGGTCGTATTGCCGACGGTCTGCGTCGTCGAGGCGAGCACCGACGTGATCGGCGTAATGGCCGAGCTGAGCTGCTGCGTGACTTGCTGGACCGGACCGGTCGAGAGCGCGGTCGTGAGCGTGTTGCCCGCGCCGGTGACCGCGGTGCCGAGGGTGCCGACCGCGCCGCCGAGCGGCGTGGTGACGGCGGCGAGCGGCGCGAGCGGGCCGCTGCCGAGGCTCGTCACGAGCTGGCCGGCGCTGGTGACTGCCTTGCCCGCGTCGGCGACGACGCCGCCCGTGCTCGCGACCGTCGTCCCGACCGGATTGGTGTTGGTGCTCGAACCGAGCTGGCCGAGACCGTTCGACACGCCGCTGCCGAGCGTCGAGACCGCCGCGCCGAGATTCTCGACCACGCCGCCCGCCGCCTGCGTGGTGGCCGAGCTCACGACCGGCAGCGATTGCGAGGCGATCGTGCTGCCGACGCCGGACACCGTCGAACCCAGATCGCCGACCACGGTGCCCGACACCTTCGCGACCTGGCCGACCGCATTGGCCGCGACGGCCGTGCCGCCGCTACCCGTGCCGGTGCCGCCACTGCTGGTGTTGTCGCCGCCGCTGCCGTTCCCGCCGCCGGCGGTCGACGTGCCGCCGCTTCCCGTTCCCGTGCCGTTCCCCGACGTGCTGTCGCTCGACGTGGTGGTGGTGCCGGAACCGCTGCCGCCGCTGCCACTGCCACTGCCGCTATCGCCGCTGCCCGAGCCGCCGCTCGTGCCGCCGCTGGTTTGCAGCGAACCGTCGCTGCCGCTGCCCGTGCCGCTGCTGAGCGAGCCCGAACCGCCGCAGGCGGTCAGGGAAAGCAGCGTGGCGATGGTGGCAGCGACGGCAGTCAGGCGTGCCGCGTTCGCGATGGAATGGTTCTTCATGGTGTGCCCTCGTCTCTCGTATGGTGTGCGCGGTGTATGCGCTGCTCTGTCTGTGTTTTGTCGTGCTGCGCGACATACACTGCAACAGCTGTGCCAATGCGAGCGCGCACGCGAAAACGGTCTTCGCGGCGCAGACGTGCGTATCGTCTGATCAAGACGGCATGGGACTTTGCGCGAAACTTTCTTCGCAGGAATCGATGTGTGGGAATGCGCGCGTTACTGTTCCCCGCGCGTTACGTCACGTAACGGCGCGCGGGCGATGTTACGAATGCCCGGGGTAACGTGACGAAGTGCTAATCGTTTTGCATATTTTCAATTCGATGAAGCATTCGAAACAGGATCAACGACAGCTTGAAATATCGCTTGATTCACCGCGCATGAATCGTTATTTACGCATCGAAAAGTGTTTCTAGTCCTGAGTAGTTCTCGTGCGTAACGCGGTGTGTGGAAGCGCCTACCGATCGGCTCGCGGACGTTATGGTTTGCCCTGAGTGAATAAAAAAACGCCGCGTGCCGATAATGATGTTACGTAGAAACAGTGGCGTAACGGGAGATTGCGTAACGCTCACGGTTACGCTATAAAAAGCGCACTGAATAAAAATCACATACAAGCAGAGCTGAACGTGGCATACCAGGTTTGATTGGAATGCTTACGATTTGGCCGCGATGTTGGCGGACTGACATGGCAGTCCGTGGACCAGATGCATCGGCGTCGTCATTTAAAAGAAATTGCAGAGACAGCCGATGCAATGCCGCGTGAGAGCGCGAGAAAAGAGAGAGGGCCGAAATGAACAAGCTGGTAAAGCTTTTTGCGCAGTCGGAGGAGGGGGTGACGGCGCTGGAATATGGGCTCATCGCCGGGCTCATTGCCGTCGTGATTGCCGCGAGCGCGTCGAGTCTGGGTACGCAGCTCAGCAGCGTATTCACCTACATCACGAATCAGTTGACCACTTCGGTGCCATCCACGAAGACCTGAAATAGCGCGTCGTCGCGTGGCGGCCTCGTGTCGCCGCGCCCGGTTATTCAGTTAAACGTAGCAATGGATTGTCACGCGCTGGCTTGCCAGCCCGCGTGACGTCTGTGCACGCCGATTCGCGATGAATGCATCCATCATTCCCAGCTGCGTATTCGCCGCGTGGGCGCTCGCGGTCGCGATTTGCGATCTGCGTTCGCGCCGCGTGCCGAACGCGCTCGTGATTGCCGGCCTTGTTGCCGCGCTGGTGGCCGCGTGCTGGCACGCGGGACCGGCGCATCTCGGCATTGGGCGCGCGTCGATTGCGGCGGCCATCGGGCTCGCCGCGCTCATGCCGTTCTTCGTGCTCGGCATGATGGGCGGCGCCGACGTCAAGGTGTTCGCCGCGCTCGGCGCATGGTGCGGGCTGCAGCCCTTGCTCTGGGTGTGGGTGGCCGCGAGCCTCGCCGCGCTCGTGCATGCGCTCGCGGTCATCGCGATGCGCGCGCGCTCGCATGCGTCGGCGTCGCGGCGCGTGCAGATCGTGAGCGTCGGCGCGCGGCGCGGCACGCCCTACGCGACGTGTCTGACCTTGCCTGCGCTCGCGTGGCTTGCGTTGCAGTGGATGCCGGGAGCGATGCAATGAGTGCGTGCGCAGCGAATCATGCAGCGTCGATGGCGCACGGCGCGAAGCGTACGGCGCGTTCGAAGGGATGGATGCGATCGAAACGCCAGCGCGGCGCCGCCGCCGTCGAATTCGCCATCGCGTTTCCGCTGTTCTTTCTCGTGCTCTACGCGATCGTCACGTACAGCCTGATCTTTCTCGTGCAGCACAGCCTGACCGCAGCGTCGGCGGACGGCGCGCGCGCCGCGCTCGTCTTCGTCAATGCGCAGGACACCGCTTCGGCGCTCAATGGCCGCGCGCAGGCCGCCTGCACGCGCGCGCTGCAAGGCGTGACGTGGCTCGCCACCGCGCCGACCTGCACGACCGTCGTGAGCGCCCAGCCCAGCGGCTGCACGAACAACGCGGCGATGGACTGCATTCAGGTCACGCTCAGCTACCCGTGGAGCAAGAGCCCGCTCGTACCCGCGCTGCCGATGTTCAGCGCGTTGCAGCCGTCCACGCTCGCGGGCCGCGCGACGGTGCAGATCGATCCGGTGAATCTGCAATGAGCCATCCGCAACCGACCCATCGCATTCAAGGCAGCCGCTCATGGCCAATCTGACCAAAATCGCCGCAGGCTTGCTGATCGCCGCTGCGCTCCTGCTCGGCCTGTTCGCGTTCATGCTGGCGCGCCGCGCGCCGCCTGCACCGGTCGCGCCGACGCAACCGGCCGCCTCGGTGACGCAACCGCTGACGCCCGTCGTCGTGGCCGCGCGCACGCTGCCCGCAGGCCAGCTGATTCCCGCCGACGCGCTGCGCGTGCAGCCGCTGCGCACGCAGCCCGCGGGGTCCGCGAGCGACGTGCAGGTGATCGCGGGCCGCGTGCCGCTCGCCGATATCGCCGCCGATACGCCGGTGCTCGAGACGCAACTGTCGTCGAGCCTGGCGTCGTCGCTGGCGGCGGGCGAGCGCGCGGTCGCGGTGCGCGTTGACGAGAACAACGCCGTGGGCAATCAGCTGCACGCGGGCAATTACGTCGACGTGTTCTTCACGCTGCGCCGCGACGGCGCGTCGGGCGGCACGGGCAGCGCCGAAATCGATCGCACCCAGGCGCGCCTGCTGATCTCGAAGGCCCGCGTGCTGGTATTTGGGAATCCTGCTGATTCGGTGAATGGCGGCGCGGGCGGTACGCAACGCACGAACGGCTTCGGCACGCAGAACGCCACGCCGCGCACGGCGGTGCTTGCCGTGCCGCTGACCGAGGTGAACGAACTCGCGCTCGCGCAGAGCCAGGGCCAGTTGATTCTCGCGCTGCGCAATCCCACGGACAACGACGCGCTCGATCCGAACGCATTCGGGCCGCAGCAAGGCGTCCTGCGCGTGGTCGCGCACGGCACGCCGGACAATTCGACGCGCGCGGCCGCAGGCGTCGCGCTCGATCAGCTCGCGGGCGCGCAGGCGCCGCGTCAGGCCGCGCCGGTCGCGCATCGCGCGGGTGCCGGCGGCAGCGCGCGCGCGTCAGGCGGCGGGCTGGAAGTGATACGGGGAGGGCGGGCCGAAACGGTCGCCTGGTAGAGGGGGGAGCGCGGGTAGCGCGCCGGGCAAGCGTGCGTATTCGAGCTTTTTCAAGCGCATTCAAGCGTATTCAATAGCAACGACAACACGATGACGATGAAGAGGACCTTTGCCGTGGCGCTGGCCGCATCCGTTTGCGCGGGCGGTTTCGCGCTCGCGATGTTGCCCGCGCGCGCGGCGCCGCCACTGCGCGCCAGTTCCGCCGACGCGCTGCCCGGCAGCGTCGACATCACCGTGGGCGAGCAGCGCACGCTGCCCGTCACGGGCTCGCTCACGCGCGTCGCCGTGGGCGATCCGTCGGTGGCCGACGTGCTGGTGGTGCGCGGCGACCGGCGCGGCGGCCTGCTGCTGGTCGGCAAGGGCGCGGGCACGACCAGTGTGATGCTGTGGGAAGGCGGCGTGCAGCGCAGCTTCACCGTGAACGTGACGACGCGCGCCGCGCGCGCGTTGCTCGGCGACGGCACGCCGGACGTGAAGGTGCTCGGCGGCACCGCGATCATCAGCGGCAGCGCGGCGACGATGGAGCAGCATCAGCGCGCGGTCGCGGCGGCGCAGGGCTCGCTCGGCAAAGGCGCGAAGGACGCCGACGTGCTCGACACATCGAGCATCGCGACGCGCTCGGTCGTGCAGGTCGACGTGCGCGTGATCGAATTCAGCCGCTCGGTGCTCAAGCAGATCGGCTTCAACTTCTTCCGCCAGAACAACGGCTTTTCGTTCGGCTCGTTCGCGCCGACGTCGCTCACGTCCGCGTCGAACTCGAACGGCGGGACCGATATCCAGGCCGTGTCGCCGATCTCGTCGGCGTTCAATCTCGTGTTCGCCTCGGCCACGCACGGCCTGTTCGCCAACCTGAGCCTGATGGAGTCGAACAATCTCGCGCGCGTGCTCGCGGAACCGACGCTCGTCGCGCTCTCGGGACAAAGCGCGAGTTTCCTCGCGGGCGGCGAGATTCCGGTGCCGGTGCCGCAGGCGCTCGGCACCAGCTCGATCGAATACAAGCCCTATGGCATCGGTCTTTCGCTCACGCCCACGGTGCTCTCGCCGCAGCGCATCGCGCTCAAGGTCGCGCCCGAGGCGAGCCAGCTCGACTTCGCCAACGCGGTGACCATCAGCGGCGTGTCGGTGCCCGCGATCACGACGCGGCGCGCGGAAACCACCGTCGAACTCGGCGATGGCGAGAGCTTCGTGATCGGCGGACTGATCGACCGCGAGACCGCTTCGAACGTGAACAAGGTGCCGCTGCTCGGCGATCTGCCCGTGATCGGCACCTTCTTCAAGCAGTTGAACTATCAGCAGAACGAACGGGAACTGGTGATCGTCGTGACGCCGCATCTGGTGTCGCCGCTCGCGAAGGACGCGAAGCTGCCCACCGCGCCCGGCGAACTGTCCGAGCAACGCAACGGCCACGTCTGGGGCGCGCTGCTCGGCGGCGCGGCCTCGCGCGATCCCGCACCGGGTTTTTCGCCATGAATACCGCCGCCGGCAGGGCTACGCCGCGCCGCGCGCGGATTGCGCTGCGCGAGCAGCACAAGGAGAGGGCACATGAACGCGAGAACGTACTTGACGACTGAACGCACGGTCGTGGACTCGTTCGTGTTCGCATCGTCGGACGAGGCGCACGCGCGCTGGCTCGCGCGCGCGCTCGGCACGGGCGGCAAGGTCGATGCGGTCGCGCTCGATCCGGCCGCCGTCGGCCAGCGTGTCGGCCAGCAGATGCCGTCGCTGCTGATGGTCGATTTTTCGCAGGGCCGCGCGGCCTGGGCGAGCGCCGTGGTGGCCGCTGCGCACGTGTCGTTTCCCGGCTTGCCGGTGATCGCCGTGGGCACGCTCGCCGAACCCGAAAGCGCGCTCGCGGCCTTGCGCGCGGGCGTGCGCGATTTCGTCGACGTGGCGGGCAGCACCGAGGACGCGCTGAACATCGTGCGCCAGGTGCTCGAAAACCGCGTCGAAGCGCCGAGCCGTCATGGCCGTCTCACGGTGATGCTCGGCGCGCGCGCGGGCATGGGCGTGACGACGCTGGCCGCGAATCTCGGCGCGCTGCTCGCGCGCAAGGGCGCGTCGCTCAATCGCCATGCCGCGCTGCTCGATCTCGGCTTGCCCGCGGGCGACGGCGCGATGATGCTCAACGCGGGCAACGGTTTCAGTTTCGTCGATGCCGTGCGCAATCTGCGCCGCTTCGATCAGACCTTCGTGCATACCGCGCTCGCGCGCCACGAAAGCGGTCTCGCGCTGACGACATTGCCCGCCGATCTCGCCGCGCTGCGCGAGGTCTCGTATCAGTCGGCGGTGGCGCTGCTCGCGCGTCTGCGCGCGTTCTTCGACCAGCAGCTCGTCGATCTCGGCGGCTTCACGAACGCGGAGTTCATCGCCCAGGTCGCGCAGTCGGCGGACGCGGTCTGGCTCGTATGCGACCAGAGCGTGGCGTCGATCGTCGCGGCCGCGCGCCAGATCGACGCGCTGCGCGAGGGCGGCATGGAGACCGCCACGCTGCGTCTCGTCATCAATCAGTACGAGGCCGAGATCGACCTGGGCGGCGCGCAGATCGCCGAGCGCCTGGGCGTCGAGCTCGCCGCCGTGCTGCCCGCGCGCCGCGTGGCGCTGTGCCAGGCCGCCAATCGCGGCCAGTTGCTGGTCGACAGCGCGCCGCGCGATCCGTATGTGCGCGCGCTCGAAGGGCTCGCCGCGCAGATGGACGGCATCGAATCGCGCGCGCCGAAAAAACTCGACGCGCTGCGCCGGCCGCTGCGCAACTTCTTCCCTCAATCACCGAAGCGTTCGTAGATCATGGCGGATAACATCGAATTTGCCGACGACGCGCCGCTGTTCGCGCACAGCCAGCAGTTCCAGGACATCAAGAACGCGGCGCACGAACATCTGCTCACGCGCATCGAGGAGCTGGGCGCGGAGTTCGGCCGCTGGTCGCGCCACGCGATCAACCAGTTCGTCGATCTGGAGATGGACAGCTTCGTGCGGCTGCGCCATATCCCGATCAACGAGAGCGAGGTGCGCGCGATTGCCGAGGCGCTCACGAAGGAGCTTGCGGGCTTCGGGCCGATCGAAGACCTGCTCGGCGATCCGGCCGTCGAAGACATCCTGATCAACGGCTACAGCGACGTGTACGTGTCGCGGCACGGCATCCTCGCGAGGATTCCGGTGCGCTTCTCCGATAACGCGCATCTGCTGCGTATCGTGCGCCGCATTCTCGCGCCGATCGGGCGGCGTCTCGACGAATCGAATCCGATGGTCGATGCGCGCCTGCCCGACGGCGGCCGTATCAACGTGGTGATCGAACCGCTTTCACTCGCGGGCCCGATCGTCTCGATCCGCAAGTTCCGCAAGGACCCGCTGCGTCCCGACGATCTGCTCGGCAACGGCACCTTCGGCACCGAGATCGGCGCACTGTTCGAGGCGGCGGTGCAGGCGCGCTGCAATATTCTCGTGTCGGGCGGCACGAGTTCGGGCAAGACCTCGCTGCTCAACGCGCTGGCGTTCTACATTCCCGATGTCGAGCGCGTGGTGACGATCGAGGACACCGCCGAACTCTCGCTCAATCACCCGCACGTGGTGCGGCTCGAAAGCCGTCCGGGCGGCTTCGACGGCGCGGGCGTGGTGACGATCCGCGACCTGTTGCGCAACACGCTGCGCATGCGGCCGGACCGCATCATCGTCGGCGAAGTGCGCGGCGGCGAAGTGCTCGAAATGCTTCAGGCGATGAACACGGGCCACGACGGCTCGATGGCGACGGTGCACGCGTCGAGCCCGCGCGAATGTCTGTATCGACTCGAAATGCTGGCCGGTTTCGCGGGGTTTCAGGGCACGGAAAACAGCTTGCGCCGCCAGATCGCCAACGCGGTCGACTTCATCGTGCAGATCGGGCGGCTCTCGAACGGCCGCCGCCGAATTCTTTCGGTTACCGAAGTAACGGGTCTCGCGGACAACATCATCGCGACGCAGGAACTCTATCGCTACGAACCGGTGACGACGCCCGACGGCGAGGAAATCGACCGCTGGGATTCGCTCGGCATTCATCCGCATTCGCCGAAGCTCGCGCGCTTCCGCCAGGCGGTGTCGGCGTCGGCGAATTTCGGTTTCGGCGGCGGGCAGGGCGGGGGCTTCAATGTCTAGCGTCGTGGCGCTCGCTGCGGCGCTTGCGCTGCTGTTCGCCGCCGCCGGACTGATGCTCTGGCAGCGCGCGCAGCAACGCACGGCGCGCGAGCGCGTGACGCGTTTCGTCGACAGCCGCGTCGCGGCGGCGGGTTATGCGAGCGGCGCGGCGATGCCGGGCGGCGCGGGCGTGGCAGGTGCAGCAGGCGTAGCCGGTGCAACAGGCGCGGCGCGCGCGGCGGGTGTGGCGCCGATACGCGTGACGTCGGCGACGGGCGCGGCGAATGGCGCGAACGCAGGCAATCCGGCGAACGCAGCGAATACCGCCAACGCAGCGAACGCGGCCTCGCCGCTGCGCCGCTGGCAGACGCGCATCGGGCTCGCATTCGAGCATGTCATGAGCCGCGCGGGTATCGCCGACGCGCGCAAGCCCGCCTTGCTGGCCGGTTGTGCGGCGTTCGCGCTCGCGCTGTGGGCCTACGTGACGGCCGGCGTGCCCGCGATGCTCGGCGCGCTGATGGTCGTCGCGGCGGGCTCGGCCTTCGTGCTGTCGGTGCGCATCGAACGGCGCCGCCGCAAGCTCGTCGGCCAGTTGCCGTCGTTTCTCGATGGCATCGTGCGTCTCATCGTGCTCGGCAATAGCGTGCCCGCGGCGTTTCAGGCCGCGCTCGTCACGACCGAGGCGCCGCTGCGCGAATGTCTCGATCACGTCTCGCGGATGCTGCGCTCGGGCGTCGAGATCGACCGCGCGCTTTACCAGGTCGCGCAGGTTTATCGGGCGCGCGAACTCGAATTCGTGGGCTCGGTGCTGCGGCTCTCGGTGCGTTACGGCGGCCGCGCCGACGTGATGCTCGAACGCATGTCCAATTTCATGCGCGATCTCGAACAGGCGCAGCGCGAGTTGATCGCGATGTCGGCGGAAACGCGGCTCTCTGCGTGGGTGCTGGGCCTTTTGCCGGTCGGCATCGCGGGCTTTCTCGTGCTGACGAATCCGCGCTATTTCGGCTCGCTCTGGAACGACGGTTCGGGGCGCACGCTGGTCTACGTCGCGCTCGGCTTGCAGGTGGTCGGCGGCTGGCTGCTGTACCGGCTCACGCGGCTGAAGGGCGGCCTATGAACGCACAGACACTCGGCACGCTCGCGCTGCTGCTTGGCGCGCTCGGCTGCGCGCTGCTTGCCGCGCTCGTGTGTCAGCGTTGGCTGGCGTCGCGGCGCAGCGCGCGCACGCTCGCGCAGGCCATTGCGAACATGAGCGCGCAGACGGCCGCGACGGCGTCCGAGGCGCGCGGCGCGGCCTCGCTCAATGCGATGAATTCGATGAATTCGACGAACGCGGCGGGCACGATGGGCGCGATGGGCGCGATGGGCGGGGTCGGCGCGATGCGAGGCGCGGGTTCGGTATCGGCGGCGCGGGCACCTGGCGGCGTACCAGGCGGCGCATCGATGAGCGGCGCGAGTGGAGCGAGCGCGGCGGGCTCGGCAGGCTCGGCGAACGCACCAGGTGCGGCAGGCGGCAACGCGCGCGCGCCGCGTCGCAAAGGTCTGCCCGGCGTCGTCGATGCGCTGGCGAACGCGGGCGCGCGCTGGCTCGACACGCCGCTCGGCAAGCTGATGGTCGCCGACGAAGACCGCCGCCTGCTCGATCAATGCGGCTACGCCGATGCGCGCGCACGCGGGCTCTTCATCGCCGCGCGCTTCGCTTGTGCGTTCGTGCTGGCCGCCGCAGCCGGTGGCTATGCGGCGATGAGCGGCCGCAACGCCGCGATATTCGCCGTCGGCGGTCTGCTCGCGGGCTTCCTGGTGCCGAAATTTCACCTGCGCCGCCGCGCGTCCGCGCGTCTCGAAGCCGTCGCCGACGAGTTGCCGATGTTCGTCGATCTGCTGCGACTGCTGCAGGGCGTCGGGCTCTCGCTCGACCAGAGTCTGCAGGTGCTCGTCAACGAATTCCGTCCGGTGCTGCCGGTGCTCGCGAGCGAAATGGAAATCGCCCAGCGCCAGTTCGTCACCGGACGCACGCGCGAACAGTCGCTGCAACGCATGGCGACGACGTACGACAACGAGGATCTGCGCTCCGTGATCCGCCTGCTCGTGCAGGTCGACAAGCACGGCGGCGCGGTGCAGGAACCGCTCAGGCAATTCGGCGATCGGCTGCGCGAAGTGCGCCGCGCGAGGCTGCGCGAGCGCATCGGCAAGCTCACGGTGCGCATGACCGGCGTGATGGTCGTCACGCTGTTGCCCGCGCTGCTGATCGTGGCGGCGGGGCCCGGCATGATCGCCGTGATGCACTCGCTGTCGTCGATCCATCGCTAGCGGGTGCGCCATGAAACCAGGCAGAACGAACATGAAGACTTCGATCGTGATACGCGCGGCGAATGTGGCGGTGAATATGGCTGCGCTCGCGCTGCTGGCGGCGTGCTCGTCGCCGCAAGGCTATGGCGTGGGGCCGCAGGCGCAGGCCGAGATGCAGATGCGCGCCGCGACCGCGCAGGAAAGCTCGCCCGACACGCCCGGCATGTATCTCGGGCTGATTTCGCGGATGCAGTCCGAAGGTCTGTATTACGCGTCGCTCGCGCATATCGACGCCTACGAGCGACAGTACGGCGCGAGCCCGAATTCGATCGTGCTGCGCGCCGACGCCTTGCGCGCGACCGGCCAGGCGACGGCGAGCGCATCGGCCTATACGCAGTTGCTCGATACGCCGTTCGCGGCGCGCGGCCATCGCGGGCTCGGCTTGCTCGCGGGCGCGTCGGGCGACTTCCGGCGCGCGGCCCAGGAACTCGACGAAGCGTCGATGCTCGCGCCGACCGATCCGGCGACGCTCTCCGATCTCGGCTACGCACTGCTGCGCGAGGGCGACGTGAACGGTGCGCGCGTGCCGCTGCTCAAGGCATTCGAACTCGATGCGCACAATCCGAAGATCGCCGCGAACGTGGCGTTGCTGCTGAGCGCGAGCGGCGCCGATAGCGACGCGCAGGCGCTGATGAACACGCAAGGTCTGCCCGCCGAGGCGCGCGCGGCTATCGCGCGCGACGCGCAGAAAGTGAAGGACGCGAGCCGCGCGCGCGACCTCGCCGAGCAGCGCGAATCGCTGGCCGTGACGGCGCACAGGCTCGCGCAGACCGCGGCCGTGCCGCAACCGCGCACGCTTGTCAGCAACCAGGGCAGCGCGGGCAGCGCGGGCAGCGCGGGCAGTGTGGCCAGCGCGGGCGGAAGCTGGCCCGGCAACGATGCGCAGTCGCGGCTCGTGCAGCGCCTCGCGCAATAGTGGGCATTCATGCGGCGCGATATCCATCCGGGGAGACAACAATGAGAACGAACGCCTACACCGTGGCCTTGACGCGCCGTCGCGCGCCGACGCTGGCCGAGATGCTCAAGCGCTTCGGCTGGCGCCTGGCCGTTGCGCTCGCGCTGACGTCGCTTGCCGTGCCGCATCGCGCGCATGCGCAGGAGGAAGTCCAGGCCGCGCAGGAAGCGGGCGCCACTGCGCCGATGAACAGCGAAATCGGCCACGCTACCGAGTCGTGGCTCGCGCTCCAGCGTAGCAACAGCGCCGCCGCGCCCGCGCAGCCGATGCTCGGCGCGGAGGCCGGTTACGCCTACAAGCGCTACCTCAAGTCGTTCGATACCGAGATTCCGGCGACCTTCGGCTCGTCGGTGAAATCGGGCGGCGTGACGAGCGGCGGCGAGGTGGGACAGGGCGGCGGCGCGTCGGGCGGCGCGTACTGAGATGAAACGGCGCATCGGTGAGCGGCATGCGCGCCCTCGCGCGGGCGCGCGGCGGCAACGCGGCTCGATCGCGATCATCGCGGCTTTCGCGGTGATTTTCGCGGTCGCCGCGCTCGGCGTGATCGACATCGCCAACGTCTATTTCCAGAAGCGCGCGTTGCAGAACGTCGCCGATTTCGCGGCGCTCGCCGCCGCGCAGCAGATGGACGACACGTGCAGCCAGCCGCAAGCCGTCGCGACCGCGAACGCGAGCAGCAACGGCTTCACGGCGCAAGGCTCGTCGAGCACGCTGTCGGTCGTCTGCGGGCGCTGGGACCAGACCGGTCAGCAGGCTAACGGCTCGGCATCCATGAGCTTCACGCCGAACGGCAGGACGCCGTACAACGGCGTCGCGGTGACGGTCACGCAGACCGTGCCGATCTTCTTCCTCGGCATGGTGTCGCGCCAGATCACCGCGACCGCGACGGCGCAGTCGACCATCGTCGGCTCGTTCGCGCTGGCGACGACGCTCGCGCAGGTCAATCTGCTCAACGGGCTGCTCGGTTCGCTGCTCGGCGGCGCGGCCGTCAACCTGAGCGTCGCGTCGTGGAACGGCATCGCCAACGCGAACGTCAAGCTCGCCGATATCGCGGCGGCCGCCAACGTCGGCACGGTCAAGGGCCTGCTCGACGCCCAGGCGAGCGTCGCGAGTCTCGCGAACGTGCTCGCGACCGCCGTGCAGCAGGATGGCGCGCTGACCGCCGATGTGAGCGCGGCCGTCGGCGGCCTCACCGCGTTCGCGAGCGCCGCCGCCACCTCCGCCACGAAGATCGCGATCGCCAGCAATTCCGGCGGCACTGCGCTGCTGTCGCTCGGGCTCGCGGACGCGCAGTCGGCCGCCAACGTCTCGGTCAACGCGCTGCAAATGCTGATCGTGGCCGCCGAAATCGCGCAGCAGGGCAAGCCGCCGGTCGAGGTGCAACTGAATCTGAACAGCCTGCCCGTGGTCAGCTCGGTGCTGCCGGCGACGGCTTCGCTGAAGGTCAACGTGCTGTCGCCGCCGTCGATCGCCGTCGGTCAGGCCGGTCCCAATCCGGGCAATCCGCCGCCGCCGTGGCGCACCCAGGCGCACAACGCGCAGGTGACGGTGGCGCTCAATCTCGGCTTCGGCAACCAGTCCATCGCGGGCCTCGTCAGCGGGATCACGGTGAATCTGCCGCTCTACGTGGAGGTCGCGCCGGCCACCGCCGGGCTCGCGTCCGCGCAATGCTCGACCACGAAGGCGGCGAGCCGCTTCGTCGTGGAAACGCAAACGGGCATCGCGAATCTGTGCGTGGGCAATGCGCCCACGACCGCCGCGCAGCTTCAGTCCGGCTCGTGCAGCGGGCAGCCCGCCGCGCTGATCGACGTCGCCAGTCTGATCACCGTGAAAGCGGGGCTGTCGGTCGGGCTCAACTCGCCGCAAGTCTGGGATCTGACCTTCGACGGCACCGGCAAGCCGTTGTCGAGCACGACGCCCAACACGAACCAGTTGGGCGGCTCGGTGGGCAACGCGCTGAGCAGTCTGTCGACGCAGTTGATGAACCCGAACAATCTGTCCGTGAGCCTCGTGGGCTTGAACCTCGGCCTCGGCGTCGTGGTCGGGCTGGTCACGAGCCTGCTCGCCGCGCTGCTCAATCCGCTGCTGAACGCGCTCGACACGGCGCTCATCGGGCCCTTGCTCCAGCTTCTCGGCGTGCAGGTCGGCGTGGCCAACGTCACCGGCTATCCGCTCACCTGCGGCGTCGCCACACTCGTCCAATAAGAAACCACGATGAGAACCACCACCCCGATCGAGGAACTCGATCTGTATGTCTGGGAAGGCAAAGCCGATATCGTCGAGCGCGTCGCGCGCTGCATGGCGAGTCTCGACGTCGAAGTGATCCGCGCCGACGACACGGCGATCTCGGCGCAGCGCATCGCCGCGCGCCCGTCGATCGCCGTGGTCAGCGTGAGCGTGATCGACACCGGCGCGCTGATGCTGCGCGACTGGCAAGCCACGCACGGCCTGCCGGTGATCTGGGTCGGCGCCGCGCCGCGCGACAACGATCCGGCCATGTATCCGAATGAGTATTCGCACGTGCTGCCGCTCGACTTCACCTGCGCCGAGCTGCGCGGTCTGATCTCGAAGCTGATGATCCAGATGCGCGCGCACTCCGCGCAGACGGCGGGCGCCGACGTGCTCGTCGCCGAATCGGAGACCATGCGCGCGCTGCTCAAGGAAGTCGACACCTTCGCCGATTGCGACACCACCGTGCTCGTGCATGGCGAAACCGGCGTGGGCAAGGAGCGCATCGCCGAGCTGCTGCACCGCAAGCACGGCCGCTACGGCGCGGGGCCGTTCGTCGCCGTGAACTGCGGCGCGATTCCCGACGGCCTGTTCGAGTCGCTGTTCTTCGGCCACGCGAAGGGTTCGTTCACGGGCGCGGCAGTCGCGCACAAGGGCTACTTCGAGCAGGCCGACGGCGGCACGCTGTTCCTCGACGAAATCGGCGACTTGCCGCTCTATCAGCAGGTCAAGCTGCTGCGCGTGCTCGAAGACGGCTCGGTCACGCGCATCGGCTCGGCCACGCCGCTGAAGGTGGATTTCCGGCTCGTCGCGGCGACCAACCGGCAGTTGCCGCAACTCGTCAAGGACGGCACGTTTCGCGCCGATCTTTACTATCGGCTTGCAGTGATCGAATTGATCGTGCCGTCGCTCGAAGATCGCGGCGCCGTCGACAAGATCGCGCTGTTCAAGGCCTTCGTCTCGACGGTGGTGGGCGAGGAGCGGCTCGAAACGCTGCCCGAACTGCCGTACTGGCTGGCCGATTCGGTGGCCGCGATGCGCTTCGCGGGCAACGTGCGCGAGCTGCGCAACCTGGCCGAACGGGTCGGCGTGACGGTGCGTCAGATGGGCGCATGGGACGCCTCGCGGCTGCGCCGTCTGCTGGCGGGCTCAGGCGGCGCGCAGCCGACGGCCATTGTGGAGCCGGCCGCGCCGGTCGTCGATCGCAGCAAGTGGGACATGGCCGAACGCGGCCGGCTGCTGGTGGCGCTCGACGCCAACGGCTGGCGCCGCAAGGACACGGCGCAGTACCTCGGCATCAGCCGCAAAGTGTTGTGGGAAAAGATTCGTAAGTACCAAATTTTCGACGAGGAGCCCGCAACCGGTGAAAGTGAGTAATAATTGTGCCGATTTGTAAAACCTAAAAATAGAACTGTTCAAAACAGGTACTTCATGGACTACAAGTGGAGAGTTCGGCAGGTTGCATTTGCCACTCTGATGTTGATCGGGGGTTTCGAAACCGGTTGCGCCCAGACGATGCCGCAGACCGCGGCAGCGCCGGTCGCTGCGTCGCAGGACGATTCGGCCATGGCCGTGCAGGCGCAGCCCGCTGCGGCCGCCCAGCCGTTGCCGGCCAGCCAGCCTGTCGCGCTGACGCCGGATGAGGCCCAGCAGAACGCAGCCGGTAATGTGGCGGAACTGCAGCGGATGATTCGCGGCTCCGAGCTGAACGAATTGCGCACGACCTACAACGGCACGTATGGCGCCAGCTTGCTGTTCTACGGCAAGGAAATGACGTACTACGTGGCGCTGTTCCAGAACAAGACGTTCTGGCGCGTGATCAAGACGAGCGACGAGCAGCGCGCGGAAGCGATCTATCGCGATTTCGCGGCGAAGACGATCCAGCTGTCGGACGTCGAACTGCGCCGCACGCGTCTCGAAGCGCAGAAGGCCTTCACGGCGCGCATGATCGCGCTGGCGCAGGACCACGCGAACCGTCTGCAGGCCGACCTCACGGTCGCGCGCCAGCAGCAGGCGATCGTTGCGGACCAGCAGAAGCAGACGCGCGACCAGGCCAATGTGTTGCAGGCCGAGAAGTCGCAGGCGCAGGATCAACTGCGTCAGATGCAGCGTCAGGTTCGCGAACTGCAGCGTCAGGTGGAAGGCGGTTTGCCGGTGCATTGATGCACACGCCCAGAGCGCTTGCTCAGCGGGCGCTTCGGCAAACGTGAATCCGCGAAGGGATCAAAGGCGGGCGCCTCGGGCGCACCGCCTTTTTGTCGTTGGCGCGTCAGTGTCAGTGCTTGCCGTGATGGCGCGGGCTGTCGTGCTTTTTGGCCTTGTCGGCGGGCTCGGGCTTCTCGCGCGGCGGGTCGATGGAAATCGGGTCGCTGGCGGGGAAGGTTTCCTCGAGCGCTTCGTCGAGCGGATCGGGCTGGGCGGGTGGGGAAGGCGGCTTGGTGGCGGGCATGGCGTACTCCGGGGCGAGGAGAGTCGCTGTCAGAATAACGCAAAGGGCAAAACCCTGAACGCAGGTGAGTTTTTGCCGTTTTCACGCCGCTTCCGGTGCCAATTCGCGTGCCAGCGCGCTTGCCAACGTCGTGCCCCGATGCCGATGCGCCGCCCAAAAAGCAAAACGCGCGCAGGAAATGCGCGCGTTTTTGCGGGTACGTCTGTGTGGCCTGGCGGCGGCTTAGCTGTTGCCTTCGCCGCCGTTGCCGCCGTTGTTCACCGCGCCATAGAGGCGACGACGACGCGTGACGACGACCGGGCCGTCCGAACCGCCGCTGGCCGGGCGATCCGACGGTGCCGAGGGCGCCGACCACGATTCGCGGGGCTCGCGCGGTTCACGGGGTTCGCGCGGCTCGCGGGATTCACGCGGGCCATGGCCGCCGTGACTACCGTGCGGACCGCGGCTCGTGTGCTCGCCGTGCGAGGGGCGCGGCGTGCGCGGACCCGGACGCGTGCCGGTGTCGAGCTGGATGGTGGAGATGGCGCGTTTGTAGATGCCTTGCAGGCCAACGGGCGTGCGCAGCATCACCAGGTACTGATCGAACGACTCGATGCATCCGGTCAGGCGGATGCCGTTGACCAGATAGATTTCGACGCGCTTGCGCTCTTTGCGCGCGGCGTTCATGAAGTCGTTTTGCGGGTGCGATTCTGCGGAAGGCATGGACGAATTTTAGCCAGGCGGCTCAGTGCCGCAATTCATTGGAAACGTTTGCTTGCCGGGGATTCTACCCTGTGTCGGCGAAGCGCGCGTGCGGTTACCTACTTTACTGCAGAACTATACCGGGTCGCGGCCGGAGCCGCCGTTTGCCGGTGCTGCCGATAGCGGGGTCAGGCTGTCTGCGCGAGCAAGCCGTGCACGATACACGAGCGGCTTGCCCGGACTGTGACAGTACGACGCGTTCATGGTTCATACGTTCAACAGCGTAGTGCATCGCGAGCAGGGCCGCGCGACCGATTTGGCCGATTTCTCCGCAACGATAGCCGTAAAGGCAGTCGTAAGGCCAGCCGCACCAAAATTCCTGTAAAAAATCACAACAAAAATCTCAGTGAAAAGCGGCGAAAAAAGAGCCGGAAAAGGGACAAAAAAGGGACAAAAATGCGGCAAAAAAACGCAACCCAGCGCCGCGCAGACATCGCCTTCGATTCTGGTGCCGGTTCATTTTCAGGCGCGCCTCGCCCGAGAACCGTGCGGCGACGCACGTGGCGGGAATAAGCCGCCGCGCCGCGACGTTTACCGCGTATTGCAGCCTCATTGGCTGTTTCAGCAGGAGACGATCATGAAGCCGACCCTGAAGCACTTTCGCCAGTTCCTTGTCTGTTTCGTCTGCGTGACGATAGCCGCGGTCTCGGGCGCGGGACTCGCCGCGTGCAGCGACATGAACGCCGGCGGCGCGTCGAGTAGCTCGGGCAGCGGCGGATCGTCGGGCGGCTACTGAGCGGCGCGCCGTGCTGCGCCGCCCGTCGGCGGAATTCGAAGCGCAGGTCGTGGCCCAGCTCGGGGCCATGCGCCGCTATGCGCGCGCGCTCACCGGCGACGCCGCCTGGGCCGACGATCTCGTCCAGGACGCCGCCGAGCGCGCGCTTTCGAAGGCCGCGTCGTTCCGGCCCGACAGCAATTTGCGTGCGTGGCTGCTGACGATCCTGCGGCATATTTATATCGACCAGTTGCGCGGCCGCCGCGAGATCGCCGTCGACGACGAAAGCGCGCCGTGGCGCACGCTCGAAGCGCCGCACGGCGAAGTGGACGGCCTCGTGCTGCGCGATCTGCAACGCGCGCTCTACGCGCTGCCGGCGGCGCAGCGCGAAGTGCTGCTGCTCGTCTGCGTCGAGGAACTGAGCTATCAAGAGGCGGCGGCCGTGCTCGGCGTGCCGGCGGGCACGGTGATGTCGCGCCTGTCGCGAGCGCGCGAGCAACTGCGCGCGCTGCTCGATGCCGATCCGGCGCGTGATTCCGCGCGGCGCACCGCGCCGCTGCGGGTCGTGGGGACGATGCGATGAACGACGACGATCTCGAACGCGAGCGCGCCGGCGCACAATCCGACGCACACAACTCGACGCGCAACGAAGCGCATGTCGACACGCATGGCGAAGCCGGTCTCGCGGATCACGACCTCGCGGCGCTGGGCGCGTTCGTCGACGGCGAACTCGCGCCCGATGCGCAAGCGGCGCTGCTCGAACGGCTCGCCGACGATCCGGCGGCGGCACGGCGCATCGCGGCGTATCGCGCGCAGAAGGCCGCGCTGCAATCGCTCTGCAATCGCGCGTCCGGCACCGCCGATGCCACCGATGTCGCTGGCACTGCTGCCGCGCCGCCTTACCTCGTCTTGCGGCGACGCGATCCGTGGTGGCAGCGTGCCGGTCTCGCGGCGGCGTGGGCCGTCGTCGGCGCGGGGCTGGCGACGGCGGCGGCGACGTTCGTGCCGTCGTGGCTCGGCCACGGCGACGGCCGTGCGAGCGCGCTGTTCGCGAGCGAGTCGGAAGGTTTTGCGCGGCGCGCCGATGTCGCTTACGCCGTCTATTCGCCCGAAGTGCGCCATCCGGTCGAGGTCGGCGCCGCCGACGAGGCGCATCTCGTCGCGTGGCTCTCGAAACGCCTCGGCAAGCCGTTGCATATTCCCTCGCTCGGCGAGTACGGCTATACGCTCGTCGGCGGGCGGCTGCTGCCGGGCGCGGCGGGACCGGCGGCGCAGATCATGTACCAGAACGACTTCGGCGAACGGTTGACGCTCTACGTGAGCGTCTCGGGCCGCGACCGCGACGCGGTCCATCTGCTGCGCGACGGCAGCCGCCGCACGTTCTACTGGAGCACCGACAGCATGGGCTACGCGCTCTCCGGCCCGGCCAGCGAAGGGCGCTTGCGCACGATCGCCTACGACGTGTGCGGCGCGCTCGGCGGCACCGCGGCGCAATGGTGATGCGCCATGACGCGCGGCGCGCCCGTCGATGCGAAGCGAGCAGAAGCCGCGAGCGCGACCGATGCCGGAACGGAAGCCGAAAAGGAAGCCGAAAAGAAAACTGAAGCGCCGCGGCCGCCCGGCATGAGCGCCGCGCAACTGGCGCGCGCGCTCGCGGCGTTCGAGACGATCGTCGGGATACCTAATGTTTGTCGCGGCGGCGCGGCGCTCACGGCGTATCGTGATCCGTTCGCGCCGCTGTCGAATGACACCCAGTTCGCGCCGTGCGCCGCGTTGCTGCCCGCGAACGTCGACGAAATCCGCGCGATCCTGCGCGTCGCCAACGCGGCGCGCGTGCCGCTCTGGACAGTGTCCACGGGCCGCAATTTCGCCTATGGCGGCGCGGCGCCGCGCCTGGCCGGCTCGGTCGTGCTCGACTTGCAGCGGCTGAACCGCATCCTCGACGTGGACGAACGCCTCGCATGGGCACTCGTCGAGCCCGGCGTGAGCTACTTCGATCTGCATGCGCATCTGCGCGAACGCGGCCTCGCGCTGTGGGTCGATCCGCCCGCGTCGGGTTGGGGCAGCGTGATCGGCAACACGCTCGAACGCGGTTTCGGCTACACCGCGTATGGCGATCACGCGGCGTCGCAATGCGGCATGGAAGTCGTGCTCGCGAACGGCGACGTCGTGCGCACGGGCATGGGCGCGCTCGACATCGGCACCGCGTGGACGCTCTACAAACCTGGTTACGGGCCGTCGTTCGACGCGTTGTTCACGCAATCGAATTACGGCATCGTCACGAAGATGGGGCTCTGGCTGATGCCCGCGCCGAGCGCGTATGTGATCGGCGAAATCCAGTTCGCGCGCGAGGACGATCTGGGCGCGATCGTCGATACGCTGCGCGGCCTGCAACTGAGCGGCACGATTACGCAGCACGCCGTGATCGAAGGCGCGATCCGCCGCGCGGCCGGTCTCGCGCCCCGCGCGCGCTGGTACGACGGCGAGGGCGCGATGCCCGAGGCCGCCGTCACGCGCCTGCAGCGCGAGCTCGATATCGGACGCTGGAATCTGCATTACGCGCTTTACGGCGAGGCCGACGTGATCGAGTTGCAACGGCGCACGGTCGAGCGCGCGTTCGCGGCGGTGCCCGGCGCGCGCTGTGCCGCGCGTCGCTACGCGGGCAACGAGGAACCGCAAGGCGGTGGCGATCGCAACATGGCGGGCATCCCGTCGATGAGCGCGTTTCGTATGCTCGACTGGCTCGGCGGCGAGGGCGCGCACGTGGACTTCTCGCCGCTGTGTCCCGCCGACGGTCGCGACGCGCTGCGCCAGTACGCGCTCGTGAAGGCGCGCGCGGCGGAATACGGCTTCGATTATTACGGCGGCTTCACGGCGGCGGGGCGGCATTTGCATCACGTGTTCGCGGCGATCTTTCCGCGTGCGCCGCATCCGCTGGCGGCGCGCGCGGGCGACCTGCTGCGCGCGTTGATGAGCGATGCGCGCGCGGCGGGCTATGGCGTGTATCGCTCGCATCTGCTCTACATGGATTACGCGGCCGCGCAGTACAGCTTCAACGACGGTGCGCTGCTGCGCCTCGCCGAAACCGTGAAGGACGCGCTCGATCCGCAGGGCGTGCTGTCGCCGGGCAAGCAGGGCGTCTGGCCGGCGGCGTGGCGCGGGCAGCGCGGCTATACCTGACGAAGCGGGAGGGGCGATGTCGATGAATCGGCGCGAGTTTCTCGGTGTCTCGTGCGCGGCCTGCTGCGCGATGGGGTGGCGCGGATCGCAGGCGGCGTGGCAACGAAGCGCGCGAATTGCCGTGTTCGATGCGTCGCTCGCGGAAGGCGAGGTGCTGGCGCGTCATGCCGCGCACACGCATATGACGCCGTTCGCGGTCGACGACGATATCGGCGCGCTATGGCACGCGCGCATTGCGGCACGCGTCGGCGAGGGCGCGGTCGTGCTGTGCGCGCTGCGCGCATCGGATCGCTTCGTGTTCGAGCGGCTGGCGCTGTCGCGACGGTGCGTGGTGATGAACGTATCGCTCTAAAAAAGTGATACGTAACCCTAAGTAGTTTTAGATGCGCCTTCCTTCTCCAGCTTCGCGATCTCGGCCGCGCGCAATTCGCGGCGCAATATCTTGCCGATCGTGCTTTGCGGCAGCTCGTCGCGAAACTCCACCATTCTCGGCACCTTGTAGCCGGTCAGCTGCTGGCGGCAATACTGGATCAGCGCGTCCGCGGTGAGCGTGGCGTCGCGCCGGACCACGAACACCTTCACGCGCTCGCCCTGCACGGGATCGGGCACGCCGATCGCCGCCACCTCGCGCACGCCCGGATGCGTCGCGATCACGTCTTCGATTTCGTTCGGATAGACGTTGAAGCCCGAGACCAGAATCATGTCCTTCTTGCGGTCGATCAGGCGGATATAGCCGCGCGCGTCCATCACGCCGATATCGCCGGTCGTGAGCCAGCCGTCGCTCACGAATACCTTGGCCGTTTCGTCGGGACGGTTCCAGTAGCCGCGCATCACCTGCGGGCCTTTTACGCACAGCTCGCCCGGTTCGCCGATGCTCGCCCACGTGCCGTCGTCGCGGAGCAGACGCACCTGCGTGGACGGCGCGGGCAGCCCGATCGATCCTTCGAAATCCTGAAGATGCGTGAGATCGACGGGATTGAGCGTCACGATCGGCGAGCACTCGGTGAGGCCGTAGCCTTCGACGATCGGCTTGCCGGTCACGGCGCGAAAACGGTCGGCGATGGCCTTTTGCGTCGCCATGCCGCCCGCCATCGCGAGCTTGAGGCCGGAGAAGTCGCGCGCGCGGAATTCCGCGTTGTCGAGAAAGGCGTTGTAGAGCGTGTTGACCGCGCTCATGCAGCTGAACTGTTCGTGACGGATGGTTTTCATCACGCGTTTCATGTCGCGCGGATTCGCGATCAGGATGTTGCGTCCGCCGAGCAGCATGAAAATCAGCGCGTTCACCGTGAGCGAATAGATGTGATAGAGCGGCAGCGGCGTCAGCACGGTTTCGGCTTCGGCGTTCAGTTGATCGGCGATCCAGGCCTTCGCTTGCAGCACGTTCGCGAGAATCGATGCGTGCGTGAGCATCGCGCCTTTCGCCACGCCGGTCGTGCCGCCCGTGTATTGCAGGAAGGCGAGATCGTCGCGTTCGGCGGCGACCGGCGCGCGCGGCGCACGTGCGCCCTGCTCGAGCGCGTCGAGCAGCCAGACGGCGCGCGGCAGCGAGTAGGGCGGCACGACTTTCTTCACGTGACGCAGCATGAAGTTGATGAAGCGGCCCTTGAGATTGAGCCCTTCGCCGAGCAGGTCGCCGAGTTGCGTGAGCACCACGCGCTCGACGCGCGTGCCGGGCAGCGCTTCCGCGAGCGTCTTCGCGAAGCTCTCGAAGACCACGATGGTTTGCGTGCCGCTGTCGTTGAGCTGATGCTCGAGTTCGCGCGCCGTATAGAGCGGATTCACGTTGACGACGATCGCGCCCGCCTTGAGCGCGCCGAACAGCGCCACCGGATATTGCAGCGTGTTCGGCAGCATGATCGCGACGCGCTCGCCGGGCAGCACGCCTGCGCCTTGCAGCCACGAAGCGAACGCGGTGGCCTTGCGCGCGAGCGCGCCGTAGGTCATCGGCGAACCTGCGCTCACGTAGGCGACGCGCTCTCGATAGCGCGTGGTGCAGTCGTCGAAAAACTGCACGAGCGAGGTGTAGCGCGTGACGTCGACTTCATGCGGCACGCCGGCGGGATACGAGGCGTACCAGATGCCGTCGGTGTTGGGGTGATCGATCGGCGTGGTGCTCATATTCGTCATGCTATGCGTCATGCGTGGACTCCGGGCGAGACGTGGCGCTCTCATGATGCGCCGCGCGGCGCGCGAGCGGCACGCGTAGTTTCCCCTGTCGTTTCCCCATTTTTTCGGCGACTTTGCTGAAAAAGAAAAAGCCGTGCGGGCGGCAACCCGGCACGGCTCGTTCGTGTGTCGCGCGGCGCAGCGCCGCCGCGCGTTCACAAGGCGAAGGTTCGCTAACCTCAGGTGGTGGTCACCTGCTTCGCGGTCTGCGTCATGTCGATACCGCGGCGTTCGCGGCTGAACAGGATCAGCACGGAAATCACGATGGCCACGGTGCCCGCGACGATCGCCATCGCCATGCCGTAGTTCTGGTCGTGCGTTTCGGCGAGCGACGCTTGCAGCGTGGCGTTGACCGACGCGAACAGATTGCCGAGCTGATAGACGAGACCGGGGAAGGTCGCGCGCACTTCATCCGGCGAGATTTCGTTCAGATGCACCGGGATCACGCCCCACGCGCCTTGCACCGAAATCTGCATCAGGAAGGCGCCGAGCGCGAGCATCACCGGCGTGGCCGAAAACGCCCACAGCGGCAGCACCGGCAGCGCGATCAGCGCGGCGATGCAGATGGCCTTGCGGCGGCCGATTTTCTCCGAGATCGAGCCGAAGAACAGACCGCCCACGATCGCGCCGATGTTCAGCACGATGGTGATCAGCGAGACCGTATGCGGATCGAAGTGATGCTGTTCGCGCAGGAAGGTCGGATACAGATCCTGGGTGCCGTGCGAGAAGAAGTTGAACGCCGTCATCAGCACGATCGCGTAGATCGAGAGGCCGAGATTGTGCTTGAGCGTGGAGAGCAGCGTCGGACGCACGCGCTTTTCCATTTCCTTCCAGGCCGGCGACTCGGGCACGTGCGAGCGCACGTAGAGCACGAGCAGCGCGGGCAGCACGCCGACGAAGAACATGCCGCGCCAGCCGATATGCTGATACAGCACGCCGAACACCACCGAGGCGAGCAGATAACCGCTCGGATAGCCGGCCTGCAGCAGACCGGAAACAAAGCCGCGCGCCTTGGGCGGAATGGTTTCCATCGTCAGCGCGGAGCCCACGCCCCATTCGCCGCCCATCGCCACGCCGAACAGCGCGCGCAGCACGATAAAGGTGGTGAGATTCGGCGAGAAGCCGGTGAGCAATTCGAGCAGCGAATAACACGCGATGTTGACCATCAGCGTGGGGCGGCGTCCATATTTGTCGGCGAGCCGGCCGAAGATGAGCGCGCCGAGCGGGCGCATGGCCAGCGTGAGCGTAATGGCAAATGCGACAGCCGGGATTTTGGTATTGAATTCGGTAGCGATATCTTTCAGAACGAAAACCATCAGAAAGAAATCGAATGCGTCGAGCGTCCACCCCAAATACGCTGCGATCGTTACGTTTTTCTGTTCTCGCGTCCAGCTCATTTCATTGTTCTCCTGTCTTACCCGCGCCATGCCGCGTCTCCCGGGCATGGCTCATGTGGCTGTTCGCCCCGCGCTGTGAGCTTCGTACGAGTGTACGCCCGGCATTAAACATTTGCATGAATGTCCGGCGCAACCCGTACTAATCCCTGGGGTTAATCGGGAGTTCTGAAAGCTTTTCGTCTTAATAGTAATTTAAATGTAATTACATTGAAGCCGTAATTGAATGTTGAATGGATGGAGTGTGCGAGGGTATTGCGCAATTGACCGCCGGATTAATGGCGGTATGCAGCGGTCGATGATCGGGAGTGCAGATCGATTCGGGCGTCGATGCGGATCAGCGCGACGCGAGCCAGTCGATCGTGGCCTCGATCACGTTCGACCAGTCGCCCATCGTCTCTTGACGCAGCACGTGCGCGTCGCGCATCCACGGCGAGCGCGTGCCGTCCTTGCCCCAGCGCCACTCGCCGGTCGGATTGACGAGCACGGCGGTCGGTTTGCCCGTCATCGTCGCGAGATTGGCCACGCCGGCGTCCACGCTCACCACGGCGTCGAGCTGCTCGATGCAGGCCGTGGTGTCCGCGAACGTGTTGATGGCGGGCGCGAAGTGGCTGAAGTGGCCGCGCGGCGAGCCGCTCACCATTTCCACGCTCGGATGCAGCAGGCTCACGAACTGGACGTGGCCGGCGAGCGCCGCGCTGGTCGTGAGCCGTTCGAGCGCGTCGAGCGGCAGGCTGCGCAGGCGCGCCCAGTTGCGCTCCTTGCTGCGCAGTGCGCGCGAGTGGCGTTGCGCGCAGTCCCAGAACACGCCGACGAGCTTTTTGCCCGGATGCTGCGTACGCATCGCGCGTGCCCAGGTCGCGGCGGTTTCGCGCTCGGCCTCGGGCGCGCGCAGATACGCGGGGAAATACGGATCGGGACGCGGTGCATCGTGCGCGCAGAGCATCGGCAGATGCAGCAGCGTGGCCTGCATCGTCGGCGCGAACGCGTGAACCTCGGGCAGCAGCGCCGCATCGAGCGGCGCCTCGGCCGTCAGCGGGCGGTGCGCGGACACCACGCGGCAATCGGGCAGCGAGGCGGCGAGCACACCGCGAATCGGCGCATCGCAGGTCACCATGAGTTCCGCGCCGGCGGCGCGCCAGTGGCGCAGCGCGCCGTACAGCATGAACTGATCGCCGAAGCCCATCTGATGCGTCACCAGCACACGCTCGCCGCGCAGATCGCGCTGGCCGTTCCACATCGGCACGTCGGCGTGGCGCGTGTTGCCGCTGTCGCCGCGATTGCGGTAGAGCCAGTGCGCGAAGCCGCGCGGGTCGCCGAGACTCAGCAGCGCTTCGGCCAGCCATTTGCGTGCGCGCAGTTTCTCGGGATTGTCGTCGGGCACCGGGCTTTGGACCGCGCGTTCGAGCACCGCGATCGCCTGATCGGTGGCGCCGCTCAGATAGAGGTCGCGGCCCAGGCGAGCCTCGTAGAAGAGGGGCGCCCAGTTCGTGCCCGCCGCGTCGATCCACGTTTGCGCGGCCTGCGCGTGCTCGCCCAGCAGACGCAGTGCGCGCGCCCGCGCATGGATGAAGCCCGCATGGCCGGGCGCGAGCGCGAGCCCTTTGTCCGCCCACGCGAGCATGTGCTCGTCGCGCTGCACGCCGATCAGCGCGTAGCAGATATGCAGCAGCGCGTCGGGATCGTGCGGCGCGCTGGCATGGGCGGCGAAAGCCGCGACGAGTCGGTGTTCGGGATCGGTGGTCATCTTGGGGCCGTCAGTCTCAGTCTTTATGAGAAAGAGCTTAGGGACGGGCGCCGCCGCCGCACATCGGATACGTCCTAATTTGCTGAGAGCGGGCGATTCAAGGCGCATGCGTCAGGCGGCCGTAACGTTGGCAAACCTGCGTGCATTGCGCGCTTCGCCGCACGGCGCGCACAATTTCGCCGATAATGAACGACCGTGCTTTTCCTGATTGCCGCCGTCAGATGCGGTGACTAGAATCGACTCGACTTCGCGTGTTCCGTCAGGCGGAACGCAGAGGAACCTTCAGTGCAATCCGGGCCGTCCGCGGTCCAGACAGACATCAAGGAGACACAAGCATGCAGGTCAGGGAATTGTTCGAACTGGGCGGTCAGGTGGCACTCATCACGGGCGGCTCGCGCGGCCTCGGCCTGCAGATGGCCGAAGCGCTGGGCGAAATGGGCTGCCGCGTCGTGATCACGGCGCGCAAGGCCGACGAGCTCGCCGAAGCGCAGCGCCATCTCCAGGCGCGCGGCATCGAAGCGATGACGATCGTCAGCGACCTGCAGCGCCCCGAGGCGGCCACGAAGCTCGTCGACGAAACGCTCGCGGCCTGCGGCCAGATCGACATCCTCGTGAACAACGCGGGCGCGACCTGGGGCGCGCCGGCCGAGGACTATCCGGACGAGGCCTGGCACAAGGTCATGAACCTGAACGTGAACGCGCCGTTCTTCCTCGCGCGCGAAGTGGGCAAGCGCAGCATGATTGCCCGCAAGCGCGGCAAGATCATCAACATCGCTTCGATCGCCGGGCTCAAGGGCTCGCTCGGCCCGATGCAGACCATCGCCTACAACACCTCGAAAGCGGCGGCGATCAATTTCACGCGCGCGCTGGCCGCCGAGTGGGGCAAGTACGGCATCAACGTGAACGCGATCTGCCCGGGCTTTTTCCCGACCAAAATGGCGGCGGGCCTGCTCGACAAGCTCGGCCAGAGCGTGATCGACCATACGCCGCTACAGCGTCTGGGCGACGAAAGCGATCTCAAGGGCGCCGTGGTGTTTCTCGCGAGCGCCGCGTCGCGCCATGTCACCGGCCAGTATCTGGCGATCGACGGCGGCGCAAGCATCGTCTGATCAGCATCGTAGTCCGAACTACATTCACGGACGGTCCGCGGCTCGCCGCGGCCGATTGCAAGACGCGCGCGCCGCGCTCGACGGCGCGCGCTCCAGGAGACGGAACCCGCCATGTCCACATCCGCCATCGCAGCTTCGCAGGATCCCGCAGCATCGCCCGCCACGCGCAGTTCATCGCTCACTTCGCCCCACTGGCCCGCGCATCTCTCGCCGCATCTGAGCATTCCCGGCACGAACCTGTTCTATAACGCCGAGGTGTCGGCCGCACGCTTTCCCGACAAACCGTTCATCTACTTCTACGACACGCCCGTCACGTTCGCGCAGTTCAAGGACGAAGCTGAGCGCGTGGCCGGTTATCTGCAACAGCATTGCGGCGTGAAGGCGGGCGACCGCGTGCTGCTCTATGTGCAGAACAGCCCGCAATGGGTGCTCGCGTACTACGGCATTCTGCGCGCGAACGCGGTGGTGGTGCCGGTCAATCCGATGAATCTGACCGAGGAACTCGAGCACTACGTCGAGGACAGCGGCGCGACGACAGCCTTCGTCGCGCAGGAACTGTATCCGCGCATCGCGCCGCTGGCGGGCGAGGGTGAAGGCAAGCTGCAACACCTGATTGTCGCGACGTATAGCGATTATCTGAAGAACACGCCTTCGTCGCCGCCGCCTGAATTCGTGAGCGCGCCGCGCCAGGTGGAAGGGCCGGGCGTCGTGCATTGGGCCGACGTGCTCGCCGCGCAGTGCGCGCCCGGACCGCTCACCGCCGGTCCCGACGATCTCTGCGTGATGCCGTACACCTCGGGCACGACCGGCAAGCCGAAAGGCTGCATGCACACGCATCGTTCGGTGATGTGCACGGCGGTGGGCGGCTGCAACTGGTTCGGCAGCAATCAGGACGCGGTGCAGCTTTCCGTGCTGCCGTTCTTTCACGTGACCGGCATGCAGGGCGGCATGAACAGTCCGCTCTACAACGGCTCGACCATCGTGATCCTGCCGCGCTGGGATCGCGACGCCGCCGCGCGCGCGATCGAGCATTACCGCATCAACGGCTGGCAGGCGATCTCGACGATGGTGGTCGATTTCATTTCGAATCCGCGGATCGGCGAATACGATCTGTCGAGTCTCGCGTGGATGCGCGGCGGCGGCGCGACCATGCCCGATGCCGTTGTGAAGAAGCTGCGCGATCTCACCGGTCTGGAGTTCGTCGAAGGCTATGGCATGTCGGAGACGATGGCGGCCACACACATCAATCCGCCGCAGAATCCGAAGCCGCAATGTCTGGGGATTCCGGTGTTCGACGTCGATGCGCGCATCGTCGATCCGATCACGCTCGAAGATGTGCCCGAAGGCGAAGCCGGCGAGCTGATCATGAGCGCGCCGCAAGTGATGCTCGGTTATTGGGGCAACGCGAAAGCGACGGCCGAAGCGTTCATCGAGCGCGACGGCAAGCGCTTTCTGCGCACCGGCGATCTCGTGCGGCGCGACGCGCAAGGCTATTACTTCATGACCGACCGCCTCAAGCGCATGATCAACGCGTCGGGCTACAAGGTCTGGCCGGCCGAAGTCGAAGCGCTGATGTACCGCCATCCGGCGATCAAGGAGGTGTGCATCATCGGCACGCAGGACGTGAAGCGCGGCGAAACCGTGAAGGCCGTGGTCGTGCTCGATCCGAAGCAGATCGGCAGCGTGAACGAGGACGACATCATCGCGTGGGCGCACGAAAACATGGCGGCGTACAAGGCGCCGCGCATCGTGCAGTTCGTCGACACGCTGCCGAAGTCGGGCAGCGGCAAGATCCTCTGGCGCAAGCTGCAGGAGGATGAGGCGGCGGCGCGCGCCTGACGCTCACGCGTCGTTCAACGCACCATCACGCTGTTCCGCCGCGATCGAGACGCGAATCGTCTGAATGCTTGCGCATTCGCGTCTCGATGTCGGTGCTGTCGCTGCTGCTGTCTTTGCTACACCCACTCCCGCGAGCGTCAGGCGCCTGCCAGCGCAGGCAAGCCGGGCTCGCTCCAATCCCATCCGTCACGCGTGACCGCCGCCACCGGCTGATTTGGCGCGGCGCGCTGCAGCGTCGTTTCCGTGCGCCATTCGCCGGGCGCCTGCGCATTCTTGCGGCCGAGAATCGCGTCGCACAGAAACTCGATGCTGTAAGCGTTCAACAGATGCGGATGATGCGTCTGGATATAGGTCGCGAGGCGCGCCGCTTCGCCTTCGATCGCCGCGAGCGCATAGAGCGTGGCGGCGTCCCAGCGGAACCGCAAGCCCAGTTCGGCGAACGCCGAATTGAATGCGCACAGTTGCGCGTGCAGAACGGACTCTTGTTCGGTGGCGTGCGGACGGGCGGGTGAGGGGCTCATGGCTGTCTCCTGGTTCGCGAAAGGCGTGAACTCAATGTAGGAGGGCCAATGAATAAACGATAGTTAAAGTTTTTTTCGATTTATATAAGGCATCGTCTATATATGCGATCGGGATGGCAGGCTTCGCGTAAACCCCGCGTAGTGCTGTTCGTGTCACTGATATATTGTATTGGAAATATGAAATCGATGAGTTGTACCGGCTTACTCATTAGAACGCTGGAGACAAACGACCGATGTCCACCGATACCCAAGACGAAGCCGCGGCGTCCTCGCTGACCCTGACGCTCGAACCGATTCACGCCGCGCTCTCTTTGCGCGACCAGGCTTACGCGAAGCTGAAGCAGGCGATTGCAGAAACCGATATCTACCGCTCGCGAGACGAAATTCGTCTGGATGAGAAGGAACTGACCGAAAAGCTGGGCGTGAGCCGCACGCCGGTGCGCGAGGCCATGACGCTGCTCGAACAGGAAGGGTTCCTGCGTACCGTGCCACGGCGCGGTGTCTACATCCTGCGCAAGACGCGCAAGGAAATCGTCGAGATGATCTATATGTGGGCCGCGCTCGAAAGTATCGCGGCGCGCCTCGCGACCCAGCGCGCGAGCGACGAGGAGATCGCGCGCCTGCGCAGCATGTTCGCCGACTTCGACGACGCGCGGCCCGCCGAGCACATCGAGGAATACTCGGAAGCGAACATCATGTTCCATCAGTCGCTGGTCGAACTCTCGAAGTCGCCGATCATCGTCGAGACCATCAAGAACATCTTCATGCATGTGCGTGCGATACGCCGGATGACGATCGCGCAGAGCGACCGCGCGTCGAGATCGATCGTGGATCACATGCGCATCATCGAGGCGCTGGAGGCGCGCGATACCGAGCGCGTCGAGCGGCTCGTGCGGCAGCATTCGATCGACCTCGCGTTGTTCGTCGAAGCGAACTGCGACTTTCTCGACTGAGCCCGCGCACTTTTTTACGCTGGATTTGAACGCCGCGTGAGCGGCGCGCAGGCATACGCGAATCGTCTGGATACGTGTTCGGGAAGGTGTCGGCTACGTGTCGGGATGCTGTTTAAGTAGTTGGGAATCCGAAATAAATTACGCGGTTTGCAGGAGTCGAGACCGGCGAAATTTGTGTGGCGCATCAAAGCGGAAGGGCGCAAGCCCGATGTCACAAGGTCCGCAAGCTGCATTGCACTGCAACACGCCGCCACCGCGTAAAAAAACGTCTTGACTAATATTGTGTGTGGAATATTGTATATCACGGATCACACAACGCCCCGCCAAAGAGGAGACGTCATGGCAGAAGCAGGCATCAACGACGCGCAGAACAGCCCTGCGCAAGAGGCGCAAGCGACGACGGACGGTTTTCATCTCGTCATCGATGCGCTCAAGCTCAACGATATCGACACGATCTTCGGTCTCGTCGGGATTCCCATCACGGACCTCGCGCGGCTCGCGCAGGCCGAAGGCATGCGTTTCATCGGGTTCCGCCACGAGCAGAACGCCGGCAACGCGGCCGCCGTCGCGGGCTATATGACGAAGAAGCCGGGCATCTGCCTGACGGTTTCCGCGCCTGGCTTCCTCAACGGCCTCACGGCGCTGGCCAACGCCACCACGAACTGCTTCCCGATGATTCTCATCAGCGGGTCGAGCGAGCGTGAGATCGTCGACCTGCAGCAGGGCGACTACGAGGAGATGGATCAGCTCAACGCGGCCAAGCCTTATGCCAAGGCGGCCTATCGCGTTCTGCACGCGGAAGACATCGGCGTCGGCGTGGCGCGCGCGATTCGCGCAGCGGTCTCGGGCCGTCCCGGCGGCGTCTATCTCGATCTGCCCGCCAAGCTGCTCGCGCAGACCATCGACGCCGTGAAGGCCCAGCAGTCGCTGATCAAGGTCGTGGATGCGGCGCCGCGCCAGATTCCGGCGCCCGACGCGGTCAAGCGCGCACTCGATGTCATCAGGAATGCGAAGCGTCCGCTGATCCTGCTCGGCAAGGGCGCGGCCTACGCGCAAGCCGACGCGCAGATCCGCGAGCTGGTCGAAAAGAGCGGCGTGCCGTATCTGCCGATGTCGATGGCCAAGGGCCTGCTGCCCGACACGCACGAGCAGTCGGCGTCGGCGGCGCGCTCGTTCGTGCTGGCGGAAGCGGATGCGGTCGTGCTGATCGGCGCGCGCCTGAACTGGCTGCTTGCGCACGGCAAGGGCAAGACGTGGGGCGCAGCCGCCGGTCCGAAGCAGTTCGTGCAGATCGACATCGCGCCGACCGAGATCGACAGCAACGTGGCGATCGAAGCGCCCGTGATCGGCGATATCGGTTCGTGCGTGGAAGCGCTGGTCGCCGGTATGGGCGCGGATTTTCCGAAGCCTTCGGCGGAATGGCTCAACGCGGTGGCGGAGCGCAAGAACACGAACCTCGCGAAGATGGCCGCGACGCTCGACAAGAATCCCACGCCGATGAACTTCCACAGCGCGCTGCGGGCGATTCGCGACGTGCTGAAGACGCGCCCCGATATCAACGTCGTGAACGAAGGCGCGAATACGCTCGACTACGCGCGCAGCATCATCGATATGTACCAGCCGCGCAAGCGCTTCGATTCGGGCACGTGGGGAATCATGGGCATCGGCATGGGTTTCGCGATCGGCGCGGCGGTCACGAGCGGTACGCAGGTCGTGGCGATCGAGGGTGACAGCGCATTCGGCTTCAGCGGCATGGAGCTGGAAACGATCTGCCGCTACGACCTGCCGGTCTGCACGATCGTGTTCAACAACAACGGCGTGTATCGCGGCACCGATGTGAATCCGACTGGCGGCGCCGATGTCGCGCCGACCGTGTTCGTGAAGGGCGCGCGCTACGACAAGATGATCGAGGCGTTCGGTGGCGTCGGCCACCAGGCGACCACGCCGGAGGAACTCACGAAGGCGCTGCTCGAGGCGATTGCGTCCGGCAAGCCCACGCTCATCAACGCCGTGATCGACGAATCGGCCGGCACCGAGAGCGGACGCCTCACGAATCTCAATCCGCAAAGCGCGGCGATGAAGAAATAAATCCAACCGTACAGGACAGTCGTTTCAGACTACCGAGACCAGGAGATAGCAATGAGCAAACCCCTCGACGGCATCAAGATCATCGACTTCACGCACGTTCAAGCGGGACCCGCATGCACGCAAATGCTCGCATGGTTCGGCGCCGATGTGATCAAGGTCGAGCGTCCGGGCGCGGGCGACGTCACGCGCAATCAACTGCGTGACATTCCCGAAGCCGACGCGCTGTACTTCACGATGCTCAACAGCAACAAGCGCTCGCTCACGCTCGACACCAAGAAGCCCGAAGGCAAGGAAGTGCTCGAGAAGCTGATTCGCGAGTCGGACGTGATGGTCGAAAACTTCGGCCCCGGCGCGCTCGATCGCATGGGCTTCACGTGGGAACGTATCAAGGAACTGAATCCGAAGATGATCGTCGCCTCGGTGAAGGGCTTCAGCGAAGGCCATCACTACGACGACCTCAAGGTCTACGAAAACGTCGCGCAATGCGCGGGCGGCGCGGCCTCGACCACGGGCTTCTGGGACGGCCCGCCCACGGTCAGCGCGGCCGCGCTCGGCGACAGCAACACGGGCATGCACCTGGCCATCGGCATTCTCACGGCGCTGATCGGCCGCGACAAGACCGGCAAGGGGCAGAAGGTCGCCGTGTCGATGCAGGACAGCGTGATCAACCTGTGCCGCGTGAAGCTGCGCGACCAGCAGCGCCTCGACCGCGTGGGCTATCTGGAAGAGTATCCGCAGTATCCGCACGGCAGCTTCAGCGATGTCGTGCCGCGCGGCGGCAATGCGGGCGGTGGCGGCCAGCCGGGCTGGGTGCTCAAGTGCAAGGGCTGGGAAACGGACCCGAACGCGTATATCTACTTCACGGTGCAGGGCCACGCATGGGAGCCGATCTGCCACGCGCTGGGCAAGCCGGAATGGATCGAGGACCCGAACTACAACACCGCGCAAGCGCGCCAGCCGCATATCTTCGATATCTTCGCGACGATCGAAGCGTGGCTCGCCGACAAGACCAAGTACGAGGCGGTCGACATTCTGCGCAAGTTCGATATTCCGTGCGCGCCGGTGCTCAGCATGAAGGAGATCGCGAACGATCCGTCGCTGCGCGCGAGCGGCACCATCGTGGAAGTGCCGCACAAGGCGCGCGGCTCGTACCTCACGGTGGGCAGCCCGATCAAGTTCTCGGAGCTGAAGCCGGAAATCACGGGCTCGCCGCTGCTGGGCGAACATACCGATGAGGTGCTCGCCGACCTCGGCTACACGCCGCAGCAGATCGCGGCGCTGCACGAAGTGCGTGCTGTGTGACAGGACGGTCGATGTAGCGATGTTGCAGTGATGCATCGGCAGTGAGGTGCGCGGCGCGCGGGCTTCGTCCCGGCCGCGCCGCGCACCCGAATATAACCTCGCATCCCCCACGACGAACGACATGCCAGCCGCCATCGATTTCGAACAGCTTGCCGACGCTATCGGCGACGCCATCATCATCTCGGACGCCGCAGGCGATATCACTTACTGGAATCCCGCAGCCACGCGCATGTTCGGCTATACGCCGGACGAGGCGCTCGGCAAGACGCTGGATCTGATCATTCCCGAACGCTTGCGCGGTCGCCACTGGGAGGGCTATCACAAGACGATGGCCACCGGGCAGACGCGCTACGGCAACGACGTGCTGCGCGTGCCGGCCGTGGACAAGGATGGCCGCGCGCTGTCCATCGCTTTCACGGTGGCGCTGCTGCATGGCGAGCAGGACGAACTCACGGGCATCGTCGCGGTCGTGCGCGACGAGACGGCGCGCTTCCAGGAAGAACGCAATCTGCGCAAGCGTGTGACGGAGCTGGAAACCCGGCTGCAAACGCAAGATCAGCAATCCTGATCAATTCGTCTCGTCGTTCCTATCCCTTCAAGCCGCAGGTCCGCACGGAGCGCTTCGATGCATACCGAAAGACTCGGGCACTACGAGGTCGAACTCTCGGCCCGTCAAATGATTCATAACGGCGGCTGGGTCGCATTCGCCGCGATTCACTCCGCCGAGGAACAACACGCGGCTGCGCTGCTGCCCGAACAACAGGTCGCCGACGAGACCGTGTTCGCGAGCGAAGCCGCCGCCATCGAAGGCGCCCGCGCAGCGGCGCTCGCGATTCTCCAGTTGGGCCGGGCGCCGCGTTAGCGCGCCTTTACAGCACTCAAACGGTCCATCAGCATGGCGCGCCACGCGCGCCGGACGAGCCGCGGCACACACAATTCCAACATCGAGCAGGAGACGTTTCATGAAGTCGTGGCCACGTTTTCGGCGCGCCAGGTCGCTTGGCGCGCCGCCGATTCCGTTCGCCCTCAGATCCGCAACGCTCGCCCATGGAGGTGCATCATGGCGATGACGATTGCGGTTCCGCGCGAATCCCATCAAGACGAACGCCGGGTCGCGGCGACGCCCGACAGCGTCGCGCAACTCATCAAGCTCGGCTATGAAATCGAGGTCGAAACAGGCGCGGGCGAGCGCGCGTCGTACAACGACGACGCGTATCGCACAGCCGGCGCGTGCCTTGTCGACGACGGGCTCGAACTCTGGAGCAACGCCGATATCCTGCTCAAGGTGCGTCCGCCTTCGATCGACGAAGTGCAGCGGCTCAAGCCGGGCGCGACGCTGATCGGTTTCATCTGGCCCGCGCAGAACGGCGCGCTGCTCGAAGCGTGCGCGGCGCGCGGTGTGACGGTGCTCGCGATGGATTGCGTGCCGCGCCTCTCGCGCGCGCAGAAGCTCGACGCGCTGAGCTCGATGGCGAACATGGCTGGTTACCGCGCGGTGATCGAGGCGGCGCAGCATTTCGGCCGCGTCTTCACCGGGCAGATCACGGCGGCGGGCAAGATGCCGCCCGCCAAGGTGCTCGTGATCGGCGCGGGCGTGGCGGGACTCGCGGCCATCGGCGCCGCGCGCGGTCTCGGTGCGATCGTGCGGGCGTTCGATACGCGCCCGGAAGTCGGCCAGCAGGTCGAAAGCATGGGCGCGGAATTCCTGAGCGTCGATATCGACGAGGACGGCGGCGGCACGGGCGGCTACGCGAAGCAGATGAGCGCGAAGTTCATCGAAGCGGAGATGGCGCTGTTCGAGGCGCAGGCGCGCGAGGTCGACATCATCATTACGACCGCGCTGATTCCGGGCAAGCCCGCGCCGCGGCTGATCGATGCGAAGACGGCCGCGTGCATGCGCGCGGGCAGCGTGATCGTCGACATGGCGGCGGAGCAGGGCGGCAACTGCGAACTGACGCGCGCGGGCGAGGTCGTGCAGACGCATGGCGTGACCGTGATCGGCTATACCGACTTGCCGAGCCGCATGGCGAATCAGTCGAGCCAGTTGTACGCGACCAATCTGCGCCATCTGCTGACCGACCTTACGCCGCTCAAGAACGGTGAGCTGACGCTCGATATGAACGATGTCGTGCAGCGCGGCACCACCGTGATGCAGCAAGGCAATCTGTGCTGGCCGCCGCCTCCGGTGCAACCGTCTCCTGCGCAGCCGCAAGCGGCGCGGGCTGCGCAGAATGCGCCCGTGAAGGTCGTAGCGGGTGCGGGGCATGCGCAGCCGTCGGCGCAGGACGCACGCAGGCACGGTGCCTGGTCGTTAGGCATGCTGATCGTTGGTGCGTTGCTGCTGCTGGCGCTTGGCGCCGTCGCGCCGCCTGCGTTCGTCGCGCACTTCACTGTATTCGTGCTGGCGGTGTTCGTCGGCTATCAGGTGGTCTGGAACGTGACGCCCGCGCTGCACACGCCGCTCATGAGCGTGACCAATGCGATCAGCGGGATCATCGTGATCGGCGCGCTGCTGCATCCGGGCGGATCGAGCACGATCGCGAGCGTCCTCGCGGGCATCGCGCTCGTGGTGGCCACCATCAACATCGCGGGCGGGTTCCTCGTGACCCAGCGCATGTTGAACATGTTCCAACGAACCTGAGGAGGCGTCATGTTGACTGGAATCGGCAATATGGCGTGGCTCGGCGCGGCGACGCTGTTCATCCTGAGTCTGCGCGGCCTGAGTCATCCCGCGAGCGCGCGGCGCGGCAATCTCTATGGCGTCGCGGGCATGACGATCGCCGTGCTTGCCACCTTGCTCGTGACGTCGGGCGCGGGCCTGCAGATCGCGATCGTCGCGGCGGTGGTGGGCGGCGGCGTGGGCGCGGTGCTCGCGCGGCGCGTGGAGATGACGCAGATGCCGCAACTCGTGGCGGTGCTGCACAGCTTCGTCGGGCTCGCGGCCACGCTGATCGGCTTCGCGAACTTTCTTGCGCCGTCGGGGCTCGCGACGGGCGTCGAGCGCGCGATCCACGACACCGAGATTTACGTGGGCGCGTTTATCGGCACCATCACGTTCAGCGGCTCGATCGTGGCGTTCCTGAAGCTGCAGGGCACGCTCGGCGGCAAGCCGCTCGTGCTGCCCGCGCGTCATGCGATGAACGCGATCGCGCTGGCGGTGTGCGTCGTGCTCGGCTATCGCTTCGTCGCCATGCCCGATTCACCGCAGGCGCTCTATGCGCTGATCGCCATGTGCGTGATCGCGGCGGCGCTCGGCGTGCATCTGGTGATGGCGATCGGCGGCGCGGACATGCCCGTGGTGGTCTCGATGCTCAACAGCTATTCAGGCTGGGCCGCGGCGGCCACGGGCTTCATGCTCGACAACGATCTGCTCGTGACGACCGGTGCGCTCGTGGGCTCGAGCGGCGCGATTCTCAGCTACATCATGTGCCGCGCGATGAACCGCAGTTTCGTCTCGGTGATCCTCGGCGGCTTCGGCGCGGCGACGTCGACATCGAGCGCGGCGCCGCAAGGCGAGGTGGTGGCGACGTCGGTGGACGAAGTGAGCGCGCTGCTGCGCGACGCCGCCGAAGTCGTGATCGTGCCGGGCTACGGCATGGCCGTGGCGCAGGCGCAGGGCACGATCAGCGAGATCACGCGGCGGCTGCGCGCGGCGGGCGTGCGCGTGCGTTTCGGCATTCATCCGGTGGCGGGGCGCTTGCCCGGTCATATGAACGTGCTGCTCGCCGAAGCGAAGGTGCCGTACGACATCGTGCTCGAAATGGACGAGATCAACGAGGACTTCACGAGCACCGACGTCGTGCTCGTGATCGGCGCAAACGACATCGTCAACCCGGGCGCGCAGGAGGATGCGGGCAGTCCGATCGCGGGCATGCCGGTGCTCGAAGTGTGGAAGGCGCGCACGGTGGTGGTCTCGAAGCGCAGCATGGCGACCGGTTACGCGGGCGTCGACAATCCGCTCTTTTACAAGGAGAACACGCGCATGCTGTTCGGCGACGCGAAAGGCAGCGTCGATGCGCTGCTGCGGCAACTGGAGACCGCGTGAGGCAGTGCTGATGTAATCAGGACGGCGAAGTAACGTAGCGGGCCGCCGTTCGCGGCGGTCCATCAATGAATGGAGAGAGACAACGTGGCACATACCGATCGCATCGACGCCGGCTACACGGCGCGGCGGCACAACCGCTGGGTGCAGCTCGTGGCCGGCATCGCCTGCATGGGGCTCGTCGCCAATCTGCAATATGCGTGGACGCTGTTCGTCGTGCCGATGGACGCGCGGCATCATTGGGGACAAGCGGCGATCCAGCTCGCGTTCTCGATTTTCATCGTCACCGAAACATGGCTCGTGCCGGTCGAAGGCTGGCTCGTCGACCGCTTCGGCCCGCGTCCGGTCGTGATGGGCGGCGCGTGCTGTGTGGCGCTCGGCTGGGTGCTCGACGCGTGGGCGCCGGTGCTGCCGGTGCTCTACGTGGCGGCGGTGATTTCGGGCATCGGCGCGGGCTGCGTGTACGGCACCTGCGTGGGCACGGCGCTCAAATGGTTTCCCGACCGGCGCGGTCTCGCGGCGGGCATGACGGCCGCGGGCTTCGGCGCGGGCGCGGCGCTCACCGTGATTCCTATTTCACGCATGATCCAGCATTCGGGCTACGAGAGCGCCTTCGTTTTCTTCGGACTCCTGCAAGGTGCCTGCATCATGGCGCTGGCCTTGCTGATGGTGCGTCCGAAGCCGCCCGCGCATGCGGCGGGCGTCAGGCGCGTGGTCGCGACGAAAACCGACTACACGACGAAGCAGATGATCCGCGCGCCGCTGTTCTGGGTGATGTATGCAATGTTCGTGTGCGTGGCGGCGGGCGGCATCATCGCCACGGCGCAGATCGGGCCGATTGCGAAGTCGTATGGTTTCGCCTCGATGCCGGTGACGCTGCTGAGCGTGTCGCTGCCGCTGCTGACGATGACGCTGTCGGTCAACAATCTCTGCAATGGCTTCACGCGGCCGTTGTGCGGGCTGATTTCGGATCGCATCGGCCGCGAGAATACGATGTTCATCACGTTTCTCGGTGAAGGGCTCGCGCTGCTCGGTCTGCGCGAGTTCGGCCACGATCCGTATCTGTTCATGCTGTTCTCGGGGCTCGTGTTCCTGTTCTACGGCGACATCTTTTCGAATTTCCCGGCGACCTGTGCGGACACCTTCGGCGCGCGCTATGCGGCGGGCAACGCGGGCACGCTGTACACCGCGAAGGGCACGGCGGCGCTGCTGGTACCGGTGGCCACGCTGCTGGCCGTGCATGGCGGCTGGAACATGGTGTTCGACTTCGCTGCTTGCGTGGCGATGATGGCGGGCGTCTGCGCCAAGGTGGTGTTGCAGCCGATGCGGCGGCGCTGGATCTTCCAGTCGGCGGCGCCGGAGCGTGGCGCGGATCAGGCGTTCGTGGCGGCGCCGCTGGGTTCGCGGGAGTAGTGCGGGGCGTCGCGTGCGATGGCGTTCAGGCTGCCGCTTTGCCCGAACGCTGCGCACTGGCGCGAAAACGCGCTCGGCGCACGCGACGCGTATCGGTGCGGGCCTGGGCGCGGCGCGCGTCGATTTCGGATAACGGGGATGGCGCGGATGGCATCGACAGAGACGCGTAGCGTCCTTCGTGCTGGCCGCGCTCGATCCATTCGGCGGGCAGTCGGGTGGCGATCAGCCACGTCGCTGCGACGCCGAAGCTCACAGCGACTAGCGCCGCGATAACGACGAATTCCATCGGGTCTCCCTGCGTTGTTGTGCCGTGCTGTCCTGCTTCGTTTCAATGTATACCATGGAACATATCGCTGCGGCGTGCGACGTGGCGTGCGATGCGTCGTGTGAGACAGCATGTGTTGCGGCGCGTAGATCGCGAGCGAATCGCGCAGGCAGGACTGAAACGGGAAAACGAGGGAGAAGGGCGCGGAAAACAAAAAAGCCCGCATGTGCGGGCTTTTTCGATGAATCCGGGGTGCTGCTTTTACTTGAAGAGACGTGGTGCCCAGGAGAGGACTCGAACCTCCACAGTGTTGCCACCGCTAGGACCTGAACCTAGTGCGTCTACCAATTCCGCCACCTGGGCACGTCTTCAAGCTAGACCGAGATTATAACGCGTTCCCGGCGTCTGTCAACCGATGTTTTCAAGAAAATTTCAAGAAAACGGTGCTTCGAGAAACATCTGCATCTTGCCGAGGGCAGGGCGCAGTCAGTTGGACTCAAAACCGCGCTGCCGTAGCAAGCGCTGACACTAAAAGAAAAAAGCCGGCATCAGCCGGCTTTTTTCATGAATCTTGGTGCCCAAGAGAGGACTCGAACCTCCACAGTGTTGCCACCGCCAGGACCTGAACCTGGTGCGTCTACCAATTCCGCCACCTGGGCAAGGTGTCGCTTACTACTTGCTGCTGCGCTGTGTCGTGCAGCAGAGAAACGAGATTTTAGCGTGTCCGTAGAGTCTGTCAAGCGGCTTTTGAAAAAATGTTTCAAGACGTCGTGGTCGGCAGTGTCGGCGAGCCGATCGGACACTGCCTTGTGCATACATCGCGCGCAGCCGCCAGGCATCATCGTGCGCATGCGCCGGCAGCGAGTCTGCACAAGGCTGCACCGTGAATTGTCGCGTAGTGCGCGGGTGTTAGAATGCCTCGCAGCAGTCCCTGCGGAGCGGCGCGCGCGTTCGACGTTTCGACCCGGGGTCTGCGGCATCGCGCAACACTCGAACACGTAGATAGCAGCACTCGAAGACCGGGGCGCGGCACGACAGGCTCGGGCCACGCAAACTCCGACGTCCACGCAACGAGAACAACCATCGACAAGCCCTTGAGCAAATATCCGTACCCGATTCCCAGCCGCGAAGAGATCCTCGGCGTGCTGCGGACCAGCGAATCGCCCTGCACCGCGAACGATATCGCCGAGGCGCTCGCCATCAAGCGCCAGGAGCGCGAAGGGTTCTTCAGGCGGATCGCCGCGATGGAGCGCGACGGGCAGATCCGGCTCGACTCGCGCGGCCACTATCAGCTTGCGCATCCTTCCAATTTCGTCGCCGGGCGCGTGCAAGGCCATCGCGACGGCTTCGGCTTCCTCGTGCGCGACGACGGTCAGGACGATCTGTTCCTGCCGCAAGGCGAGATGCAGAAGGTCATGCACAACGACCGCGTGCTCGCGCGCATCGTCGGTTATGACCGCCGCGGCCGCCCCGAAGGGCACATCGTCGAGGTCACGGACCGCGCGAACCGCAGCGTCATCGGCCGTCTGCTCAACGAGAACGGCGCGCTGATCGTCGCGCCCGAAGACAAGCGCATCGGCCACGACATTCTGGTGACGCAGAATCCGAAGAAGGCCAAGGTCGGCCAGGTGGTCGTGGTCGAGTTGACCGACTTCCCGAGCCGCCATTCGCAGCCGCTCGGCCGCGTGGTCGAGGTGCTCGGCGACATCGACGATCCCGGCATGGAGATCGAGATCGCCGTGCGCAAGTACGGCGTGCCGCACGAGTTCAGCAAGCGCGCGCTCGACGAAGCCGCGAAGCTGCCGGATGCGGTGCGTCCGGCCGATATTCGTTACCGCGTCGATCTGCGCGATGTGCCGCTCGTCACCATCGACGGCGAAGATGCGCGCGACTTCGACGACGCGGTCTATTGCGAGCCGATGCAGGTGGGCAAGGGCGAAGGCTACCGCCTGCTGGTGGCGATCGCCGACGTCTCGCACTATGTGACCCCCAGCGGCGGTCTCGACGTCGACGCCATCGAGCGCAGCACCTCGGTGTACTTCCCGCGCCGCGTGATTCCGATGCTGCCCGAGAAGCTCTCGAACGGTCTCTGCTCGCTGAATCCGCACGTGGATCGCTGCGTGCTCGTCTGCGACATGGTGATCACCGCGCGCGGCGAGATCAAGGCGTATCAGTTCTATCCGGGCGTGATTCACTCGGCCGCGCGGCTCACGTATACCGAAGTCGCCGCGGTGCTCAAGAACACCAAAGGACCGGAAGCGACGCGCCGCGCCACGCTGCTGCCGCATCTGCAGAATCTCTATGGCGTCTACAAGTCGCTGTTCGCGGCGCGCCAGAAGCGCGGGGCGATCGACTTCGACACCACCGAGACCTATATCGTCTGCAACGCGCAGGGCAAGATCGAGCAGATCGTGCCGCGTCAGCGCAACGACGCGCACAAGCTGATCGAGGAGTGCATGCTCGCGGCCAACGTGTGCGCCGCGGACTTCATGAAGCGCAACAAGCACCCGGGCCTGTACCGCGTGCACGCGGGTCCGAGCGCCGAAAAGCTCGAAAACCTGCGCACTTTCCTGCGCGGCATGGGCCTCACGCTCGGAGGCGGCGACACGCCGCACGCGAGCGATTACGCGGCGCTGATGGCGCATATCCGCGACCGGCCCGACGCGCAGATGTTGCAGACCATGCTGCTGCGCTCGATGCAGCAGGCCGTCTACAGCCCGGACAACATCGGTCACTTCGGTCTCGCGTATGAGGCGTACGCGCACTTCACGAGCCCGATCCGCCGCTATCCCGACCTGCTCACGCACCGCGCGATCTACGCGATCCTGCAGGGCAAGAAGTACCAGCCGGCCGCGCCCGAAGGCGTCGAACTCAACACGGCGCTGTCGCCGCGCGCCCGCGCGCTGCAGGCCGAGGACGAAGAGAAGCGCGGTCCGCGCCGCAATCGCGGCGGCAACACGGCGATCTGGGAAGAACTGGGCCTGCACTGCTCGGCCAACGAGCGCCGCGCCGACGAAGCCTCGCGCGACGTCGAAGCCTGGCTCAAGTGCTATTTCATGCGCGACAAGCTCGGCGAGGAGTACGGCGGGATGGTGAGCGGCGTGACGTCGTTCGGCATCTTCGTGCAGCTCGATTCGCTGTTCATCGAAGGGCTCGTGCACGTCACCGAACTGGGCTCGGATTACTTCCAGTACGACGACATCAAGAACGAGCTGCGCGGCGAACGCACGGGCATCCGCTACCGCTTGTCGGACCGCGTGCGCGTGCAGGTGAGCCGCGTCGATCTCGACGCGCGCAAGATCGACTTCCGCCTCGTGCGCGATACGCCGATCAAGGCCGGGATGAATCGCGGCGGTCCGGCGCAGCAGCATGATCGCGGCGCGCAGGACGGCGGCCCGCGCGTGCGTTCGATGCCGCAAGGCGACGACTCGCGCCGCAAGAAAGCGGCACCTGCGCCCACGGCGGCCGTGAAGGAAGCGCGCGCGGCGCGCGGCGCGGCGAAGACCGCGAAGAAGCGTCCGGCGTCGAAGTCGGCGGCCAAGAAGGCGCCGCCGCGCAAGAAGCGTTGATATCGCGTTGAAGCGGCGCTGAAATAGCGCCGACGTAGTTCCAGCAGCACCGCGCCGGTCACGACGACCGGCGCACTTATTTTTGTTCGCGGCGCACGCAGGAAGGCGCGCCGCGGGCCGTTCATCAGGGGTTGTATCCAGTCATGTCACGTCTCAAGGTTCTTTACGGTTTTCATGCGGTGACCGCACGTATGCGGCACGACGCGTCCACGGTCGAGGATATTTATTACGACACGACGCGGCGCGACCGCCGCATGCAGGAATTCCTGCACGCCGCGAAAGAAGCGGGCGTGCGCATCATTGCCGCCGACGAGACGCGCCTCTGGGGCCTCGCGCACACCGAGCGCCATCAGGGCGTGGTGGCGCGCGTGCACGACATGCCGCTCGCGCAGAACCTCGCGGAACTGCTCGACGGCATCCAGGGCTCGCCGCTGTTGCTGGTGCTCGACGGTGTGACGGATCCGCATAACCTCGGCGCGTGTCTGCGCGTGGCCGACGCCGCCGGCGCGCACGCGGTGATCGCGCCGCGCGACCGCGCCGTGGGCCTGAACGCCACGGCCGCGAAGGTCGCGAGCGGCGCCGCCGACACGGTGCCGTACATCACCGTCACGAACCTGGCGCGCGCGCTGCGCGAACTGAAGGACGCGGGCGTGTGGATCATCGGCACGGCTGGCGACGCGCCCACGGGCCTTTACCAGACCAAGCTCGACGGTCCTGTCGCGCTGGTGATGGGCGCCGAAGGCGAGGGCATGCGCCGTCTCACGCGCGAAACCTGCGACGAAGTCATGCAGATTCCGATGGCCGGCACGGTCGAGAGCCTGAACGTCTCCGTGGCGTCGGGCGTGTGCCTGTTCGAAGCCGTGCGCCAGCGCGCGGCGGCGCGCTAAGCGGCTGGATTCTGATCGACGCAGCATGACACTTCTGGGTTTTGCCCGGCGTTGTGCCGGGCGTGCCGCGCCGCTTGCCGCGCTCGGCGCGGTGCTGGCGCTCGCCGCCTGCGCGCCTGCCACGATGATCGACCGCGGCGGTTACGTCGCGGATACGCACTATCACGCGCGCAGCGCCGACTCGCGCATCCGCTTCCTCGTGCTGCACTACACGGAAGGCGACGAAGCCGATTCGCTCGAGGAGCTCACGCGCGAGAACGTGAGCGCGCATTACCTCGTGCCCGAGCATCCGCCTTTGCGCGACGGCAAGCCTGTCGTGCTGCAACTCGTGCCCGAGACGCAGCGCGCCTGGCACGCGGGCGTGAGCGAGTGGCAGGGCACGACCGAGCTAAACGCGGCGTCGATCGGCATCGAGAACGTCAATTCGGGGCCGCACGATACGCCCGCCGGGCGCACGTGGGCGCCCTGGCCGCCCGATCAGGTGGCGGCGATCCTTTCGCTGTCGAAGGACATCGTCACGCGTTACGGCATTCCGCCGACGCGCGTCGTGGGACACAGCGACATCGCGCCCCAGCGCAAGATCGATCCGGGTCCGGCGTTTCCGTGGAAGCAGCTTTACGACGCGGGCGTGGGCGCCTGGCCCGATGACGCGACGGTGCAGGCGGACCTCGCGGGCCGCGCGCCCGATGCGCCCGCCGACGTGCGCGGTCTGCAGATGAAGCTCGCGCGCTACGGCTACGAGGTGGCCACCGACGGCGTGCTGGACGAGCGCACGCGCCGCGTGTTCGCCGCGTTCCAGATGCACTTCCGGCCGAGCGATTATTCGGGCACGCCCGACGCGCAAACCGATGCGATTGCCCAGGCGCTGCTCGACAAATACGTCGACAAAACCGCGCCCGCGCTGCCTGGCGCGACGGAAACGGCGCCCTGACGCTGGCGGCGGTTCGTTCCGCACGCCGTTCTGGCGCGCGGAACGACGGGCCGAATGTGGCGCATCTGCGCCGATCCCCGCAGGTCCCGGCCCGCAACTCCGGTAAACTATGCGTTTTCGGCGTTTTCTCTCCTCGGGCAGTCCCCCATCATGACTCAAGACGAACTCAAGCAACTGGTCGGCCAGGCCGCGGCCGACTATGTGAACGCGAACGTGCCGGAAGGCGCCATCATCGGCGTCGGCACCGGCTCGACCGCGAACTGTTTCATCGACGCACTGGCCGCCAGCAAGGGCCGCTATCGCGGCGCGGTGTCCAGCTCGGTGGCGACCACGGCGCGCCTCGAAGCGCAGGGTTTCCGCATTTTCGACCTTAACGACATCGAATCGCTGCCCGTCTACGTGGACGGCGCCGACGAAATCGACGCCTCGGGCGCGATGATCAAGGGCGGCGGCGGGGCGCTCACGCGCGAGAAGATCGTCGCGTCGGTGTCGGAAGTGTTCGTCTGTATCGCCGACGCGAGCAAGCTCGTGGACGTGCTCGGCCAGTTCCCGCTGCCGATCGAAGTCGTGCCGATGGCGCGCACGGCCATCGGCCGCCGCGTGACGGCGCTCGGCGGCGTGCCGGTGCTGCGCGTGCAGAAGGACGGCTCGCCGTTCATCACCGACAACGGCAATGAGATTCTCGACGTGAAGGGTCTGCGCATCAGCGACCCGCGCACGCTCGAAGCGCACGTCAATGCGTGGCCGGGCGTGGTGACCGTGGGTCTGTTCGCGGCGCGCGGCGCCGACCTGTGCCTGCTGGGCGGCGCGTCGGGCGTCGAGCGCATCGAGTACCGCAAGGCTTGATCGTTTAGACCGGCTGGCCGGGCGGTGGCGTGGCGCGAATCACGCCGCCGTCCGCGTGGTGTTTTTAGCGGTTAAAACGGTGCGTCTTGCGCATTGTTTTATTCGGCATCCTGATTAATGTCGCTATTGCGGATGCACGATCGTTGCGCCATCAACCTGCAGAAAATTTTTGGGGGCGGGGAAAAAGGCGAAACGCGCCGTCCCGGGCACGTTCCGCGAAGTCCTTCGGTTCACACGAGAACCGCGCGCGGCTCGCGCCGCGCGCCCCTTCATTACTCCACCGTTTCAGCCTGATGCAGACGCGGCAGCAGGCGGTCGAACTCGCGGCGCACGAGGCCGTAGCACTCGCAGGCGCGGCCTTCGAGGCCCTTGCGGTCGAGGATGCGGATGCGGCCGCGGCTATGGTGGATCAGGCCTTCGTCGTGCAGCTTGCCGGCCGCTTCCGTGATGCCTTCGCGGCGCACGCCGAGCATATCGGCGATCAGTTGCTGCGTGACCGAGAGGTCGTTCGAGGCCACGCGATCGACTTCGATCAGCAGCCAGCGGCACAGCTGTTTGCTGAGCGAGTGATGGCGATTGCAGGCGGCGGTCTGCGCGACCTGCGTGAGCAGCGCGTGCATGTAAAGCAGCATCAGGCGGCGCAGGAAGTCCGAGCGCGCGAACTGCTGCTTGAGGCTTTGCGCGCTCATGCGATAGGCGAAGCCCGCGCACTGAACCTGCACGCGGTTCGGCATGGTTTCGCCGCCCGTGAGGACGGGCACGCCGGTCATGCCTTCGCGGCCCACCGCGGCGATTTCGACGGAGCTGCCGTCTTCCATCGTCGAGAGCATCGAGATGATGGCCGTGGTCGGAAAGTAGACGTGATGGATGCGCTGGCCGGAGTCACAGAGCAATTGTTCGGTGCGCAGATGAACGAGTTCGAGATGCGGTGCGAGAGCTTGCCATTCGTGCGACGGCAGGGCGCCGAGCAGGTGATTGCCGTGCAGGTCTGATTGAAGGGTCAACATGATTTGGTCCTCGTGCGAAGCGGCTTTCGTCGCCTCATGTTTTTTCGTTCCGGCCGCCGCGCATTTTGTGTTTGCCGCTTCCCGTAGCGGCTATGCGTTCGGCTTGCCGGCCCCATAGTCCCGAGTCGTTCGCGAGATCGTTGTGTCTGCGATACGCCTGTGTGGCGCACCTCTCAAAGCAGGGTGTGTGCCAGAAGACCTCGAATCGTTCTGCCGCGTGGCTTCGCGGGCGATGCGGCGCAAGAACGGGTAAGGAAACGGGGCTTTTTGTTTCAATTCTGTACGACGCCCCTGCGCACGCCTTGCGACGTCCACGCATTTTGTGTCGATGCAAGTCATTGAATTTATTGGTGGTTTTGTGCTTTCAGATGGGGGTGCGAAAAATGACTCCATGCTGAAACATGCACGCGAGGGAAAAGGGGGCGCGGCATCCAGGCGCAGCCGAAAGCGTGAGGAATTGATTCATTCGTGTTGCACCGCGAGGGCCGTGCGAGGAAACGTTCGCTCCTGAAACATGGCCTGCGCGACCCCGCGTCACGTTACGTGGGCTGGCGCACATAAGCGCCTGGCGGGCTGCGAGAAGCTCATGGCGTCCGTCATTTTTCAGCTTCTTTCCGCCTTTTTTCGTGGGGTTTCGCCTTGATGCAAGGCGCATGGCCCGTGCGGCTTGCGTTGCACGCGCAACGGCCTTGCGTGATGGACGTCGTGCATTGCCGGTGTGCCCGCTTGCGCGCTCGCGGCGTTGCTTCGTCAGCGCGCGATCAGTGTGGGTACGCGTACAGAATCACCCCGTGCGCTTTGTTCCAATGGAGTCCGAAAACGAGGGTGCGACATGCGCCCGGAACCAGACCTATCGGAACATTCGACACAATCGGAACGGGGAGCTTCGCGCATGAACCAGATCGTGACGCCGGCCGGCGTGATTGCCGCTGCCAATGAACCCGAAGTCGCGCTCGTCGTCCAGCCCGTGGTGCTGGCGGGCGGATCGGGCACGCGGCTGTGGCCGCTTTCGCGCGAGCACTGCCCCAAGCAGCTGATCGATCTGCTCGACGGCGAGTCCTTGCTCGAAGCCACCGTGCGCCGTCTCGACGGCCTCTATGCGAGCGCCGGCAGCACGGTGCGCAAGGCCGCGCCGCTCGTGGTGAGCAGCGAGGAGCTCCGCCATATGACCGCCGACCGCCTTGGCCGCAGCGGCATGGCGGCGCGCGTCGTGTTCGAGCCGGTCGCGCGCAATACGGCGCCTGCGCTGACCGTCGCCGCGCTGGCCGCCCACGCGGCGCATGCGAGCCACACCGTTGTGGCTGGCGCTGCCGGTGATGCCGGTTCGGGCGGCACGGTCAGCGACAGCGACCCGATCCTCATCGCGATGCCCGCCGACCATCTGATCGCCGACCGCAACGCGTTCGCCGCCGCGCTCGAAGAGGCCGTGACCTACGCGGCGCGCGGCGCGATCGTCACGCTCGGCGTGCCGCCGACGCGCGCGGAAACCGGCTACGGCTATATCGGCGCGGGCGCGGCGCTCGGCGCGGGCGGCGCGCGCAAGATCGAACGCTTCGTCGAAAAGCCCAGCGCGGAGGTGGCCGAAGGCTATGTCGCGTCCGGCGACTACTGGTGGAACAGCGGCATCTTCGTCGTGCGCGCCTCGGTGTGGCTGTCGGCGATCGCGCATTGCCGTCCCGAGATCTCGGTGCATTGCGCGCAGGCCTTCGAGCGCGCGGCCGTCGATGCCGACGGCGCCGTGCATCTCGATGCCGCAACGCTCGCCGCGTGCCCGTCCGATTCGATCGACTACGCGGTGATGGAGTCCGTGGGCGCCGACGCGCGTCTCGCGGGCGTGGTCGTGCCGCTCGTCGCGGGCTGGTCGGACGTGGGCGCGTGGGACGCCGTCTGGCAGGTCTCGCAGAAGGACGCGGCGGGCAACGTCGCGCGCGGCCGCGTGCTGTTCGAGGACTCGACCGAAACCTTCGCGCATTCGGACGGCCGCCTGGTCGCCTGCGTGGGCGTGCACGGCGTGGTGGTGGTGGAGACCGCCGACGCGGTGCTCGTCGCGGCCAAGGATCGCGTGCAGAACGTCAAGGCGATCGTCGGCAAGCTCAAGGCGCAGCGCGGCGAGGAAGCGCAGCACCATCGGCGCGTGGAGCGTCCGTGGGGCTGCTACGACTCGATCGACCGGGGCGAACGCTTCCAGGTCAAGCGCATCGTCGTGAAGCCGGGCGGCGTGCTCTCGCTGCAGATGCATCACCACCGCGCCGAGCACTGGATCGTCGTGCGCGGCACGGCGCGCGTCACGCGCGGCGACGACGTGTTCCTGCTTTCGGAAAACGAATCGACCTATATCCCGCTCGGCGTGAAGCACCGCCTGGAAAATCCGGGCAAGACGCCGCTCGAAATCATCGAGGTGCAGTCGGGCGGCTATCTCGGCGAGGACGACATCGTGCGTTTCGACGATCAGTACGGCCGCGCGCCGTCGTCGGTCACGCGGAGCTGAATCCGCTGCGTAAATAAGCCTCGATGAAGTCTGCATGAAGAGGTCATGAGGACGGCGGCGGCGCTCATCGCTGCATATGCACAGACGAGCGCCGTTTCGCTAGGCCATAAAAAAGAGCCGCAAAAGAAGCGGCAAAAGAAGCAGCAAAAGAACGTAGGACGTTTAAGCCAATGCTTCATACAGAAGCCTGACAAAACGACGGCAAATAACTTCAAAACAAAACAATCGGGCAACCGAAGGGCCAATGGCAGTGTGCTTTCGAGTTCTGGATGGAGTTGGGCGTGAGTCGTGTGCTTTTCATGTCAGGAAATATCCTGGCTGGCGAAATATGCAATACGCATGGCAACGTACGCTTGAGTTCGACGAAGCTTGAGGGCCCGTGCACTAACCGGCAAACAGGGCGATAACGCCGCATCGGGGGGAGGGGTCATGGAACTGGGAAACAAAGAACGATCGCTGGTGAGCAAGGTCATGGATGGCCTGATCTCGGGCATAGTCGAGGAACGTTACGGCGCGATTCTGCCGCCGCAGGACGTGTTGTCGAAGGAGTTCGACGTCAGCCGCACCGTCATGCGCGAAGCGCTGTCGATGCTGCTCGCGCGGCACATGCTCGACGTGCGTCCGAAGATCGGCACACGCATACGGCCGATGCGCGACTGGCGCATGATCGACGAGGACGTGGTGAGCTGGCGCTTTCGCGCGAAGCCCGACAAGACGTTTCTGCGCGACGTGATCGAGTTCCGCGCGCTGATCGAGCCGGCCGCGTGCGCGCTGGCCGCCGAACGCGCGAGCGCGGCCGATCTCGCCGGCATCCGTGACGCTTACGAAGCGCTCAGCCAGACGAGTCCCGGCGACGCCGGCTGCCAGGCCGCCGACACCTTGCTGCACACGCGCATTCTCGCGGCGAGCGGCAATCAGTTTTATCAGCAGATGGCGGCGATCATTCGCGGCGCGCTGACGCTCGTGAATCCGATCGTTAGCGAACGCGACGGCGGCTGGGCCAACATCGTCGCCGGACACGGACGCGTGGTCGATGCCATCGAGCGGCGCGCGCCGCAGGAAGCGCAGGCCGCGGCCGCCGCGATGATCGAATTCACCGCCGACGAACTGAATCTCGCACTCGCCCAGGAAGCGATCGAGCAGCCGCGCTGAGCGCGGTTTTCGAACGAGACGATTCGCTTTCGTTTCACCCTGCACCCGGCCCCGTCATGCGCGGCCGGGTTTTCGCCTTGTGCGGCGCACCGCGCCAGATTGCTCTCTCGCGCGCGAGCCGGTATCGTGCTTGGCTTCGAACGCACGATACGGCGACAGAGGCAGGAGGGAGGCACATGAGCGAGATTCAGACGATCCGTTGGGGCATCGTGGGCGCGGGCCGCATTGCGCGGCGCTTCGCGCAGGGCGTGGAGCACGTGCCGGACGCGCGCGTGAGCGCGGTCTGGTCGCGGCGCGCGGCGCCCGCCGAAGCCCTGGCGCAGGAGTTCGGCGCGACGGCGTGCGAGAGCTTCGAGGCCTTGCTCGCGAGCGGCATCGACGCCGTCTATATCGCCACCATGCAGGACAGCCACGCGCACTACGCGATCGCCGCGCTCGAAGCCGGCTTGCCCGTGCTCTGCGAAAAGCCCGCCACCGTGAACGCGGCGCAGCTCGAACGCGTGCTCGACGCCGCGCGCGCCGCGCAGCGTCTGTTCATGGAAGCGATGAAGCCGCCGTTCTATCCGCTCTATCGCGCGTTGCGCGCGCATCTGGAAGCGGACCCGATCGGCCCCGTCGGCCTCGTGCGTGCGGGCTGCTCGGTCGCCAGCGTGCCCGCCGATCATCCGTCGTTGTCGTTCGAGCACGCGGGCGGCGCGCTGCTCGACATCGGCGTGTACGAGATGTTTCTGGCGGTGGACTGGCTCGGCGCGCCGCGCGAGGTGCAGACCGTCGGACGGCTCGGCGGCACGGGCGTGGACACCTTCGCGAGTCTCAATTGCCAGCACGAAAACGGCATCGCGCAGCTATTTTGCGGGCTCGATCTGCACGGCTACGGCGACGCGCTGCTGGCGGGGCCGCTCGGCAACGTGACGATCCATGCGAACTGGTGGAATCCGGTGCGCGCGACCATCCGTTACGTCGATGGCCGTGTCGCGGAGCTCGACGAGCCCTTCGACGGCGGCGGCCTCAACTACGAGACCGCGCACTTCTGTGCGCTGTTGCGCGAGGGCGCGCTGGAGAGTCCGATCATGACGCACGAGACGTCGCGGCGCATGATCGCGATGGCCGATTCGGCGCGCGCGGCGCTCGGCCTGAAGTTCGACTGCGAGTGAGGTGAATGAGGTGAAAGCGCCGCGCCGCGCGAGCTTCGTTCGCGGCGCGCGCTTCACGCAGTCTCAGTGGCGCGACGGCAGCGCGAGGCGCTTTTCGTACCAGTGCTGGACCCATTCGAGGACCTGGCACAGGATCCAGTAGACCGCGGCGGCGGCGAGATAGAGCGGCAGCGGCTGATAGGTCGAAGCGATGATTTCCTGCGCGCTGCGCAGCAGCTCGGTCACCGTGATCACCGAGACGAGTGAGGTGTCCTTGATCAGGCTGATCAGGCTGTTCGACAGGCTCGGCACGGCGATGCGCAGCGCCTGCGGCGCGATCACGTAACGCAGCGTCTGTCTGCGCGAAAGACCGAGACTGTAGGCCGCGAGCCATTGACCGTGGTGAATGCCGAGAATCGCACCGCGCATGCTCTCGGACAGATAGGCGGCCACGTTCGCGGAGAGCGCGATCACGCCGGCCGGCGTCGGGTCGAGCGAAATGCCGATGCTCGGCAATCCGTAGTAAATCACGAAGATCTGCACGAGCAGCGGGGTGCCGCGCATGATGCTCACGTACACGCGCGCGATCACGGGAAACGCGCGGTTCGTGCTGATGCCCATGAGCGCGAGCACGGCGCCGCCGATGAGGCCGAAGATCATCGACAGGATGGCGAACTTGATCGTCAGCACCGCGCCCTGCGCGAGCACCGGCAGCGACTGGATGATGAGCGTGTAAATGGGCATGTTGGAAAACGCGCGAGACGCGGGTTAGGGGCGCGGAGCGCGCCGTGAAATAACAAGGGGCGGCATCGTGCGATGCCGCCCCGCGCGAATCACCTCACGCACGGTTGCCGCGCGTTCAGCACGATGCGCACGATCCGCACGATGAGCCGGACGCGCTTACTTCGTGACCGGCTTGGTCACGTCGATGCCGAACCACTTGTCGGAGATCTTCGCGAAGGTGCCGTCGGCTTCGAGTTGCGTCATCGCGTCGTCGATGGCCTTGGCGAACTTCGGATTGCCCTTCTTGAACGGAATGCCCGACGGGTTGCCGTTACCGACGATCGAACCCGTGCGCAGCGGCAGCTGCGAGTTCTTCAGCAGGTAAGCGAGCATCAGGCGGTCGTTGAGCGCCGCGTCCAGACGGCCGGCGGCCAGGTCGCGCAGATACTCGGGCGCGCCCGGGTAGGTCTTCACGTCGATGCCAGGCACCGACTTCGCCATGTCCATGTAGTTCGTGCCCAGACCCACGCCGAGCTTCTTGCCCTTGAGGTCGTCGAGCGAGTTGAACTGACGCGTGTCGTCCTTGCGCTGGATGAGCTGCGCCGCCGAGTACGTGTACGCCGGCGAGAAGTCGAGCACGGCCTTGCGCTGATCGGTGATGCCCACCTGGTTCACGATCACGTCGAACTTGCCTGCCTGCAGACCGGCGATGATGCCGCTCCACTCGGTCGTGACGAACTCGGGCTTCAGGCCCATCTTCGCGGCCACGGCCTTGGCGATGTCGACGTCATAGCCGACCAGATCGCCGTTGGGCGCCTTCGAGTTGAACGGCGGGAAGGTGCCTTCGAGACCGATGCGCAGCGTGCCGCGTGCCTTCGCCTGGTCGAGCAGGTCCTCGGCGTGGGCGCTCGCCGCGACGAACGAAACACCGACGAGAGCGACGGCAAGGAGCTTCTTCAGCAAGGATGCTTTCATTGTTTTCCTCTTGTGTTGCTGCGATGTGGCGGCGTTCCCGGCGCTGCATGGCGCGTGCCTGGCAAGGCGTTCGGGAAGCCGCTGCTTTCAGGCCGGGCGGCGCCTCCGATGCGCCGCACATAGCCAGAAATCATAGGTCAGAAACCGTGGGGCAGAAATATAGCCTCAGGCGCGGCCCGAGGCCAGCGCCCGCGCGCATTCGGCGACGAGCGCCGGACCGCGGTAGATGAAACCGGTATAGACCTGCACGAGCGCGGCGCCCGCGGCGATCTTCGCGCGCGCGTCCTCGCCCGAGAAAATGCCGCCCACGCCGATGATCGGCACCTGCTCGCCGAGTTCGGCGCGCAGCTTGCGGATCACCTCGTTCGATGCGTCGAACACCGGACGGCCCGACAGACCGCCCGTTTCGGCCGCGTTCGGCAGCCCTTCGACGGCCGCGCGCGAGAGCGTGGTGTTGGTGGCGATCACGCCTTCGATCTTGTGGCGCAGCAGCGTGTCGGCGATTTCCTTGACCTGCTCGTCGTCGAGATCGGGAGCGATCTTGAGCGCGAGCGGCACGAGCTTGCCGTGCATGTCGGCCAGACGCTGCTGCTTGTCCTTGAGCGCCGCGAGCAGGGCGTCGAGTTCGCCGCCGCCCTGCAACTGACGCAGGTTCTTCGTATTCGGCGACGAGATGTTGATCGTCACGTAGCTCGCGAACGGATAGACGCGCTCGAGACAGAACAGATAGTCGTCGGCGGCGCGCTCGATCGGCGTATCGGCGTTCTTGCCGATGTTCAGGCCGAGAATGCCGCGATAACGCGCGGCCTGCACGTTCTTCACGAACTGCTCGACGCCGTGGTTGTTGAAACCCATCCGGTTGATGATGCCGCCCGCCTCGGGCAGACGGAAAATGCGCGGACGCGGATTGCCCGGCTGCGGACGCGGCGTGACCGTCCCCACCTCGATGAAGCCGAAGCCCAGCGCGGCGAATCCGTCGATGGCGGCGCCTTCCTTGTCGAGACCCGCGGCAAGACCCACCGGGTTGCGGAACGTGAGGCCCATCACGGTGCGCGGCGCATCGGGCACGCGCGGCGCGAGCAGGCCGGCGAGGCCGGAGCGGCCCGCCGCGCCGATCATGCGCAGCGAGAGATGGTGGGCGTCTTCGGCGTCCATGCGAAAGAGCTGGTCGCGGACGAACGGATAAAGGGTACTGAACACGGGAGGAAGGCGCGCGCGCCGGAAAATGGGAACCCGCTATTTTAGCGAGAAAGCCGGGCGAGGGAGACGGCCGAACGGGCGCGGGGCGCGCGCGGCGCCGAAAAACCCGCGCGCCGTAGCGTCTTCTAGACGCCGGGCACCGGTTCGAGCGCGCGCCAGACGCCGTCGAAGAGGCCTTCGAGCGGCTGAAAGCGCGCCTTGTACGCCATCTTGGGACTTTCGCGAATCCAGTAGCCGAGATAGACATACGGCAGTTGAAGGCTGCGCGCCTGCTCGATCTGCCAGAGGATGTTATAGGTGCCGTAGCTCGCGTGCGGATCGTCGGGCTCGAAGAACGTATAGACCGACGAGAGCCCGTCGCCGAGGATGTCGATCATGCTGACCATGCGCAGCGTGCCGGGCTCGTCGGGCTGCTCCGGGTCAGGCTCGCGGAACTCCACGAGGCGCGAGTTGATGCGGCTTTGCAGCAGGAATTGCTCGTACTGGTCGCGGCTGTCGCGGTCCATGCCGCCGCCCGCGTGACGCGCCGACTGATAGCGCATGTAGAGCGCGTAATGCGCTTCGTCGTAATGCAGCGGCGCAACGGTCGCGACGAGCGCGCCATGCTGTTTCCAGGTGCGCCGCTGCGTGCGCCGCGGCGTGAAGCGCTCGACCGGCACGCGCACCGGCACGCAGGCGCGGCAGCCGTCGCAATAGGGGCGGTAGGTGAAGACGCCCGAGCGGCGAAAGCCCGCTTTCACGAGATCGGTGTAGACGTCGGAGTTGATCAGATGGCTGGGCGTTGCGACCTGCGAGCGCGCGATGCGCCCCTCCAGATAGCTGCAGGGGTAGGGCGCCGTTGCATAGAATTGCAGCGCGGAAAGCGGTGAAAGCGGCAGCTCGTTGGGATGCGTCACGTTGGCAGCTCTCGTAGCGGTTCGGATCGTCGCGGATCGGCGTGATCGCCGCGCGCGTGGGCGCAAGCGGTGGCGCAGGACGCCGGATCGCCGTGCCGGGCGCGCCGCAAAGCCGCGCAGTGTCTCGCTCTGCGGGCCGCGAATGCGACGTGTTCTGCTTGCATACTAACATCGACGCCAGGCCGGAATCCATCGAATTGCACGCGGCTGCGTGAAGCCGGCCGCGTGTCCGGTCCGCGAAACTGCCCGCACGAACAGGCGGCGCGGCGGCGTCTCAGACGGCCGGAACGGCGGACTCCGGCGCGCTGCGATGGCCGGTCCAGTCGGCGAGCACCTGCTTGTCGAAACGCCAGCCGATGGACGGCGCCGCCACGGTCTCGCGCACGTGCGCGATGAAACTTTTGCGCGCGATTTCGTGGCCGCCGAGCGAGGCGAGATGCGCGGTGTTCTGCTGGCAGTCGATCAGCGCGACGCCGTTGCGACGCAGATGCGCGACGAGCGCCGCGAGCGCGATTTTGGAGGCGTCGGTCATGGCGGCGAACATCGACTCGCCGAAGAACATCGTGCCGAGCGACACGCCATAAAGACCGCCCACGCGCCGGCCCTCGAACCAGGCCTCCACGCTATGGGCTTCGCCGATGCGATGCAGCGTGGAGTAGGCGTCGATCACGTCGTTGGTGATCCAGGTGCCGCGCTGGCCGCGGCGCGGTGCGTTCGCGCAGGCGCGCATGACAGCAGCGAAATCGTCGTCGACGCGGATTTCCCAGGCGGGATCGCGCAGCACGCGCTTGAGCGTTTTCTTGAACGACGGCGAGACCTTGAAGTCGTCCGGGCGCAGAATCATGCGCGGGTCCGGGCTCCACCAGAGCACTGGCTGGCCGTCGGAGTACCACGGAAAAATGCCGTGCCGATAGGCGTTGACGAGCCGCGAGGGCAGCAAGTCGGCGCTCGCGGCGAGCAGGCCCGGCGCGCCGCTCGTCGCGCCCAGGGCGCGCTCGACGGGCGGGAACGGTTCATCGGGCGAAAGCCAGGGCACCATGGCCGCGCCGACTCAGCCGTCGCGCAGCGAGCGCAGGACGTCGCCGGTATGCAGGCCGTAGCTGCCCGACTGGCGATCGGCGAAGAAAAAGCGCAGGGTCTGGCCGACCGTGGGGAAGGCAATATCGTCCCAGGGGATTTCGTGTTCTTCGAAAAGCCGCACTTCGAGGCTTTCCTCGCCCGCCGCGATGTCGAGATCGAGCAGACGTGCGAGATAGAACAGATGCACCTGATGCACGCGCGGCACGTTCAGCAGCGAAAAGAGGCTCTGCACCTCGACGCGCGCGCCGGCTTCCTCGAGTGTTTCGCGCGAAGCGGCCTCGGCGGTGGTTTCGCCCATCTCCATGAAGCCCGCGGGCAGCGTCCAGTAGCCGTAACGCGGCTCGATCGCGCGGCGGCACAGCAGCACCTTGTCTTCCCAGACGGGCACGGTGCCGACCACGTTGCGCGGATTCTGATAGTGGATAGTGCCGCAATGCGAGCAGACGTAGCGTTCGCGGTTGTCGCCGGGCGGAACGAGCAGGCTGACCGCCTGACCGCAAGTCGAGCAGAATTTCATGGGCACGATAGGGGGATGGGTGATGCGAGTGTATCACCGCGGCGCGGGGTGACGGTGACCGGGGCGGCTCGTCCCTTTCCAGGGCTTTGTCTCGCTGCCGGATGCGCGAAGCTGGAAAGCCTTGCCGTCGAACGCATAGAAATACGTGCCATGTTCGGCGTGCTCATTACGGCTGCCGCGCACGATCAGCAGGCAACTATCGACGCGGAAACCGAGCGGCTCGGTAACGTCGAGCGGCCAGTCCGAGACGCTGAACGGCAGCGACGTCACCCGGCCGCTTCGGGTATCGACGGCGGCCGCCATGACGCAGCCCGAGCCGCATCCCCATTGCGCGAGGATGTAGCGGCCCGCGAAGTTGACGGGGCCGCGTGCGGCTTGTGCGATCACGGTGCGATACGGGCGCGAGCGGGTGTCGAACGACAAACGCGGTGCGCCATGCTTTGCCTGTACCGTTGCGGGGCAATCTGCGAAGGCCGGGGGCTGCTGCGCGTGCGTGACGCTGGAAACAGTCAGGAGCGCGGACAGCGCCATCAAGAGTATGCGCATCGCTTAGTACCAGTGGTGAGACTGCCAGAATGTGCGGGCATGGCGCGCCGAGTGGTAGCGCCCGTAAATGTAGTGGATTCCGCCCTGGCATTCTTCGACGGCGTTCCCGAAAGAGGCTTCGCCGCGCGGATTCAGATCGTATTGCGCCTGAAGCAGTTGAAACAGGCCGCGCGCCGTCGATGCGCCGTTCCTCGCGTTGACCCTGCCGCCCGATTCCTGGGCCATGATCCAGAGTAAGTCGTTGAAGTCCGACGGCGATACGCCTTCACGGTCCATTGCTTCGCGCAAGGCCACTCGTGAGGGGAGCGGAATGGAATCGGCCGATTTCTCAACCCATCCATGCTTTTTCGATTTCACCGGGCGGTGCGAGTGGGTATGTGCACTGGGCATCTGGACAACTCCGTGATGAGTGGAGTCGCTAACCTGGCACGATCGCGTTTCGAACGGTCTGTGCGCAATCAACCTGCATGAGGTTCTGCTTGCGAGCGGAGCGAAGGGAAAAGGCGGGAGGGGAAAAACAAAAAAGGGTTACACGCGAATGCGTTGTAACCCTTGCTTGCTTCTGACGAATAAGCGTAAAGCTTATTGGTTGCGGGGACAGGATTTGAACCTGTGACCTTCGGGTTATGAGCCCGACGAGCTGCCAGACTGCTCCACCCCGCGTCCGTCAGAGAAAGCTATTATGAAGGCACATCGGCTTGCTGTCAACAGCAAATAACGAAAAGCCTGCTAAACGATTGCAGAAAGTTTGCGTCGCCTCGTCGGCGGATCGGCGAGAGGGCGCATCCAGACAAGTCCAGGTGCCTTCAGGCACAGCCGGCGCCCCAAACCGCCAGGCTAGAATCAGGGCTCAATTCCCTCTGCCTGACACGCCACACATGGACATCGCACACGATCTGCAATCGGTTGCCGCGCAAGAGCGCGCGCTGGTGTTTCCCCGTTTCGACGCCGATCGCGCCTGGCAGCTCGGCGCCTATTTGCGCGAGCTTGCCGTCGCGCGTTCGCACGCGGTCGCCATCGACGTGCGCACGTTCGGCCACACGCTGTTCTTCTGCGCGCTGGCCGGCACTTCGCCCGATAACGCCGATTGGGTGCGCCGCAAGTCGCGCGTCGTCGAGCACTTCCGCCGCAGTTCGTATGCGATCGGCCTGCGCATGCAGCAATCGGGCACGACGCTCGCCGAAAAGCACGGTCTGCCGCTCGCCGAATTCGCGACGCACGGCGGCGCGTTTCCGCTGACTGTGGACGGCGTGGGCGTGATCGGTTCGGTGACTGTCTCGGGGCTGCCGCAGCGCATGGATCATGAACTCGTCGTCGAGGCGCTGTGCGCGCAGCTCGGCGCCGACTACAGCCAGCTCGCGCTCGCGAAGGCCTGATGCGATGCGCTCGTCTCCCTGGTTTCTGCTCGCGATCGCCATCGTCGCCGAAGTGATCGCCACGTCCGCGCTGCGCGCCTCGAACGGTTTTTCGCGGCTCGTGCCGTCGGCCGTGGTGGTGGTGGGGTATGGCGTGTCGTTCTACTGCCTCTCGCTCACGCTCAAGAGCTTGCCCGTGGGCATCGTCTATGCGGTCTGGTCGGGCGTCGGCATCGTGCTGATCACGCTCGTCGCGATGCTGTTCTTCAAGCAGGTGCCCGATTTGCCCGCGCTGCTCGGCCTCGGTCTGATCGTGTCCGGCGTGCTCGTGCTGAATCTGTTTTCGAAGATGCAGGCGCACTGATCCGCGCTTTTTTTCCCATCGCGCGCCGCTCAGACTTCGGGCGGCTCGATGCGGATCCCACATCCCGCCACGGTCGCGCGGCTCGTTTCGCCTTCGAGCGTGGCGGCGTCCTCCCAGACGCTGATCGCGCGCGCCACGTCGATGCCGTGCTGCTGCGCGTAGCTGAACCAGCGGTTCGCCGCCTGCGGTTCGGGGATCTCGTGGTCGTCCACGAAGTATCGGCCGTTCAGATGCGGTGTCATGTGTAAGCTCGCCTGCTTGCGAAAATGAAAGGGCGCGAGCGGCGGGGCGCTTGCGCCGACACCGCAAATCGCGCGGATTTTTCGCGATTCTCGCACGCGTACCGTGCATCCAGGCGTCGAATCTGCTGTGCCGCGAGTAACATGAAGCGCTCTTCCGTTTTCCGCCGGAGCGGGTTTTCTTCTGCAAAATCGTCGAGCGGGGCCGCATATGGATATTCGATTTCCCGGTGACGCGCCAGTCTGGCGCGACGCCAATCTCACCGTGGTGTTTCCCGCGCTGGTCGACGGCGCGCGCGTGCCGTGCGCGATCTCCGTCGAGGCGCTCGAGGACCATTTCGGCGCGAACGCCGCCGTTCGCGGCGCGTGGATCGAGGCCTTCGACGCGGGCCGTCCGCGCATCGAAGCCGTGGCGCGCGCGCATCTCGAACTGAGCAACGGCACGCCCGTGCTACTTAAAAGCGGGCATTTCCCGCCGGGCAGTCTGTTGTCCTGATCGTTTTCCCGCATCGTCTCACGTGCCGCGAATCGGGCAGATGGCCCTCACCGAACCGAAACATCGCCGCGCCGCCGCGCAGCGCCTCGAACTGCGCGAACGCATTCTCGACGCCGCGCGCCGCATCGTGTTGCGCGAGGGCGTCGCTGCGCTGTCGATGCGCAAGATCGCCGAGGCGATCGGCTATTCGCCCGCGTCGCTCTATCTGCATTTCGCGAGCCGGGACGATATCGTCCGCGCGCTGGGCCGCGAAGGCTACGCGAAATTGCTGGCCCATCTCGCGCACCTCGCGCCGCGTATCGACCCTCGCGACGATCCGCATAACGACGATCCGCGCGCGCGTCTGCAGGCGCTCGCGCACGGCTATGTGAGTTACGGCTGCGGGCATCCGCAGGCGTACCGGCTGATGTTCATCGAGCCGGATCATGCGCCCGCGCGCGATTCGAGCCGCGATGCGCCGGCGGCTGGCGACGCCGATCCGCACGTCGAGCGCGCCGCGTCCGTTTTTGCGGTGCCGCTTCGGGCCTTGACCGAAGGCGCGCATCCCCATGTCGATCCCGCGCCGCTCGCGAGCGCGCTCTGGGCGATGCTGCACGGCGTGGTCGCGCTCGCGTCGCGCGATCCGGCGTTCGCGAGCGAGGCGTGGCGCAGGCAAACGGTCGATGCGGCGCTCGACGCCTGGTTCGGTCCGCAGGTTGCGGCGGGTGCGCGTCATCGCGATGGCGCTGATGTTCCGGAAGGCGCCGATAATTCCGACACCCCCGAAACGCCAGTCGCCGCGCCAGCCCGCAAGCCGACGAAAACCGGCGCGCCGTGATAGCCTCGCGAGGCGCAGTCGCGTGCCCGCGCGCCTCATTTCATCGTGCTTTCCGTGTTGCCGATCGCCATGTCCCAGCCCGCCTCGTCGTCGTCCCGTGATTTCGCCGATAACGATCGACACGTGCTCACGCGCGTCGCGAACCGCATCGGCTATATCGAACTCGACCGCCCGCAGGCGCTCAACGCGCTCACGACCGCGATGGTCGACGCCATGCAGGACGCGCTCGACCACTGGCGCGACGATCCGAACGTGCTCGCGGTCGTCGTGCGCACGGCGCATCCGCGCGCGTTCTGTGCGGGCGGCGATATCCGCTTTCTCTACGAGTCGTATCGCGCGGGCGATCAGGCCGCGCTCGACACATTCTTCATCGACGAATATCGGCTCGATCACGCGATCTTCAGCTATCCGAAGCCCTATATCGCGCTGCTCAACGGCGTCGTGATGGGCGGCGGCATGGGCATTTCGCAGGGCGCGCATCGCACGGGCGGCCTGCGCCTCGTCGGCGCGGCCACGCGCATGGCGATGCCTGAAACGCGCATCGGCCTGTTTCCCGATGTGGGCGTGAGCTGGATGCTCGCGCGCACGCCGGGCGCACTCGGCCGCTACCTCGCCGTGACGGGCGAGACGATCGACGCGGCCAGCGCGCTCTACGCGGGGCTCGCCGATGTGTTTCTCGACGAATCCGCGTGGCCCGCGCTGCTCGACACCTTGCAGAGCGAGACTTTCGTGACGGGCGCCGAGGTGGTCGAGCGGATCCGGCGCGCGGCGCTGCCCGCGCAGGAGGCGCAGCGGCGGGCGGCGGAATCGGCGCTGGCGAGCGCGCGTGCCTGGATCGACCGGCATTTCTCGCAGCCGGACGTGGCCGCGATCCTTGCCTCGCTCGAAGCGGTCAAGGACGCGAACACAGAAGCAGGAAAGGGCGCCGAAAGCGAATGGGCCGAGCAGACGATCGGGGCGATGCGCGAGCGCTCGCCGTTATCGATGGCGGTATCGCTGGAAGCGGTGTCGCGCGCCGAAGGGTCGATGGCCGACGTGCTGCGCCGCGATCTCGATCTGACGCGTTCGAGTTTCGCGCGCGGCGACGTGATGGAAGGCATCCGCGCGCGCATCATCGACAAGGACAATCATCCGCAATGGCGTTTCGGGCGTATCGAGGACGTGCGGGCCGCGGAGGTAAACGCGATGTTCGAGAGCCCGTGGAGTGTGACGGATCATCCGTTGCGCGCGTTGCCGGATTGAGGCCGGCACGCACGCAGCGTTGCCGTGAGACGCGCGGCGCGCGAGGCGCCGCTGACTTCACATACGTCGTATGAGGCTCAGTCCTCGTCGGTTTCGCTCATGAAAGCGCGCATGAACACGAGCGCGCCCCATCCCCAGACCGCATTCGACGCAAAGCCGGTGGCGAGGCGCGGCAGCATGTTGCCGCTCGGCCAGATGCCGCGCAGCGGATCGATTGCGAACACCATCGCGGCGGTCAGCACGAGGCCGCCGAACACGAAGGCCTGCACCCACGGTGCGGGCCGCGACGGCGAGACGCGCAGCAGCCACGCCATCAGGATCGCCCACAACGCGCTCAAGATCGCATTGACGAGGAACTCGGGCAGGCCGAGCGGCGCGAACGGCTCGGTCGAGAAGCCGGTGATGTCGACGACCTGCGCCGCGTGCAGCAGCGCGAGGGTGGCTTCGCGGAAGAACAGCGACGCGAGAAAGCCGGAGACGAACGGCAAAATCAGTTTTTGCATGTGAACGGGCGAGAGTGGCTGAGGCCGCGCGCGGCGCGCATGGGGCGCGCACCGGTGACGCCGGGCACGAATAAGGAACCCATAAGGAACCCGTAAGGGCGCGCCGGACGGCCTGAATCGTTGTCGCGCCATTATATCGGCGCGCGCCGCGCGTCCGTATGCCGCGTACGCTAAAGCGTCGCGTAAAGCACGAAAGTGGAAAACCTAAGCTCAAAAAAATCGTTCGCAACCCCAGGGCCGATCCCTAGACTGAGTTCCCATGTAGACGGCGCGGCCGTCGTAATCCCTTTCGACTCACGTCTCGAACGATTAGCAGGAGCTTCGCATGAATGTGTTCTGGTTCATCCCGACCCACGGTGACAGCCGCTATCTCGGCACCACCGCCGGCGCGCGCGCAACGGATCTCGCTTACTTCCAGCAGGTTGCGGTGGCGGCCGATTCGCTCGGCTACGAAGGCGTGCTGCTGCCGACGGGACGTTCGTGCGAAGACGCGTGGGTCGTGGCATCGAGCCTGATCGCGGCCACGCGGCGCCTGAAGTTTCTCGTCGCCGTGCGTCCGGGCCTGTCGTCGCCGGGGCTGGCGGCGCGCATGGCCGCCACGTTCGACCGTCTGTCGAACGGGCGTCTGCTGATCAATGTGGTGACGGGCGGCGACACGGCCGAGCTCGAAGGCGATGGCGTGTTCGTCGATCACGACACGCGCTATGAGATCACCGACGAATATCTGCATATCTGGCGCAAGCTGCTCGAAGCCTCGCATACCAATGAGGCGATCGATTTCGAGGGCAAGCATCTGCAATCGAAGGGCGGCAAGGCGCTTTATCCGCCGGTCCAGCATCCGCATCCGCCGCTGTGGTTCGGCGGCTCGTCGCCGGCCGCGCACGAGATCGCGGGCGAGCACATCGACACCTATCTGACGTGGGGCGAGCCGCCCGAGGCAGTCGCGAAGAAGATCGCCGACATTCGTGCGCGCGCGGCGGAGAAGGGCCGCACGATCCGCTTCGGCATTCGCCTGCACGTGATCGTGCGCGAGACCGAAGAGGAAGCGTGGGCGGCCGCCGACAAGCTCATCAGCCATCTCGACGACGAGACCGTGGCGCGCGCCCAGGCCGCGTTCGGCCGCATGGATTCGGAAGGGCAGCGCCGCATGGCTGCGCTGCACGGCGGCAAGCGCGGCTCGCGCAAGGAACTCGAGGTCTACCCGAACCTGTGGGCGGGCGTCGGCCTCGTGCGCGGCGGCGCGGGCACGGCGCTGGTCGGCAATCCCGAACAGGTCGCGGCGCGCATGAAGGAATATGCGGATCTCGGTATCGAGACCTTCATTCTTTCTGGTTACCCGCATCTTGAGGAATCCTACCGTTTCGCCGAGCTGGTGTTCCCGCTGCTGCCGGGCCGCCAGGCGAAGCAGGTGGACGGTCCGCTGTCGGGTCCGTTCGGCGAGGTCGTCGGCAATCACTATCTGCCGAAGGCGAGCCAGAGCTGAGGCTCGATTCCCGCGTGTTTGACCCGCGCCGCGCGGCGGCGCGATGCAACAAGGAGGACCTTCCGATGACTCAATCTGCTGCAAGCGCCGCGGTTTCCGCGAGCGTGGCGCCGCGCGGCGCGCGCGCCAATACGGCGCTGCTGCGCAAGGCGTTCGCGCGTCTCGCGCCGTGGCTCCTGCCGCTCGCAATCCTCGCGGCCTGGGAACTGGCCGCGCGCGTTGGCGTGCTGTCGACGCGTGTGCTGCCCGAACCGCTCGCCGTCGTGAAGGCCGCATGGTCGCTGATCGAGTCGGGCGAGATGTGGCAGGACGTGCGCGTGAGTACGTGGCGCGCGGTCTCGGGTTTCGCGATCGGAGGCGGCATCGGGCTCGCGCTCGGGCTGGCCACGGGCTTGTTCAAGCCGGTCGAAACCGCGCTCGATTCGACCATCCAGATGATCCGCAACATTCCCGCGCTCGCGATGATTCCGCTCGTGATCCTCTGGTTCGGTATCGAAGAGGAAGCGAAGGTGTTTCTCGTCGCGCTGGGCGTGTTCTTTCCGGTGTACGTGAACACGTTTCATGGCATCCGCTCGGTCGACCAGAATCTCGTCGAGATGGCGCGCAGTTATGGCCTCAAGGGTTTCGCGCTGTATCGCGAAGTGATTCTGCCCGGCGCGCTGCCGTCGATTCTCGTCGGCGTGCGCTTCGCGCTCGGCCTGATGTGGGTCACGCTGATCGTCGCCGAAACCATTTCCGCGCAGTCGGGCATCGGCTACATGACGATGAACGCGCGTGAGTTCCTGCAAACCGATGTGGTGGTGGTCGGCATTCTGCTCTACGCGGCGCTCGGCAAGCTCGCCGACTGGCTCGCCAAATGGCTCGAGCGCGTGGCGCTGCGCTGGCACCCCGCCTATCAACGAGGAAGCGACGCATGAACGCAAGTACCTTGACGTCCGGTCTGAGCGGTATCGCGGGCCGCGATCTCGAAGCGGAGATCGAACAGCCGCGCGTGCAGGCGCGCGAGGCGAACGAAACGACGCGTGAATTGGCGCGTCACCATGAGCGAGAAGCCGTGGCGACGGCGCGCACGCAGGCGCAGCCGCATGATCCGTCGGTCGAACTGCGCGGTGTGGGCAAGCGCTACGGCGATCGCGTCGTGCTCGACGATTTCAATCTCTCCATCGAGCGCGGCAGCTTCGTCGCGATCGTGGGCCGCAGCGGTTGCGGCAAGTCCACGCTGCTGCGCCTCGTCGCCGGGCTGGAGCAGCCCGACGCGGGCCAGCTGACGCGCCGCGGCGAAGCGGGCGCGGCGCTCGACACGCGCATCATGTTTCAGGACGCGCGCCTGCTGCCGTGGAAGACGGTGCTGCAAAACGTGATGCTGGGCCTCGGGCGCGGCGCTCGCGACGATGCCCGCGCGGTGCTCGACGAAGTCGGCCTGCTCGCGCGCGCCGACGAATGGCCGGCGCGGCTGTCGGGCGGTCAACGTCAGCGTGTGGCACTGGCGCGTGCGCTGGTGCATCGGCCGAGCCTGCTGCTGCTCGACGAGCCGCTCGGCGCACTCGACGCGCTCACGCGCATCGAAATGCACGCGCTGATCGAGCGTCTGTGGCGCGAACATCGCTTCACGGCGCTGCTGGTCACGCACGACGTGCACGAAGCCGTGGCGCTCGGCGACCGCATTTTGCTGGTCGAGCAGGGGCGTATCGCGCTCGATCAGACTGTGCCGCTCGAACGTCCGCGTGCCCGCGCCGATGCGCGCTTCGCGGCGCTCGAGGAAAGCGTGCTGCAACGCGTGCTCGGCAGTACGCCGGGCGCGGCGGCGCAGACGCCGCATGCGAACACGCGGCCGTTCGGACTGCATCCGACCGATGTGCGCTGGGCGCTTTGATCGCGTTGCATCCGCTGAATCCGTTGAATTTGTCGAATCTTTCGAATCGTTTGAACCTCAACCCCCCGTCTTTTCAGAACGAACTTTTGGAGTCGAACTCATGAGCATTTCCGCCATCAACGTGCGCAACCAGTTCCGCGGCAAAGTGAAGGAAATTATTCGCGGATCGGTGGTGTCCGAAGTCGACGTCGACACGCCGTTCGGCGTGGTGACCTCGGTGATCACGACGCGCTCGATCGACGAACTCGACCTCAAGGTGGGCTCGGAAGTCGTCGCGCTGGTGAAGTCGACGGAGGTGTCGATCGCGCGTCTTTGAACGATCGGTGTACGACCTGTGAGCAACCCGTGAGCGCCCCGCGCGGGCGTCCGTGCCGCGGCGCCCCGTCGAGGCGGAAGTGCTAGGATGGATCGGCCAGCCACGACGGAGAACGATCATGGAGCCGAAGGGCATCGACATGGGCGACTACGAGGAGCGCTACAACGGCTACGACATCGAAGTGGCCGTCGAGCAGATCCTCACGGGCGTGAAGGCGCACTATCGCGTGCTCAAGGACGGCGCCGTGCGCCAGGATTGGCAGCTCGTCCATATCGAGCGGCTCTGGCCGACCGAGCATGCCGCCGCCGAAGCGGGTTTCGCCGCCGCGCGCGCCTGGATCGATAGCGGGGCCGTGGCGTAACGGCGTCCGCCGATCTCTCGATTTCCCGATCGCATAAAGCGGACGCGCAAAAAAATGCCGCGCCCGCAGGACGGGCACGGCCGAGAAGAAGTCAGGGCGACCAGCAACGCGAGCGATACTGGGGAGAGGGCCCTTGCCTTCGATCAGGCTAAAAAGTACCAAAACGCCGGTTCGCTGTATATAGAGAGATATTTCGAATCATTACTATCGGCGAGTCTTGGCCGATTGATCGTGGGCGCCTGTCTAGCTGTCTATCTTTCTGCCTGACGGGCGAATTCCGGCTTGCCTGCTCCGATGCCGCACAGCGACTAAGATGGGCGGATCTGACGGAGAGCCGCCCATGTGCACGAACTACGCCGCCGCGCGCCGTGATCGACTGTTTCGGCATTTCGGCGTCGAGCCGCCAGACAGCCCGTGGCGCGACGAGATCTACAAGGACTATGCCGCGCCGATCATCCGCCGTATCGACGGCGCGGCGCAGGCGAGTCTCGCGACCTTCGGCATGGTGCCGCGCAAGCATATTCCGCCCGGCGTGCGCGTGTTCGACACGATGAACGCGCGCTCGGAATCTGTGGGAGAAAAGCGCTCGTTCAGCGGGGCTTGGAAGCGGCTGCAACTGTGTCTCGTGCCGTGCGAGGCGTTTTTCGAGCCGAACTACGAGAGCGGCAAGGCGGTGCGCTGGCGCATCGGTCTTGCATCGGGTGAGCCGTTCGCGATCGCGGGGCTGTGGCGCGAATGGGAGGAAGAGACGGGCAAGGTGTTTTCGTTCACGATGCTCACGGTCAATGCCGATCCGCATCCGCTGTTGAGTCGCTTTCACAAGCCCGGTGATGAAAAGCGCGCGGTCGTGATCGTGCCGCCGGGCGAGTATGAAAACTGGTTGGGAAGCCGCTCGATGGACGAGGCGCGGTCGTTTTTTACGCTCTATCCCGCGCAGTCGATGATGGCTGAACCGTTTCCTGCGCCGCCGCGTGTGGCGAAATCGGATGAGGGTGGGGTGGATTCGAAACCCGAAGCTGGTCTTGGCGACGCGGCTTCACACTGATGGGATAGGGCGTAGGCGCCGCGGTATTTTCAGCTCTTGCTGTGGCGCTTAATCAATATTTGCTTAGTATGGCGAATAAAACTGCGCAGAGTGTGCTGAAGATGGCGCACCGAAATGCCTTGAGATCCGGACGACAAATGCACTCCGTGCAGCATCGCGAACTGCTGTTGTCGGGCATTGCTATGCCGCTACGCAGGAGGATTACATGGCGGTGAATGTACTGAACGCTGCCTCTAGCCTTCTCGGGTGTTTCTGTCACGGTGCTGTGGTTAAATCCGTCGCGCTTTCGCCGAGAGAGTCGATAAAACAGGCGAGTTCGGCCGAAAAATCACAAGAATCATTACTAATCGCCGGGGAGATGATGGAGAGGATTGACCAGATGGGAACGGCCTACGAGGCGTGGGTTACTGCCCGCGAAAAGGTGGCAAAGGAACTGCCGCCGCTGATCCTTGATAACCCGAATGACGATTTGATACGTGCATTGATCGCGCAGGAGGTCGTCGCTCATCGGCACTTCATTGCTGCGCGCGATCGGAAAAACGGCGCGTAAGCTGCGTGTGGAGCGCGCTCAGCGGTGACTTTGCGCGTGACGCGGAAGAGGTCATGCAGGTGCGCGAACTCGTCCCGGCAAGTAGTTGAGATGCCGCCCGGAAACTTGACGGGCAAATGCTGGCACGTTTCGCCGCAACCTCTGTTGATTTGTTCTCGTCGACAAATACCCTCGGTGGCGACGGCCTGTCATTTGTCGTCGAGTGAACGCAAAAACGCCCGCAACGGTGTGCGGGCTCAATTCCGAAGTTCTGATGCTCGTTCCGAGTTTCGAGTCTTAAAAGCAAAAAGCCCAGTTCGATGAACTGGGCTTTTTGCTTGAATTCTTGGGGTGGCTGATGGGACTCGAACCCACGACGACAGGAATCACAATCCTGGACTCTACCAACTGAGCTACAGCCACCACTGTTACTGCGTTCTTGCTGCTTTCCTGCTAGCGCTGCTTTGTGAGCGGCGTCAATCAAGAAGCAAGATTATATACATACCCTAATGGGCTTGCCTAGCCCCTTTATTCAAATATTTTCAGAAGAAAGTTCGACGGAGGCGTCGAGCGGGGCGCGCAGATGCGAACGCGCCTCTTCGAAGATCGCGAGATCGCCTTTCTGCAGCTTGCGGCTGTCCGACAGAATGCGGCGCCAGCCGCGCGCACCCGCTTCGCCGCGATAGAGGCCGAGCGCGTGACGCACGATCGCGCCGAGATACGTGCCGCGCTTCATCTCCGCCGCGCAATACTCGATAAGCTTCGCTTCGACTTCGTCGCGCGTCAGTGCCGGACTGCTCGCGCCGTAGAAGCGCGCATCGACATCCGCGAGCACGTAGGGGTTGTGATAAGCCTCGCGGCCAAGCATCACGCCGTCCACGTGTTCGAGATGCGTCGCCACTTCATCGAGCGTCTTGATGCCGCCATTGATGATGATTTCGAGATTCGGGAAGTCGCGCTTCAGGCGGTACGCGTAGTCGTACTTGAGCGGCGGGATTTCGCGGTTCTCCTTCGGGCTCAGGCCCTTGAGGATCGCGTTGCGCGCATGGACGATGAACACCTCGCAGCCCGCGTCGGCGATCGTGCCGACGAAATCGCGCACGAATGCGTAGTCCTCGACTGCATCCACGCCGATGCGGTGCTTGACCGTCACCGGCACCGACACCGCGTCGCGCATCGCCTTCACGCAATCGGCCACGAGTTGCGGCTCGTTCATCAGGCAGGCGCCGAACGCGCCGCGCTGCACGCGCTCCGACGGGCAGCCGCAGTTCAGATTGATCTCGTCGTAACCCCATTGCTCGCCGAGCTTCGCCGCACGCGCGAGGTCGTCGGGTTCGCTGCCGCCGAGTTGCAGCGCGACCGGCGCCTCGTCGGGCGTGAAGGCCAGGTGGCGCGGCACGTCGCCGTGGAGCAGGGCGCCGGTCGTCACCATCTCTGTATACAGCCACGTGTGCCGGGAAATGAATCGATGCAGCGAGCGGCAATGGCGGTCGGTCCAGTCCATCATCGGCGCGACGGAGACGCGGCGGGGGCTGGCAATGGGGGTGGCGGACATGGCAGATGAGGGCGCGACGGGCGCGGCAGGCGTGAATCAACCTTCTATTTTATCGCATGCCATGAGCCGCGCTGCCGCCGATTTTGCGGTGCGGCAGCCGAGGTTCAAGCGGAAAAATCAGGGCCGCAGTGACGTCTTCTTGTCATATAGCAAGCATATTGCATGTATGGAAGCGCTTCCATTGTTCCCTTTAGTCTGAAAGACCCTTTGCGCGTTATGTAATCCCATCGCCCAATGTTGCGTCGCAGAAATTTTTTTGGGACGGCTTTTTAGGGTCTGTTCGTCGCTCAGCCAAGCCTGGTTTGGCTCACAGCATTGTTTCCAGAAGCGGAATAGTCAATTCGGTTTATCGCGATTATTTTCCGATAGTAGGTGTATACACTGAGTCTCACTGACGCGGCTCATGGGTCTGACCTCCCAGGCGCGGCGCCATCCCCGAACCGCAATTGAACCTGATTCTGGAGTCCACCATGAAGACCAAACTCATCGCAGCGCTGCTGGTCGCAGCTTCCGCTTCTGTTGCCGCTCCGGCGTTCGCCAGCGGCTACGGCCCGGCACCTTTCTATCGTCCGAACGTCGGCGCACCGGCTTCGCAGCAAGGCCAGAGCGCGCAGACCGTCGCGGCCGAGCGTGCGCAGCAGCAAGGCGTCGACGCTGCCTACGGCGGCGTGACCGGTTCGGCGTCGCAGTCGGGCGCTCACGGCTCGCAAGCTTCGCAAGCGCAATAAGGGCTGTTCGGCCTGTCAGCTTTACGCTGTGGGCCGATTTGCTCCGGTCGCCCGCCTGACGGGCGGCACGAACGCCGGGTGTCTTCACGACGCCCGGCGTTTTGTTTTTAGGGTGTCGGAAAGCGTGTCGGAAAAAGCGTCGAAACGCGGGTCAGAAAGCCCGCTTCGATCGGAAAGGCGGCGTCAGGACGCGGCGCGCACGCGCTGGTCGATGGCTTCGCGGATGCGGTCGAAGGCGGCGTCGAACGCGTTGTCCTGGGTGGGGAAGCGGCCGGATGCGATGCCGTCGACCGGCACGTCGGCGTGATTGTCGTCGGTGAGGCTGTGGATCTTCTGGGTCGTGACGAGAAAGCCCACGTCGTGATCGCCGTCCACACCGGCGGTCATGTCGAAGCCCATGTACTCGTAGCTGCGTCGGTTTTCCATGCCGTGTCCTCCTCGGGCGCACGTGTCGATTCTGGCACGTCCGCGCCATTCGAGCGCTCAGCGAGACAAGGCGGGGCAGGCGCGCGACGTGCGGACGTGCTCGGGCCGGCCTCGCCGGGCGCTGTACTACTATGAATCGCGAGGTGTGCGCGCCTGGCGGATTCGCGCGCGGCCGAGGCCGGGCCATCCTCGACGGTATTCGACAGGATTCGACAGGCTAACCAGGAGGTGAACAATGCAGAAACGCTTCGTGCTTCTCGCTGCGCTGGCTTTGCCGGCCATGCTGGCTTCGGTATCGACGTTCGCGCAGCAGCCGCCGCCCCGTCCGGGCCCGAACGAGTATCACGGCGGGCCGCCGCCGAACCGTCCGCCGCCCGATGCGCCGCCGCCGCACGAGTGGCGCAAGGGCGACCGCCTGCCGCCCGAGTATCGCGATCGCCAATATGTGATCGACGACTGGCGCCAGTACCAGCTCAAACCGCCGCCGCGCGGCTATCACTGGGTTGGCGTGAGCGGCCAGTACTATCTGGTGCGCAACTCGAGCTGGGCCGTGGAGCGCGTCGGGCCATAACGGCGACGGGTCTTTGCGGCCCGCGCGATCCGAGCCGGACCGGTTCTGCCGATCCGGCTTTTTCGTTGGGGCGACCACCGCACGAATTCAGCGCTTCCTGAAAAATTTCGGCCGGCGTGATAGTTTCGCCGTTCTCCCGCAACCTGATGATGGAAACGCTTCGATGGAATACCGCACACTCGGCGATACGAACGTCAAGGTGAGCCTGATTGGCCTCGGCACGATGACGTGGGGCGAACAGAACACCGAGCAAGACGCGCACGAACAGATCGACTACGCGCTCGACCAGGGCGTCACGCTGATCGACGCCGCGGAGATGTATCCGGTCCCGCCGCGTCCCGAAACGCAAGGGCAGACCGAGCGCTTCATCGGCACCTGGCTCGCGCAGCACCGCGCGCGCCGCGAGAACATCGTGCTCGCGACCAAGATGGCGGGGCCGGCGCGCCAGCCGCACAATCCGCGTCATATTCGTGGCGAAGGCAATCAGTTCGACCGCAAGAATCTGACCGAAGCGCTCGACGGCAGCCTCCAGCGCCTGCAGACCGATTACGTCGATCTGTACCAGCTGCACTGGCCCGACCGCAGCACGATGACCTTCGGCCGCCCCAACTATCCGTGGATCGACGACGCCTACACGGTGCCGATCGAGGAAACGCTCGCGGTGCTCGCCGATTTCGTGAAAGCGGGCAAGGTGCGCCATATCGGCGTGTCGAACGAGACGCCCTGGGGCGTCGCCCAGTTTCTGCGCGCCGCCGAAAAGCTCGGCCTGCCGCGCATCGTCAGCATCCAGAATCCGTATAGCCTCGTGAATCGCACGTTCGAAGGCGGGCTGTCGGAGTTCACGCATCGCGACGGCATCGGCCTGCTCGCGTATTCGCCGCTCGCGTTCGGCTGGCTCTCGGGCAAGTACGAGGGCGGGGCGCGGCCCGAGGGCGCGCGCATCACGAAGTTCGAGCGCTTCCAGCGTTACAGCAAGCCGCACGCGATCGCGGCCACCTCGCGCTATGTCGCGCTCGCGAAGGAACACGGCCTGTCGCCCGCGCAGTTCGCGCTCGCGTTCGTGAACAGCCGCCCGTTCGTGACGAGCAATCTGATCGGCGCGACGTCGATGGCGCAGCTCAAGGAGAACATCGGCAGCGTCGATGTGAAGCTCTCGGCGGACGTGCTCGCGCAGATCGACGCCCTGCACGAGCTTCAGCCGAATCCGGCGCCGTGATCGCTCGCCGACTCCGTCGCTAACTTCAGGCGGGCCACGCGTTCATCCCGCAAACGCGGGCGCAACCCGCCGACCTCGCGCCTCCTGACCCGCGAATCGTCCAACGCCAACATTGGCGATTCGCGAGTCATGCACTACGATGCTGCGCACGCCCGCCGCGCCCCGAGATCGGGGCCGCGGGGACCGATCAGGGCAGGGATCGTCCGATCCGCTCCGAGCCGGTTTCAGCTGCTTTTTCCCGTTTCACTATTCACACGCCCTTCGCGGAGTCACACCATAATGACCAGCGCACCCGACGCGCCTTCGCCACGTCCGCCCCAACTGCCGTCCGCGGCGCCTGGCTGGGGCTGGCCCGTTTTCCTTCTGCTGGCGGTCGCCGGTCTGTTCTACGTGAAGTGGTTCCCGTACTACCACCGCGCGTTCACGGCCGAGGCCACGCATTCGATCGGCAAGTCGATCCTGATGGGCGGCGAGGCCAGCGCGCCGGTGCCGTCGCTGGCCGCCGCGCTCGACTACGCTTTCGCCTACGGCAAGGCGATCTGGCAGGCGATGGTGCTGGGCCTGCTGCTCGGCTCGGGCGTACAGGCGCTGCTGCCGGTGCAGTGGGTCGCGCGCGTGCTCGGCCGACGCGGCTTCGGCAGCGTGGCGGCGGGCGGTCTGCTCGCGGTTCCCGGCATGATGTGCACGTGCTGCGCGGCGCCCGTCGTGGCGGGCCTGCGCGCGCGTAACGCGTCGACGGGTGGCGCGATCGCCTTTTGGCTCGGCAATTCGGTGCTCAATCCGGCGACGCTCGTGTTCATGGGTTTCGTGCTCGGCTGGCAGTGGAGCGCGCTGCGTCTCGCGCTGGGCCTGCTGATGGTGTTCGGCCTCGGCTGGCTCGCCAACCGCCTGGTCACGCCCGACGAGGCGCGCGCCGCCGACGACAACCTCACGCAGCTCGCGCGTCAGCAGGCCGAAGGCGGCAACGCGCTGGTGCGCTGGGCGCGGATCTTCCTGCGCATGGCCGTGCGGCTCGTGCCCGAATACATCGTGCTGGTGCTGCTGCTGGGCGCGGCGCGCGCGTGGCTGTTTCCGCACATCGGCCCCGATGTCACGAGCAGTCTCGGCTGGATCGTCGCCTTCGCGCTGGCGGGCATGCTGTTCGTGATCCCGACTGCGGGCGAGGTGCCGATCATTCAGGCGATGCTCGCGCTCGGCATGGGCGTGGGTCCGGCCGGCGCGCTGCTGATGACGCTGCCGCCCGTGAGCGTGCCGTCGTTCGCGATGCTCGCGCGCTCGTTCCGTCCGCGCGTGCTCGCGCTGGTCGGCACGGTGGTCGTGCTGTTCGGCATCGTGGCGGGGCTGGCGGCGGTCGCGCTGGGTTTCTGAGGCGCTAGCAGGCGGCGCTGCGGCATGCAATGACGCGCGCCGCGCCGCTTTATCGACGCCGAACTCGCGACGCCGAACTCGCGACACCGTGCCCGCGACGCCGTGCCCGAAAAATCGGGGTCGGCTGCGGTCAAAACGTCGCGGGCGCAATGCTACGATGTCGTCATTAGGATCACGCATCAACGACGGGCGGCGGCGGCGCCGTCCGCACAGACGAGGGCTTCGGCCCGGGAACCGGCATGGCACAGCAAAAAACCAATCCCAAACTCGAACAGGCGCTGACGCGCGGCGACCTCGCCATCCGTCAGGCCAATTCGGCGCGCGCGACGGCCGTGTTGCGCGCGCTCGGCAAGATGATCATCGAGGCATCGGCGACCATCGGTGTCGAGGCGAACGCCACGATCCCCGACGGCGATCGCATTTACGATCCCGCCGACGGTCTCTGGCCGCAGCAGCTGTTGATCTCGCTCGACGGTCCGGTCGAGGACTCCGATCCCGAGGAAATCCGCACGGTGCGCCTGCTCGCGCAGACGCAGGCGACGATGTTCCGCGTGGAATGGCATCGCGCCGACGGCAAGATCGGGCGTCAGGAAGGCGGCCCGTTCGCGACGGTCGCGTTTATTTCCGACGTCGACATTCCCTGGGGCGACGACGAAGAGTGATGCCGCCGCGTGCGCCCGAGCGCACGCGAACGTGACTGGGAAGACGCGCGCAGCACGCCGCGCGTCGCTCAGCGCATCATGCGTCGACGGAACAGGATCGACGCGACACCGAACGGCACCAGCACGTAGAACACCAGCACGGCCAGATGCAGCGCCGCGTGCTCGACGGGACGCCCGAGCATGGCCGGGCGAATCAGTTCGACGGCGTGCGCGAGCGGCAGCATCAGCGTGATGTGTTGCGCGGCCGCGGGCAGTTGCGCGATCGGGAAGAACACGCCCGAGAGCAGCAGCATCGGCGTGAGCACGAGCGTCTGATAGAACATGAAGAAGTCGTAGGACGGCGCGAGCGCGGTGACGATCATTGCGCAGCTCGCGAACGCGAGGCCCGCGAGCGCGATCACGGGCAGCGCGAGCAGCATCGACGGAAAGCTCGCATAGCCGAGCAGACCCGCCACGATCATGATGGCCGCGCCCGAGAGCATCGACTTGCTGGCGGCCCACATCACCTCACCGAGCACCACGTCGCCGAGCGAGAGCGGCGTGTGCATGATCGCCTCCCACGTGCGCTGCACGTGCATGCGCGAAAAGCCCGAGTACATCGACTCGAAGCTTGCCGACATCATCACCGACGACGACACCGTGCCCGCCGCGAGAAAGGCGATGTACGAAACGCCGTCGACGTGACCGACCATCAGCCCGAGACCGAAGCCCAGGCCGAACAGATAGATCATCGGATCGGCGAGATTGCCGAACATCGACGCGAGCGCGAGCTTGCGCCACACGAGATAGTTGCGGCGCCACACGGCGATCCAGTGCGTCGCGTTCGAGGGCAGGGCCGCGCGCGGCTCGCGCAGGGGCGGCTGGGCGCGTTGCGTGTCGGGCGGGGTGTGCGTGCGTGTCTGCATGGTGTCGGTCGTGGGCGGCTCAGTCCTGCATCTCGCGGCCCGTGAGCCGCAGGAAAACGTCTTCGAGATTCGCGGGCCGGTGCAGATAGCGCAGGTCCGAACGGTGGCGCAGCCGCGCATGCACGGGCGCCGGGTCGTCGACATAGCAGAACAGCGTTTCGCCGCTGATTTCGGTGCGCTTCGCGAAGGGCGCGAGTTCGTCGCGTAGCACGCCCGGTTCCGGGCCGTAGACTTCGATCACGTCGCAGCCGATTTCGGTTTCGATCAGCGCTTTCGGCGCGCCCTCGGCGATCTTGCGGCCTTCCTCGATCACGCAGACGCGATTGCACAATCGTTCGGCCTCCTCCATGAAATGCGTCGTGAGGAGAATGGTCTTGCCGCGCGCGAGCAGCGAGCGCAGCCGCTCCCAGATCAGATGGCGCGCCTGCGGGTCGAGGCCCGTGGTGGGTTCGTCCATCACGAGCACGTCGGGATCGTTGACGAGCGCGCGCGCGAGCGTGAGACGCCGGCGCATGCCGCCGGACAGTTCGCCGACGCGCGCGTCGGCCTTGCTTTCGAGGCGCGCGAATTCGAGCAGCGGCGCAACGAGATCCTGCGTCTGGCGCGACGAGAGCCCGAAGTAGCGGCCGAACACGAGCAGGTTCTCGCGCACGGTGAAATCGGGATCGAGATTGTCGAACTGCGGCACGACGCCGACGCGGGCCCGCGCATGTCGCGCGCGAGCGGGGACGGGTTCGCCGCACAGGCTGATGCGGCCCGCATCCGGCGACACGATGCCGAGCAGCATGCGCAGCGTGGTGGTTTTGCCCGCGCCGTTCGGACCGAGCAGTCCGAAACATTCGCCGGGGACGACGTCGAACGACAGGCCGTTGACGACCGTCCTGTCTCCATAGTGTTTGATGACCTGCTCGAATTCGATGGCGGGCATGGTTGAGCGATGTCGGTGAGCGCGCAGGTGGTGCACGCGCAAGGCGGCCTATTCTACTAGAGCATGGCGCGCGCGCAGGGCTGGCACATTGCTGACGCATCGCGGCGCGCGCGGCTGGTGCATGCCGCACTCACGCGCGGGCGCGATGCATCACGCAAGGGACGTCCGGTGTGTTTTGCGTGCACGCGCGCATGCCGTGTCAATCGCTGACGCGGCAATCATTGCCATCGTGCGCAAATCCGGTGCCAGCGTGCGTTGTAGGCCAATGAGGTGCCGAAGTGGTGCGGATGTGCGCTGCTGCGCACCTGTCGCTAACCTGGCGTTTTCCAGGCCTTGCATGTCGAATTGCGGCGCACCATGATGCAGGTACGACCTGCGTTTTCGCGTGGGTTTTGGGGGAATCGATCATGGCGAGCTACAAGAAAATCCTGCTCTGTTACGACGGCTCGCGCGAAGGCCGCAAGGCGCTGCGTTGCGGGGCCGATCTGGCCTTGGATCTGCAAGCCGAGACGCATCTGCTCTCGGTGGTGGACATGCGCTCGACCATCGCCCAGAGCGCGGGCCTGTTGACCGATGTGGCGTGCGGCCGCTTCGAGGAAACGGCGCGCGAGATTCTCCAGGAAGGCGTCGACTGGCTCACCGAGCGCGGCGTGCGCGCGCAGGGCCATTTCGCCTTCGGTCATCCGATCGACGAGATCGCGAATCTCGCCAACGAACTGAATGCCGATCTCGTGGTGGTGGGGCATCGCTGCCGCACGGGGCTGTCGCGCTGGTGGATGGGCGCGGGCAATACGCCGCTGCTCGATCGCGTGTCGTGCAGCATTCTCGTGGCGTGTTCGTCGCCTGCTGAAGACAAGCAGCAGCAAGCGGCCGCTTAGCGGCGCGCGCGTTTGCGCGATGTTTGCTTCGTTTTTTGCGTCGCTTGTCTGCTAGTCGTGCTCAACCCGCGCCGGACCGGCCTGCGCTTCGCGCGTGGTCTGTCCGGCGCGTGGTGATTTCAAGGCCGACGATCACGATGGTCCTGCTGATCCCGCCGGGACGCGCGATCGATCAATCCGGCGCGTTCGCGCCGCTTCCCGAATCGGGTTCGTTCAATTCCACCGCCGCGAGCTTCCACGAGAACAGGCCATGCCGTTGCAAGATCGCGGCATAGCGCTCGCTGTGCGCGCTGCGTTGCCATGTCACCGCGAATTCGTTGAGGCTGCGATAACCCGCGGCGGCTTGCGCGCGCGACTGAGGTTGCGCGGATTCCGCCGGTGCGTTCGGAGTCGCGGGCGTTGCGTTTTGCGGCGTGCTTTGCGGCGCGCCCTGTGAAGGCGACGCAGGCGAAGAAGCCGGCGGCGGCGCGGCAGGCTGCTCGCCGGGCTTACCGGTGGGCGGCATGCCGTTGAGCAGCGCGGCTACGCCTTCGGGCGTGGCGTAGGCGTCGACGAGCGGCCCGATCAACGCCGAACCGATCACCGCGCCAAACAGCAGCAGCGGATTACTGCTGTGCTCGGCCTGAATGCGCCGCTGCAGCATTTCCCCGGCTTGTTGTTTGAGACTCGCGCGCAACGCCGGGTAATCGACATATTCGCTCAAAGCGGCCGCGTCGCGCGCGTCGGCGGCCTGTTTGAGGTGGTTGAGCGCGATATACGGCGAGGCGTAGCCGTACCCGAGCGCGGCCACGACGGCCACCGCCGCAACGGCGATGGTGACGGGCTTCTTCCAGTTCGAGGGTTGGCTGGCGGTGTTACGTGCGGAGTTGCGTGAAGCGTTGGGCGTATTCGTGTCGGTCATCGGGGGCAGGTGCGCCGCGCGAGCGGTGCGATCATGGAATCAGAGCTTCGATCTGAATGTTGACCGCGCTCGCGCCAAAACGATCCCCACACCTGCAAGAACCTCCGCCGACACGTCATTTCCCATTGCCTGACTTCGTGCCTTACTTCGCGAGCGCCGCCGCAGGCAGATCGCTTTGCTGCTCGGCGATGCAGCGGTCGAGTGCGCGGCACACCGCGTCCATCGTGCCGACCATGATGAGGCGTGACGGGCCGTGATAGACACGCACCGGCGCGCGGCGGTCCGGCTGTTCCGTATTTAGCGTGCTGTTGAGCGACACGCGCGCGAAAGCCGGCTGCGCCGAGGGCAGGGGCGGCAGTTCGGGCGTTTCCAGCTTCTCGAAAAGCGAGCCATTGAGCGCGGCCGCCGAGGCGCGCGCGTCACGCATTGCGCACGAGGCGATTCCGCGCAGATGGCGCAGACGGCCGAATTGACGGAAGGGCAACAGGCGGGCAAGGCGTTCCATGACTCTCTCCAGAGAAGTGCGCTAACAGGCGCAAAACCGGCGCTGAACGGCGCGCGGATGGATTCTTAGAATTCGGTGGGACGGATCAGACCCACGGCAATGCCTTCGAGCGCGAAGTCGGCGCTGCCGGCCTCGACGAAGATGTTGTCGTAGTCGGGGTTCTCCGCGATCAGCTCGATGCCGTTGGGCTGGCGCTTCAGACGCTTCACGGTCACGTCGTCGCCGAGACGCGCAACGATGATCTGGCCGTCTTTCGCTTCCGCCTTCTTCTGCACGGCGAGCAGGTCGCCGTCGAGGATGCCGGCGTCGCGCATCGAGAGGCCGCGCACCTTCAGCAGATAGTCGGGGCGGCTCGAGAACAGCGCCGGGTCGCAGGCGTAGTTCTGGGAGATATGTTCCTGCGCGAGGATCGGGCTGCCTGCCGCGACGCGGCCGACCAGCGGCAGCGAGAGCTGCATGATGCTGGCGTGCGGCAGCGTGAACTGGTGCGGCAGGTCGTCGGGGCCGGGCATCAGACGGATGCCACGCGAGGCGCCCGCCGCCAGCTCGATCACACCCTTGCGCGCCAGCGCGCGCAGATGTTCTTCCGCCGAGTTGGCCGAGCTGAAGCCCAGTTCGGCGGCAATCTCGGCGCGCGTGGGCGGAAAGCCGGTGCGCTCGATCGCGCGGCGGATCAGATCGAAAACCTGCTGCTGTCGTGCGGTGAGTTTGGTCATGTCGACACTGTATGTTTGAACAGGTAACTGTATTTTTATACAGTATTCGCCGCTTTTCAAGTGTTACTTGAACTTTGTCGTTTGGGTGCCGCCACAGCAGCGTTTCCGGGCGATCCGACGGACGAAAACGTGCTCCAACGTCCGATTCCTCCGCCCTTACCACTTTTGCGTATTAAAGAATGAAAAAACATCATTTTTAATAATGTAAGCGGATCGCTAGACTGGCCTCCATCGATCGCAGCACCACACGACAAAACGGAGAAAGTGGATGAATCAAGGCAATACGGGGCGCGCAGGCTGGCTGACAACGCTGGCGGCAAAACTGGTCATCGGCGTTGCACCGCTCGTCGGCATGGTGGCGATGGCGCCGGCTGCGCACGCAGATACGTCGCTGCTGAACGTTTCCTACGATCCGACGCGCGAGCTGTATCAGGAGATCAACGAAGCCTTCATCAAGCAGTGGAAGGGCAAGACGGGCGAGACGCTCACCATCAAGCAGTCGCACGGCGGCTCGGGCGCGCAGGCGCGCTCGGTGCTCGACGGTCTGCAAGCCGACGTCGTGACGCTGGCGCTGGCCTGGGACATCGACGCGCTCGCCAACAAGGGCATCGTCGCGAAGGACTGGCAAAAGCGCCTGCCCGACAACGCCTCGCCGTACACCTCGACCATCGTGTTTCTGGTGCGCAAGGGCAATCCCAAGCACATCAAGGACTGGGATGACCTGACGAAGCCGGGCGTGTCGATCGTCACGCCGAATCCGAAGACCTCGGGCGGCGCGCGCTGGAACTACCTCGCGGCCTGGGCCTACGCCGAACATCAGCCGGGCGGCAACGACCAGAAGGCCAAGGAGTTCGTGACGAAGCTTTACAAGAATGCGGGCGTGCTCGATTCGGGCGCGCGCGGCGCGACCACGAGCTTCGTGCAGCGCGGCATCGGCGACGTGCTGATCGCCTGGGAAAACGAGGCCTTCCTGTCGCTCAAGGAATTCGGTCCGGACAAGTTCGAGATCGTGGTGCCGTCGGTGAGCATTCTGGCCGAGCCGCCTGTCGCCGTGGTCGACAAGGTCGTGGACAAGAAGGGCACGCGCAAGCAGGCCGAGGCGTATCTGCAGTTCCTCTATAGCGAGGAAGGCCAGGAAATCGCCGCGAAGAACTTCTACCGTCCGCGTTCGGACAAGGTGCCGGCGGCGCTCACGGCGAAGTTCCCGAAGCTCAAGCTCTACACGGTGGACGACACCTTCGGCGGCTGGACCAATGCGCAGAAGACGCATTTCGCGGATGGCGGCGTGTTCGACTCGATCTACCAGCCGCAATAAGCGAAGCCGCAGTTAAGTAACAGCAGCACCGACGTAACGATAAAAACAAGGCGCGCCCAACGAGGCGCGCCTTTCGGCGCAAGACAACGCGCAACCCATGTGAAGAGATACAGCATGACGACGTTCCGATTACGCAAGCCAGGCGCGCTGCCGGGATTCGGCGTGACGCTCGGCATCACCGTGGCTTATCTGAGCCTCGTGGTGCTGATCCCGCTCGCCGCCACCTTTCTGAAGACCGCCACGCTCGACTGGGCGCAGTTCGTGCGCGCCGTGTGGTCGCCGCGCGTGATCGCGTCGTACCGCCTGACGTTTACCGCCGCGCTCGGCGGCGCGCTCATCAACGCGGTGTTCGGCTTTCTGCTCGCGTGGGTGCTGGTGCGCTACACGTTCCCGTTCAAGCGCGTGATCGATGCGCTCGTCGATCTGCCGTTCGCGCTGCCGACTTCCGTGGCGGGCATTTCGCTCGCGGCCGTGTACGCGGGCAACGGCTGGATCGGTCAATATCTTCAGCCGCTCGGCCTCAAGATCGCGTTCACGCCGCTCGGCGTGCTGGTCGCGCTGACCTTTATCGGCTTGCCCTTCGTGGTGCGCACGGTGCAGCCCGTGCTCGAAGAGTTCGAGCGCGAGCAGGAAGAGGCGGCCGCGTGCCTCGGCGCGTCGCGCTGGCTGACGTTCCGCCGCGTCGTGCTGCCCGCTGCGTTTCCCGCGCTGCTGACCGGTTTCGCGCTGTCGTTCGCGCGCGCGCTGGGCGAGTACGGTTCGGTCATCTTCATCGCGGGCAACGTGCCGATGAAGTCGGAAATCACCTCGCTGCTGATCATCACGAAGCTCGAGCAATACGACTACGCAGGCGCGACGGCGCTGGCCGTGGTGATGCTCTGCGTGTCGTTCGTGATGCTGCTGCTGATCAATACGTTGCAGTGGTACCTGCAACGCCGCACGAGCCGCGGTGGCGGCGCGCCGCGTGCGCCGAATGCCACTGCCACCACGCAGACTACGCAAGCCGTCGCCGGAGGTGCGCAATGAGCACGAATGCACGCCGTATTCCGGCAGGCCGTCCGAACCCCGTGACCGAAGCGCCGTGGGTGCGCTGGCTGCTCACGGGCATCGCGCTGGCCTTTCTCGCACTGTTCCTTGTGGTGCCGCTCGTCGCGGTGTTCTGGCAGGCGCTCTCGAAGGGCATCGGCTTCTATTTCGAATCGCTCGCCGATCCCGACGCGCTCGCCGCCATCAAGCTCACGCTGATCACGGCCGCGATCGCGGTGCCGCTCAATCTGGGCTTCGGTCTCGCCGCGTCGTGGGCGATCGCGAAGTTCGATTTTCGCGGCAAGGCGCTGCTGACCACGCTGATCGACTTGCCGTTCTCGGTCTCGCCGGTGATCTCGGGTCTCGTCTACGTGCTGATGTTCGGCGCGCAAGGCTGGTTCGGTCCGTGGCTCGAAGACCATAACGTGCAGATCATCTTCGCGGTGCCGGGCATCGTGCTCGCGACGATTTTCGTGACGTTCCCGTTCGTCGCGCGCGAGCTGATTCCGCTGATGCAGGCGCAAGGCACCGACGAAGAAGAAGCCGCGCACGTGCTGGGCGCGTCGGGCTGGCAGATGTTCCGCCGCGTGACGCTGCCGAATATCCGCTGGGGCCTGCTGTACGGCGTGATTCTCTGTAACGCGCGCGCGATGGGCGAGTTCGGCGCGGTCTCGGTGGTCTCGGGCCACATTCGCGGCCAGACCGACACGATGCCGCTGCACGTCGAGATTCTCTACAACGAATACAACTTCGCGGCGGCCTTTGCCGTGGCGTCGCTGCTCGCGCTGCTTGCGCTCGTGACGCTGGGCCTCAAGCTGCTCGCGGAACGCCATATGTCCGCCGAACTGCGCGACGACGACGTGCCGGCCTTCGCCGGTCCGCCGCCCGCATCGACGGCCACTCATACGCATTCGCAACCCGCGCCCCGCACCGGCGCCGCGCGTCAATCGCTGCAACAGGAGCTGTAATCATGGGCATCACCGTCAGCAATCTGCACAAGCGCTTCGGCGACTTCACCGCACTCGATAACGTCTCGCTCGACTTTCCGGCCGGCGAACTGGTCGCCTTGCTCGGACCGTCGGGCTGCGGCAAGACCACGCTGCTGCGCGTGATCGCGGGCCTCGAATACGCCGATGAAGGTCAGGTCGTGCTGCAAGGCCAGGACGTGGGCGAGGTGGGCGCGCGCGAGCGTCAGGTGGGCTTCGTGTTCCAGCATTACGCGCTGTTCCGTCACATGACGGTGTTCGAGAACGTGGCGTTCGGCCTGCGCGTGAAGCCGCGCAACGAGCGTCCGTCGGAAGCCGTGATTCGCGAGAAGGTGCATGAACTGCTCAAGCTCGTGCAGCTCGACTGGCTCGCGCAGCGCTATCCGTCCGAGCTGTCGGGCGGCCAGCGTCAGCGTATCGCGCTGGCGCGCGCGCTCGCCGTGGAGCCGAAGGTGCTGCTGCTCGACGAGCCGTTCGGCGCGCTCGATGCGAAGGTGCGCAAGGAACTGCGCGGATGGCTGCGCCGTCTGCACGACGATCTGCATATCTCGACCATCTTCGTCACGCACGATCAGGAAGAGGCGCTCGAAGTGGCCGATCGCATCGTCGTGATGAATCACGGTCACGTGGAGCAGGTGGGCAGCCCGCAGGACGTCTACGATCATCCGCAGACGGCCTTCGTCTACGAGTTCCTCGGCGCGGCGAACCGTCTGCGCGGCAGCGTGAACGCAAGCGGTTTCGTCGCCGATGGCGCGGCGCAGCCGATCTCGGTGCAGGCGGGCTTCGAAGGTCCGGCGCTCGCCTATGTGCGTCCGCACGATCTGGTGCTGCATCGCGACGCGGCGCAGCATCGCGACGGCATCGTCGTCGACGTGCGGCGCGTGGTGACGCTGGGCGGGTCGGTGCGCGTGGAGCTTGAAAGCCGCACGGGCGGCGCGCTCGAAGCGCAACTCGACCGCGAGGCCTGGCGCGCGCTCGATCTTTCGGTCGGCGACGGCGTGACGGCGGTACCGCGCGGTTTGCGCGTATTCCCGGCGCAATGAGCGGCGCAATAAGCTGAATCAGCATAATCGGCGCAACGATGCGCGGCGTGCCGCGCATCCACTACACTAAAAAACGTCAATAAACGGTCGGCAGTCGGAGAGAAGAACATGAATTTTCAGCAGTTGCGTTTCGTGCGCGAGGCCGTGCGGCAGAACATGAACCTGACCGAAGTGGCGAACGTGCTCTACACGTCGCAGTCGGGCGTCTCGAAGCAGATCAAGGATCTGGAGGACGAGCTGGGCGTCGACATCTTCATTCGACGCGGCAAGCGCCTCACCGGTCTCACGGAGCCGGGCAAGGCCGTGCATCAGCTGATCGAGCGCATGCTGCTCGACGCGGAGAACCTGCGCCGCGTGGCGCGCCAGTTCGCCGATCAGGACAGCGGCCACCTCGTCGTGGCGACGACCCACACGCAGGCGCGCTATGCGCTGCCGAAGGTCGTGCACCAGTTCCGCGAAGTGTTTCCGAAGGTGCATCTGGCGCTGCGTCAGGGCAATCCGCAGCAGATCGCGCAGATGATCATCAACGGCGAGGCCGATATCGGCATCTCGACCGAGGCGCTCGATCGCTTCCCCGATATCGTGACGTTCCCGTGCTATTCGTGGCATCACGTGGTGGTCGTGCCGAAGACGCACCCGCTCGTGGGCCGCGAGAATCTCACGCTCGAAGACGTCTCCGAATATCCGATCATCACCTATGACCAGGACTTCACGGGCCGCTCGCACATCGACCAGGCGTTCGCGAAAGCGGGCGTGGTGCCCGACGTGGTGCTGACCGCCATCGACGCGGACGTGATCAAGACCTATGTCGAACTCGGCATGGGCGTGGGCGTGGTGGCGGCGATGGCCTACGACCCGAAGCGCGACAGCGAACTCGTGGCGCTCGACACGCAGCATCTGTTCGAGGCGAGCACGACGCGCGTGGGTCTGCGCAAGGGCGCGTTCCTGCGTCAGTACGCGTACAGGCTGATCGAGATGTTCGCGCCGCAACTGACCGAGCAGCAGATCGCGAGCCAGTTGCGCGAAGTGGTCTGAGGATCGGAATCGCGCGCGTTCGCCGATCATGAACGGGCGTGCGCGAAGTCCGGGTATTGGGTCCGGCTATTGGACCCGGCTATTGGACCCGATGGCGGCGCCGGGCGGATCGCTTAAAATCGCCGCCATGACTACCTCCTCTTCCTCCCAGAACGCGGCCGGCGCTTCGGCGCTGCCGCGCATCGCGGTGCTCGCCACGGGCGGCACCATCGCCGGCTCCGCGCCCGACGCGGCCAACACGGCGGGCTATCAGGCCGGCGTGATCGGCGTCGCGCAGCTGCTGGCCGCCGTGCCGGGCCTCGACGCCGTCGCGCAGATCCATGCCGAGCAGGTCGCAAGCGTCGACAGCAAGGACATGTCCTTCGCGCTCTGGGCCACGCTCGCGCAGCGCGTGAACGCCTTGCTCGCCAGCGACGACATCGACGGCGTGGTGATCACGCACGGCACCGACACGCTCGAAGAAACCGCGTATCTGCTGCATCTGACCGTGAAAAACGCCAAGCCGGTGATTCTCACGGCGGCGATGCGGCCTGCGTCCGCGCTCTCGGCGGACGGTCCGCTCAATCTGCTCAACGCCGTGACGGTCGCCGCGAGCGGCCAGGCGAGCGGTCAGGGCGTGCTCGTCGCGTTCAACAACCGCATGCATTGCGCGCGCGATGTCGCGAAGATCAGCACCTATGCGGTCGATGCGTTCCAGTCGCCCGAGATCGGCGCGCTAGGCTGGGTGCAGGACGGTCGTGTGGACTTCCAGCGCCGCGCGTTGCGTCCGCATACGCTCGATACGCCGTTCGCGGTTGTCGACGAAACAGCCGCGCAGTGGCCGCAGGTCGAAATCGTCACGAGCTATGCGGGCGTGTCGCGCATCGCCGTGGACGCGCTCGTGAGCGCGGGTGTGCGCGGCATCGTCGTGGCGGGCACGGGCAACGGCTCGATTCACGCGACGCTCCAGCAGGCGCTCGCCGATGCGGCGGCGCAAGGCGTGGCCGTGGTGCGCGCGTCGCGCGTGGGCTCGGGGCACGTGATGCACAACGGCGCGGCGAAGGACGACGCGCTCGGCTTCGTTTCGGCGGGCACGCTGAGCCCGTACAAAGCGCGTGTGCTGCTGATGCTCGCGCTCGCGGCGGGCGACACGCAGAAGGATGCCTTGCAGCGCGTGTTCGATACGTATTGATCACAGCGGATGGCGGCGCTGCGCTGACTCGCGCACCATGAAAAACGGGCCTTGCGGATCGCTCCGCAAGGCCCGTTTCTTTTTCAGCCGCGTGGCTTATTGCAGCGGCGGAATCACGAGCACCTGACCCGGATAGATCTTGTCCGGGCTCGTGAGCATCGGCGTGTTCGCCTGGAAGATGACGTCGTTCTTCGCGCCGCTGCCGTAGTACTTTTCGGCGATCTTCCAGAGGTTGTCGCCCGAGACCACCGTGTGATGCTGCGCTTCGGGCGCGGGATTCGTGACGGTCAACTGGTCGTCGACCTTGTCGACGTTCTGCACGTTGCCCGCGGCCACGAGGATCTTTTCCTTGGTGGGCTGATCGGCGGCGTTGCCCGTGACGGTCACGGTGTGCGAGACGCCGTCGTAGGTCACGCCGAGATTGTCGGCGTCGAGGCCCTGCGAGCGGATATAGGCCGCGATCGCGTCGCCGGCCTTCTGGTTCAGGTCCGCGAGATTCGCTGCCGGTGCGGCGGCGGGTTCGGCGGCTTGCGCCGGCGCGGAGGCCGAGCCGAACAGTTTTTCGCCGGCTTCCTTGATGAAATTGATAATGCCCATCGATCAGACTCCTCACGTGCTGGGGGTTGATTGAGTGACCACGCAGCCAGTTGCGCGTTGACCTGCGCGTTCACCTTGCGCTGCCGGCGTGACACACGAATGAAAGCACGATTCTAGAAACGCGGATGCGAAAGCGTCCAGCGCGAGGAGGTAAAAGATTGTGAAACGCGGCGCGGGCGTTGCGCGCGCGCAGGGGCGAGGGCCGCGTGCAAGGGCAGGGCGCGGCCATCCGACAGGCGGACACCCGGTGACGACGTCTGACCGACCAAGGCTTCCCCGTCGTCGCCGAGTGCCGCTTTCGGACCCCACTGGCCGCCCTCAGCCCAGAGCGGCCCCGATTTGCCTCGCAGCGGTTGCCGCCGCCACGAAGCGCCCCACCGATGGCTGTCGCGCGCGATGTTGTTGCGTCGATGATGTCGTTTCGACGTTATCGCGTTGACGTTGTCGTGTCTTTCGCGCCAGCCTGAATGCGTATGCGTGCTTCCGCAGGTGTTTCTTATCGTTCTTGCTCGTTCTTTTTTGTTCGACGGGCGATGCGCACGTAGGCTCCGCACGCATCGCCTGCCGGTTCACGTCGACTTCATCGTTCCCCTGTTGCGGAACCTGTGCCGTCACGCGTCGCTCAGGCCGCCTTCGCCTGCGCTTCCGGTGCCTGCGCGATTTCGAAGTTCGCCATGATTTCGAGCGCACGGATCATCGCCGAGTGATCCCAGGCCTTGCCGCCGTTTGCCGCGCACACGCTGAACAGTTGCTGCGCGCTCGCCGTGTGCGGCAGCGCGATGCCCAGCTTACGCGCGCCGTCGATCGCGAGGTTCAGATCCTTCTGGTGCAGCTCGATGCGGAAGCCCGGGTTGAACGTGCGCTTCGTCATGCGCTCGCCATGCACTTCGAGAATGCGCGACGACGCGAAACCGCCCATCAGCGCCTTGCGCACGCGCTCGGGATCGGCGCCCGAACGCGCGGCGAACAGCAGCGCCTCGGCCACGGCCTCGATGTTCAGCGCGACGATGATCTGGTTCGCGACCTTGGTCGTCTGGCCCGCGCCGTTGTCGCCGACGAGCGAGATGTTCTTGCCCATGATCTCGAACAGCGGCTTGGCCTGGTTGAAGGCCTTCTCCGGGCCGCCGACCATGATCGACAGCGTGGCGTCGCGCGCGCCGACTTCGCCGCCCGAGACCGGCGCGTCGAGATAATCGCAGCCGAGCGCGTTGATCTGCTTCGCGAACTGCTGCGTTTCGAGCGGCGAGATCGAGCTCATGTCGATCACGAGCTTGCCGGCCGAGAGACCCTTGGCCACGCCGTCGTCGGCGAACAGCACGTTCTGCACGTCGGGCGTGTCCGGCACCATCACGATGATCACGTCCGAAACCTGCGCGACGGCGGTCGAGTCGGCGACCACGGTCGTCTGCGTGCGCAGATCGTCGGGCACCGGATACTTGCCGTTGACGGCGAGCGTGTGGCCGCCCTTCAGAAGGTTGCGCGCCATGTGCGCGCCCATGATGCCGAGGCCGATAAAACCAATCTTTGCCATCTGTGTTGTCTCCAGTTGAGTCGAATGCGGTTCGATGTGTCGATGTATGTGCGGTGCGAGATCAGGCGCAATCGGGCGAAATCAGGCCAGTTCGGCGGCGCGTTGCTGCGCGCTGCGCAGCCAGCCGAGACCGTCGACGGTGGCCGCTTTCGGCTTGTATTCGCAACCGACGTAGCCCTCGTAGCCGAGCGTATCGAGCAGATCGAACAGGAACGGATAGTGGATCTCGCCCGTGCCCGGCTCGTTGCGGCCCGGGTTGTCGGCGAGCTGGATGTGGGCGATCTTCGCGAACTGCTTCTTGATGGTCGCGGCGAGTTCGCCTTCCATGCGCTGCATGTGATAGATGTCGTATTGCAGGAACAGATTGTCCGAGCCGACTTGCTCGATCACGTCCAGGCCTTCGGCCGAGCGGTTCAGCGCGAAGCCCGGAATGTCGTAGCTGTTGCACGGCTCGACCAGCAGACGGATGCCTTCGCGCTTGAGTTCGCCCGCTGCGTAGCGCAGGTTCTCGACGATGGTCGCGAGCGCGGTGTCGCGGTCGATGCCCGCCGTCGGAATGCCGACGAGGCAATTCAGTTGCGGCACGCGCAGCGCCTTCGCGTATTCGATCGCGCGTCCTACGCCTTCCTTGAATTCGCCCTTGCGATCGGGCAGGCAGGCGATGCCGCGTTCACCGGCTTCCCAGTTGCCGGCCGGCAGGTTGTGCAGCACGAGCTTGAGATCGTGCTCGTTCAGGCGTTCGGCCAGTTCGGCGGCCTTGTACGGATACGGAAACAGGAATTCCACGGCGTCGAAGCCCGCCTCGGCGGCCGCGGCAAAGCGGTCGAGAAACGGCACTTCGTTGAACAGCATGGTGAGGTTCGCGGCGAATTTCGGCATGTGTGTCTCGCGGGTCGGTCAGGGTGGGAGCGTCCGCTTTTCGCGCATCAGGGCTGAGCGCGAAAAGCGGGTGGAAGCACTACGTCAGCACTAAGGAAGCGCAGCGAAAATCAAACGTCCATTCATCAGGATTGCAGAGCAACTGCCGTCGGCGCGTGCTCCGGCTTCTCGGCGAGTTCCTCGAACTCGTTGATCGCGTCGATCTCGGTGCCCATTGCAATATTGGTCACGCGTTCGAGAATCACTTCGACGACCACCGGCACGCTGAACTCCGCGGCCATCGATTGCGCCTGCTTGAGCGCCGGAGCGATCTCCTCGGGCTTGAACACGCGCAGCGCCTTGCAGCCGAGGCCTTCGACCACGGTCTTGTGATCGACGCCATAGCCGTTCACTTCCGGCGCGTTGATGTTCTCGAACGCAAGCTGCACGCAGAAGTCCATGTCGAACTGGCGCTGCGCCTGGCGGATCAGGCCCAGATACGAGTTGTTCACCAGCACGTGCACGTAGGGCAGCTTGAACTGCGCGCCCACGGCCAGTTCCTCGATCATGAACTGGAAGTCGTAGTCGCCCGAGAGCGCCACGATGGGGCGCGTCGGATCGGCCGCGCGCACGCCCAGCGCCGCCGGAATCGTCCAGCCGAGCGGGCCCGCCTGGCCGCAGTTGATCCAGTTGCGCGCCTTGTAGACGTGCAGGAACTGCGCGCCCGCGATCTGCGAGAGACCGATCGTGCTCACGTAGCAGGTATCGCGGCCGAACGCCTTGTTCATTTCCTCGTAGACGCGCTGCGGCTTGATCGGCGCGTTGTCGAAGTGCGTCTTGCGATGCATCGTGGCCTTGCGCTGCTGGCAGTCGGCCACCCATGCGCTGCGGTCCTTGAGCTTGCCCGCGGCCTTCCATTCCTTGGCGACTTCGACGAACAGTTCGAGCGCGGCCTTCGCGTCCGAGACGATGCCGAGATCCGGGCCGAACACGCGGCCGATCTGCGTCGGTTCGATGTCGACGTGCACGAACTTGCGGCCCTTCGTGTAGACCTCGACGCTGCCCGTATGACGGTTGGCCCAGCGGTTGCCGATGCCGAGCACGAAGTCGGAGGCGAGCATCGTCGCGTTGCCGTAGCGATGCGAGGTTTGCAGGCCGACCATGCCTGCCATCAGCGGATGGTCGTCGGCGATGGCGCCCCACGACATCAGCGTCGGAATCACAGGCACGCCCACGGTTTCCGCGAACTGCACGAGCAGGTCTTCGGCCGCCGCGTTGAGCACGCCGCCGCCCGAGACGATCAGCGGTTTCTCGCTCGCGTTGAGCAGTTCGAGCGCGGCTTCGATCTGCTTGCGCGACGCCTTCGGCTTGTAGACCGGCAGCGGCTCGTACAGGTCGATGTCGAATTCGATTTCGGCGAGCTGCACGTCGATCGGCAGATCGACCAGCACCGGACCCGGACGGCCCGATCGCATCAGATGGAAGGCCTGCTGGAACACGCGCGGCACCAGCGCCGGCTCGCGCACGGTCACCGCCCACTTGGTGACGGGCTTGGCGATCGACTCGATGTCGACGGCCTGGAAGTCTTCCTTGTACAGACGCGCGCGCGGCGCCTGACCCGTGATCGCGAGGATCGGAATCGAGTCGGCCTGGGCGGAGTAGAGGCCCGTGATCATGTCGGTGCCCGCCGGACCCGAGGTGCCGATGCACACGCCGATGTTGCCCGGCGCGGCGCGCGTGTAGCCTTCGGCCATGTGCGAGGCGCCCTCGACGTGGCGCGCCAGCACGTGCGTGATGCCGCCGGCTTTCTTGAGCGCCGAATAGAACGGATTGATGGCGGCGCCCGGCACGCCGAAAGCGGTGTCGATGCCTTCTTTTTCGAGCACCAGCACGGCGGCGTCGACGGCTCTCATTTTGGCCATGAAATGTCTCCTCAATGTTGCGATGACCTGAACAGGCCGATGAATACTGCGCTTGAGGATCACTGTAGGCTCGCAGGAAAGGTTTGATAAGATCAGTCCGGGTCGCTTATTCCGATACAAAAAGTATGGAATGAATCGGGAGTGGACAGGCGGCGCAGACACAACGAGGAGACAGGCGATGGACCGCTTCAAGCAGATCGAGACTTTCGTGCGCGTCGCGGAGGCGGGCAGCCTCGCGGCGGCGGCGCTGGAGGAGGGCGTGTCGCCCGTGATTCTCGGACGCCGGATCGACGCGCTCGAAAAGCGCCTCGGCGTGAAGCTCATGTACCGCTCGACGCGGCGGCTCGTGGTCAGCGAAGAGGGCGCCGCGTTCCTGGAGCGCTGCCGCGGGCTGCTGGCGGAATGGGAGCAGGCGGAAAACGAGTTGTCGGCGGGGCGGCGCGTGGTGAACGGGCATCTGATCGTTTCGGCGCCTGCCGCGTTCGGGCGCAAGCACGTCGCACCGCTCGCGCCCGCTTTTCTCGCCGACAAACCGGAGTTGCAGGTCTCGTTCAACCTGACCGACCGCGTGGTCGATCTGGTGCGCGAGGGTTACGACCTGTCGATCCGCATCGGCGGCTCGGTCGATCCGAATTTCGTCGCCGTGAAGCTGGCCTCGAACCGGCGCGTGGTGTGCGGCACGCCCGAATATTTCCGCAAGCACGGCCGGCCGAAGGCGCTCGAAGATCTGCCGGGCCACAATTGCCTCGCGTTCAACCTGCAAGGCGGGCAAAACCGCGGCTGGTATTTCCGCCGCAACGGCAAGCTCGCGACCGTGCGTGTGGGCGGCAATCTCGACTGCAACGACGGCGAGCTGCTGCACCGCTGGGTCACGGAAGGGCTCGGGCTCGGCTGGCGCTCCACGTGGGAGATCGACGCCCAGCTCGCGCGCGGCGAACTGGAGACCGTGCTCGACGACTACGCGCTGCCCGATTACGACATCCTCGCCGTGTATCCGCAGCAGCGCTATGTGCCGGCCAAGGTGCGCTATTTCATCGACTATCTGAAGGCGGTGTATTCGCGGCCCGGTTACTGGACCGAGGACTTTTAAGCGGCTGCGTCGCACCGGCCGCTCTTTCAGCCCACCACGATCACGCCGTTCATCGTCTCGTGGCCCGAGCCGCAGAAGATGTCGCAGAGAAACTGCACGGTGCCCGCGTCGCCCGCCGTGGCCGCGAGTTTGACGACGCTGCCGGGCGGCACGTCGGCGCGCACGCCGTACTGCGGAATCGAAAAGCCCATCGTCGTGTCCTGCGACGTGAGTTCGAACACCACGCTCTCGTGCGGCGCGAGCGCGATGTGATCGGGCGTGAACACGAAGCGGCGCGCGTGAACCTGGATGACGCGCGGCGCGGCCTGCGCGTCCACACGCAGCAGTGCCGTGGCGCCCACAGTCGCGGCGGCGAGCGCGAGCCAGCGGCGGCGCGCAAGGCGCGGCTCGCGCGCGCGCAAACGATGAAGTTTCAGCATGGTGGTCTCCTGGTTTCGTTCGCTTTCGTGCGATGTCGTGCGATGTGGTGCGATGTCGGGGCGTTCAGCCGATCTGGCGGATCGGCACCTCGGTGAGCGCAAAGGCGCCCGGCGCGCCATTCACGTCGACGCTGCGCCAGCCGAGTCCCTTGTACGGCGCGGCCGCGTCCCACGGCACCGGCAGACGCTTGGGCTGCGACATCGGCGCGGGCAGCGCGAACATCAGCGAGCGCGCGGCGTGATGCGAGACCGAGCCCGTCATCGTGTGGTTCTCCTGATGAATGTGGCCGTAGAACACCGTGACATTCGCGTGCTTCTGCAACAGCGCGATGGCCTGCGCGCCGTCGCGCGTGGCCCAGTCCCATTGCGGCGCGAGATCGAACAGCGGCCGATGCGTGAAGACGACGATGCGCGCGTCCTCGCGCTGGCGGCCGAGATCGTCGGCGAGCCAGGCGAGTTGCGCGTCGCCGATGCGGCCCGCCGGGTCCGAGACGTTATCGAGCACGATGAAATGCACGCCGCGATGGTCGAAGGTGTAGTGCGTCGCGCCGAAGATCTCGCGAAACGCCTCGCCGTTGTCGAGACTCGCATCGTGCTCGCCGGGCATCAGATAGAGCGGCTTCACGCGCAGGCCCGCGACGATCTGCTGGAACTCGCGCATGCGCGCGCGGCGCACGGCGGGGTCGTCGGTGGTGTGCGTGAGGTCGCCCGTGAAGACGACGAAATCGGGCGTGGCGGGCAGCGCGTTGACGGCGGCGATGGCCTTGGGCAGCGTGCCTTTCGCGTCCGGGTTGATGGCCGGGCCTTCGAAGCCCCAATGGGCGTCGGAGAGCTGGACGAAGAAGAAGTCGGCGTGGCCGGCCGCCTGGCCCGCGGCCCAGCCGGGCAGGGCCGAGGCGAACACGGCGCCGCCGCCGAGCGCGGCCAGCTTCAGGAAATGACGCCGCGAGAGCGGCGCGGGGGTGGTCGGCATGACGGTCTCCTCGTGGATGGACGCGCGCGGGGTTGTCGGGCTGCAGGGCAATTGCGTTTGCGCGTGACTGTCTTACCGGTTTCAGCCCGCTTCCATTCCCGATTTATTTTTGATTTCGCGGCCGATTCGCGGGAATAAACTGCCTGTGGAGCCGGTAATGCGGATGTGAGGCGGAGGTGTCGCGGCCGGCGGAATGAACCTGCGGACACGGTGCAGTCGAGGTGTGGCGGGTTGTGGCTAGTTGTGGCTAGTTGTGGTCGAAGCGCACGGCCGACACATGGCCGCAGTGCGGGCAAGACGATGAGCGTGGCGCACGAGGGGACGAGGTGGGCGAAACCGCGAACGGGCAGCACGACGAGGCGCAGCGCAGCAGCCAGGAAATGGCGGCGCGCAGCGGGCGTTTTCAGGCGCTCGCGCTGCCGCATCTCGATGCCGCGTACAACCTCGCGCGCTGGCTGTCGCGCAATCCCGGCGACGCCGAGGACATCGTGCAGGAAGCGTTTCTGCGCGCGTTCCGTTTCTTCGACACATTTCGCGGCGAGCAGGCGCGCCCCTGGCTGCTCGCGATCGTGCGGCGGGTCTGGTACGACGAGTGGCGTCGGCGCGCGGGCGCCGAGGAAGTGGCGCCGTTCGACGAGTTGCGCGACGACACGCCGCCCGACGGCTGGGACACCGGCAGCATCGACCCGGAAACGCTCGCGATCCGCGCCGAGGACACGCGCCGCGTGCAGGACGCGCTGCAGCGTCTGCCGGTCGAGTATCGCGAAGTGCTGGTGCTGCGCGAACTGGAGGAAATGGGCTATCGCGAGATCGCCACGGTCATCGACGTGCCGGTGGGCACGGTGATGTCGCGGCTCGCGCGCGGCCGCAAACGGCTCGCGGCGATACTGGCGGCCCAGCAAGGGCGGGGCGCGTCGGTGGGCGCGCAGTGCGGGCCGAAATCCGCGTCGACATCCGGGCCACAGCCCGACGCCGCCGCGCACGACCGCAAGACCGATTTCGGGGGCAGCAGCAAAGCGTCGGGACCATCCGGCCGGGGGCCAGACGGCCGGTTCCGCGAGGAGCCGGCCGTCGACGGCGGACATCCCGAGCCGTCGACTTCGCCCGTTGCGGGGCCTCTCATGGGCACCCGCGCGGCTTCTACTCATGTCACGCCGACGACGGAGGCGCCAGATGAACTGTGATGAAGCGCGCCCGCTGCTCGATGCGAGCGTCGACCGGGAACTGTCCGCCGCCGACGAATGGCGCGTGCGCGAGCATCTGAGCGGCTGTGCGCCATGCCGCGACGCGGCGGACGTCGTTCAGGTGATTTCGCGAACGGCGCGCGCCGCGCCTTACCATCGCGCGCCGCCGGATCTGGCCGCGCGCATCGTGGCGGCGTTGCCGCCGCTCGACGCGCCGAACCCGGAACCCGCGCCGCGCATGGTCGCCGACGATGACGCTCGCGCCACGAAACCCGCCCGCGCCGAGGATGGCAAAAAGGCAGGGTTCGCAGGATGGCGGTGGCCGTCTTTCGGCGGATTCGGTGGATTCGGTGCATTTGGCGGATCCGGCGCAGCGGGCGGCGCGCCGGCCACGGGCGCGCGCGCGCCGGCCTTCGCGTGGTCCGCGCTGGGCGTGCTCGCGCTGGGCGCATTGGGTCTGGTCGCGGCGCTGCATCTGCGTGAGCCTGCGGCAACCGGCGCGTTCGTCGACGAACTCGTGGCGAGCCACGTGCGTGCGCAGATCTCGGGCCGCGACCTCGACGTGATCTCGACCGACCGCCATACGGTGAAGCCGTGGTTCAACGGCCGCATCGACTATGCGCCGCCGGTGGAGGATCTCGCCGCGCAGGGTTTTCCGCTCGTGGGCGGCCGGCTCGACTATGTGGGGCGCGAGCGCGTCGCGGTGCTCGTGTACCGGTTCCGCAAGCACGTGATCGATGTCTATGTGTTCCCGCCGGGCACGTCCGGGCCGCAGGCGGACGCCGCCGCGCCGCCGCGCGACGACGGCTACGCGCTCGCGCATTGGCAGGCGGGCGGCATGACGTGGTGGGCCGTGACCGATGCGGGGCCGGATGCGCTCGTCGGCCTGCGCGCCGCGCTCGACGCACGGCTCGCGGGCGGCGGAAGCGGGGGCTAGGGCGCGTTTTGCGGTGGTCCGCGCGGCTCCCGCGTGGTCCGGCATGGTCCAACTCACCGCGCCAACCGCGCAAGTCCTTGAAAACACGCCCGAATCAGATCGCCGATGCATGATGGCGGTTGCGCACGTAGCCCGATCGCGCTACAATCTTCGGCTTCTCACTTGCCGCACCGGTTCCGACGCCCGGGTGGCTTTAATCCACAAGGAGTGAATATGCGTCATTACGAAATCGTCTTCATCGTGCACCCCGATCAAAGCGAGCAAGTGCCCGCAATGATCGAGCGTTACAAGAGCACGATCACGTCGCACGGTGGCCAGATCCACCGTATCGAAGACTGGGGCCGTCGCCAACTGGCCTACATGATCGAGAAACTCGCGAAGGCTCACTACGTCTGCATGAACATCGAATGCGACCAGACCACGCTCGACGAACTGGAACACGCGTTCAAGTTCAACGACGCTGTTCTGCGTCACCTCATCGTCAAGATGAAGAAGGCCGAAGCAGGCCCGTCGCCGATGATGAAGGAAGTGCAGCGCGAAGAAGCCAAGAAGGCGGCTGCTCAGCCGACCGAAGCGCAGGCTTAATACACAAGCCATCAGGATTCGAGCTCTCTTGCTTAAGCACACTGCGTGAACAGGCTGCAACTCACGGCTAGCGTCGTCGAACGCGAACCGGTGCGGTATACCCCCGCCGGCGTTCCGATTGCCAGCGTCACGTTGCAGCACCGCACGGAGGTCGTCGAAGCGGGTATTCCCCGATTCGTCGAACTCACGATGCCCGCGGTGGCGGCCGGCAAGGCCTGCGGTCTGGTCGAAAGCTGCGAGATGGGCGTGGAAGCGCTCTTCACCGGTTTTCTGGCGAAAAAGCACCGTAATGCGCGAACCCTGGTGTTTCACATCACCGAAATGCAAGGTACAGGAAAGGACTAATCATGCCCCGCCCGACTGGTAAGAAATTCGACAAGCGTCGTCAACAACAAAACCCGCTCTTCAAGCGCAAGAAGTTCTGCCGCTTCACGGCTGCTGGCGTCGATCAGATCGACTACAAGGACATCGAAACGCTGAAGGACTTCATCGGCGAAAACGGCAAGATCACGCCGGCTCGTCTGACGGGTACGAAGGCCCACTATCAGCGTCAGCTGGACACGGCTATCAAGCGCGCGCGTTTCCTCGCGCTGATGCCGTACACCGACCAGCACAAGGCCTAATAAGACGACGCTACAAGGAGCAATTGAATGCAGATCATTCTTCTGGAAAAAGTCGTCAACCTGGGCAACCTCGGCGACATCGTCAAGGTGAAGGACGGTTACGCACGTAACTTCCTGATCCCGAACAAGAAGGCTCGCCGCGCAACGAAGGACGCAATCGCTGAATTCGAAGTTCGCCGCGCTGAACTCGAAAAGGCCGCCGCTGAAAAGCTGGCAGCTGCACAAGGCGAAGGCGAAAAGCTGAGCGGCCTGACCGTTCAGATCGGCCAGAAGGCCGGCGTCGACGGCCGTCTGTTCGGTTCGGTCACGAACGCGGACATCGCCGAAGCGCTCACGAAGCAAGGCTTCGCAGTGGAAAAGATGCAAGTGCGTCTGCCGGAAGGCCCGCTGAAGATCGTTGGCGACCATTCGGTGCAAGTTGCACTGCACACGGACGTGCTCGTCGACATCACGGTGTCGGTGCAAGGCGAACACGCCTAAGCACGCATGCGGTCCTCACGGGCCGCGTGTTCGCGCCGTTCTACGTCGCAAAGAACAAGAAAGGCAGGAGCCGCAGGGCTTCTGCCTTTTTTGTTGCGCGCTCATTGCCTTCGCTTGTTGCACACGCTTTTTGCACTTTTTGAAGCTTGTGAGCGCCCGCCCGCTGTCCGATAATTGCCCTCCATGAACGCTCCGAAAGATCCCCAACTCGAGTCGCTGAAAGTCCCGCCGCATTCGATCGAAGCCGAACAATCGGTGCTCGGCGGCCTGCTGCTGGATAACGGCGCCTGGGACCGGATTGCCGACTTCCTCTCGCAAAGCGACTTCTACCGCTACGATCACCGCCTGATCTTCGAGCATATCGGCCGTCTGATCTCGTCCGCGCGACCCGCCGACGTGGTGACCGTGTTCGAATCGCTCGGCACCTCGGGCAAGGCCGAGGACGTGGGCGGTCTCGCTTACCTCAACGCGCTTGCGCAGAACACGCCGAGCGCCGCGAACATCCGCCGCTACGCGGAAATCGTGCGCGATCGCGCGGTGCTGCGCCGCCTCGTGTCGGTCGCCGACGAAATTTCCTCCGACGCCTTCAACCCGCAGGGCAAGGAAGTGCGCCAGCTGCTCGACGAGGCCGAGGCCAAGGTGTTCTCGATCGCCGAAGACGGCGCGCGCGGCACGCAGGGCTTCCTCGAAATCGGGCCGCTGCTCACGCAGGTCGTGGAGCGCATCGACACGCTCTATCACACGGCCAATCCGAGCGACGTGACGGGCACGCCCACGGGCTTCATGGACCTCGACCGCATGACTTCGGGCATGCACGGCGGCGAACTGATCATCGTGGCAGGCCGTCCGTCGATGGGTAAGACCGCGTTCTCGATGAACGTCGGCGAATACGTGGCCGTGGAATACGGCCTGCCGGTCGCGGTGTTCTCGATGGAAATGCCGGGCACGCAGCTCATCATGCGTATGCTCGGGTCGGTGGGGCGCCTCGACCAGCACCGCATGCGTACGGGCCGCCTGACCGACGAGGATTGGCCGAAGCTCACGCACGCCGTGCAGAAAATGAGCGAGGCGCAGATCTTCATCGACGAAACCGGGGGCCTGAACCCGATGGAACTGCGCTCGCGCGCGCGGCGCCTGTCGCGCCAGTGCGGCAAGCTCGGCCTCATCATCATCGACTATCTGCAGCTGATGAGCGGCTCGGGCAGCGGCGAAAACCGCGCGACCGAAATTTCGGAAATCTCGCGTTCGCTCAAGAGCCTGGCCAAGGAACTCGACGTGCCCGTGATCGCGCTCTCGCAGCTCAATCGCGGCCTCGAACAGCGTCCGAACAAGCGTCCGGTGATGTCGGACCTGCGCGAATCGGGCGCAATCGAACAGGATGCGGACGTGATCCTGTTCATCTACCGCGACGAAGTGTACAACCCGGACAGCCCCGACAAGGGCACCGCCGAGATCATCATCGGCAAGCAGCGTAACGGTCCGATTGGTCCCGTTCGGCTCACGTTCCATGGTCAATACACGAAGTTCGACAACTTTGCCGGCGCGCAAACCTTCTACGGCAGCGAGTAAGAGCGCAGTCTGAACTGTCAAGACGCGGCGGGCGGCTTATGCGCAATAGTGGCGCAAATGCCGCTGCCGTGTCCGTCGACAAGTGCGGCGCTTTCCTCCTGACGTTACAATATTGCCGTTTTATGACGGCTATCTTGCCGTTTTGTGACGGCAATCCGAGACCAATTACCGGGATCCCAATGTTCGGTCGATTCATGCCCACCGAGGGCAAGTTCTTCGAAATCTTCAATGCGCACGCGAAGTGCATCGTTTCCGCTGGCCGTGAGCTCGAGCTCCTGATCGACAATCTGGCGGACGCAGAAGTCCACAAACAGAACGTGCAGAGCGCCGAAAAGGCCGCCGACAAGCTCACGCACGAGTGCATCGACCTGTTGCACAAGACCTTCATCACGCCGCTCGACCGCGACGAGATCCACAAGCTCATCACGACGATGGACGACTGCCTCGACCTCATGGAAGACGTCGCCACCGCCATTTCGCTGTACGACGTGCAGGCCGTGACGGCCGAGGCGAGCGAGCTCGCGCACGTGGTCACGGCGTCGGCCGAGCGCGTGCAGGCAGCGGTGGCGCTGCTCTCCGACATGAAGCAGGCGCGCGATATCCTGAAGGCGTGCGAAGACATCGACCGCCTCGAGTCGGACGCCGACCGCCTGCTGCGCGGCGCGATCTCGAAACTCTTCCGCGAGGAAGACGACGTCAAGAACCTGATCAAGCTGAAGGCAATCTACGAATTGCTCGAGGCGATCACCGACAAGTGCGAGGATGTCGCGAACATCATCGAAGGCATCGTGCTAGAGAACGCCTGAGCAAATCACGATGCATTCGATACAACTCGCGCTATGGGTGGTCGCGACCCTCGTCGCCATCGCGCTCATTTTCGACTTCATGAATGGCTTTCACGATGCGGCGAATTCCATCGCCACCGTCGTGTCCACGGGCGTCCTCAAACCGCAGCAGGCGGTGGCGTTCGCAGCCATGTTCAACGTGATCGCCTATTTCGTCTTCCACCTGAAGGTGGCGCAGACAGTGGGCAAGGGCACCATCGACCCCGACATCGTCGACCACTACGTGGTGTTCGGCGCGCTGATAGGCGCGATCGGCTGGAACGTGCTGACGTGGTACTACGGCATTCCGTCGAGCTCGTCGCACGCGCTGATCGGCGGTCTCGTGGGCGCGGCGCTCGCCAAGTCGGGCTGGCACTCGCTGAACTTCGACGGCCTGATGAAGACCGTGGCGTTCATTTTCATTTCGCCTCTGCTCGGTTTCATTCTCGGCTCGTTGTTCATGCTGCTGGTGTCGTGGCTGTATTTCCGCACGCCACCAAGCAAGGTGGACCGACGATTCCGGCGCTTCCAGCTGGTCTCGGCGGGCCTCTATAGCCTCGGCCACGGCGGCAACGACGCGCAGAAGACCATCGGCATCATCTGGATGCTGCTGATCGCGACCGGTTACTCGGCGATCGGCTCGGATGCGCCGCCCATCTGGGTGATCGGCGGCTGCTATCTGTCGATGGGTATCGGCACGCTGTTCGGCGGCTGGCGCATTGTGCGCACGATGGGCCAGAAGATCACCAAGCTCAAGCCCGTGGGCGGTTTCTGCGCGGAAGCGGGCGGGGCGCTCACGCTGTTCACGGCTTCGTGGCTCGGTATTCCCGTGTCCACCACGCACACCATTACCGGCGCGATCGTCGGCGTGGGCGCGACGCAAAAGCTCAGCGCCGTGCGCTGGGGCGTGGCAGGCAACATCGTGTGGGCCTGGGTGCTGACCATTCCGGCTTCGGCCACGCTCGCCGCGGCGGGCTGGTGGATCGGCCATCGGCTGATGTAAGAGCCGACTTGAGAGGCTGCGGCCTCCGTGTTGCAAAACGGCGCCTTCGGGCGCCGTTTTTTTTATGCGCGCCGCGCCGCCTCAGATCACGGGCGTGGTGCAGCCGTCCATCGGCACGATTGCGCCCGTGACGTAGCTCGCTCGGCGGCTGGCGAGAAAGAGCGCCACGTCGGCGATTTCCTCGGGTTTGGCGTAGCGCCCGAGTGGCACCTTGGCCTCGCCGCGTGCGAGGGTTTCCTCGGCGCTGACACCTTCGCGGCCCGCTTCGAGTTTCACCGCTTCCTGAAGCCGTTCCGTGAGCGTGGCGCCCGGATTGATCGCGTTGATGCGGATGCCGTAGCGCGCGTGATAGTGCGCGAGGCCGACGGTCGCGAGCATGAGCGCCGCGTTGGCCGCGCCGCCCGCGATATGGATGTCGCTCGCGTACTTGCCGCCCATGCCGATGATATTGACGATCGCGCCCGGCTCCAGCGTCTTGCCCGCCTTGATCCGCTCCACCATGCGGCGCAGCACTTCCTGCTGCGGGTAGATGTACGGAAAGTACTTGGCTTCCATGGTGGCCTTGAAGGCCTCGGCGTCGAGCAATTCGGGGTCGTAGCGGCGGGCGGCGCCCGCGCTGTTGATCAGGATGTCGATGGGGCCGACGGCCGTGGAGACTTCCTCGACCACGTCGGCGGCGCTGTGCGCCTCGTGCAGGTCGGCGCGCGTGAGATGCACGTGCAGGCCTTCGCTCGCCAGCTGCTCGCGGGCGCGCGCGAGATTGGCCGGCTCGCGCGAGACGATCGCGACTTTCGCGCCCTCCTGGGCGAACGCGCGGGCGCAGGCCAGCCCGATACCCTTGCTGCCGCCCGTGACCAGAACCACCTTGTTGCGGAGTCCGAGATCCATCGCTGCCTCGCTGCGGAAAAGTCCAAAAACAGTACCAAAACGATAGCAGACGCGGCGGGCGCACGGAACCGCCGGAAGCAGACGTTGGCCTTCCGGCCAGGGCGATTCGGGCTGAGGGCCGCGTCGGCCGTTGGCGTATGCCTAGTACGCGCCGTTGGCGAAACGCGCGATCGGATCGTCGCTCGATTGCGTGGGGGCGGGTGATGCGGCGCCCGCAGTCGAGGCGCGCATGATCTGGACCGGCGCCTGCGCGGCTTGCATGGGCTGCACCGGCTGGATGGCCGTGGAGCCGGCCTGCGCAGCCTGGCGTTCGGCGGCGGACGCACGCGGCGGCGGGGGCTCGAAGGCATCCGCGGCGGCGTCGATGGCGTCCGGCACATTGGCGCTCGGCGCAGCGGCGACCGCGCCCGCGTCGCGCGCCTGCATTTGGGCGGCGCCCATCGCGGCGGGCGGCGGCTCGAAGGCATCGGCGGAGGCAGCGGCTGGTTGCGGCGATGCCACGGGTATCGCTGCCGTGTTCGTGTAAGCGCCTGGCGGCGCGGTCGTCAGGCGTCGCTGATCGGCCGCCGCAGCGCTCACGCGCGCCGCAGGCGCGGCAACCGCCACGCTCGCGGTCGGCGTGACCGGCGCGGGCGCGGCGGCTTCATAGGTCGGCGTATCGAACGGCGTGCTCGGCGCGCGTTTGGGCGGCGCCATGCGGCGGATGCCGTCGAAATGCTTCGCCCAGTACGGATTGGTCAGATAGTCGAGCCGCACCGTGCCGCCCGTCGACGGCGCGTTCACGAAGCGCAGGTTGCCGACGTAAATGCCCACGTGCGAATGCGGTCGTCCGGTGGTGTTGAAGAACACGAGGTCGCCGGCCGCGATTTCGTCGGGTTCGATCGACTCGCCGCGCTGGCTCATGTCCGCCGTGGTGCGCGGCAGGTCCACCGACGCGGCGCGCGCGAACACGTATTTCACGAGACCGCTGCAATCGAAGCCGCTATCGGGCGTATTGCCGCCCCAGCGGTAGGGAATGCCGACGAGACCCATCGCCTGGATCGAGATTTCCTCGCGGCCGATGCTGTGGTCGACGAAATTGGGGAAGCCGGGCGGCTTGGTGCGCCACGCGTAGCCGCCGCTCGATCCGCTGCCGCGCGACACCTTCTGCGGCGCGCTCGAACACGCCGCAAGGAACATCACGATCAGCAACGGAAGCCAGAGTCGACGCATGAAAAGCGGATGGCGAACGACGCGCGTCCGCCATTGGGGAAAACCGGTAATGGTCGGATGGTAGCCCGTCGCACAGGGCTTCGGCAAGAAATCTTGAGGAATTACTTGAAGTTCGCGCGCGATCTGTTGCGGCTTCGGCACGCCGCATTGCCCCGAAATCCGCGCGCCAGCGGGCATTGCGCAAGAAAAAAGGACCGTATCCGGCGTTCCGAATACGGTCCTTTCAGGTACGGCGTGAAGCGTGCGGCGCGGGCGGGAACCCGTGCCGCAGGGCGTTTTACAGAATGTCCGACGCGTAATCGGCCAGGCGCGAACGCTCGCCGCGCGCCAGCGTCACGTGGCCGCTATGCGCCCAGCCCTTGAAGCGGTCGACCACGTAGGTCAGGCCCGAGCTGCCTTCGGTCAGATACGGCGTGTCGATCTGCGCGATGTTGCCGAGGCACACGATCTTCGTGCCAGGGCCCGCGCGCGTCACGAGCGTCTTCATCTGCTTCGGCGTGAGGTTCTGCGCCTCGTCGATGATCAGATACTTGTCGACGAAGGTGCGGCCGCGCATGAAGTTCATGCTCTTGACCTTCAGGCGCGAGCGGATCAGCTCCTGGGTCGCGGCGCGGCCCCATTCGCCGGCGGCGTCGTCGGTCTTCTGGAGCACTTCGAGGTTGTCGTCGAAGGCGCCCATCCACGGCTGCATCTTTTCCTCTTCCGTGCCCGGCAGGAAGCCGATGTCCTCGCCAACCGGCACCGTCGCGCGCGTCACGATGATCTCGTTGTAGCGCTTGTCGTCGAGCACCTGCGCGAGGCCCGCCGCGAGCGCGACGAGCGTCTTGCCGGTACCGGCCTGACCGAGCAGCGTGACGAAGTCGATCTCGGGATTCATCAGCAGGTTCAGCGCGAAATTCTGCTCGCGGTTGCGTGCCGTGATGCCCCACACGTTGTTCTTGTGGTGGCCGTAGTCACGCAGCGTTTGCAGCAGCGCCGTCTTGCCGTTGAGCTCGCGCACGATCGCGTGGAACGCGGGCTCGCCGTTCTGCGGCTCGAGATAGACGAACTCGTTGACGAGCATCGACGCGCACTCGGGCCCCGTCACGCGGTAGTACGTGGTGCCGGTCTTGGTGTCCTGCCAGGACTCCATGCCCTTGGCGTGCTTCGCCCAGAAGTCCTGCGACAGCGCGCGGATGCCCGAGTACAGCAGGTCCTTGTCTTCGAGAACCTGGTCGTTGAAGTAGTCTTCAGCGGGCAGGCCGAGCGCGTGCGCCTTGATCCGCATGTTGATGTCTTTCGACACCAGCACGACGAGGCGATCCGGCCGGTCGCGTTGCAGCGCGCGCACCACGCCGAGGATCTGGTTGTCGGCCTTGCCTTCGGGCAGGCCATCGACCGGATCGATGTGCGTGAGCGTCGTCTGGAAGTACAGGCGGCCGAGCGCCTCGCGGCTGCCGAGGCGCGCGAGCGAAATGCCTTCCGAGATCGTGCCCGCGTTCGCCACGAGCTGATCGAGCGTGCGGCTGACCTGACGCGCGTTGCGCGCGACTTCCGACATGCCTTTCTTGTGGTTGTCGAGTTCTTCCAACGTCATCATCGGCAGATAGACGTCGTGCTCCTCGAAACGGAACAGGCAGGTCGGGTCGTGCATCAGCACGTTGGTGTCGAGCACGAACATCTTCTGCACTTCGACGGTTTCTTCCGGGTGCACGCGTTTTTTCGTGCTGCCGCGCGTGGCCGGCGCAGCCGTGCCGCCCGAAGCCTTGGCCGCGGGCTGTTTGCCGCTGCGCGCGACGGGCGCTTCGGCGGCCGGCGTGGCATTGGCCTGGAGCGGCTGCAGCAGCGCGGCGGTCTGTTTGCGTTTTCGTGCGGGGGCCGGCGCGACGGGTTCGAGCGCGGCGAGTTCGGCGCTGGCGGAAGGCAGCGGCACGGTACGCAGCGTGGTCGCGGCGTTCGCCGCTTCGGTCATCGGTTCGGCGACGCTTGCCGCACCATAGGCGGCGACGTCGTTGGCAAGTTCCGAGGCAACGTCGGCGGCGTCGTTTTCACCCGCTGCTTTGCGGGTGCTGCGCGAGGTCTTCGCGCGCGCCTTGTATTCCTCGGGCGGCAGCAGGTTGCCGAGCTTGCTGGGGGGAGTAGGCAAAGGCATGGTGTCCCTCGAAAAATTCGGGTCGAGTGGTCGCGGGGTTACCCAGTAAGGTGCGCTTTCGGGCGGTGCGTGCGAACAGCCGGGTAGGCCGCCGCCGTGACCGCGCAGGGTGCGCGCTCAGGTCTGAAAATGCCGGTTCGCCTGTTTTTCGATCGGCTCCTTGACGTTGACGCGCACCGGGTCGCTACGCCGGCACGGCGTGGAGGGAGTGAGTTTCAACAGAAAGGCCAACAAAAAAGCCGCCGCCCCGACTGACGAGGCAAGCGGCTTGACTGCTGTGCTGACACGCTGCCCCGGAAGCGCATTTCCGGCCACGGCGTGACCGGTTGCGAGACCGCTGCAATGCATCAAAAAATGGGTTGGACAGGCACTCATTGCAGCCCAATATAACGCGCCTCAAAGCGCTTGTACAGCCTCCAGAACTTCCTCGACGTGGCCCGGAACCTTGAGGCCACGCCACTCGCGGCGCAGCACGCCGTCGGCGTCGATGAGGAAGGTGGAGCGCTCGATTCCACGCACTTCTTTGCCATACATTTTCTTCATTTTGATGACGCCGAAGAGCGAGCAGAGCGCTTCATCGCCATCCGATACCAAGGTAAACGGCAGTTCGAGCTTGGCCTTGAAGTTATCGTGCGAACGCACGCTGTCGCGCGAGACGCCCACGATGGTGGCGCCGGCCTTCTTGAACTTCGCGAACAGGTCGCGGAACTCCATGCCTTCGCGCGTGCAGCCCGGCGTGTTGTCTTTCGGATAGAAGTAGAGGACGACCTTCTTGCCCTTGAGGCTCGACAGCGTGAAGTCGCCGCCCGTGGCGGGCGCAGTGAAGTCGGGAACGGGTTGGTCGACAGCGATGGTCACGTCAGGCACGTGGCTCTCCCTTTTTTATTGGCTGGCGCGGGGGCGGCGCGGGCGCCGGTCGGCCGGGACGGTGTGTGCCGCTCGCGGCGCCGTGCTGGCGGCATGGGCTGCGTGCGCGAAGGAAGCGCGGTGGCGCGGGCGGCGGGGTTCAGTCGGGCTGGACGATCAGCTGGCCGGAACGGCCCGCGATCTCGCCCCAGGTGACAGGGTACGATGGCAGCGAATCCGGGTCCAGCGTCGCATGGTAGTCGCCCATCGTGGCAAACGTGTGGCCCTGCGCGCGCCAGCCCGCGAGCAGTTGTTCGAACACCGGCGCGAGCTTCTGGCCTTCGAGCTCGGCGTGCAGCGTGAACACCTGATCGTGCGGATTGTTTTCCGTGAGCTTGAGCATCCACGCGGCCACGGTGTCCGTGTCCACGCCGTCGACGCCCAGCACTTCGTCGAGCGTGGGCAGCGTGGTGGGCATCTGCACGTGGTTGAGCGTGCGGCCGTTCACGACCGGACGATAGGGCGAATGGCCGCGTCCGTCCGAGGCGTACTGCATGCCCCAGGCGTCGATCTGCTCGAACGCCGACTCGTTCATCTGCCAGCCTGCCGCGCCGTGCGTGACGGGCGGTGTGCCGAAGATGCGCGTGAAGCGGTCGTGACTCTTCTGCATCTGACGCGCGGTCCATTGCGCGTCGCGCGTACGCACGTTGTCCTGCCAGTACACGTGATCCCACGTGTGGATGCCGCACTCGAAACCGGCTTCGTGAATCGCGCGCATCTGCGCCGCCGCTTCCACGCCGATGTCGGGGCCGGGCAGCAGCACGCCGTACATCAGCTGCCTGATGCCGTAATGCTCGACCACCGAGGTGCGCGAGACCTTCTTCAGAAAGCCCGGGCGGAACACGCGGCGCAGCGCCCAGCCCGTATGGTCCGGGCCGAGGCTGAACAGGAAGGTCGCGCGCGCCTTGTAGCGGTCGAAGATGCGCGCGAGATTCGGCACGCCTTCACGCGTGCCGCGCAGCGTGTCGACGTCGATCTTGAGAACGATGCGGGCCAAGTGGCGTAGTCCCCGGCGTTACGCTTGCTGCTGTTCGACGAGCGCGCGCGCTTCGCCGACATGGCCGCGATACGCTTCGAAGATCTTGCGCAGCGCTTCGTCGAAGGTCGACGTCGGCGCCCAGCCGAGTTCCTGCATCGTGTTGTCGATCTTCGGCACGCGGTTCTGCACGTCCTGGTAGCCCGCGCCGTAGTACGCGCCCGACGAGGTCTCGACGAGCTGCACCTTCTTCGCCGTTTCCGCGTATTCCGGGAATTCGGCGGCGAGCGCCAGCATCTTGTGCGCGAGTTCGCGCACCGAGAAGTTGTTGGTCGGGTTGCCGATGTTGAAGATCTTGCCCGAGGCGACGCCGTCCTTGTTCTCGATGATCTTCATCAGCGCTGCGATGCCGTCGTCGATGTCGGTGAACGCACGCTTTTGCGCGCCGCCGTCGACGAGGCTGATGTTCTCGCCGCGCACGATGTGGCCGAGGAACTGCGTCACGACGCGCGACGAACCTTCCTTCGGCGTGTAGATCGAGTCGAGGCCCGGGCCGATCCAGTTGAACGGACGGAACAGCGTGAAGTTCAGGCCTTCCATGCCGTAGCCCCAGATCACGCGGTCCATGAGCTGCTTCGAGCACGCGTAGATCCAGCGCGGCTTGTTGATCGGGCCGTAGGTGAGGGCCGACGCGTCCGGGTCGAACTGCTCGTCCGAGCACATGCCGTAGACCTCGGAGGTCGACGGGAAGACGAGGTGCTTGCGGTACTTGACCGCAGAACGCACGATCGGCAGGTTCGCCTCGAAGTCGAGTTCGAACACGCGCAGCGGCTGCTGCACGTAGGTGGCCGGCGTGGCGATGGCGACCAGCGGCAGGATCACGTCGCACTTCTTGACGTGATACTCGACCCACTCCTTGTTGATCGTGATGTCGCCTTCGAAGAAGTGCATGCGCTCATGCTTGACCAGATCGCCGAGGCGGTCCGTCTGCATGTCCATGCCGAACACTTCCCAGTCCGTGGTCTCGAGGATGCGCTTGGAGAGGTGATGGCCGATGAAGCCATTGACACCCAGGATCAGAACTTTTTTCATGGACGGGGGACAGATGAAATGAGGTCGGAGAACGCGGCGGACGTGACGACGGTCTCTTGACCGCCGTGTTCCAGATTCGGTGCGTGCCGCAGTTCGTGAATCGCGATGGCGCGGCCGTCGCCGCAAAGGGCGAAAAGCGCATTATCGCTTACGTGGATGCCGGCGGGCAATCCGGCGAGGGCGCGAGCCCGTTCGGCGTCTTGCGTGCCGGGGCGCACGAGCCGCGCGCGCGCGATCACGAAGCGATGCGCGCCGATGTCCGTGAACGCGCCCGGGTACGGCGGCGCGACCGCGCGGATCAGGTTGTAGACGTCCTGCGCGCTCTGCGAGAAGTCGAGCCGGCCGTCTTCGGGCTTGCGCCCGCCGAAATAGCTGCCTTGCGAGAGGTCGTTCGGCAGATGCGGCGCTTCGCCCGCGATCAAGGCGGGCAGCACGCGCCAGAGCGTCTGCTCGGCGGCCACCGTCACCTTGTCGAAGACCATCGCGGCCGTGTCGTCGGGCAGGATCGGCACCGGCGTCTGCGCGATGATCGCGCCCGCGTCGGGCTTCGCGGCCATTTCGTGCAGCGTCGCGCCGGTTTCGGTTTCGCCCTTGATCACCGCCCAGTTGGTCGGCACGCGGCCGCGGTACTTCGGCAGCAGCGAGCCGTGCATGTTGTAGGCGCCGCGCGCGGCGAGCGCGAGCAGGTCCACCGGCAGCATGTGGCGGTAGTAGAACGAGAAGATGAAGTCGGGCTTCGCGGCGGCAATCGCGGCGCGCAGCTCGGGACTCTTCGGATCGGCGGGCGTGATGACGTCGATGCCGTGTTCTTCGGCCACCGACTTCACGCTGCCGAACCAGATGTTCTCGGTCGGGCTGTCTTCGTGCGTGACGACGAGCGCCACGTCGACGCCGCGCGCAAGCAGCACCTGCAGGCAGCGCACGCCCACGTTGTGATACGCGAAGACGACAGCGCGTGCTTTCATGACTGGGCTCCGTGGCGCGCGTCCTGGTCGTCGCGCGATGCGTCACGCGAGTCGCCGTTCTGGTTCGCGGCGCCGCCGAGGTTCAGCGAAGCCTGCACGCCTTGCACGATGTCCTGACGCGGCACGTCGACCACTTCGCGGCCGTTGCGCGCTTCGAGAATCGTCTGCACCAGATAGCGCGGACGCGCACGCACCTGCTGATAAATACGGCCGATGTACTCGCCGAGCAGGCCGAGCGCGAAGATGATCACGCCGAGCAGGAAGAACGTGATCGCGAACAGCGTGAACACGCCTTGCACTTCCGCGCCGATGATGAAGCGGCGGATCAGCAGCAGCACGAACAGGCCCGCCGAGCCCAGCGAGAGAATCACGCCGATGAACGACAGCCATTGCAGCGGCACGACCGAGAAGCCCGTGACGAGGTCGAAGTTCAGGCGGATCAGGCTGTAGAGCGAGTACTTCGACTCGCCCGCGAAGCGTTCTTCGTGCGCGACGTCGACTTCGACCGGGTTCTGCGCGAAGGTGTACGCGAGCGCCGGAATGAAGGTGTTGATTTCGCCGCAACGGTTGATCGTGTCGACGATATGGCGGTTGTAGGCGCGCAGCATGCAGCCCTGATCCGTCATCTTGATGCGCGTGATGCGCTCGCGCAGCCGGTTCATGGCCTGCGAAGCCTTGCGGCGCCACAGGCTGTCCTGGCGCTGCATGCGGATCGTGCCCACGTAGTCGTAGCCTTCGCGCATCTTCTCGACCAGCTTGCCGATTTCCTCGGGCGGATTCTGCAGGTCGGCGTCGAGCGTGATGACGATCTCGCCGCGCGACTGCTCGAAGCCCGCGAGGATCGCCATGTGCTGGCCGTAGTTGCCGTTGAGCAGGATCGCGCGCGTGGTGTCGGGACGCGCGCGGAACTGCTCCGCGAGCATCGCGGCGGAGCGGTCGCGGCTGCCGTCGTTGATGAAGATGACTTCGTACGAGGTGCCGAGCTTGTCGAGCGCCGGGTACAGGCGCGCGAACAGCGCGGCCAGTCCGGCCTCCTCGTTGTAGACCGGAATGATGACCGAGACTTCCGGCGCTTCCGGCGTCAAGGTGCGTTGTTCCGTTTGACTCATGTGTGCGTCTTTTCCGTTGGGGTAATCCGTGTTGCACGACAGTGTACGGCGGGCCGGCGGGGCGCGATTGACCGAACAGCGCCCACTCCGTGCGTGTACTTCCTGGCGGTGCTTACTTCTGTGCTGACTTCGCGAACTGCGTGCAGATGTCGTTGACGGCGCGGCATACGCGCGCGACGTCGGCTTCCGTCATCAGCGTGAAGAGGGGCAGCGTGACCGTGGTCTCGCCGAACCGCTCCGCGTGCGGGAACATGCCCGCACGGAAACCGCGCTCGCGATAAAGCGTGAACAGATGGATGGCCGGGTAGTGCACGCCCGAACCGATCCCGCGCTCCTTGAGCTGTTCCATGAATTCCGCGCGCGTGAGCGTGAGCTGTTCGAGCGGCAGGGTGATCTGGAACATGTGCCAGTTGCTGTTCGCGAAGTCGGCGTGCGGCAGGCCCATGCCCAGCTTCACGGCGGCGCCGCCCTCGAAGCCCGCGAAATACGCCTTCGCGAGATTGCGGCGCTGCAGCGTGAAACGCTCGATGTGCTTGAGCTGGCCGAGGCCCACGCGCGCGGCCACGTCCGTCAGATTGTACTTGCCGCCGAGCACGTCGCAGTCCATGCCGTCGAGGCCCGTGCGCGTGATGCCTTGCAGGCGGTATTTGCGCGCGAGTTCGGCTTCGTCCTCGTTGTTGAGCACGAGCGCGCCGCCTTCGATCGCCGTGAGGTTCTTGTTCGCGTGGAAGCTGAACGAGACGATGTCGCCGAGTTCGCCGATGCGCTTGCCGTTCCAGCTCGCGCCGAACGCCTGGGCCGCGTCCTCGATCACGCGCAGCTTGTGCTGGCGGGCGATCGCATAGAGGCGGTCCATGTCGACGGGCAGGCCCGACAGGAACACCGGAATGATCGCCTTGGTGCGCGGCGTGATGGCGGCTTCGAGCTTGTCGAGGTCGATGTTGCGCGTGAGCGGGTCGATGTCGGCGAACACGGGCGTCGCGCCCACTTCGTAGATCACGTTGCTCGTGGACACCCACGAGGCCGGCGTGGTGATGACTTCGTCGCCGGGGCCGACGCCCGCGATGCGCAGACCGATCTCCAGCGTGGCCGTGCCCGAGTTGAAGGTGCGCACCGGACGGCCGCCGCAATACTCGGAGAGCGCGGCTTCGAAGGCCTGGTTCTGCGGACCGGTCGTGATCCAGCCCGAGCGGAGCACGTCGACGACGCCCTGGATGGTTTCCTCGTCGATCTCGGGTTTGACGAACGGGAGGAACGGAACGGAGGACTGCGCGGATGACTGGGTCATGAGGGCTTGGCTCGTCAGAACGTCAGATAGTGGGTGAGGCTGCGGCGGCGCGGCGAAGCATGCGCCGCGGACCTTACGATTTGCTTCGAAATGGCGATGTGGCCTAGCTGCGCGCCAGCACGAACACGCCGATCAGAATGATGCCGATGCCGATGAGGCGCTGCACGCTCATCACTTCGCCGAACAGATACCAGGCCGCGAACGCGTTGACCACGTAGCCGAGCGAGAGCATCGGATAGGCGATCGAGACGTCGACGCGCGACAGGCCCACGATCCAGACCACCACGCTGAACACGTAGCAGGTGAGTCCGCCGACGATCGGCAGCTGCGTGGCGAGCTTCCAGCCGATGGGCAGGATGTTCGCACGGGTGAATTCGAAGTGTCCAACGGCATTGACACCGGCTTTCAGCAACAGTTGCGCGCAGGCATTCAGGCCGACGCCGGCCAGGATACAGATAAGGGAAATCGGATTCATCGTTCTCGATGGTCAATTCGGTTATGGGGGCGGACCGGGCGCGGGGCCGGGCGGGCCCGGCTGGCGGTTCGCGGCGGATTTTGCGTCGCCGCTCGCCAGGCATTGGCCGCAACATTGGCCGGGCGCTTGCCGCACCATCGCCGCGCACCGGGCGGCTCGGGCCTGAAGGCGCGCGAGCCGGCTGCCGGACGCGCGCCTTCAGGCCCGCAACCCGGCATTATCGCTCAAGCGCGCCGCCGCTCCGCACGGGCTCAGGGTTGCGGCTTTTCCACCACCACGCGACGCGCGTCGCGCGCGATCACCTGCATCGGGAAGCCCTGCGCGGCCAGTTCGTTGTAGCGCTGTGCGGGCAGGAGCGCCAGCGCATAGCGTTCGGCCTTCCAGCGCTGCTCCCAGTCGGCGACGGTCGGCACCCATTTCTGCGGCTCCTCGGAGATGCCGAAGGCCAGTTCGTCGGTGACTTCCACCATCGTCATCGAGTGGCGCACGTAGAAGGGCAGCGTGTGATCGAGCACGCCGACCGAATAGAACGGCGTGTCGGGCGGCAGCTTGGCGATGGCCGCGCGCACAGCGGGCGCGAGCGGCGCGCCGGAGCTCAGCGTGCCGAACACATCGTGGCCCGTGCCGGCGATGGTCGCGAGCAGCAGCCACGCGGTGCCGAGCGCCAGGGCGGGCGCGCGCGCGCCGGTCTCGGGCGTGTTCTTCGCGCGGGCGAGACGCAGGCCGATCATCGTCGCGATGAATGCGCAGGCGGCCGCCGCGAACACCCAGACCTGATATTCGCGATAGAGCGCGTTGGGGTTGCGCGAGTCGCCAAGACGCGTGAGCACGAACGAACCGGCCATCAGCGCGACGGCCAGCAGCGCATAGCCGATCAGATGACGGTTCCACTGCTTTTTCGTCATCAGCGGCAGATAGAGGCCGATGACGAGCGCGAGCGGCGGGGCGATCGGCAGCGTGTACGAGATCAGCTTCGAATGCGACGCGCTGAAGAACAGGAAGATGAACGCGCTCCAGACCAGCATCAGCGTGACGGGGGCGAAGCCGTTCGGCTGGCGCGGCGTGCGCAGCGCGTGGCGCAGGCTCTGCACGCTCACGGACAGCCACGGCAGGAAGCCCACCAGCATCACCGGCACGAAGTAATAGAACGGGCCGGGGCGGTTCTGCGCGGGCGTCAGATAGCGCTGGAACTGCTGGACGATGAAGAAGAAGTTGAAGAACTCGGGATTGCGTTCCTGCACCAGCACGAACCACGGCGCGACGATCGCGAAGAACACGATCAGGCCGCTCACGAGGTAGAGGCGCTTCCAGAGCGCCCAGTCGCGCGCGACCAGCGTGTAGAGCACCAGCACGGCGCCCGGCAGGATCAGGCCGACGAGACCCTTCGAGAGCACGGCGAGCGCCATCGAGCCCCAGCAGACCCACATCCACAGGCGCGCGGTGTTGCGCGGCAGGTTCGGGCGCTGGGCGAGCAGCAGCGCGCAGAGCGTGAGTTCCATCCAGAACGACAGGGCCATGTCGAGCGTGTTGAAGTGGCCCATCAGGTTCCAGTACGGCGCGCAGGCGAGCACGACGGCGGCGAAGAAGCCGGTGGCGGCGTTGAACACGCGCGCGCCGGTGAAGCCGATCAGCAGCACGCCCGCGAAGCCGGTCAGCGCCGTGTAGAGGCGCGCCTGCCATTCACCGATGCCGAACCAGGCAAACGTGAGCGCGTTCATCCAGGTTTGCAGCGGCGGCTTCTCGAAATACTTGTAGCCGTTGTAGCGCGGCGTGATCCAGTCGCCGGATGCGAGCATTTCGCGCGCCATTTCGGCGTAGCGGCCTTCGTCGCTCGGCAGCAGATGGCGCCAGCCGAGCGGCACGAACCAGATCACGGCGAGAGCGACGATCAGAAGCAGGATCGCGCTGCGGTTGAGCGGCAGCCGCGAGGGCGTATCGTTCATGGATTCCAGCCTGTTTTTGTCAACGTTGCAGTCGGTCGGGCGGCGGCGTGGCTACGCGCCAGGCCCGCGCGGCGCGCAAGTGTACTACGGCACGGGGAGCGTACCTGAAGGCGAGCTTAAGGCGGCGCCATCGGGCTGCTGATCCGGGGCGCGATCAAGTGTCGCGGGCTATTCGCCCCGGGGTTCGCCCTGAGGTTCGTTCAGGGGCGCGATCGCGCTTGAATCAAGCCTCGATCAGCAGCGCGAGCGCCACGCGCCGGCCCTCGGCCATCAGGATGTTGTAAGTGCGGCAGGCGGCCTTGAAATCCATCGCCTCGACGCCGATGCGCTGGGCGGACAGCGGCGCAGTCAGGCGCGGATGCGGAAAACGCAGGCGCTCGCCGCTGCCGAACACCACGACCTCGGGCTTGAGCGGCAGCAGCTGCGCGAAATGTTCGGGGGTGAGGGCGTCGAACGCGTTCACCGGCCAGGGCTGGACCGGCGAGTCGGGCATGACGAGGATGCTGCCGTTGTGGCGTTCGAGATTGATGTCGACGTAATCGGCGCCATAACCGGTGACGGTGTTCAGGGCGCCGCTGGAGTCCTGGTGTAGTTTCAAAACGGAATTCCGAGAGGTTTCGGCGAAGGTTGCGTCGAGTGTTGCGCCGGGTGCCGCGCGACGTCGCGTAATGCCGCGTAACCGACTGTGCATGCCGGGACTGCGTGTGCCGTCGCGCGCACGGCGCGGACCCGCGAGCGCCGCACGCTGCGGCTGCCCGAGGCCCGGCGCGGCCCGTGGCGGCGCTTTGCGCATTGCGGAAGTCGGCCAAAATCCGCTAAATTATAGCTTTTTAGCCGCTGCGGCGCGCCGTCGCCCCAGCGGGGTCCGGCCTGAATCGCTTCGAGCCGTCAGTCCGTGCGCCACATCCGCGCCATTCGCCTGTGACATCCTTGCCGGGCAAACGCAGCGGGCGAACGCAGCCACAAGCTGCAGACTGGTACGTTGCCCGAAGATGTCCGCCGTTTCCCGTGGTTAGCCGGAGTTGGCCTGTGCCGCAGCCACGCTCGCCCCTTGCCTCGTCAGGCTCGCGGCCCGTGCGCCGTCCGGCCCGCTTCGCTAGATACCCGGGTTAGCCGGTGCGCCGTGCCCCGGCCCGTTGCCCGATCAGCCTCTTTTTGGCCCCTTAAGACCGCTTCCCAGACCGAAAGCCCGCCGTGAAACCGATTCTCAAATCCAACAAGCTGCAGAACGTTTGCTACGACATCCGCGGGCCGGTGCTCGAGCATGCCAAGCGCCTCGAAGAAGAAGGCCATCGCATCATCAAGCTGAACATCGGCAATCTGGCGCCGTTCGGCTTCGATGCGCCCGACGAGGTCATCCAGGACATGATCCTGAACCTGCCGGGCTCCTCGGGCTATTCGGACTCGAAGGGCGTGTTCGCCGCGCGCAAGGCGATCATGCATTACGCGCAGCAAAAGGGCGTCAAGGGCGTCGAGCTCGACGACATCTACATCGGCAACGGCGCGTCCGAGCTGATCGTGATGGCCATGCAGGCGCTGCTCAACGACGGCGACGAAGTCCTGCTGCCCGCGCCCGACTATCCGCTCTGGACGGCGGCGGTGAGCCTCTCGGGCGGCACGCCCGTGCATTACATCTGCGACGAGTCGAACGCGTGGATGCCCGATCTCGACGATATCCGCGCGAAGATCACGCCGAACACGCGCGCGCTGGTTGTCATCAACCCGAACAATCCCACGGGCGCGCTGTATTCGGACGAGCTGCTGGAAGGCCTCGTCGCCATCGCGCGCGAGCACGGCCTGATCATCTTCGCCGACGAGGTCTACGACAAGATCATCTACGACGGCAAGACGCACACGGCGCTCGGCTCGCTTTCGGAAGACGTGATCACGGTCACGCTCAACAGCCTCTCGAAAAGCTATCGCGCGTGCGGTTACCGCGCGGGCTGGATGTTCCTTTCGGGCATGACGGGCGAAAACCGCCGCCGCTCGAAGGACTACACAGAAGGCCTCGGCATTCTGGCGTCGATGCGCCTGTGCGCGAACGTGCCGGGCCAGTACGCGATCCAGACGGCGCTCGGCGGCTACCAGAGCATCAACGAGCTGATCCAGCCGGGCGGCCGCCTGTATCGTCAGCGCGAACTGGCGTACAACATGCTCACGGCCATTCCGGGCGTGACCTGCGTGAAGCCGGAGGCGGCGCTGTACATGTTCCCGCGCCTCGACCCGAAGCTTTATCCGATCCAGGACGACCAGCAATTCATCCTCGATCTGCTGCTGCAGGAGCGCGTGCTGCTCGTGCAGGGTACGGGCTTCAACTGGAAGCAGCCGGATCACTTCCGCGTGGTGTTCCTGCCGAACGTCGACGACCTGACCGATTCGATCAACCGGATCGCGCGCTTCCTCGACGGCTATCGCCAGCGTCACGGCACCTGAGCTTCAGCGCCAACGCCACGCAAGCCACGCAAAACGCATTTCCTTTTCACACACTTAGACGAACACACGCTGCATGGAACCGATCAAAGTAGGTCTCTTGGGCTTCGGCACGGTGGGCAGCGGCACCTTCACGGTACTGCGCCGCAACCAGGAAGAAATCAAACGCCGCGCGGGCCGCGGCATCGAGATCGCGCGCATCGCCGTGCGCAATCCGGCCAAGGCCACCACGGCGCTCGGCAGCGAAGCCGGCAGCGTCGACCTGACGACCGACTTCAACGCCGTCGTCGACGATCCGTCGATTTCGATCATCGCCGAAATGATCGGCGGCACCGCGCTCGCCAAGGACCTCGTGCTGCGCGCGATCGCCAACGGCAAGCACGTGGTCACGGCCAACAAGGCGCTGCTGGCGGTGCACGGCACGGAAATTTTCCAGGCCGCGCGCGCCAAGGGCGTGATGGTCGCGTTCGAAGCGGCGGTGGCGGGCGGCATCCCCATCATCAAGGCGCTGCGTGAAGGTCTCACGGCCAACCGCATCCAGTACATCGCCGGCATCATCAACGGCACGACCAACTACATCCTCTCGGAAATGCGCGAGCGCGGCCTCGACTTCGCGACCGCACTGAAGGGCGCGCAGGAACTGGGCTACGCCGAAGCCGACCCGACCTTCGACATCGAAGGCGTGGACGCCGCGCACAAGGCCACGATCATGAGCGCGATCGCGTTCGGCGTGCCGGTGCAGTTCGACAAGGCTTATGTGGAAGGCATCAGCAAGCTCGACGCCATCGACATCAAGTACGCGGAAGAACTCGGCTATCGCATCAAGCTGCTGGGCATCGCGCGCCGCACGGAGAAGGGCATCGAGCTGCGCACGCACCCGACGCTGATCCCGGCCAAGCGCCTGCTCGCGAATGTGGAAGGCGCGATGAACGCGGTGGTCGTGCACGGCGACGCCGTGGGCACCACGCTTTACTACGGCAAGGGCGCGGGCGCGGAGCCGACGGCTTCGGCGGTCGTGGCCGATCTCGTGGATGTGACGCGCCTGCACACGGCCGATCCCGAGCATCGCGTGCCGCATCTGGCGTTCCAGCCGGACAGCCTGTCGAACACGCCGATCCTGCCGATCGACGAAGTCACGAGCGGCTACTACCTGCGCCTGCGCGTGGCCGACCAGACCGGCGTGATGGCCGACATCACGCGCATCCTGGCCGACAGCGGCATCTCGATCGACGCGCTGCTGCAGAAGGAGTCGGAGGAAGTGGACGCACAGGGCAAGGCGGAGACCGACATCATCCTGATCACGCACGAGACGGTCGAGAAGAACGTCAACGCGGCGATCGCGCAGATCGAAAAGCTGGCGACCGTGAAGTCGTCGGTGACGAAGCTGCGCATGGAAGGACTGAACTAAGGTAACGCAAGGACCAGGCAATGAATTACGTATCCACGCGCGGCGCGGGCGCCGGCGAACATCATGCGTTCTCGGACATCCTGCTGGGTGGCCTCGCGCGCGACGGCGGCCTGTATCTGCCGGCGCAGTATCCGCAGATCGGCAAGGAAGAACTCGCGCGCTGGCGCGGTCTCTCGTACGCGGACCTCGCGTTCGAGATCCTCTCGAAGTTCAGCGACGACATTCCCGCCGACGACCTGCGTGATCTCACGCGCCGCACCTACACGGCCGCCACGTACTGCAACGTGCGCCACGGCGAGGACGCGAGCAAGATCACGCCGCTGACCACGCTCGGCGAGGAAAACGGCACGCAGCTTTCGCTGCTCGAACTCTCGAACGGCCCGACGCTCGCGTTCAAGGACATGGCGATGCAGCTGCTCGGCAACCTGTTCGAGTACGCGCTCGCCAAGGCCGGCCAGCAGCTGAACATTCTCGGCGCGACCTCCGGCGACACCGGCAGCGCCGCCGAATACGCGATGCGCGGCAAGAAGGGCGTGCGCGTGTTCATGCTCTCGCCGCACAAGAAGATGAGCGCGTTCCAGACCGCGCAGATGTTCAGCCTGCAAGACCCGAACATCTTCAACCTCGCGGTGGAAGGCGTGTTCGATGACTGCCAGGACATCGTCAAGGCGGTCTCGAACGATCACGCGTACAAGGCCGCGCACAAGATCGGCACGGTCAACTCGATCAACTGGGCGCGCGTCGTGGCGCAGGTCGTCTACTACTTCGCGGGCTATTTCGCGGCCACGAAGAGTAACGACGAGCGCGTCTCGTTCACGGTGCCCTCGGGCAATTTCGGCAACGTCTGCGCGGGCCACATCGCGCGCATGATGGGTCTGCCGATCGAGAAGCTCGTGGTCGCCACCAACGAGAACGATGTGCTCGACGAGTTCTTCCGCACCGGCGTCTACCGCGTGCGCGCCTCGGCCGAGACGTATCACACGACCAGCCCGAGCATGGACATCTCGAAGGCCTCGAACTTCGAGCGCTTCGTCTATGACCTGCTGGGCCGCGATCCGGCGCGCGTCGCGCAGCTGTTCCGCGACGTGGAAGAAAAGGGTGGCTTCGATCTCGCGGCGAGCGGCGACTTTGTGCGCGTGCAGCAATTCGGCTTCGTGTCGGGTCGCAGCAGCCACGACGACCGTATCGCGACGATCCGCGACGTCTACACGCGCTACAAGACGATGATCGACACGCATACGGCCGACGGCGTGAAGGTCGCGCGCGAGCACCTGCAACCGGGCGTGCCGATGATCGTGCTGGAAACGGCGCAGCCGGTGAAGTTCGGCGAGACGATCCGTGAAGCGCTCGATCGCGAAGCCGAGCGTCCGGCGGCGTTCGAAGGCCTGGAGGCGCTGCCGCAGCGCTTCGAAGTCGTGGCCGCCGACGCGAAGCAGGTGAAGGACTACATCACCGCGCATACGCAGGACTGATCGTCCACGATGCTGTGCACGTCTCGGGCGCGATCGGCTCGCGACGTGCACAGACGCCTTCAGGGCGAATTCACGGCATAAGGGCACGCGGCGCAAGGCCGCCTGCCCGCCGCTACAATAACGGCAGACCCACTGCCGAAGGCGCCGCGCGGAGTGCATCGCGTTTGCGCCGCGCCCAGCACGCCACTCATCCCGCCCATGTCCACGCCCCAAGTTCCGAATTCCGGTAGCCCCGCCGGCACCAGCGCGCCGCGCCCGCCGATGATCTCGACCGCCGATGCGCTCGCGACCCTGCTCGCCGCCGCGCAGCCGCTCGCCCAGACCGAAACGCTCTCGACCTTCGACGCGCTCAATCGCGTGCTGGCGGTCGAAGTGGTGTCGCCGCTCGACGTGCCGCCGATGAACACGAGCGCGATGGACGGCTACGCCGTGCGCGCGGCCGAGTTGCATCAGGGCAGCCGCCGTCTGCCGGTCTCGCAGCGCATTCCGGCCGGTCACGCGCCGCAGCCACTCGCGGCGGGCACGGCGGCGCGCATCTTTACGGGCGCGACCGTGCCGCCGGGCGCCGATGCCGTCGTCATGCAGGAGCAGACCGAAGCCGGCGACGGCGAAGTGACGATCCTGCACACGCCCAAGGCCGGCGAATGGATCACGGCCCAGGGTGCGGACATCAAGAAGGATTCGGTGATCCTGCCGGTGGGCACGCGCCTTTCGCCGGCGGCGCTCGGGCTGGCGGCCTCGGTCGGCTGCGCGACGCTCACGGTCACGCGCCGCGTGAAGGTGGCGGTGTTCTTCACCGGCGACGAGCTGACGATGCCCGGCGAGCCGCTCAAGCCCGGCGCGATCTACAACTCGAACCGCTTCACGCTCACGGGCCTGCTGCGCAATCTGGGCTGCGACGTGACCGATTACGGCATCGTGCCCGATCAGCTCGACGCGACGCGCGCGACCTTGCGCGAGGCCGCCGCGCAGCACGATCTGATTCTCACGTCGGGCGGCGTCTCGGTGGGCGAGGAAGATCACGTGCGCCCGGCCGTGGAGGCCGAAGGCCATATCGGCATGTGGCAGATCGCCATGAAGCCGGGCAAGCCGCTCGCGTTCGGCGCGGTGCGCCGCGGCGAGGGGGCGGAGCAGGCGGGCGAGGCGTTCTTTATCGGGCTGCCCGGCAATCCGGTGTCGAGCTTCGTGACCTTCCTGCTGTTCGTGCGCCCGTTCCTGCTGCGTCTCGCGGGCGTTGCGCATGTGAGCCCGCGCGCGCTGTCGCTGCGCGCCGACTTTACGCAGACCAAATCGGATCGCCGCAACGAGTTTCTGCGCGCGCGCGTGAATCCGGCGGGCGGTCTCGATCTGTTTTCGAACCAGAGCTCGGCGGTGCTGACCTCGACGGTCTGGGGCGACGGCATCATCGACAATCCGCCGAATCATGCGATCAGCGCGGGCGAAATCGTGAGCTTCATTCCCTTTACCGAACTGCTGTACTGAGCCTGAACTGAGCTTGAACCGATGAAAATCCAGCTGAAATTTTTTGCGAGCGTGCGCGAGGCCCTGGGCGTCGCCGATGAGACGGTCACGCTGCCCGACGGCATTGCCACGGTCGGCGACGTGCGCGGCTGGCTGCGCGCGCGCGGCGGCGTCTGGGCCGAGACGCTGGCGGAAGGGCGTTCGCTGCGCATGGCGTGCAACCACGTCATGACCGACCCGCGTACGCGTATCACCGAAGGCTGCGAAGTCGCGTTTTTCCCGCCCGTCACGGGCGGCTGAAACCCTCACGGCCACAAGGAGAGCAGTCATGCCCGTGCGGGTTCAGACCGAGGATTTCGACCTGACGACGGAAGTCGCGCAATTGCGCGCCCACAATCCGTCGATTGGCGCGGTGGCGTGCTTCGTCGGCACCGTGCGCGACCTGAACGACGGCAGCGCCGTCGCGGGGATGGAGCTCGAGCACTATCCGGGCATGACGGAAAAGGCGCTGGAGACCATCGTCGATGAGGCGCGCAAGCGTTGGCCGGGCATCGAGGTGCTGATCGTGCATCGCGTCGGCCAGCTCGCGCCGCTCGACCAGATCGTGCTGGTCGCGACGACCTCGAAGCATCGCGGCGACGCCTTCGCATCGTGCGAGTTCGTGATGGACTATCTCAAGAGCGAAGCGCCGTTCTGGAAGAAGGAAGCGACCGAGCACGGCGCGCGCTGGGTCGATGCGCGTGAAAGCGACGATGCGGCGCTGGCGCGGTGGGGCATCGAGTCGGGGAATGCGGCCTTGGGCAAGCCGGATTGAGGCGGCTTGAGTCCCTTTGAGCCGCTGGCTTGCTGTTGTTCCTGGAATATCAGAATAACAATCGAACCGGGCCCATTCGCGGAATAATTCCTGAATATTGAGAACAATGCCTGTGATGAGCGGGCGGTGTCGCTTTATTCCTGAAATTTGCGAACTATCGGGGAAATGCAGCTTCCAAGAGGATAATTCTGATATTCTCGGAATTATCGCTGCGCCGATCGGCGTGTTTCATCACTCTGGACGCCCACGCCATGCCCCGCACCTTGCCTCGCCCGATCAAACGTCCGAATCCGCTGGCGCCGGACATGGCCGCGCTCGGCCTGCTCGTGCGCAACCGGCGCGCGCAGAGCGAACTGCGTATCGACGATGCCGCGCAAATGCTGGGCGTCTCCAAAGACGTGCTCTCACGGCTCGAAAACGGGCGCTCCGTCAGTCTCGATAAGGTTTTCCTGATTCTCAACGGACTCGGGTTGAGCCTTTTGGTGCTTCCGCGCAGCGAAGCCACGACCGCGCTGCGCAAGTTGATGCCGGTTGAGGCGCAGGAGGCACCCTGATGGCCGCCCACACGCTGCGTGTCACGACCGGCGACGCACCTGTCGGCACGCTGAGCTTCGAATCGCGCGAGGAGCGCTACGGCTTCGATTACGACGCGGCCTGGCGTCAGCGCGACGATGCTTTTCCGCTCTCGCCGCACATCCCGCTCTCGGGCGAGGTCGCGGCGCCGGGCGCAGTGCAGCGTTTCTTGCAGAACTTGCTGCCGGAGGGACGCGCGCTCGACGTCGCTTCCATCGTCAATCAGATCTCGAAGGAGAACGTCTTCGGGCTCGTGCGCGTGCTCGGCAAGGAGCCGGTCGGCGCGCTGAGTTTCGCGCCAACCGCGGATCTGTCCAGCGCTCCGGGTGAGGCCGCGCTGCCGCTGCGCCGACCGATTTCGGCGGAGGAACTGAGCCAGCGCATCCGTGAGCGCGATCTCGTCGATTTCCCGGTCTGGGACGGCAAGGTGCGGCTCTCGGTTGCGGGCTACCAGGACAAGCTGCAGGTGCTGGCGGAAGGCACACGCCTCGCGCTCGCGGACGGCGCCCTCAGTTCGACGCACATCCTCAAGCCCGAGTCGCGCAATGCCGTGACGCCGCATATGGTCGCCAACGAGCATTTCTGCATGACGCTGGCGGCGCGGCTGGGGCTGAAGGTCGCGCCGGTCGAGATCCGTCGCATCCCCGAGCCGATTTTGCTGATCGAGCGTTTCGACCGCGAAGTGGCGTTCGATCCCGTCGATGGCGAGACCGTGATCGCTGTGCGCAGGCGGCATGTGATCGACGGCTGTCAGGCGCTCGATCTGCCCGTGTCGTTCAAGTACGAGCGCAACTTCGGCAATGTCGCCGACGTGCGCAATATCCGCGAAGGCGTGAGCTTTGAAAAGCTGTTCGCGCTCGAACCGTATTTCGACAATCCGCTGTCGACGCGCACGTTTCTCGTGCGCTGGGCCTTGCTGCACGCGCTGATCGGCAATAGCGACGCGCATGGCAAGAACATCTCGTTTTTCATGCGAGCGTCGAATCTGGAGCCCGCGCCGCTGTACGACCTCGTGTCGGTGAACGCGTATGGCGAGCACGTCGAGCAGGACATGGCGATGGCCTATGGCGACGTGTTCCGGCTTCAAGAACTCACGCCGTACGCGCTCGCGGATTTCGCCCAGCGCACCGGCACGCAGCCGCGTTTTCTGGAGCGCGAGATGGTGCGCATGGCGCGGCAGGCGAGTGCGCTCGCGCCGGAACTGGCGCGTGCCGAGGTCTATGTGGGCGAGGAGCGGACGCTGGTGGACGAGGTGGCGCGTTTTGTCGTCGCGCAAAGTCAGGCGCTGCTGAAACTCGCGCCCGAGGTGCCGAAGGTCGATCGCAATCTGTTCTGATGCTGTGGCGCCGTTATGCGCATAAAACGGGGCAGATCGCGCCGTGAGGGATTGAAACTGAGCTCACGATTAATTGCAACTAACAGCCAAGAAGCGCCGACGCCGATAAAAAACAGCGGAGCTTAATCCGCGCGATCGGCTTCGTCGGCGTCCATCGACCGGCCGATGATGCGGGTCGGAAACGGCTCGCCAGGCGGGCGGGTGGGCAGGTCGTGATCGTGCCCCAGACCGGCGGGGCGGCGGCGCGGCGCGACCGCGTCGAGCAAGGCCTGCTGTTCGGGCGGAATCTGATAGTCCCAGCCGAACTTGCTCAATTGCAGGCTCTGCGCGATACGCAGCGCGGGTTCCATGAACTGAAGCGCGGCGGCGGGCTCGTAACGCGCCTGGACGGTGTCGAGGAACAGATGCAGCCAGCGGCTGAAATGGCGCGGCTCGACGCCTTCCACCGGATTGTGGGCCTGCTGCACATTGCCGCGGTACGTTTTCGTGCCGAGCACAAGACTCGACCAGAAGCGCACCATTTTCGGCAGATGGTCGTCCCAGCGACCGGCCAGCATGCCGTCGAAGACCGGACCGAGCAGCGCGTCCGCACGCACACGGTCGTAGAACGCGTAGACGAGTTCGCGGATGTTCTCTTCGGTCGGCTCGGCGTAGGGGGCGGCAGGAACGTGAGCTTCGTTCTGCGTGGAAGCGGGATGGGCGTCGGTCATGTTGCGCTGGTACGGATGATGCGGAGGGTACGTAAGCCGCGGCACATTCCGATACGGTCGGAAATGCCGGAAAATACCTGGAAATACGAAGCGTTCATGATACCCGGGCAGCGCAAAACCCGCATGAACGCTGCATGTTATCTTAGACGCATTAGCGTCACGATTGACCTGACTCATTTTTTAACGATCGCCATGAGACTGACCGACTACACCGACTACTCGCTGCGCGTGATGCTGTATCTCGCGCTGCGCCGCGACGGCCTGGCGACGATCCAGGAAATCTCCGACGCCTACGGCATCTCGAAGAACCATCTGATGAAGGTCGTGCAGCGGCTCGGCGAACTCGGCTGGGTCGACACCATTCGCGGCCGCAACGGCGGCCTGCGGCTCGCGCCGGCTTCGCTCGCGCTGAGCGTCGGCACGGTGGTGCGCCATACCGAGAGCGATTTCGCGCTGGTCGGCTGTTTTCCCGACGAGCACGGCGAGCGTCGCGGCTGCGTCATCGAACCGCAGTGCCGTCTCAAGCATGCGCTGGCGGCCGCGCGCGACGCCTTCCTCGCCGAACTCGACCGCCACACCATCGGCGAACTGGCGCAGCCGGAGAGTGAGCTGAGCAGCGTGCTCGGCATCTCGGCCATCAACTTCATGCCGCGCGCGAAGCCGGCCAGCGCCGCGCGCTGACGGCGCTGGCCGGCGTCCGCTTTACGCCGGTTTTCGCGTCGAACCTCGCGACGCGCGTTGATCAGACAAATCTGCGATTTTCACGGCCGTCCCGCTGCGGGCGGCCGTCTGCGCATCCAGAACGCTTCCATACTAAAAATCGGAAAAAATGACGGCCTGTGCGCTTGAAACTGGCGCAATGACCCTTAAATTTGGTGACAGTCAAGATTACTGGAGGTCTCGTTTTAAATGAGAATCGACAAGCTCACCACCAAGTTTCAGGAAGCACTCGCCGACGCACAAAGCCTGGCCGTCGGCCGGGACAATCAATACATCGAACCGGTCCATTTGCTGGCGGCGCTCGTCGCGCAACAGGACGGTTCGGCGCGCTCGCTGATGTCGCGCGCGGGCGTACAGGTTCAGGCGCTGCAAAACGCGCTCAACGACGCCATCAACCGCCTGCCGCAGGTGCAGGGCACCGACGGCAACGTGCAGGTCGGGCGCGAGCTCACGGGCCTGCTCAATCAGGCCGACAAGGAAGCGCAGAAGCTCAACGACACCTATATCGCGAGCGAAATGTTCCTGCTCGCCGTCGCCGACGACAAGGGCGACGCGGGCCAGATCGCGCGCAAGAACGGTCTCACGCGCAAGGCGCTCGAAGCGGCCATCGTCGCGGTGCGCGGCGGCGCGCAGGTGCATAGCCAGGACGCCGAAAGCCAGCGCGAGGCGCTCAAGAAATACACGGTCGATCTGACCGAGCGCGCGCGCGCCGGCAAGCTCGATCCCGTGATCGGCCGCGACGACGAAATCCGCCGCTCGATCCAGATCCTGCAACGCCGCACCAAGAACAATCCGGTGCTGATCGGCGAGCCGGGCGTGGGCAAGACGGCCATCGTCGAAGGCCTCGCGCAGCGCATCGTCAACGGCGAAGTGCCGGAAACGCTCAAGGGCAAGCGCGTGCTCTCGCTCGACATGGCCGCTTTGCTGGCGGGCGCGAAGTATCGCGGCGAGTTCGAGGAGCGCCTGAAGTCGGTGCTCAGCGACATCGCCAAGGACGAAGGCCAGACCATCGTCTTCATCGACGAGATTCACACGATGGTCGGCGCGGGCAAGGCCGAAGGCGCGATGGATGCGGGCAACATGCTCAAGCCGGCGCTCTCGCGCGGCGAGCTGCACTGCATCGGCGCGACCACGCTCGACGAATATCGCAAGTACATCGAGAAGGATGCCGCGCTCGAACGCCGCTTCCAGAAGGTGCTCGTCGACGAGCCGTCGGTCGAGGCGACCATCGCGATCCTGCGTGGCCTGCAGGAGAAGTACGAGCTGCACCACGGCGTGGAAATCACCGACCCGGCGATCGTCGCGGCGGCGGAACTGTCGCATCGCTATATCACCGACCGTTTCCTGCCGGACAAGGCCATCGACCTGATCGACGAAGCCGCTTCGAAGATCAAGATGGAAATCGATTCGAAGCCCGAAGAGATGGACAAGCTCGATCGTCGTCTGATCCAGCTGAAGATCGAACGCGAAGCCGTCAAGAAGGAAAAGGACGAAGCGTCGCAGAAGCGTCTGCAGCTGATCGAAGAGGAAATCGATCGACTGAGCCTCGAATATAAGGACCTCGAAGAGATCTGGACCGCCGAGAAGGCCGCGGTGCAGGGCAGCGCGCAGATCAAGGAAGACATCGACAAGGTGCGCGCCGAGATCACGAAGTTCCAGCGCGAAGGCAAGCTCGAAAAGGTCGCGGAATTGCAGTACGGCAAGCTGCCGCAACTGGAAGCGCAGCTCAAGCAGGTCGCGCAGGCCGAGGCCACCGAGCAGAACAGCCCGAAGCGTCATCGTCTGCTGCGCACGCAGGTGGGCGCCGAGGAAATCGCGGAAGTCGTGTCGCGGTCGACCGGCATTCCGGTCTCGCGCATGATGCAGGGCGAGCGCGAAAAGCTGCTGCTGATCGAAGACAAGCTGCATGAGCGCGTGGTCGGCCAGGACGAGGCGATCAACGCGGTGTCGGATGCGATCCGCCGTTCGCGCGCCGGTCTCGCGGACCCGAACAAGCCCTACGGCTCGTTCCTGTTCCTCGGGCCGACGGGCGTGGGCAAGACCGAGTTGTGCAAGGCGCTCGCGGGCTTCCTGTTCGATTCGGAGGATCACCTGATCCGTATCGACATGAGCGAGTTCATGGAGAAGCACAGCGTCGCGCGTCTGATCGGCGCGCCGCCGGGCTACGTCGGTTACGAGGAAGGCGGTTATCTGACCGAGGCCGTGCGCCGCAAGCCGTATAGCGTGATCCTGCTCGACGAAGTCGAGAAGGCGCATCCGGACGTGTTCAACGTGCTCTTGCAGGTGCTCGACGACGGCCGCATGACCGATGGCCAGGGCCGCACCGTCGACTTCAAGAACACGGTGATCGTGATGACGTCGAACCTCGGTTCGCACCTCATTCAGTCGATGCACGGCGAGCCGCAGGAAGCGGTCAAGGAAGCGGTCTGGAACGAAGTGAAGCTGCAGTTCCGCCCCGAGTTCCTGAACCGGATCGACGAAGTCGTCGTGTTCCATGCGCTCGGCAAGGACAACATCGAGTCCATCGCGAAGATCCAGTTGCAGCGTCTGCGCGAGCGTCTGGAAAAGCTCGACATGGAACTCGTGGTGTCGGACGAAGCGCTCGGCAAGATCGCGGATGTCGGCTACGACCCGCTGTTCGGTGCGCGTCCGCTCAAGCGCGCGATCCAGCAGGAGATCGAGAATCCGGTCGCCAAGCTGATCCTCGCGGGCAAGTTCGGGCCGAAGGATGTGATTCCGGTCGACGTTCAGGACGGCAAGCTCGTGTTCGAGCGCGTCGTGCACTGAACGCACCGAGTGAGCATCGGGCGCGATGGTGATGCGTCGCGCTACGAATGAAAAGGGCTCCCCAATCGGGGAGCCCTTTTTTCATGGGCGATGCGAAAGCGCCAACGCGCAAGAGACGCGCCGCGCCTCACTTCACCTCATCAAGCCTGCTTGTTGCCGCCGCCGAACAGCGCGGCGAGGCCGCCGAGCGTGCCGAGCACGCTTTCGCTGTTGATCTGGCCGCCTTGCGGCACTTCGCCGTTCGGCGTGCCCGCGTTCACGACGTGCGGCAGCACCTGGGCGAGCAGGCCGCTGACCTGGTCGGGCTGCATGCCGACCTTCTGCGCGAGACCCGAGACCACGTCCGAGCCGAGCACATTGTGCAGTTGATCGGGCGACACGGCCTGGTTCTCGCCGTTGCCGACCCACGATTGCACGACGTCGCCGAGACCGCCTTGCTGGAACTTCTGGATGAGGCCGTTCAGGCCGCCCGGCTGGTTGTTGACGAATTCCATCGCGAGTGCGAGGAGTTGGGCCTGGCCGCCGCCTTGTTGCTGTTGCGACGAACCGAGCAGGGAACCGAGGGTATCAAGCAGGCTCATGACGATCTCACTGAATGATGGCCGCGACGGGGGACGCGGCCGGAAAATCGGACGGCGCGCATCGGGCGCGCCGCGGGACGGCTGAAAGTGCCGGAAAGCGGGTGCGCGGTATCAGGCGCCCGAGGCGGCCGCGTCGGAAGCGGCCTTGCTCTTCTTCGACTTCTTGCCCTTCTTGGCTTTGGTATCCGAGGCGGCGTCCGGCGCGGTGGCGGCGGGCGCGGCCGAACCCGCCTGCGCGGCGCTCGCGGCGGCGGCTTCCTTGTCCTTCTTGCTCTTGCGCTTGGACTTGCTGGCCGTGGCGTCCGAGGCGGCCGGCGCGGTCGTGGCCGTCGGGGCCGTCGTAGCAGGCGTGTGGGTCATCGGGTTCGGCGCGGTGCCGGTCGTGGCGGCGGGCGCGGCCGTTGTGGCCGGGGTCGCCGCCTTGCCGCTCTTGGCCGACGCGGCGGGCTTACCCGCCGGCGGCGCCGACGAACCGTTGATCGTCAGGCCCGCGGCTTCGAGATTCTGCACCGACTTCGGCCCGATGCCCTTCACGCGCGTGACGAGATCGTCGGCGTCCTTGAACGGGCCGTTCTTGCTGCGTTCGTCGAGGATCGCCTTGGCGTGGGCCGGGCCGATGCCCTTGACCGATTCGAGCGCCGCCTGATCGGCGGTATTGACTTCGACAGCCGCGGCGAACGCGGCGGACAGCGACAGACCGAGTGCGAGGAACAGCATCAGCAGCTTCTTCAGCATGGCAATCACTCCATTGAGGGCAATTCGAATTCGGTTAGCCGGGAACGGACGACGCATCCAGTCGGTAGGGCGCTGCGCTATCAGGATAGGACAGTTCGCGCATCCGTGGACGGGAAGCGGTCGATTTATACCGAGCGTTTCGTGGCAAGACAATCGCACCGCACAATATTTAATACTTCTGTGCATTGTGGCGGCGGCCGATCGCGGCAAATCACGGCGAATCGCGGCGGGCGCAACGAGCGCGCGTGCGCCAGGACGGTGCGCGCGTTCGGAAAACTGCGGCTGGAGCGTCGGAAAAACCGTAGGCGCAAACGCTCAGGCCCGATGCGGGCCGACGATACCGTGCTTCGCGATACGCCGATAAAGCGTCGCGCGCGAGATGCCGAGCGCGGCAGCGGCGGCGTCGGGACGCCAGCGGTGCGTGGTGAGGGCGGCGAGGATGCGGGCGCGCTCGGCGTTGCCGGTTTGACCGGTAGCGCGTTCGCTCGACGGCGCCGTGGCGCCGCATGGATCGCACGGCGAAACGGCCAACTGCGCCGCGAGATCGGCGCTCAAATGCCGCGCTTCCACGCGCACGGTGTCGCACACCGCGCATGCGTAGCGCATGGCATTGCGCAACTGGCGCAGATTGCCGGGCCACGCATAGTCGGCGAGTTGCGCGGCCAGCGCGGCGTCGAGCCCGAGCGGGCGGCCCGCGGCCTGCGCTTCCTCGGCGAATACCGCGTCGATCAGCGTGCCGATGTCGCGCCGTTCGCGCAGCGGCGGCAGCGTGAGCACCGCGCCGCTCAGGCGGTAATAGAGATCGTCGCGAAACGCGCCCGCCGCGGCCATCTGCGCGAGATCGCGGTGCGTCGCGCAGATCACGTCGAGATCGACACGCAGCGGCGTCTCGCCGCCGAGCGGCAGCACTTCGCCTTCGGCGAGCACGCGCAGCAGGCGCGTCTGCAACGCGAGCGGCATGTCGCCGATTTCGTCGAGAAACAGCGTGCCGCCATCGGCCAGCGCGATCTTGCCGCGCGCGCCGTGACGCCGCGCGCCCGTGAACGCGCCCGGCGCATAACCGAACAACTCGCTCTCGATCAGCGACTCGGGCAGCGCGCCGCAATTCACCGCGACGAACGGCCGGTTGTGGCGCGGCCCCGCATCGTGGATCGCGCGCGCGAATACTTCCTTGCCCGCGCCGGTTTCGCCGAGCAGCAGAATCGGCAGACGCTTGCCGACCACGCGCTGCGCGATGCGCGCGTTCTCGGCCACATGCGCGTCGGCGCTGCGCAGGAAGGGGCCGAGCGCGCTGCGGTCGTGCGTTTCCTCGGCGCGCGTGGTGCGCATGGCGTGTCCGTCGCGCACGTCGCGCAGCGGCACCGCGCCATGCACGCCCGCCGACGCGGTGCGCCCGAGCGGCGCGCGGATACGCGCGTAAAGCATCGCGCCGCTCGCACGCAGACGCAGCGACGCGATGGCTTCGATGCGGCCGATATCGCGCAGCTGCACGTGTGACGAATCAAAAATCTCGTCGATATGACGCGGGCCTTCGAGGCCCGGAATGATTTCGCGCGCGCGCCGGTTCGCGGCGACCACGTTGCCGTTTTCGTCGAAGGCGATCAGCAGTTCGGGCTGCGCCTCGACGTAATTGCGGCTCTGATGGCCGAACAGGATCCAGCACGACGACGTGCGATGCAGGAAATAGCCGTCCTCGATGAGCGTCGCGCTTTGCCGCACGAGTTGATTGACGATGCGCTGGCTCTCGCGCCCGTCGGGCGACTGCACGGCGGAGGCATCGAGCACGCCGATCAGTTCGCCGCCCGGCGCGAAGATCGGCGCGGCGCTGCAGGTGAGCGTGGTGAACGCGGCGCGGAAATGATCGGTCTTGTGCACGGTGATCGGCGCGAGATCGGCCAGCACGCTCGCGATGCCGCAAGTGCCTTCCTCGCTCTCCGACCAGCACGAACCGATATGCAGGCCCGCGTGCTTGAAGTCGTTGCGGCGCTCCCGGTCGATGCGGTAGTCGATGGTCACGCCGTGCGCGTCGGTGAGCATCACGCAGTAATCGGCGTCGCGCACCACGTCGTGCAGGCGCGTGAGGCACTGGCCCGAGGCGCGCAGAAACGATTCCTCGCGCTCGCGGATTTCGCGCAGTTCGGCGGCGCTCAGTACGCGCGGACCGATCACCGAACCGGGGTCGAGCTGATAGCGCTCGAACGAGCGCTGCCACGACGATTCGAGCCGCGCCGAGCCGGACGGCGCGGGCACGCGGCCTTCGACGGCGTCGCGCACGCGCGCGGCGTGGCGGGTGGGAGCGAGGGCGTAGGGCATGGCGGTTCCAGTCGAATCCAGACCAATCCAGGCGGGGACGCGGAGCGCGCGCGGCGTCCGGCGGGAACCTGTTGTAGCACATCCGGCGCGCGCGATCACACCGCAGCGCAGCAAGCGAGACGGCTGAGACGATCGTCTCAGCGCGTCGCGAGACGCGCATGTGTCGCTGCACAACGGCGGCTCGGGCACGTCGTGCGGGGCGCGGCGCGATGCGGGCCGCGTGTCTCGCTGCACTGCATGGCGTCTCAGTGTCGATTGCCGCGCTCGCTGAGACGCGGCGGCGCGGCGCGGCGCATCGTGCCGGGCGAGCGTGGAACGGCCGCAAAGCCCCGTCGCAGCGGCATTTCGCCCGCGCGAGCGGGCGGCGCGGGCGCATTGGCATAACGCTTGCAGAGTCTGCGGACAAAGGCGGCGTGCAAGCGTCGCTGACACAAGGCATCCGCCCATGCGCGGATCAGGAGACAAAGCCCGTGACGACGCCCGTGACCGTAGGCGTGATCGCGAACCCGGCTTCGGGTCGCGACATCCGCCGCTTGACCACGCATGCTTCCGTGTTTCCGACGGCCGAGAAAGCCAACATGGTCGTGCGCTTGCTCGCGGGCCTCGGCGCGTTCGGCGTCGATCGCGTAATCACGTTGCGCGACAAGACCGGCGTGGCCGCGCTCGTGCTGCGCGCCCTCGAAACGCATGCGGCGGTGGCGCGCCACGAGCGCTGGCCCACCGTCGATTTCATCGATCTGCCGATCAGCGACAGCGCCGCCGACACGCACGCGGGCGTCGCCCGCATGGTGCGCGAGCAGGTCGCGCTGATCGCCGTGCTCGGCGGCGACGGCACGCATCGCGCGGTCGCGGCGCATTGCGGCGACACGCCCTTGCTCGCGCTCTCCACGGGCACCAACAACGCGTTCCCCGAACTGCGCGAGGCCACCGTGGCGGGCCTCGCGGGCGCGCTCGTCGCGACGGGCGCGGTGCCCGCCGAAACCGCGCTCTCGCGCAACAAGCGGCTGGTGGCGCGCTGCGTCGAAGGTCCGGCGCTGGGCCGCGAGGAAATCGCGCTGGTCGATGTCTGCGTGTCGCGGCAACCGTTCGTCGGCGCGCGGGCGATTTCGGATAGTTCGGATATCGAATCGTTATTTCTGGCCTTCGCGCCGCCCGACGGCATCGGGCTCGCGTCGATCGGCGGAGCATGGGCGCCGGTCGGGCGCGACGCGGCGCACGGGCTGCACATGACCTTCGGTGCGCCCACGGACGCGAGCGGCGAGGGCGTGCCGATCCTCGCGCCGATCGCGCCGGGCCGCATCGAGCGGCTCAACATGCGCACCTGCCAGCGGCTCGAAGTGGGCATGCCGATGCCGCTGGACGCGGGCCACGGCACGCTCGCCTTCGACGGCGAACGCGAGATCGAACCGGCGCGCGGCGACCGCTACGAAGTCGCGCTCGACTGGGACGGTCCGTTGACGGTCGATGTCGCGCGCACGCTGCGCTACGCGGCCTCGCATCAGTTGTTGCGCGAGGCGGCGGCGCGCGCTTGACGGCGCGTTTGACGACTTTTCTGCCCACACCCTCAACCAGGAGACATCAGCATGGACGAACCACTCAAAGGCCGGGTCGCGATTGTCACCGGCGGCGCGCGCGGCATCGGGCGCGGCATCGCGCTCACGCTCGCTCAGGCGGGCGCCGACGTGCTGCTCGCCGATCTGCTCGACGAAGCGCTCGCGCAGACCGCGAAGGACGTGCAGGAACTCGGCCGCCGCGTGGTCACTTGCAAGGTCGACGTCACGCAGTTCGCGCAGGTCGAAGCGATGGTCGCGCGCGCGATTTCGGAACTCGGTGGCCTCGACATCCTCGTGAATTGCGCGGGCGTGATTTCGATTCATCCGGTCTCCGAACTATCGGAGCGCGACTGGGACTTCGTCATGGACGTCAACGCGAAGGGCACGTTTCTTGGCTGCAAGGCGGCGCTGCCGCATCTGCTGATGCAAAAGCGCGGCCGCATCATCAACGTCGCGTCCATTGCGGGCAAGGAAGGCTTTCCGAATCTCGCGCACTACAGCGCCTCGAAGTTCGCGGTGGTCGGCTTCACGAACGCGCTCGCGAAAGAGGTCGCGCGCGAAGGCATCACGGTGAATGCGATTTGCCCGGGCATCGTGCGCACCTACATGTGGGACCGGCTCTCCGACGAATGGAAGAACGAAGGCGAGAGCGTCGAGCAATCGTGGCAGCGCCATCAGCTCGCGCTGATTCCGCAGGGCCGCGCGCAAACGCCGGAGGACATGGGGCGGCTCGCCCTGTTCTTCGCGACGATGGACAACGTCACCGGGCAGTCGGTGAACGTCGATGGAGGCTTCACGTTTCATTGAAGGCAACGCAGGCACGACTCATTGTGTTTCATCAGGAGACAACCATGTCGAATCAGTTGAACAAGGAGCAGTTGCTCGCGGCGTATCGCTCGATGCGCACGATCCGCGAATTCGAGGAGCGTCTGCACGTCGAGTTCGCGACCGGCGACATTCCGGGTTTCGTGCACCTCTACGCGGGCGAGGAGGCGTCGGCGGTCGGCGTCATGAGCCATTTGAACGACGCCGATTACGTGGCCACCACGCACCGCGGCCACGGCCATTGCATCGCCAAGGGCGTGGACGTGCGCGAGATGATGGCCGAGATCTATGGCCGCGAAACCGGTTCGTGCCGCGGCAAGGGCGGCTCGATGCATATCGCCGATCTCTCGAAGGGCATGCTGGGCGCGAACGGCATCGTCGGCGCGGGCGGTCCGCTCACGTGCGGCGCGGCGCTCGCGGCGAAGCAGAAGAAAACCGGCGGCGTGGGCGTGTGCTTTTTCGGCGATGGCGCGTCGAACCAGGGCGTGATTTTCGAGTCGATGAATCTCGCTTCGGTCTGGCGTCTGCCGGTGATTTTCGTGGCTGAGAACAACGGCTATGCGGAAGCGACATCGTCGACGTGGTCGGTGGCCGCGGACAATATCGCCGACCGCGCGAATGGCTTCGGTATGCCTGGCGTGATCGTCGACGGATTCGACTTCTTCGCGGTTTATGAAGCGCTAGGCGAAGCCATCGCACGGGCGCGCAACGGCGGCGGTCCGACGCTCGTCGAGATGAAACTCTCGCGCTATTTCGGCCATTTCGAAGGCGATGCGCAAACTTATCGCGCGCCCGGCGAAGTGCAGAAACTGCGCGAGGAAAAGGATTGCCTCAAGCGCTTCGAAGAACGCGTGGTGCGCGCGGAACTCGCGAGCACCGACGATCTGCGCAAGGTCGATGCCGAAGTCAAGGCGCTGATCGACGACGCGGTCGCCAAGGCGAAAGCCGCGCCGCTGCCCGCGCCCGAAGCGCTGTTGACCGATGTGTACGTGTCGTATCCCTGAGCGGCCCGCTGCGCGGGTAGCCACAGTTAATCAGGATTCCAGATCAAGGAGACGAAAATGGCACGGAAAATCACCTATTCGCAGGCGATCAACGAGGCGCTTGCACAAGAGATGACGCGCGACGAAAGCGTGATCGTGATGGGCGAGGACAACGCGGGCGGCGCGGGCGCGCCCGGCGAGCAGGACGCGTGGGGCGGCGTGCTCGGCGTGACGAAGGGGCTGTACGGCAAGTTTCCGGGCCGCGTGCTCGATACGCCACTCTCGGAAGGCGGCTTTATCGGCACGGCGGTGGGCGCGGCGGCGTGCGGTCTGCGGCCGGTGGCGGAGCTGATGTTCATCGACTTCATGGGCGTGTGCTTCGACCAGATCTTCAATCAGGCGGCCAAGTTCCGCTATATGTTCGGCGGCAAGGCGGTCACGCCCGTGGTGATCCGTACGATGTGCGGCGCGGGCTTGCGCGCGGCGGCGCAGCACTCGCAGATGCTCACGTCGCTGTTCACGCATATTCCGGGGCTCAAGGTCGTGTGCCCGGCCACGCCGTATGACGCGAAGGGGCTCATGATCGCGGCGATCCGCGACAACGATCCGGTGATCTTCTGCGAGCACAAGCTGCTCTACACGATGGAAGGCGACGTGCCCGAGGAGTCGTATTCGATTCCGTTCGGCGAGGCCAATATCGTGCGCGACGGCGACGACGTGACGATCGTCACCTACGGGCGCATGGTGCATTACGCGCTCGATGCGGCGCAGAAGCTCGCGAAAGACGGCATTGAAGCGGACGTAATCGATCTGCGCACGACCTCGCCGCTCGATGAAGACACGATCCTCGAAAGCGTGAGCCGCACGGGCCGCGTGGTGGTCGTCGACGAAGCGAATCCGCGCTGTTCGATCGCCACGGACATCGCCGCGCTGGTCGCGCAGAAGGCGTTTCACGATCTCCAGGCGCCGGTCGGCATGGTGACCGCGCCGCATACGCCGGTGCCGTTCGCGGCCTCGCTCGAAGACCTCTATATCCCGTCGGCGGATCAGATCGCCGCCGCCGCGCGCGCCGCAAGGAGCTGAAGTCATGCCGATTCACATGATCACGATGCCCAAATGGGGCTTGTCGATGGAGCAGGGCCAGGTGAACGGCTGGCTCAAGTCGCCCGGCGACAAGGTCTCGAAGGGCGACGAACTGCTCGACGTCGAGTCCGACAAGATCGCCTCGGGCGTCGAGTGCGCGTTCGAAGGCATCTTGCGACGACAGATCGCGCAGGAGGGCGATACGCTGCCGGTGGGCGCGTTGCTCGGTGTCGTCGCCGATGCGGAAACTTCGGATGCCGAAATAGATGCGGCCGTCAGCGAATTTCAGCGCGATTTCGTGCCCGCGAAAGCGGGCGACGCCGACGCGGGGCCGCAGCCGGAGAAGGCGCAGATCGGCGGGCGCACCGTGCGCTGGCTGAAGCTCGGCGAGGGCGATGCGACGCCCGTCGTGCTGATTCACGGTTTCGGCGGCGATCTCAACAACTGGCTGTTCAATCACGCCGATCTCGCGGCGGGGCGCACGGTCTGGGCGCTCGATCTGCCGGGGCATGGCGAGTCGGGCAAGGCACTCGAGAGCGGCGCGCTCGACGAACTCGCGCAGAGCGTGATCGATTTTATCGACACACAGAAGATCGAGCGAACGCATCTGGTCGGGCATTCGCTGGGCGGTGCGGTCGCGATGGCTGTGGCCGAGCGCGTGCCCACGCGCGTGGCGTCGCTCTCGCTGATCGCGAGCGCGGGTCTCGGCGACGAAATCGACGGCGCGTATATCGACGGTTTCGTGAGCGCGGCAAACCGCAATGCGCTCAAGCCGCACGTGACCAAGCTGTTCGCCGATCCGGCGCTCGTCACGCGTCAGCTTGTCGAGGACCTCGTGAAGTACAAGCGGCTCGAAGGCGTGCAGGATGCGCTCGCCAAAATCGCCTCGCAGAGCTTCGCGGGTGGTGCGCAGCGGCGCGTGTTCCGCGACCGGCTCTCGACGCTCGCGCCGAAAGTGCTGGTGATCTGGGGCGACGCCGACCAGATCATTCCGGCGCGGCACGCGCAGGGTCTCGCGCCGACGGTGCAGGTGGAGGTGATCGCGGGCAAGGGGCATATGGTGCAGATGGAGGCCGCCGCCGAGATCAACCGCCTGCTCAAGGCGTTCTTCGACGCGGGAGGCTGAGATGGAGCACGCCGGGTCCGACACGCCGCGCGCCGGCGACACCGCGCTCGGCCAGCACGGCTTGCGCAGCCGCGAGAAGCTCGCGCGCATTCCCGTCAAGATCGTGCCGGCGGGCGAGGGCGCGGCGTTGCCCAAGCCGCCGTGGCTGCGCGCAAAGCCGATGATGAGCACGACGGTGGCCGACGTCGCGGCCGTGCTGCGCGAGCATCGCCTGCATTCGGTGTGCGAGGAGGCGATGTGCCCAAATATCGGTGAGTGTTTCGCGCAGCGCACGGCCACGTTCATGATCATGGGCGGGCTGTGCACGCGGCGCTGTCCGTTCTGCGATGTCGCGCACGGGCGGCCCGCGCCGCTCGACGAGGACGAGCCCGCGCATCTCGCGGCGGCGGTCGCGGCGCTCGGTTTGCGGCATGTGGTGATCACGTCGGTGGATCGCGACGATCTGCGCGACGGCGGCGCGGCGCATTTCGCGCGCTGCATCGCGAGTGTGCGCGAGCGTGTGCCGGGGATCGGAGTTGAAGTGCTGACGCCGGATTTTCGCGGACGCATCGAGCGCGCGCTCGACGCGCTCTCGGCGGCGTGGCCCGATGTGTTCAATCACAACGTCGAGACGGTGCCGTCGCTGTATCGCGCGGCGCGTCCGGGCGCGGATTATCACGGCTCGCTGCGGCTGCTGGCGCGTGCGAAGGCGATGAACGAGGCACTCGTGACGAAGTCGGGGCTGATGGTCGGCCTCGGTGAAACCGACGCGCAATTGCTGGAGACGATGCGCGATCTGCGCGCGCACGACGTGGAGGTGCTGACGATCGGGCAGTATCTGGCGCCGTCGCGGTTTCATTTGCCGGTGCGGCGCTACGTGCATCCCGATGAGTTCGCGGCGCTGCGTGAAGCGGGGCTGGCGATGGGCTTTCGCGAGGTGGTGGCGGGGCCGCTCGTGCGCTCGTCGTATCACGCGGCGCAGACGGTGGAGGCGGCGCGCGCAATGGTGTGAAATTACGTGCGCTTGGTCTGGTCTGTTATGCAACTAACTGCCAAGCGCGTGCGCAACCAAAACCGGGAGTCAGTGGTGCGCAGACGCCTTTAGCCAAGCCGGCCGCTTGTCTTTAGCGATGGCGACCTTGCATCGTCGCCATCGTTTCCATCGTTTCCATCGTTTCTAACCGCATCGCCGAGATCAGGCGTGAGTCCGCAAATACCGCGTGCTCACGCGCTGCAAATACACTGCGAGCCCCGCGCCCGCGATCACGAGACTGGCGGCGTTGGCGAGCCAGAAACCGCGCGCGCCGGTCGCCCAGACGGGCAGGTTGCCGAACACATCGAAGCCGAGCGCATAGCCGCCGCCCAGCCCCACGCCCCAGAGCGCGATCGCATAGATCACGGTCGGCACCACGGCGACCTTGTAGGCGCGCAGCGCGAACGCAGTCGTGATCTGCAACGCGTCGAACACGTGATACACCGTGACGATCGCGACGAGCGGCATCGCCGCAATCGCCACCGCCGGATCAGGCGTATACCCGCCGATGATCAGCGGCCGCAGCACGAAAACGACCGCACCGTACACGCAGGCGATCGCGACCGCCGTCATCACGCCGTGGCGCGCGAGCGTGCGCGCTTCGGCATGGCGTCCCGCGCCCAGCGCCTGCGCGACCAGCGTCGAGGTCGCCACGCCGATCGAGAGCGGCGTCATGTACAGCACCGCGCCCATGTTCCCGGCGATCTGATGGCCGGCGAGCGTCGTCGTGCCCAGCCGCGCGATGAAAATCGCCATGAAGGTGTAAGACGTCACCTCGATCAGATACGACAGCCCCATCGGAATGCCGAGCTTGAGCAGTTCCGCCTGGCGCTTCCATTCGGGCCAGCAGAAGTGCTTGAAGATCTCGAACGGCTCGAACACGTCGACGCGCGTGAAGGCAATCGCCGCACACAGCGCGAGCGCCCAGTTGATCGACGTACTCGCGAGCGCGCAGCCGGGACCGCCGAGCGCGGGCACGCCGAGTCCGCCGAAGATCAGCCACGTATTGAGCGGCACCTTGACGATCAGCGCGCCCACTTGCAGGAACATCACGAGACGCGGCCGCCCAACGGCATTGGCGAGCGAACTGTAGATGCGAAACGCCAGCGCGGCGGGCAGGCCGAAGGAAAGCAGCCGCAGATAACCGATGGTGCGCTCGCGCAGCGCTTCGGGCGCGCGTGCGAGGTCGAGCAGCGGGCCGGGGAAATAGAGGATCGTGAAGCCGATCGCCATCAGCACGAGCGCGAGCCAGAAGGCTTGGCGCACTTCCTCGCCGATCTCGGTGTCCTTGCGCGCGCCGTAGAGTTGCGCGGTGACGGGCTGAAGCGCCGTCAGAATCCCCGTGAGGCCGATGTAGACGGAGACGTAAATCGACGAACCGAGTCCGAGTGCGGCGAGGTCGAGCGCCGAGTAGCGGCCCACCATCGCCGTATCGATCACGCCGAACGCGATGATCGCGAGCTGGCCGACCAGCACCGGCCACGCGAGGCCGGCGATGCGCCGGATGTCGGCGAGGAACGTCGTCGTCACCGCGGCCTCAGTCGGGGCGCTTGCGCCAGACGTGCTTTTTCACGGGCGGTTGCGGGCGGTCGATGCGCACGTAGAGGCGGAAGCGCTCGTCGCGGTCGGCCACACGGCGGCCTTCCCAGACCAGCTTCCAGACGAAGTTCGACATCGAGCTCGGCTCGCCGAAGTCCTGGGTGTCTTGACGCAGGATCACGTCGCAATCCTCGTCGAACGAGAAATGCATCTTGCCGAAGTAGGCGAAAGTGGCGATCTGCGCGTCGCCGAGGCGCACGGGCGAGATGCACTGATAATCGGCGGGCAGGTGGGCGGCGATCTGCTGCGCCACGTCCTTATAGGTCCGGCTGTAGTTCACGACGGGCAGCCAGAGCGTCATCAGCAGCACCCACATCAGCGTGGTGCCGCCGCTCGACAGCACGACGCTGCGCCACAGCACCTTCGGGTGCCGCGCCACGCGCCATTGCACGAGCGCCATCCAGCAGAGCGTCACGGCCACGGCGCAGACGAACGAGAGAATCTTGAATTGCGGCGCGAAGCCCGGTGCGAGGCGCGCGAGATTGCGCGCGAGCGGAGCCGGGAAGCCCGTCATGCCCGCCAGCCACACGAGCCAGACGAAGGTGCTGAGGATCGTGAAGCTGAGCACGGCGAACCAGTCGATCGCGTTGATCGCGCCGCGCTTGAGTGTCGGCAGCGCGAAGGCGGCGAGCACGCACACGGCGGGCAGCACGAGCATGAACAGGCGATTGGTTTCGTGGCTCTGCACGACCACGAGGATCAGCAGCGGCACGATCACCGAAAGCGGAATCGCGATGTGCGGCGCGCGGCGCAGGCCCGCCCAGCTTACCCAGGCCCAGATCGCGAGCGGCCAGGCCGGCCACGTGAACAGCGGCAGGTTCTTGGCCGCGTAGCGCAGCACCGTGCCGGGCGGCCCTGCGAACGCGTTGACGTTGGTGCGCGCCCACTGGTTGAGGAACCAGACGCCGTCGTCGGGATAGATATGCAGCGTGAGCAGCGGCCACGACAGGCCGACCACGAGCGCGACCGGCAAACCGGCCACGAGCAGCCAGCGCGAACGCGTTTCGGGCGCGATGGCCAGCATCGCGAGCGTGCCGATCAGCAGGGCGCCCACCAGCACGGGACCGCTTGCGAGCATCACGATGCCGAGCGCGAGGCCCCACCAGAGCGCGCCCTGGATCGGCTTGTCGATCGCGCGCACGAGGCCGTAGACCAGCATCGCGATGCCGACGAACTGCATCAGTTGCGGCGTGGTTTCGTGGCCGCGCTCGGCGAGACCGAAGCAGGCCAGCAGGATCAGCACGGCGCCGTCGGCGAGCGTGCGGCCGTAGTCGCGCGGCTCGGGCTCGCCGCCGAACGCGTATTTGAACGGCTGCACTTCGGGGCGGCGGCCGAGCAGATAGGCGCTGTACCAGACGAACGCGCAGGCCAGGCAGAACAGCACGCCGGTGGCGATGCGCGAGGCGTTGCTCGCGTCCACCCACGGTGCGAACACGCGGATGCACAGCGCGCCGAGCCAATAGCCGAGCGGACCGTTCTCGGTCACGTACTTGCCGACCAGGTTGGGGAGCAGCCAGTCGTGCGAGGTGCCGCCGGCCATGGTCCACATCACGCCGAAGCCGGCCGCATCCTCGTTCTTCCACGGATCGCGGCCGAACAGGCCGAACGACGCGAAGATGATACAGATGGTCAGCAGCAGCCAGCGCGGCAGGGCGCTGGTGGCGGAGGCGGTGAGGCGAATGGCTGGCTTCATGCAGTGCGGAGGAATTCGAGTAAGCGCAATGGCCGCGCGCGGCCGTTGCGGAGCATCCGGCATTCTAGCCGGGCGGGCTCGCGCGCGTCACGGCGGCTGGCGCCCGTCATCTGTTGCCAACGCTTGCCGGCGCAATAAAACGGCGGTGAGCAGGCCGTGGATCAGCGTCTGGCAGACGCGTCGCAGCAGGCGTCGCGGCAAGCGTCGGAAATATTCGGTAAGGCGCGCCGGACAACAAAAAAGGGCAGCCTGGGCTGCCCTTTTCGTACACGTCTGTGCGGGTTCCGGCACGATGACCGGAGAGCGAAGCTTACTTCGTTGCCTTGCCCGTAGCGCGTGCGCCGAACTTCTTGTTGAACTTCTCGACGCGGCCGGCCGTGTCCATGATCTTCTGCGTACCCGTGTAGAACGGGTGCGATTCCGACGAGACTTCGATCTTTGCGAGCGGGTAGGTCTTGCCGTTGAATTCGGCGGTTTCGCGCGTCTGGATGGTCGAGCGCGTCACGAAACGGAAATCGTTCGACACGTCGATGAACAGAACTTCGCGGTAATTCGGGTGAATGCCTTCTTTCATGGTCTTTCCTTAAATCTGGCGGTAGCCAACCCACGTTGCCCGCAACACCCATGTCGCGGCGCTTTTCGCGCGAGCCACTTGCCCAAGGTCGAAAAACCGCGATTATGCCAGAAAATCAGCTGGTTGGCGAATTTTTGCAGGCCCGCAACAGGTTTTTCAGGCCGGCTGGCCGTCCAGTGCGCCGACCCGCGCCGGATCCTGACGGTAATAGCGCGCGAGCAGCCGATAAAGCTCGGGATATTCGGCCTCGAAGGCCTTCGGCGTGACGAACAGCGCCTCGCTGCACACGGCGAAGAACTCCGACGGATGATCGGCGGCATAGGGATCGATCAACGAATCGCGCTCGAAACGCTTCCAGCGCCGTTCCGGCACCGCATCGACCTTGTCGCAGAACTGGTCGTAGGCATTGTCGAAGACATCGGCCCACGTCTGCGCGTCGAGCGGCGCGTGCCAGCGGCGATAAAGGGGCGGATGGCCGTCGGTTTCGCCGTTGAGCATGTCGATCTTGTGCGCGAACTCGTGGATGACGACGTTGTAGGCGTCGCTGCCGTCGGTCATCTGCGCATCTTCCCACGAGAGGATCACCGGGCCGCCTTCCCACGCCTCGCCGCTCGCGTCATGCTCGACTTCGTGCACGACGCCGTCCTCGTCCTCGACGGTCTTGCGGATCACGAATTCGCCCGGATAGACGATCACGCCGACCCAGCCCTTGTAGAGATCGAGCGACAGATTGAGCACGGGCAGCGACGCCTGCGCGGCGATCGCCACGGTCATCGCGTCGGTGAGTTCGAGATCGTGCGCGGTCGAGAATTCCTTCTGCGCGAGGAACAGGCTCGTGATTTCGCGCAGACGCACGAGATCGGCGGCATCGAGGTGGCCGAGAAAGGGCAGTCCGTCGAGCGTCGCCTGCCAGAGCGCGTCGTCGATCGCATGGGTGCGCAGCGCCTTTTCGCGGCGGCGCGCGCCGAACCAGCTGGAGAGTTTCGAGAGCATCGCGTCGGTTGTGTTCAGTCGATCTGCTTTTGCCACATGGCGAATGCCGCGCCGACGAGGGCCGCGCCCATCAGATAGTAGAAGCCGTCGAGCGAAGTCAGAAAGCTCGCCTGCTGCGCCACCATCCGACTCACCTGCGCGAGCGCGAGGCTGTGCGCTTCGCCCGGCGGGCGGCCGAGCGCCTCGAAGGTATGTGTCAGCTTCTCGAGCGTGTCCTGAAAGATCGGGTTGAGCGGATTCACGAATTCCACGAGCCGCGTCTGGTGCAGCGCTAGCCGATGCTGCTCGACGATGATGACCGTGGCCGTCGCGAACGATATCGTCAACTGACGGACGATGTTTTTCAAGCGGTAACCGTGGGTGAATTCGTCGATGTCGAAGATGCGGAAGGTGAGATTCGCCACCGGCAGGACGATAAAAAGCAGCAGCAGGCCGCGCAGCAGCAGCGGCGGAATCAGCCACGACTGGCTGACGTCGGGCGTCATCTTCGTCATCCAGAACGCCACGAAAAACGTCAGCAGGAAGCCCGGCACGATGATCCATTTCTTGTGCGTGACGAACTTCGCGTAGCGGAAGTAAAGAAACAGCGCGGTGGCGGAAATCAGCGAGGTGATGCCGGTCAGTCGCCCCGCGTTCTCGACCGGATAGTTCAGGCCGCTTTCGAGAAAGCGCGAGACCAGATAGCTGAGCACCGTGCTCATGTAGTAGTAGAACATGTACAGCAGCAGCCCGACCTGGAACGGCCGCTCGCGCAGCGCGTGCAGTCGCACGAGCGGCTTCGGATGGTGCCACTGGTGCCAGACGAACCAGGCGAGCGAGCCGATGCCCGCGAGCGTCAGCAGCGGAATTTCCGGCGACGTCGTGAAGAGTTCGAAGCGCACCTGCTGCATGGCGATCTGCAGCGCGCCTTGCGCGAACGCGAAGATGATGTACGGCCAGAAGTGCGACTCGCCGCGCTCCTCGGGCAGCAGGTGGCCGGAATTGGGCAGCGCGAGCAGGGCCAGCACGGCGTAGAGCACGCCCGCCGGCGCGGAAAACGCGAACAGCGCGCGCCAGCCGAAATACGACACCAGATAGCCGCCGACGAGCGGCGCGAGCGCGCTGGAAAGCACGATCAGGATCAGGAATGCGCGCGTCGCGACGGGGCGCTGCTGCGGCGTGAAGCTGATCTGGATGAGGATGCGGCAGGTGCCCATCATCGGGCCGATGAAGTAGCCCTGGAAGCCGCGCGCGAAGGCCAGTTCGATCGACGATTCGCAGAGCGCCGCCGCGACCGAGCCCGCGGCATAGAGCAGCAGGCAGCCGCCCACGTAGCGACGGTAGCCCATGCGCTCGACCCACCATTGCTGTTGCAGGATGCCGAGCACCGCGCACACGGCATAACTGCTCGACGACCAGACGAGTTCATCGGGCGAGGCGTTGATGCCGCCCGCGATATAGCTCGTGAAAAACGAAAAAATCGCGTTGTCGTAGTAGTCGAGTCCGGTCGCGATGGCGAGGACCCAGGGGAAGAAGTCGCCGCGCAGGCGCGCGGCGCTGAAGATCGGTTCGCGGGCGGAGGTGGAGCTCATGCGCGTTCGCCTCCGTCTTCGTCGTCGGCCTGTTTTTGCGTGCGCTTCTGGCCGCGCTTTTCCGCGCCTTTGCTGACACGCGCGTGGCCGGGTTTGTTCGCCGACTTGAGCGCGGCGGCGGGCGTTTTGGCGTGGGCGGGCGCAAGCAGCGCCGCGTTGCGTTCGGCGTCCTTGCGGCGGCGCGAGGCGGCGAGGCGTTCGTCGATCAGCGCTTCGGACGGCTCGCCCGCGAGGCGGCGCTTCAGGTAATCGAGATCGTCGGCGAGTTCGGCGCGCACGCTTTGCGCTTCCTTCAACTCGCGCCGTACGGCGCCGATGCGCGCGTCGAGCGTGTCGATCTGTTGCGCGAGCGCGTCGGCGATCTGTTGCAGCGATTCGTGCGAGTAGCGCCGACGTCCGTCGCCGACCGATTCCAGCGGACGCTTGAGCATTTCGGTGATGCCGTGCAGCGAAAAGCCGAGCGCTCGCAGGCGCAGAATGCGCGCGAATTGCTCGAGATCGTGTTCGTCGTAGAGACGGTAGCGGCCTTCGCTACGCGTCGGGGTAACGAGGCCGCGTTCCTCGTAGTATTTGAGCGTGCGTGGCGTGACGTTCAGCCGCAAGGCGGCGTCGCGCACGGTGAGGAGCGGGTTGGCGTCCGGGGTAAGGTCCGGTTTGGCGTGTCTGGACATCGGCGGCCGGCCGGGTAGACGGCGGCAGTAAAGATAGACCCGGATTATAGTTCAACGTGAACGTTCACGTTCAGGTTGTGGCCGGGTGCATCCGCAACGGTTTATTGCGTGAAATCAGTAGTGAAACGAGGCGAGAAATGAAAAACGCCCGCTTGGAGCGGGCGTTCTTGTCGTGCCTGAGGCAGCGAGCGGGGCGCGAGGCCTTAGCCGCCGCGGCGCATCATGTCGAAGAACTCGGAGTTGTTCTTCGTCTGGCGAATCTTGTCGAGCAGGAATTCCATTGCTTCGACTTCGTCCATGTCGTGGATGAACTTGCGCAGCACCCAGATCTTCTGGAGGATGTCCGGCTTGATCAGCAGTTCTTCGCGACGCGTGCCCGACTTGTTCAGGTTGATCGACGGGTAGACGCGCTTTTCCGCGAGACGGCGCTCGAGGTGCACTTCCATATTGCCCGTGCCCTTGAATTCTTCGTAGATCACGTCGTCCATGCGGCTGCCGGTTTCGATCAGCGCGGTGCCGATGATCGTGAGCGAACCGCCTTCTTCGATGTTACGAGCCGCGCCGAAGAAGCGCTTCGGACGTTGCAGCGCGTTGGCGTCCACACCGCCGGTCAGCACCTTGCCCGAAGCCGGCACGACCGTGTTGTAGGCGCGCGCGAGACGTGTGATGGAGTCGAGCAGAATCACGACGTCGTGCTTCATTTCGACGAGACGCTTGGCCTTTTCGATCACCATTTCGGCGACCTGCACGTGACGCGCGGCCGGTTCGTCGAAGGTGGAGGCGATCACTTCGCCGGCCACCGAACGCTGCATTTCCGTCACTTCTTCAGGACGCTCGTCGATCAGCAGCACGAACAGGACCACGTCGGGGTGGTTCTGCTTGATGGCGTGCGCGATGTGCTGAAGCATCACGGTCTTACCGGACTTGGGCGAAGCGACCAGCAGGCCGCGCTGACCCTTGCCGATGGGCGCGATCATGTCGATGATGCGGCCCGTCACGTTCTCCTCACCGCGCATTTCGCGCTCGAGCAGCAGCACCTTGTTCGGGTGCAGCGGCGTGAGGTTCTCGAACATGATCTTGTGCTTCGAGGCTTCCGGCGGCTGGCCGTTGACCTTGTCCACCTTCACGAGCGCGAAATAGCGTTCGCCGTCCTTCGGCGTGCGCACTTCGCCTTCGATCGTGTCGCCGGTGTGCAGGTTGAAGCGGCGGATCTGCGACGGGCTGATATAGATATCGTCCGTGCTGGCGAGATACGAAGTTTCCGGCGAGCGCAGGAAGCCGAATCCGTCCGGCAGCACTTCGAGCGTGCCGTCACCGAAGATCGTTTCGCCCGTCTTGGCGCGCTTTTTGAGAATCGCGAACATCAGTTCCTGCTTGCGCAGGCGGTTCGCATTTTCGATCTCGAGGCCATTGGCCATCTCGATCAATTCGGACACGTGCAGAGACTTGAGCTCGGAAAGATGCATACGGAGAACCCGTCGGGAAGGGAGCGACGAAAAGAAGTCAGGGGGAAAAGAACGAGCGGAACCGCTCAAGGACTTATATAAGGGCGCCGGATACGACGCTTTATGAATTCTAGCATAGCACACGCCAGAAACCGTCAGTGAAGCCCAACGGTATGTTTCGGCATGTTTTTAGCGTGCATGTTGTCGGCTGACAACATGGCGCGATACAGACCTGGCGTGCTTTTCAGCTCCGCCGCGGCTGCCGTGAGGGCAGGGTGCGCGGCGGTGGCAGCGCCTTTTACAGGTGGCTGTCCAGGAACGCGGTGAGCTGCGACTTCGAGAGTGCGCCGACCTTTTGCGCCGCGACGGCGCCGTTCTTGAAGAGGATCAGCGTGGGGATGCCGCGCACGCCGAACTTCACCGGCGTCGATTGATGCTCGTCGACGTTGATCTTCGCGACTTGCAGACGGTCGCTATAGTCCTTCGCGACTTCGTCGAGAATCGGCGCGATCATCTTGCAGGGGCCGCACCATTCGGCCCAGAAGTCCAGCAAGACGGGCTTATCGGATTTAACGACGTCCTGTTCGAACGATGCGTCGCTGATGTGCTTGATTTGTTCGCTCATTGTATGAATACCTCTTTCGGATCGAGGCTGATTGAATTGCTCGCCACGATACACCAAAAACCAGAATATATCCGGCGATGCCCAAGCCTTGCCGGGCGGGACCGGATCGAGTCGCCAAGGCTGCCCTGACAACGATCGACGCCAGTGTAGCCTAAATCCCTATGCGTTGCCGACGGTGATAGTACGCAGGTCGGCAGCAGGGTTTCCTTCTTTTTCTCCAACATTTCGTGCGTTGCGTGCACGGTTTGCGTGCCGTGGAGCTTGCATGCACCTGTCGATTGTCCGCGTGCCGCGCAGCCTGACTGCGTGCTGCCGCACTGTCTTTCCACGATCCACCGACGTTGCGCACAATCTCGATATGGTGGCGCGGCGCGCGTTTGCAAGCACATTTGCAAGTGCATTTGCCAATGTGCGTGCATCCGTCAAACCCCGGTGGAGCGGGCGCTCAGCCGCGTCGCGCAAAGAGTTTTGCAGTGCGGCATTCTCAATTCGGTGCAAGCGATGTTAGAATGCGACGTGACGGGCCTCCTCGCATGGTGGGGCGGTCAACCTGGTCAGGTCGGGAACGAAGCAGCCACAGCCGTTTTCCGCCAGTGCCGAGGGTCAGGCTCGTCACCTTCGCTTTTTTTCTGGCGATTGTTCTTCTAGCGCATCGCGCGCGTCTGTTGTATCCATCCCCGGTGTCAGTCTCAGTTGTTGCGCAAGGTTCGCACCTCGCCGCTCAATTCCCCGTTTCTTCAAGATTTTTTCGCCGCAGGCTTTTCGCGTCGCGCTGTTGCGTGTTGGTGCGCGTGCCGTGACGTTGTTCGTGCCGTTTCGCGCACACGCCGGGCGTTTCGCGCGCGGTTTCGCATGCGTTCGCGCACGCCTTCACGCACGCGTCGCGGATCAGGTCCGGCGCGCCCGCACACAAGGCGTTCGGCGCTTTCCGATTCATCGGAGCGCGCGGGCGTTACTGATACAATTTCCAGATGACCTATCAAGTTCTCGCACGCAAGTGGCGACCGAAGGATTTCGCTTCGCTCGTCGGACAGGAGCACGTGGTGCGCGCGCTCACGCATGCGCTCGACGGCGGCCGTCTCCATCACGCGTACCTGTTCACGGGCACGCGCGGCGTGGGCAAGACGACGCTCTCGCGCATCTTCGCCAAGGCGCTCAATTGCGAGACCGGCGTGACGTCCAAGCCGTGCGGTGTGTGTCGCGCGTGCCGGGAAATCGACGAAGGGCGCTTTGTCGACTATGTGGAAATGGACGCGGCGAGTAATCGCGGCGTCGACGAAATGGCCGCGCTGCTCGAGCGCGCGGTCTACGCGCCGGTCGATGCGCGCTTCAAGGTCTATATGATCGACGAAGTGCACATGCTCACGAACCACGCCTTCAACGCGATGCTGAAGACGCTGGAGGAGCCGCCGCCGCACGTGAAGTTCATTCTCGCGACGACCGATCCGCAAAAGATTCCGGTCACCGTGCTCTCGCGCTGCCTGCAGTTCAATCTGAAGCAGATGCCCGCGGGCAATATCGTCGAGCATCTGACGCATATTCTTGGCGAGGAAAAGGTCGAGTTCGAGTCGCAGGCGCTGCGCCTGCTCGCGCGCGCCGCCGACGGCTCGATGCGCGACGCGCTCTCGCTCACCGACCAGGCAATCGCGTACTCGGCCAACCAGGTGACGGAAGAGGCCGTGCGCGGCATGCTCGGCGCGCTCGACCAGAGTTATCTGATTCGCCTGATCGACGCGCTGGTGGCCGGCGACGGTCCCGGCGTGCTGGCGATCGCCGACGAAATGGCGCTGCGCAGCCTGTCGTTCTCGACGGCGCTGCAGGATCTCGCGAGCCTGTTCCATCGCATCGGCTGGGCGCAGTTCGCGCCGGCTTCGGTGCTCGACGAGTGGCCCGAGGCCGACGATGTGCGCCGCTTCGCGCAGGCGCTGAGCCCCGAGCAGGTGCAGCTCTATTACCAGATCGCGACGCTGGGCCGCAGCGAACTGGGTCTCGCGCCCGACGAGTACGCGGGCTTCACGATGGCGCTGCTGCGCATGCTGGCGTTCGAGCCTTCGGTGAGTGCGGGCAGTGTCGGCAGCGCGCCGGCGTCGAAGCCGGCCGTGGCGGGTGCGACGGGTGCGCGTGCGACGGCTCCCGCAGTGAGCGCCGCGCCGGTGTCGCGCGCGGACGTGCAGTCGCAGGTTGCCGCGCCCGTCGCTACGGCGGCGCCCGCGCCGCGCGCGAGTGCGCCGGTCGCGCCGAGCGTTGCGGCTCCGGCTGCCGCGCCTGTCGTCGAGGCGAAGGCGGTTGAAGCCGCGCCTGCCGAACCCGCCAGGGCGGAAGTGAGCGCGGCGCAGCCGCGTGTCGTGCCGCCGTGGGAAGACGAAGATGCCGCTGCATCGCAGCCCGCGCAGGTTCAGGCCGATGCAGATACCGCGCCGAGCGAAGCCGCGAGCCCTGTAGCATCGGTGGAAGCGCCGGTCGAAGCCGTTGTGCAACCGGCAGCCGAGCCAGCCGCAGAGGTTGAGCCCGTTGCGGCCGCGCCTGCTCCGGCCGAGAAAGAACAAGCCCAACCGTCGCAGCAAACCCCCGACGACCCGTTCGAATCGTCCGCACCGGCCTCCGGTCGTAGCGGTGCGAGCGCGGCGCTCGATCTGCTGCGCAACAAGGGCCTGCGCGTCTCGACGGACCGCTCCGCCGCGCGCACGCCGGCCGGCGCCGCCGCGCCTGCAGCGCCCGCGCCGAAGCTCGACAAGCCGCGCATGGAAGTGAAGGTGCCGACGCCCGATCCCGCGCGCCGCGCCGCCGCCGCGCAGGAAGCGCAGGCGCGTCAGCCGCGCGCTGCGGCTGCGCGTCAGGACGCATCGGGCGCGCCGCCGTGGGGCGGCCAGTTCGACGACATGCCGCCCGACGACTACATGCCGCTCGGCGCCGACGACGCCTATTTCTCGTCGTCCGATGACGGCTTCGCGCCGTCGTTCGACAGCGAGTCCGCCGCGCCGCGCGCGAGCGCCGCGAATGCGCCGGCATCGGCAGGATCGGCGAATGTGGTCGACGTCAGCAAGCTGCCGCCGGGCATCGCGCTCGACGCCATCGGCTTCAACGGCGATTGGCCCGCGCTGGCCGCCACGCTGTCGCTCAAGGGCATTTCGTATCAGCTCGCGTTCAACAGCGAACTGACCGCGCTCGACGGCGACGTGCTCAAGCTCAGCGTGCCGGTGCCGCAGTACGCGGAAAGCTCGCAGGTCGCCAAGCTCAAGACGGCGCTCGCGGAAGCGCTCGGCAAGCCCGTCAACGTCGATGTGACCGTTGGTCCGGCGCGCCGCACGGCTGCCGCGCTCGACGCCGCCGCGCGCGCCGAGCGTCAGCGCGACGCCGAACGCACGATCGGCGCCGATCCGTTCGTGCAGCAACTGATCCGCGACTTCGGCGCGAGCATCGTGCCCGGTTCGATCCGGCCGATCGCGCCCGAAGCCGCGCAGGGCGGCCAGGCCGCCCATTGAATTGCGCCGTGCGGCGACGGAGCGCCTGCTTCGTCGCCGCACGCGCGACGCATCACCCTGATCCACAAGGAGCAATGAAATGTTGAAAGGCCAACTCGCCGGGCTCATGAAGCAAGCCCAACAGATGCAGGAAAACATGAAGAAGGCGCAGGAGCAGCTGGCCCAGATCGAAGTCGAGGGTCAGGCGGGCGCCGGTCTCGTCAAGGTGACGATGACCTGCCGCAACGACGTGCGCCGCGTGTCGATCGATCCGAGCCTGCTCGCCGACGACAAGGACATGCTCGAAGACCTCGTCGCCGCTGCGTTCAACGACGCCGTGCGCAAGGCCGAAGCCACGTCGCAGGAAAAGATGAGCGGCATGACGGCCGGTCTGCCGATTCCGCCGGGCTTCAAGATGCCGTTCTAAAGCGGCTGCCGCGCGCTGCCGGTCCGTGTGGACCGGTGTCGCGCGCAATCGCGGCGCGCCCTGCGCCGGGCCGTGCGTGCGCGCCGCCCGGGCCGTTTGATCGCGCGCCGCGCTCGCATTCATCGCACGCCGATCGTCCGCTTGCCGTGCGCGCGTATCGCGTGCTTATCGTGTGCTTATCGCGCTTACTGTTTTGCCACGCTGAATCCGCATGAAACAACCTTCCGCCCTGTCGGCGCTCGTCGAGGCGCTGCGCGTGTTGCCCGGCGTCGGGCCGAAGTCGGCGCAGCGCATGGCCTATCACCTCATGCAGCACGACCGCGAGGGCGCTGAAAAGCTCGGCCGCGCGCTCACGTTCGCGACCGACCACCTCAAGCATTGCGAGAAGTGCAACACGTTCACCGAAGCTCAGGTGTGCGAAACCTGTCTCGACGACGAGCGCGATCGCACGCTGCTCTGCGTGGTCGAGACGCCTGCCGACCAGATCATGCTCGAACAGACCCTCACGTATCGCGGGCTGTATTTCGTGCTGATGGGCCATCTGAGTCCGCTCGACGGCATCGGTCCCAAGGAAATTCATTTTGACCGCCTCGTGAAACGCGCCTCGGACGGCGTCGTCAAGGAAGTCGTGCTCGCGACCAACTTCACGAACGAAGGCGAGGCGACCGCGCACTATCTCGGCCAGACGCTCAAGGCGCGCGGCCTCACGGTCACGCGCCTCGCGCGCGGCGTGCCGGTGGGCGGCGAACTCGAATACGTCGACGCGGGCACGATCGCGCGCGCGATGCTCGACCGCCGCTCGATGTAAGCGGCGCGGGCCGCAGCAAAAGACACGAAAGGAGACGTATGAGCGCAGCCGAATCCAACGAATCCGGCGCTGGCGTCGGCAATGGCGCTGGCGCGAAAAGCGCGGGCCCGCTTGCGGGCGTCAAGGTGCTCGAACTCGGCACGCTGATCGCGGGGCCGTTCGCGGCGCGTTTTCTGGGCGAGTTCGGCGCCGAGGTCATCAAGATCGAGGACCCGAAGGGCGGCGATCCGCTGCGCAAGTGGCGCAAGCTCTGGCCCGAAGCGGGCGGCACCTCGCTCTGGTGGGCCGTGCAGGCGCGCAACAAGAAGTCGGTGACCGTCAATCTCAAGGCCGAAGAGGGCAAGGAGATCGTGCGTCGCCTGGCGGCGGAAGCGGATATCGTCGTCGAGAACTTCCGGCCTGGGCTGCTCGAAAAACTCGGCCTCGGTTACGACGTGCTCTCGAAGCACAATCCCGGTCTTGTGATGGTGCGGCTGTCCGGCTATGGGCAGACCGGGCCGTATCGCGATCGTCCGGGCTTTGGTGCGATTGCCGAATCGATGGGCGGTCTGCGCCACATCACCGGCTATCCCGAACTGCCGCCGCCGCGTATCGGCATTTCGATCGGCGATTCGATCGCGGCGCTGCATGGCGTGATCGGCGCGATGATGGCGCTGCATCACCGCAACATGAACGGCGGCAGCGGCCAGATCGTCGACGTGGCGCTCTACGAAGCCGTGTTCAACATGATGGAAAGCGTGGTGCCCGAGTACGGCGTCTACGGCATGGTGCGCGAGCGCACCGGCGCGTCGCTGCCGGGCATCGTGCCGTCGAACACGTATCCGTGCCGCGACGGCAGCATCGTGATCGGCGGCAACAGCGATCCGATCTTCAAGCGCCTGATGACGGCGATCGAGCGCGAGGATCTCGCCAACGATCCCGCGCTCGCGCACAACGACGGCCGCGTGCCGCGCACCGCCGAGATCGACGGCGCGATTGCCGCGTGGCTCTCGACGCGCACGATCGACGAGGCGCTCGACGTGCTCAATGCCGCCGACGTGCCCGCGGGCCGCATCTACAGCGCCGCCGACATGTTCACCGATCCGCAGTTCGCCGCGCGCCAGATGATCCAGCAGTTCCGCTGGCAGACTAAGGATGCGAAGGGCGAGTCGGGCGAGGGCGTCGATATCGCGCTGCCCGCCGTCACGCCCAAGCTCTCGGCGACGCCTGGCGACACGCGCTGGCTCGGACCGGCGCTCGGGGAACATACCGACGAAGTGCTGCGCTCGCTCGGCTACGACGCCGATCAGATCGCGCGGCTGCACGAGCAGCAGGTCGTCTGATCGTTGCCGCTGCAAAAACAAAAGGCTCGCACCCGGCGAGCCTTTTTTCATGGTGCGCGATGCGCGCGTGCGTCAGGGCTCGATCACGATCTTGCCCGTGACCTTGCGCGACGCCATGTCCTTGAGCGCCTGCGCCGTTTCTTCGAGCGTGTAGCGTTTCGAGACATAGGGCTTGAGCTTGCCTGCGCCGATCCAGCCGACCATCTCCGCAAACGCAGCCGCATTGTTCTGCGGCTCGCGGCGCGCGAAATCGCCCCAGAACACGCCGACGAGGCTCGCGCCCTTGAGCAGCGCGAGGTTGAGCGGCAGCTTCGGAATCTCGCCGTTGGCGAAGCCGACCACGAGATAGCGACCGCGCCAGCCGATGCTGCGGAACGCCGGTTCCGCATACTCGCCGCCGACCGGGTCGTAGATCACGTCGGGGCCTTTGCCGTCGGTGAGCGCCTTGATGCGCTCGCGCAGATCCTCGGTCGTGTAGTTGATGGTCGCGTCGGCGCCGAAGCGGCGGCAGACGTCGAGCTTCTCGTCGCTCGATGCCGCCGCGATCACGCGCGCGCCGAGCGCCTTGCCGATCTCCACCGCCGCAAGGCCCACGCCGCCCGCCGCGCCCAGCACGAGCATCGTCTCGCCCGCGCGCAGCGCCGCACGGTCGACCACCGCGTGATGCGAGGTGCCGTAGGCGAGCGTGAACGCGGCGGCCGTCGCGAAGTCGGCGCCTTCGGGCAGCGGCACGCAGGCGGCCGCTTCCGCGATGGCCTGCTGCGCGAAGCCGCCGTTGCCCACGTACGCAACGACGCGCGTGCCGGGCGCGAGCTTCACGCCTTCGCCCGCCGCGCGCACGACGCCCGCGACTTCGGCGCCGGGCGTGAACGGCAGCGGCGGCTTGACCTGATATTTGTTCTCGATGATCAGCACGTCGGGGAAGTTGACGGCCGCGGCTTTCACGTCGATGACGACCTGGCCCGCGCCGGGCACGAGGTCGGGCAGTTCCTCGATCGAGAGCGTGTCGGGCGGGCCGTACTGGTTGCAGCGGATTGCGCGCATCGTGTCTCCTGTCTTGTCACTTCGGTCATGGATACTGCACAGCAGCACAGTGTACGGCAATCCGACGGATTGCGAACGATCGTGCGATTTGTTTCATGCGCCGACGATCGTGAAGGCGCTGACGTAGCGGATCCCAAGGTAAGACGAATCGCGCGCGCCGAGATGAAGAAAATGGCCCTGCGATTTCATGAAAGCGATAGTAGGAATGCGCCGCGCGCGAAGTCGTAAGCGGCGATGCAGCAGGCCCCCGCCTGTCGTTCGCCTGCCTTCTTTCCTCGGTTACAATCGGCTGATGCGAATCCTGATCAGCAACGACGACGGTTACCTCGCCCCCGGCCTTGCCGCGCTTTACGAAGCGCTCAAGCCGCTCGGCGAAGTCACGGTGATGGCGCCCGAGCAGAACTGCAGCGCCGCTTCGAACTCGCTCACGCTGTGGCGCCCGCTTTCGGTGTTGCGCTCGGCCACGACGGGCTTCTATTACGTCAACGGCACGCCTACCGACTCCGTGCATATCGCGCTCACGGGCATGCTCGACCACAAGCCCGATCTCGTCGTGTCCGGCATCAACAACGGCCAGAACATGGGCGAAGACACGCTCTATTCGGGCACGGTCGCGGCGGCCACCGAGGGCATCATGTTCGGCGTGCCCGCCATCGCGTTCTCGCTCGTCGACAAGGACTGGGTCCATCTCGATTCCGCCGCGCGCGTCGCCGCCGACATCGTCAAGCATTACCTCGAACACCCGTTGCCGGGCAGCCCGCTGCTGAACGTCAACATTCCGAACCTGCCGTACGAGGCACTCGGCGACTGGCGCGTCACGCGCCTCGGCAAGCGCCATCCCTCGCAGCCTGTGATCCGCGAAACCAATCCGCGCGGCGAGCCGATCTACTGGATCGGCCCGTCGGGCAGCGCGCGCGACGCGAGCGAGGGCACGGACTTCCACGCAGTCGCGAACGGCCACGTGTCGATCACGCCGCTGCAACTCGACCTCACGCATACGCAATTGTTGCCGGCGACGCACGACTGGGTGCGCCAGGGCGGCGGCGCTTCATGACGGGCGAGCGCACGAAGCGTTTCCCGCTGGGCCTCGCGGATCTGGTGCGCGAGCCGCGCCGTCGCGACGACGCGCGCGGTTCTCTTGCGAGCCCGAGCAAACCCGGCGTGGCGAAAAGCAGCGCCGCGAAGCCTGCGCCGCTCGGCGCGCGCGTGCCGGGTGCGTCGGGTACGCCGGGCATCGGCGGCATCGCGGGATCGGGCGGCGTCAAGGCCGCCAAGGCGCCGGGCGCCACGCATAGCGCGGCCTCGCCCGCGCGCAAGTCCTCGCATCCCGGCCAGCTGTCCGGCAATCCGCTTGGTAATCCATCCGGCAAGTCGGCGGGCGGTTCGTTGAGCGGCGCATCGGCCAAGCCGCGCGCCGATCTCGCCGGGCGTTCCGCGCAATCGTTTTCGGGGGCAAGCTCGCCGTCCGCGCGGCCCTCGCAGCCGCATACGGCCGCGCCCGTGCGCACCCACGTGACGCCCAGTGCGGGCGCGCCAGGCGTCGCGCTCAACGGCGCGCTCGCGCTGACTTCGGAACGGGTGCGCGAACGCATGGTCGAACGCCTGCGTGCCAATGGCGTGACCGATCCGCGCGTGATCCAGGCGCTCGCGGCCGTGCCGCGCCACATGTTCGTCGATCCGGGCCTCGCGGCTCAGGCCTACGAAGATGCGGCGCTGCCGATCGGCCATCACCAGACCATCTCGAAGCCTTCGGTCGTCGCCCGCATGCTGGAACTCGCGGGCGCGGGCCGGGAGCTCGACCGCGTGCTCGAAATCGGCACCGGCTGCGGCTATCAGGCCGCGGTCTTGAGCCGGATCGCACGCGATGTGTATTCGATTGAACGCATCAAGCCGTTATACGAGCGCGCGAAGACGAATTTGCGTCCGCTGCGCATCCCGAACATCCGCCTGCATTACGGCGACGGACGGCTCGGTTTGCCGTCGGCGGCGCCGTTCGATGCGGTGGTGATCGCCGCCGCGGGCTTCGACGTGCCGCAGGCGCTGCTCGAGCAGCTCGCCATCGGCGGGCGGCTCGTGGCGCCGGTCGCTGAGCAGGGCGAGGCGACCCAGGTGCTCACGCTCGTCGAGCGCACGGGCCCGGCGCAGTGGCGGGAGTCGCGGCTTGATCGCGTTTTCTTTGTCCCTTTAAAATCCGGAGTGATCTGAAACCGATGAGTATGTTGCGCGCGATGCAAAGAAAACGCTTGAATATCGACCTGACCGCGGCCCAACGCAGTGCCTCGGTCATCGCGCTCTGTCTCCTGACGGCCTGCGCGACGCGTCTCGACAACGCGCCCGTCGTGGACCGCACCGCACCGCTTGGCACGGCCGGCGCGCAGCCGCCGGTGCCGCTCGGGCCGCCGCCTCCGGGATATTACCGGGTGAAGCCGGGCGATACTCTCTATAGGATTGCGCTCGAAAACGGTCAGAACTATCGCGACATCGCCACGTGGAACAACCTCACCAATCCGAACCAGATTGAGGTGGATCAGTTGCTGCGTGTCGTGCCGCCGGGTGCGAGCAACGCCGCGGCCTACACGCCGGGCGTCGTCACCGCGCCGGTGCCGGGCATGGCTGCTTCGCCGCAGCCGGGCTCGCAGGCTGCGATGCCGCCGATGATCGGCTCGGGTGCGAACGCCACGTCGGCGCCGCAAGCCGCTGTGCCGCCCGCTGCCAGCACGGGCGACATGGCCGCGGCGCCGGGCGGCAGCATTGCGCTCGCATGGCCGGCGCGCGGTCCGGTGCTCAACGGCTTCGACGATTCGAAGAACAAGGGCGTCAATATCGGCGGCGCGGCGGGCGATCCGGTCAAGGCGGCAGGTGATGGCCGCGTGGTTTATGCCGGAAATGGGCTGCGCGGTTACGGCAATCTCATTATCATCAAGCATGACGCCACGTTTTTGACAGCGTACGCACACAACCGGGCTTTGATGGTAAAAGAGGGCGATGCGGTCACGAAGGGCCAGAAAATTGCCGAAATGGGCAATACTGACTCCGATCGCGTGATGCTGCATTTCGAAGTACGCCGTCAGGGCAAGCCCGTCGACCCACTGAAGTACTTGCCGCCGCAATAAAGCGAGCCGACCATGCCGAAATCGAAGCGCCGTCTGCAGCAAGCCGAGTCTGACAGTCAAGCCGCCCAGGTTTCGGTGGAGGACGGCGCGCAGGCGGCCGACGACGAGGAGCGCGATCTCGAGGAGCGCGAGGAACGCGAGGAGCGTGAATCGGGCTCGGAAGAGAGCGGCAGCCGCGAAGGCGAAGAGGGCGCAGCGCCCTCGGACGCCGACGATTTCCGCGCGATCCTGCAGGCCGAACTCACGGCCGACACCATCCAGCATTATCTGAACCGGATCAGCGTCAAGCCGCTGCTCACCGTCGAGGAGGAGCAGCGCTACTCGCGTCTCGCCAAGGCAGGCGAGTTCGAGGCGCGTCAGGTGATGATCGAGCGCAATTTGCGCCTCGTCGTCAGCATCGCGAAGGGCTATCTGAATCGCGGCGTGCCTTTGCTCGATCTCATCGAGGAAGGCAATCTCGGACTCATGCACGCGATCGAGAAGTTCGATCCTACGCGCGGCTTCCGGTTTTCTACCTACGCCACCTGGTGGATCCGTCAGAGCATCGAACGCGCGATCATGAACCAGGCGCGCACGGTGCGCCTGCCGGTGCATGTGATCCGCGAACTCAATCAGGTGCTGCGCGCCAAGCGCCATCTTGAGAAGAATTCGCTGAACGCCAACGCGGCGTCGGACCGGCGCGACGCGAGCATCGACGACATCGCCTATCTCACCGGCAAGACCACCGAGGAAGTCACCGACATCCTCGCGCTCAACGAGCACACGGCCTCGCTCGACGCGCCGCTCGATCTCGACCCCGCGAGCAGCCTGCTCGACCTGCTGTCCGACGACCAGAGCCAGTCGCCCGACGCCGAGGTGCAGCACCGCGAACTGGAGACGCTCACGCGTGCGTGGCTCGGCCGTCTGTCGGACAAGCATCGGCATGTCATCGAACGGCGCTTCGGCCTGAACCATATCGAACCGGCCACACTCGAAGAACTGGCCGACGAAATGGGCCTCACGCGCGAACGCGTGCGGCAGATCCAGCAGGAGGCGCTGGTGCGCCTCAAACGCTTTTTCGCATCGAACGGCGTACGCAAGGACGCCGTCCTCTAAGAACAACTCATCCGGCGCGGCCGATCCGCGCCGTCATCCGGTATGACACCTGTACTCGTATTCGACATCGAGACCATTCCCGATGTGGACGGCATTCGCCGTCTCGACGATCTGCCCGCCACGCTCAGCGACACCGAAGTCGCCGAACACGCGTTCGCCGCGCGCCGCGAGAAAACCGGCAGCGATTTCCTGCCGCATCATCTGCAACGCGTGGCCGCGATTTCCTGCGTGTTCCGCGACGGCCAGGGCTTTCGCGTGCGCTCGCTCGGCACGCCCGGCGACGGCGAAGCGAAGCTGATCGACTCGTTCTACCGCACCATCGAAAAGTATTCGCCGCAACTGGTGTCGTGGAACGGCGGCGGCTTCGACCTGCCCGTGCTGCATTACCGCGCGCTGGTGCACGGCATCCGCGCGGTGCGCTACTGGGAAATGGGCGACGCGGACCGCGAGTTCAAGTGGAACAACTACATCAGCCGCTATCACTCGCGCCACACCGACCTGATGGACCTGCTCGCGATGTATCAGGCGCGCGCCAACGCGCCGCTCGATGCGCTCGCGAAGCTGTGCGGCTTTCCGGGCAAGCTCGGCATGGACGGCGGCCAGGTGTGGACGGCGTTCCAGGCTGGCCAGATCGAGGAAATCCGCAATTACTGCGAGACGGACGTGGTCAACACGTATCTGCTCTATTGCCGCTTCCAGATGATGCGCGGTGGCTTCAGCGAACGCGAATACGCGGACGAGATTACCTTCGTGAAGCAGTCGCTCGCGGCCGAAACGGCGCCGCACTGGGACGAATATCTGAAGGCGTTCGGCGACGCCGAATGAGCCAGCGCGGCGCGTGACGCCGCGCTTTCCGGCTCGGGATCAGTCGATTTCGAGCACGACCGGCTGATGGTCCGACGCGCGCGTCGCGCCGTCGAACTCGCAGCGCGTGAGCCGCGCGCTCAAATCCTCCGTGACGAACACGAAATCGCAGCTGATTGGCCCGTCCGACCATTGCTGCGTGTCGTAGACGCCCGCCGTGGGCGGCGGCGTCGCGCCGGGATGCAGCGCGGTCCAGGCGTCGACGAACGACGGGCTATCGTCGATCGCCTCCAGCATGCGCCGATAGGCGGCGCTGTTCCACGCACTGTTGAAATCGCCGCAGACGATCGCACTCGCGGGCCGCGCTGGGCGCGCGAACGGGCCCTCGGCGTTTTCGGCGGGCGCGGGCTGCGCCGCGTGCCCGGCGGCTTCCTGTTGCAGGCGACGCAATTCGTCCACCTGGGCGAGCCGTTGGCGCTCCGAATAAAACTCCAGATGCGTGACGAGCACGCGCAGCGCGCCGCCTTCGGTTGTCGCGCCCGAGACGTCGATGACCGCTTCGAGCGCCACGCGCTGCATCGAGGGCGCGGCCTCGTCGGCGGGCCAGGGCAGCAAGTGGCGAAACACCTGCGCGACGGGCAGCCGCGTTGCGAGCGCATTGCCGAACTGCCGGCGAGGCGCGCTGGCTTGGCCAGAAGCGGGGGGCAGATCGGCGCCAATCGCCTCGATCACCGTAAAGCCCGGCAGCAGCGCGGCGAGTTCCGCGAATTGATCGTCGCCGGGACCGCCCGGCAGCGCGTGAAAGCCGCGCGTGATTTCCTGCAGGCACAGCACGTCGAAGTCGGCGAGACGCCGCGCTTCGCGCACGGTGCGCGCGAGATCGACAATGCCCGACGCGTCGCGGCCCCATTGCACGTTCCAGCTCACGAGTTTCATGACGGGCTCCCGAGATTGCGCGATGACCGGATCGAGACAGTATCGCGCGGGAAGCCGCGCAGGAACCACGCCCGCCTGGTGCGGATCAGCGGCGCGTCACGCTGTAGTCGGCCGAATGCCAGGCCACGGCCGGCCCCGCGCTCGCGCGGACCAGTGCCGGATTGCAGGCTGCGCGCGCGGTGGCGATCACCGTCTGGCGCTTGAAGTAGATCGCGAACGGCACGTCGCCGTATTTTCCGAGCGCATACTGGAAGCATTCGTTGCCGCTTTCGCCGTAGAAGCGGTCGGGCGGGCCGACGCGCTTGATGACGTCGTTCTGCGTCATGCCGGGCGCCACCAGCGACATGACGGTTTCCGGTTTGGCGGTCGGGGCGGAGCAGGCGGCGAGCGTCAGCGCGGCCGCGCCGAGTGTGCAGCAAAGCAGGGTTTTCATGGCGATGTCGAAAATTTTGATGGGGAGTGCAACGAGTACGCCGAGCGCGGTGCCGTTTCCATCAGAAGAGTCCGAAAGCGATCGGGCGATCTGATCGGGAATCCGAACTGCCGTGTGTGAGCGCGGACAAGCAGGCTGGGCGCGGGTGCGGGCGCGCGACGCTAGTCGAGCAGCAGATGCACGGCCAGCCAGATCACGCCGATCACGAACACCGGCGTGCCGAGGATGGCTGCCGCGAAGCAGTAAGAGCGCCTGCGCGCGGCGCTGCCCGCCGACGCGCCGGTTGGCAACGCGTCGATCAGCGGCGCGAGACAGGTGACCGCCACACACAACAAGGCGAGCGGGATCGCAAAACCAGGGGTGGAAATGAGCGTGTTCATGATGTCGGGTCCTTCGTGCCGATGGCGCTGGCACATCGCAAGAACCATCGTACTGACGGGCGTCATGCACGAGGATCAGACAAGTCTGAAAGCGCTAGGGCCCAATATCAGACGGTCCGACAGGCCGTCCGCGTCGACGAATTGAGCGGCCAGTGCGCATCCTGCGACGGCGCGCATGAGGCCGCCGCCGCCGAATCGACTACAATCTCGCCTTCGCCTAAAAAATCCACCCCCCACTGTCTGTCAGGAATCCGCTGGTGTCCCAAGCTGCCCCCGACCCCCAAGCCGAAACGCTCCACGCCGAGCCCGCGCAAGCCGGCGCGATCCCCATCGCGCCCTCGAAGAAGCGCAGCAAGCGCGAACGCCGCGCCGAAAAGCGCGCCGCCGTGGAAGCCTCGGTCGCTGATGCCCCAATTCTCGAAATCGAGTCGCTCGACATTGAGGCGCGCGGCGTGGGCCGCACCGTCACCGAATCGGGCGAGCCGGGCAAGGTGATCTTCGTCGAGGGCGCGCTGCCGGGCGAGCGCGTCACTTATCTGAGCTATCGCAAGAAGCCGACGTTCGAGCAGGCGGAAGTCGTGAGCGTGCTGCGTGAAAGCGTGATTCGCACCAAGCCGCAATGCCCGTTCTTCGGCAAGTGCGGCGGCTGCTCGATGCAGCATCTGGACGTGCGCGCCCAGATCGCCGTCAAGCAACGCGTGCTCGAAGACAATCTCCAGCACCTGTCGAAGGTGCGTTCGGAGACCATGTTCCGCCCGATCCACGGACCGTCCTGGGGCTATCGCTATCGCGCGCGCCTGACCGTGCGCAATGTGCCGAAGAAGGGCGGCGTGCTGGTGGGGTTCCACGAGCGCAAGAGCAGCTATGTGGCCGACATGACGAGCTGCGAAGTGTTGCCGCAGCACGTTTCGGCGATGCTGGTGCCGCTGCGCAAGCTGGTGGAAGGGCTGTCGATCCGCGATCGCATGCCGCAGATCGAGCTGGCCGTCGGTTCGAGCGTGACGGCGCTCGTGCTGCGCATCCTGGAGCCGATCACGGCCGCCGACGAAGATCTGCTGCGCGCGTTCGCCGACGAGCACAACGTGCAGTTCTGGCTGCAGCCGAAGGGCCCGGAAACGGTGTTCCCGTTCTATCCGCTCGACACGCCGCTCGACTACACGCTGCCGGAATTCGGCATCCGCATGCCGTTCAAGCCGACCGACTTCACGCAGGTCAATCATCAGATCAACCGCGTGCTCGTGGGCCGCGCGCTGCGTCTGCTCGCGCCCGAACCGGGCGACCGCGTGCTCGATTTGTTCTGCGGCATCGGTAACTTCACGCTGCCGCTGGCGCGCCTGTCGCGCGAGGTGGTCGGCATCGAGGGCAGCGAACAGCTGACGACGCGCGCGCTCGAAAATGCGCGCGCCAACGGCGTGGACGGCCATACGTCGTTCGCCTGCCGCAACCTGTTCGAAGTCACCGCCGACGACATCCGCGCACTCGGTCACTTCGACAAATATCTGGTCGATCCGCCGCGCGAAGGCGCGCTCGCGGTGTCGCAGGCGCTCGCCGAGATCGCGCAGAGCGGCAACGGCCCGCTGCCCAAGCGCATCGTCTACGTGTCGTGCAGCCCGGCGACGCTGGCGCGCGACGCGGGCGTGCTCGTCAACGAAGCCGGTTATCGCCTCAAGGGCGCAGGCGTGGTGAACATGTTCCCGCACACCTCGCACGTCGAATCGATCGCGCTGTTCGAGCGCGACTGAGCGAACAGGCCAGGCAGGCGCCGCCGCGAGCGGCGCCAAGGCATAAAAAAACGCCACGGAAAACCGTGGCGTTTTTTCTGTCAGGCGACGATGCAGCGCTTACCAGAGCTGCCACCAGGACTTGTTGGCGTCCTTGCTCGGGCGCGCGTGACCCGTGACGTACGGGCTGTCCGGGAACGTGGCGGCGAGCACGCGGCGCGTGTCGTCGGCCATTTGCGGCTGCTCGAGCTTCTGATACGACAGCATCATGATGTGCAGCGCGTCTTCGATCGCCGGGGCGCTCTTGTACTCCGTGATCGCGAGCTGCGCGCGGTTGATGGCCGCCACGTAGGCGCCGCGACGATAGTAGTAGTCGGCCGCATGCACTTCGTGCGAAGCCAGCGCGTTCACGATGTAGCGCATGCGCTGCGCCGCGTCGGGTGCGTACTTGCTCTGCGGATACTTGTCGACGACCACCTTGAACGCGTCATACGACTCGCGCAGCGACTTCGGATCGCGCTCGCTCATGTCCTGGCCGGAGAAGCGGCCGAACAGACCGAGGTCGTCGTTGAAGTGGATCATGCCCTTCAGGTAGTACGCGTAGGCGATGTCCGGGTGATCCGGGTGCAGCTGGATGAAGCGATTGATCGCCTGGTCGGCGGCATCGTTCTCGTTGTCCTTCCAGTTGCAATAGGCGACGTTGATCTGCGCCTGCTGGGCGAAGTGGCCGAACGGATCGCGGCCCTCAAGCTGCTCGAAGTATTTCGCGCACTTGCCCCAGTCGCCGCCGGACAGCGCGTCCTGGGCCTCCGTATATAATTTGTTGTTGTTCCACGTTGCCGTTTCGTCGGTCTTTTCCGGCAGGCCGTGGCAGGCCGCGACAGCGGCAATCGCAGCGCCGCAGGCGGCAATGCGAATGACGTTGCCAATCTTGCCGAGCGTTTGTGCTCGTGCCGCGTTCCGGGCCACCGCATATTGGGCCAGTTTCGTAATCGTGTTCAAGGCTCGCATTTTCCAGTCCAGCTTCAGGTCCACAGGTGACCCAGACTCAATGACCCGTTCAGTTACTCCGGGTGCCGGCGCTCCCGGCGCCCAAAACAGCATCAGCGATTATAGCCTGGGCGATGACCCCAATGCCGCAGCAGCCAATGAAGCGCTTGACGACGACCTGATCGGCGACGTCTCCGAAGGCGCTTCAGGCGCTATTTCCGGCGATGTTCCGGCGGGAATTCCGCGCACGCGTCAGGCGCAGCGGGACCAGGAGGCGCGCCGCGCCGACGTGCCCGACGAGCTTGCGGGCGAGCGTCTCGACAAGGTGCTCGCCAAGGTTTTCCCCGAATTTTCGCGTAACCGGCTGCAAAGCTGGATCGAGGCGCAGCGCGTGCTCGTCGACGGCAAACCGGCCAAGGTGCGCCAGCCCGTGCCGCTTGGCGCGACGATCGAGCTCGTGCCCGACCTGCTGCCCGAGCAGCTCGCGTTCACGCCCGAGCCAGTGCCGCTCGAAGTTATTTACGAAGATGACGCGATTCTCGTCATCAACAAGCCCGCGGGGATCGTCGTCCATCCGGCGGCGGGCAACTGGAGCGGCACGATCCTCAACGGCCTGCTGCACCGCTACGGCGAGGCGGCGGCGGGGCTGCCGCGCGCGGGCATCGTGCACCGGCTCGACAAGGAAACTTCCGGGCTGATGGTGGTCGCGCGCACGCTCGAGGCGCAAACCGACCTCGTGCGCCAGCTGCAGGCGCGCACCGTCAAGCGCCGCTATCTGGCGCTGGTGTGGGGCAATATCGCCGACGAAGGCACCATCGACGCGCCGATTGGCCGCGATTCGCGCGAGCGCACGCGCATGGCGATCGTGAAGGGCGCGTCGGGCAAGCCCGCGCGCACGCATTTCCGCCGCATCGACAAGACGCTCTGGCATAACCAGCCCGTCAGCGCGATCCATTGCGATCTGGAAACCGGCCGCACGCACCAGATCCGCGTGCATTGCGCGGCGGTCGGCCATCCGCTGCTCGGCGATCCGGTCTACGGCCACGCGCGCGGCAAGCGCTCGGTCGCGGCGCTGCCCAACGGCTTCGCGCGTCAGGCGCTGCACGCGTGGCGCCTCGGCCTCATCCATCCGGTCACGGGTCGCGCGATGCAGTGGCGCGCCGAAGTGCCCGACGATATGGACGAGCTGATCGAGGCGCTCGGCTTCGGTTCGGAAGAGGACGAAGACGGCTTCGACGACATGTTCGACAGCGCCTACACGGACGAGGGCTACGTAATCGGCAGTAACGAAGAGGATTACGCAGATGACCACGACGACGAGGATGACGAGCACGAAGACGACGGCGATCACGAAGATCACGGCGAAGGAGACAAGCGCGCATGACGACGACCTGCCCGGAACTGACCGCCGCCGATCTGCTGCATCCCGACTGGCGCGTGTCGCCGCGCGTGCGCGCGTTCGTCACCACGCGTAACGGCGGCGTGAGCGCGCCGCCGTTCGGGCGCTGGCAGGTTGCGGGCGATATCGGCGGCGAAGGCGTCGATCTGCCCGGCGGCATGAATCTCGGGCGCGGTTCGGGCGACGATCTCGATCAGGTCGAAGCCAATCGCGCGCGCCTGCTCGCGCACGCGGGCGTCCCGGCCGCGTGGCTCAAGCAGATCCACGGTCCACGCGTGGTGGATGCGGTGGACGCGCTGGCCGCCGCGCGCGCGGGCACGCCGCTCGAAGCCGATGCGAGCGTGACGGACCAGCCCGGCATCGCCTGCACGGTGATGGTCGCCGACTGCATGCCGGTGCTGCTGTGCGATCCCGAAGGCCGCGCGGTGGGCGCCGCGCACGCGGGCTGGCGCGGCCTCGCGGGTGGCGTGATTGAAGCGACGGCGCGTCGCGTCGCGGCGCTCGCCGGCTGCGAGACGGGCGCGCTGCACGCGTATCTCGGACCGGCGATCGGTCCGCAAGCCTTCGAAGTGGGGGCAGACGTGCGTGACGCGTTCATGAATCACGTCGATGCTGTCGACGCCGCACAACGCGCGGCGACCGCCGCCGCGTTCGTGCCGCGCCCCGAGGCGCCCGGCAAATTCCTCGCTAACCTCGCTGCACTCGCGCGCCTGCGCCTCGCCGACCTGGGCATCGCGCACGCGAGCGGTGGCGATATGTGCACGTTCACCGATCGCGAGCGCTTCTACTCGTATCGGCGCGAACCCGTCACGGGCCGCATGGCCGCGCTGATCTGGATCACACCTTGAGCCGGATCTGACGCAAGGCATCGCTTGCGTCGTTATCTGCGTCGTGTATCTGCGTCTTGTCCCTGCGTCTTAACCCTGCATCGCCCGCAAACTGCGCGCTTCCATCGTCGTTCGATCGACCCGGAAGCGCGCGTTTGCATTCCCTTTTGCATTCACGATTCGCCGCATCTTCGCATCCTGATTCACCTCCTGATTCGCAGCATATTTTGCTGCGCTGCACCGTTCATGACGCCATAGGGCGAAGCATGCGTCGCGAATCGAATCGGCGATTCGTCTGGCGCGTCGCAAGCACTTGCGCGCACGCGATTTTTTGTGCTGCACCGCATCGATCTTTTTAGACGCGCGATTTAAGCGAAGGATTACATCGGGAAAACGATAATAAAAAAAATATCGCAGTGCGGCAAAATCGGGAACAAGCATTGACACGCTTTGCGGTGGGGAGCAAAAATGTCCCTCACCTGCGGGACAGGACGCAACGAGGCGCATGGCAGTAGCGCAGCGTTCGCGGCCCACCTGCCTCTCAACCAGTCCTTCGGGACACATCGGTCAAAAGCAGGCATGACGGCATCTCAACGTTCCACGACGACCCCCGGTGCGGGCGCTTCAGACGGTGCACAGTCTTTCTTTCCGAATTTCACGCCGGACGCGGCCGGTATGCAGCACATGCTCGAAGCGTGGACGCAGGCCTGGCGCAACGCCATGAATGCTGCGCAACAAACGGGCGCGCAGCAGTGGGGCCAGGCGGCCCAGCCGGGCGCGAACGGCGCGGCTGCGAATCCATTTCAGGCGGCCTTCGGCGCGGCGTTCAATCCCACGGCTTTTAATCCTTCCGCGTTCGCTCCGCCGGGATTCAACCCAGCGGCCTTCAATCCCGCAGCGTTCAATCCGGCTGCGATGAACCCGTCGATGGGCTCGCCGTTCAGCGCCTTCGAAGCGTTCAAGATGCCCTCGGCGTCGATCGAACCCACGCGATTGCAGCATCTCCAGGCCGAGTATTCGCGCGACGCCATGGAACTGCTGCGCGAAGCGTCGGCGGCCACGCCCAAGGCGCCCGAACTCAAGGACCGCCGCTTCAGCGCCGACGCGTGGAAGACCACGCCCGCGTATGCGTTCACGGCCGCGTGGTATCTGCTCAACGCGCGCTATCTGCATGAACTCGTCGACGCGCTCGACACCGACACGAAAACGCGCGAGCGCATCCGCTTCGTCGTGCAGCAATGGACGGCGGCGGCATCGCCGAGCAACTTCCTCGCGCTGAACCCCGAAGCACAGAACGCGCTGCTCGAAAGCCACGGCGAAAGCCTGCGTCAGGGCGTGATGAATCTGCTCGGCGACATGACGCGCGGCAAGATCTCGCAGACCGACGAATCGCGCTTCGTGGTGGGCCGCAATCTCGCGACCACCGAAGGCTCGGTCGTCTACGAAAACGCGCTGTTCCAGCTGATCCAGTACAAGCCGCGCACGGCCACCGTGCGCGAGCGGCCGCTGCTGATCGTGCCGCCGTGCATCAACAAGTTCTACATCCTCGACCTGCAGCCCGAGAACTCGCTCGTCGCCTACGCGCTGGAGCAGGGGCAGCAGGTGTTCCTCGTGTCCTGGCATAACGGCGACGCCACCATTGCCGACAAGGACTGGGACGACTACATCGAAGACGGCGTGCTGCGCGCGATCGAAACGACGCGCAGCATCAGCGGCCGCGAGCAGATCAACACGCTCGGTTTCTGCGTGGGCGGCACGCTGCTCGCCACGGCGCTGGCCGTCGCGGCGGCGCGCGGCGAACATCCGGTTTCGTCGATGACGCTGCTCACCGCGATGCTGGATTTCAGCGACACGGGCGTGCTCGACGTGTTCGTCGACGAGGCGCATGTGCAGATGCGCGAGCAGACCATCGGCGGCAAGAACGGCGGCGCGCCGGGCCTGATGCGCGGCATGGAGTTCGCGAACACGTTCTCGTTCCTGCGTCCGAACGATCTCGTCTGGAATTACGTCGTCGACAACTACCTCAAGGGCCGCACGCCCGCCGCGTTCGATCTGCTCTACTGGAACAGCGACTCGACGAGCCTGCCGGGTCCGATGTACGCGTGGTATCTGCGCAATACGTATCTGGAAAACAAGCTCCGCGAGCCGGGCGTGCTCACCGTGTGCGGCGAGGAAGTGGACCTGTCGCGCATCGATGTGCCGACGTTCATCTACGGCTCGCGCGAGGATCACATCGTGCCGTGGCGCAGCGCGTATGCGTCGGTGCCGCTGCTCTCGGGGCCGCTCAAGTTCGTGCTGGGCGCGTCGGGCCATATCGCGGGCGTGATCAATCCGCCGTCGAAGAACAAGCGCAGTTTCTGGAGCGTCGAAACCGACGCCAAACATCTGCCCGACGAGGCGGACGACTGGTTCGGCGAGGCCGCGGAGCAGCCAGGCAGCTGGTGGCCCACGTGGGCCGAATGGCTCGACCAGTTCGGCGGCAAGAAGGTCAAGCCGCGTGCGCAGGCTGGTTCTGCGGAGTTTCCCGAGATCGAGCCCGCACCGGGCCGGTATGTGCAGCAGCGCGAGTGATACGCGCGCAGGCACGCAAGGAAATGACGGGTTTTTAACTTGACTGGGTGGGCGTCTCTCGCAGAATCGCGCCGCCCGGAGGAACTGAAAATGACTGAGATTGTGATCGTTTCGGCCGCACGTACCGCGGTAGGCAAATTCGGCGGCTCGCTGGCGAAAATCGCCGCGCCGGATCTGGGCGCT
>NZ_CAJMZH010000017.1:0-201532 GCF_905220285.1 Paraburkholderia sp. J94 | reverse complement strand
CATTACCACGGGCCGTGACGCCAGCGTGTGCACCGGGCGTTCATTCCACGTGGCGTCGCTGCATTCCATCTCGATGTTCGCCTACCAGCAGGGCATGAAGTTTATCGCCAATGGGCGGGTCGATATCCAGTCGCAGAAAGATCAGATCGCAATGCAGGCGCTTGGCGATATCACGGTCAGCAGTTCGAACGGCAAGCTCATTCTGACCGCGGATCAGGAAGTGTGGATCGGCGCTGGCGGCTCGTATATTCAGATCAACGGCGGCGGCATTACCAACGGCTCGCCGGGGCCGATTCTGGAGAAGGGCGCGACGTGGGGCAAGCTAGGTCCGGTTTCGGCATCCATCGCATCGGCTATCGCTGGCGGTGCGGATTCAGGCATTTGTCTTGAATGTCTGCTGCACGCAGTTGAAAGCGGTGCGTCCTCCCTGGAGCGCGCATGATCCCCGAGGAAATTCAATCGCGTTTGCTTGCGCATTCAGAGCAGCATACGAACCTGCGGGTCTACGTGCTCGTCGATGGCATCCAGTTTCACAAGCACACCAGTACCGCTATCCAGCCCCAGGCGGGAAGTGTCATTGCGCTTTTTGCGGGTACGCTGGATGAGCGGCTGGCTCCAGCCGGGCCTTGGCTCATTGATCCGGTTCGTGCAAAGGGCCTTGCACGAATTATTGTCGAGATGGAACCGGACCTGCCTGGTGTCGTGTGGCTGATCACATCTCTGGATATCGACGCGCAAGCCGAATTGTTGCGCCTGAAAATTAGCGCACGCCTGCCGAATCAACGGGAACTCATGGTGCGGTTCTGGGACCCGCGTGCACTGGTGTCGCTCTATCAATCAGTGAGTCGCGAAAAGTGGCGCGCCTATTTCGATGGCGTACACGAGTGGCTTTTCATTCACGAAGGGAAACGGACTTTTATCGAAACCCATGCTTGAACTTACAGAAATGGAATGGGCTGCGCTTCAAGCCGCAGACGAACGAACATTCGTGTCCGTCGTTCGGAATGACATCGTGCGGGTCGAACCAGCACTCGTAGACGATCCGAATCTTCTGGATCGCCTCCATGTGGCTTACGGGCGTGCAAAGCAGCTCGGTTTCGTACACGACAAAGCGATTGTTGAGTTTCTGTACCTTGATGCGAGCGTACCAGGTTTTTACCAAAACCCTTCGATAGCAGGGTGGTTGGCGAAGCCGGGAACTACAGGCGAGGAGCGGTTCGAGATGTTTCTTTCGGTGTTGCGTGCAAAAGTGCGTGATAGACAGGAGAACAACTGATGGTTGCGTTGGCGGTCATACCACTTGAAATTGGTGCTGAATGGCTCCTTGCGGCATTGGGCGTCGCTGCGGTAGGTACCACAGCGGTAGTGGTATTGGATAAGTCGAAAACTGACGACAAGACTGATGCACCTGCGATACCTGATATAGCGACCCGAACGCGATCACGTAATTGTAAATGTCCACCAGACAAAGGAATTAAAATCCGAAGAAATCATGGCGTAAACTGGAATTCTTATAGGTACCAGGCGCGCATTACAGGTTTCGCATTCGATCAAGTTGGGTGTGCATGGAGCGAGGAGTGGAGTTGGCTCGGTCGCGATTTTGACGGGTACCAGCAGGGCGAATGTCTACTACAGGAAGCCAAAGGAAACTACGATCAGTTCCTCGACAGGAATGATCGACCACTTTCATTTTTCGAGGGATTCGAGAAGATGACAGAGCAAGTTGAAGAACAGGCAACAAGAGTACATGCCAATCCGCCAGCAAAACTCATGTGGTATTTTCAGACACCACGAGCAATGGAGTACATGATTCCCGTGCTTGCTGCTAATGCCGTACCATTCGTTTGCGTTCCTTAAATCCATGAATCTATTTTCTCAGCATCGAGATCGTGCCGATCTTCCAGGTGGAGATTTTTTTTATCATTTTGATCGTCTTCGACCTATTGTGAATCTATTGAGGCAGAAAGATCGTCACATGGAAGAATGGTATCTAAAGGGCGGAAACTTGAGCGATGCACTCCGATTTTCTGTTTATGGAGTGGATGAGAGACCGCGGAAAACGGCTGTTGATGAGCTAATTCGAAGATATAAAGAAAAGAAATCGGTTGACACAAAGGTTGTTGGGATTTGGAATGGTGAGAAGTCGGATGATGATGGTGCTTCGCTAGCCTTCTCTATAGATGGAGAGGGTGTACTTCCACGCCTGCTTGACTTTAATTTAAATGAGCGAGGTGAAGGAGTTTCCCGTCTAGGGAGTTACCAATCAGTCGCGGAAATTGTTGCCAAGGTGGCTGAAATATATGGATCTTCTTATGTCACATATGGACCTCGCAAATATGTTTCTAAAAAAATCTTTCAAGACCGCCCGGGTGTAAGCTGGATGCTTTATTTGCCGCGTGTGCTCACGGTAATGGACGTACCAGAAGCGCGTGCCCTGATTTCAGTCATGCAGGATGATGGCCGGCAGCAAGGCACGATCATCGTCAGTGTGACGGATGCCGTGTTTGATGTGAATAATCAGGCGCATGTAAAGGTCGCAAACGCAATCGAAATTCGTCTGGCCGATCAGGATATGTTGCCGCGATTTATTGACCTTTAAGAGCAAGGGAGGATTCATGGATTTCATCCGGCTTGGCGATACCACTGACCACGGCGGCGTAGTCGTGACTGCCTCAAACACGATGGACTACGATGGCAGGCCAGTCGCCCGTAAGGGCGACCTAATTGAATGTCCTCTGCATCCACAGATACAACCGAACGCTATCCTGGAAGGTGACGAGGAAATTAGCGACCACGGTATCCCCGTCGCTCGCCACGGCCATCACGCCACGTGTGGGTGCAGTCTGATATCGAGCATCACCTGAGCAACGGGTCCGCGCAAGCGGCCCTATCATTAACCGGGAACGAATCGATGGAACAGGTAGCACAACGCACCAGACTATTAGCAAAACTGATTGATTGGCTGCTTGCCTCTCCGTGGATCCACGCTTTCCTTGCCCTCATGCGCCGCATCAGTGTCAATCCGGCTATCGACCCGGTCGTCACAGCCATGCGTCCGCACGCGAAACCGTTTCGCGTCGGCCAGAAACCGAGCCTTATCTTCGCACCGAGCGAAGTGGCGGAAGCAAAGATCGGCGGACTGCATATCCGGCTTTACGGCCTGGGCATGCTCGGACCCAACGGGCTGTTGCCAATCTATGTCACCGAGATTGCCCGCGAGCGTGAGGAGCATCGTGGGGACGCTACGCTCAGCAACTTTCTCGACATCTTCCACCAGCGCTCACTGAGAATCCTGTGCCGCGCCTGGGCGGTGGGGCAGGCGACAGCAAACCGGGATCGCCTCGGGCACGACCGGTTTTCGTTCTACGTGGGCTGTCTTTCAGGTCTGTCGCCCAGACGGGGCGAACGGCATCGCATGCTTCCGCATGCACGGCTCGCGGCAACACTGCGCCTTACGAGCGAGCCGCGTAATAGCAAAGGACTGTGTAACTGGATCGCCCATCAGTTCGGTGTCCCGGTCAGCATGGTGCAATAGGCGCTGAACTGGCCCGTGCTACCGCCGGAGCTTCAATGCCGATCCGGCGAGGGGCGCAGGTCAGCCGCTCGGCGGCGGCGCGATCCTCGGTGAGTGCTTACCGAGCCGAACGCAGCGGGTCTCCTCACCCTCGGGCCGCTGGACATTCAGACGTATCACCGCTTCATGCCGTAGGGTGACGACCTGCTGATGCCGGTCGCGCTCATACGCGCTTCGTTGAACCCAAAAATCATACCCAGTGATTTCCCTGCATCAGCGGGGCAGGCAGCCACTGCCATTGTGCAGATCGGCCCCCTCCACCAAAGAAAGATGCCCGAATGCGCTCGTCCCAATCTCCAATTTAAAGAAATGCGGAATCCTGCCTAAATCTCGCAGCCTCCATTCTTCTCACACCCTCCAATAAACCAATAAATCAGACAAATACCCCACCAACAAAACATTACATAAACCAATCCACAAAATTACATTTCCATTAATCCAGTTGAATATAAAAAACCCCACATTTTGTAGCTGAAACGCATCAATCAATTGAAATAAACGGAAAGATCTGGAATGATACTGATTCTCATTTGCTTGCCCGGATCCACACCGTTCCGGGCTTGTTGAATCCAACCTAGCCAGCCTGTCGTCGAGCCTTCGTCAACTGAAGGGGCGGCCAGCCAGCCAACAGAATCCGCGTCGATCGCGCCTCCTTCGCGCGTTCCATCGACTGGCTTTTCGCCGCACAGGGACCCCCATGTTGAACAGGACGCCGCTCGCGAGTGCGCTCGCGCTGGCTTTTGCCGTACCTATCGCATCGCCCGCGTTCGCTCAGAGCGCGCCCATCGCCGCTTCGGCGGTGAGCGCCGCTGCGCCCGCCAACAAGAACGCCGCGTCGGACGGCGCCACGCTGCCCGCCGTCTCGGTGTCGGCCGATGCGCCGTCGCAGGATTTCCAGGCCGAGAAATCGTCGGTCGGCGCCAAGACGCCCACTGCGTTGCGCGATATTCCGCAGTCGGTCACGGTGATCAACAAGGCGCTGCTGCAATCGCAAGGCGCGACCTCGTTCCAGGACGCGCTGCGCAACGCGCCCGGCATCACGATCGGCGGCGCGGAAGGCGGCCAGATCGGCAACAACATCAACCTGCGCGGCTTCACGGCCCAGAACGACATCTATCTCGATGGTTTTCGCGACCGCAACCAGTACTATCGCGACACCTTCGACCTCGAATCGATCGACGTGCTGTACGGCCCGTCGTCGATGTTGTTCGGGCGCGGTTCGACGGGCGGTGTGATCAATCAGGTGAGCAAGCAGGCCGGTCTCAAGCCGATCACCGAAGTCTCGACGACGGTCGGCACCAGCGACCGCTATCGCGCGACCGTCGACGTCGATCGTCCGCTCGGCGACCACGCGGCGTTCCGCCTGAACGCGTTCGGTCAGTCGCTCGGCTCCACGCGCGACCAGATGAAGAACAAGGACTACGGTTTCGCGCCGACGCTGCGCTTCGGCATCGGCACGCCCACGGAAGTCACGCTTTCGGCGCTCATCCAGCACAACTACGATCAGCCCGATTACGGCGTGCAGTCGATCAACGGTCATGCGTTCGCGCCGTCGAAGGGCACCTACTACGGGCTCACCGACGACCGCACGATTCAGGACGTGCAGACCGTGTCCGCGCGCGTGGATCACAAGTTCAACGATCAGTTCAAGATCAGCAACCAGACGCAGTTCTCGCACTCGCTCACCGATGCGCGCGAGACCGCGGCGGGCGCTGTGCTGACCGGGCCGCTCGCGTCGAGCACGGCGCTCAAGAACGGTAACTACACGACGCTGCCGCTTTCCGATCTCTACGTGAAGCTCGCGAGCCACGATCGCGTGATCGAGAACCACTCGATCTACAACGATACGATGGCGACGTACAAGTTCAACACGGGACCGCTCAAGCACGAGATGCTCGCGGGCATCGAGATCGGTCACGACAGTTATACGAATCAGGCGTACACACGCAACAATCTGCCGATTGTGTCGCTGCTCGATCCGGTCTATATCCCGACACCCTCGAACGTCACGCAGACGGTCGGCAATCACGCGGAGTCGGGCGCGACCACGTTCGCGGCGTACTTCAACGAAACGATGTCGATCGGCGAGCACTGGAAACTGATTGGCGGCGTGCGCTGGGATCGCTTCCAGGCGCACATCGCGAATACGATCAGTGCTCCGAACTACGCGGATCAGACCAACACGTTCACTAGCGTGCGCGCGGGCGCGATCTATCAGCCGACCGACTGGCAGTCGTATTACTTCTCGTACGGCACCTCGTTCGATCCGTCGCTTGAAGCGCTCACGGTCACGAACAACACGCAGAATCTCGCGCCGGAGCACACCAAGTCGTATGAGGTGGGCGGCAAGTGGGATCTGCTTGGCGGCAATCTTTCGGTGACGTCGGCGTTCTTCCAGCAGGAAATGGACAACGCGCGCACGCAGACCTCGACGGGCGAGTACACGCTCGAAGGCGACATTCGCGTGCGCGGCTTCCAGGCGGGCGCGACGGGCCACATCACCGACAAGTGGCAGGTGTTCGCGGGCTACACGTATATGGACGGCATCGTGCTTCAGGCGGCCGACGGCACGCAGGGCCACACGCCCGCGAACACGCCGCGCAACACCTTCACGCTGTGGACCACCTACGCGTTCGCGCCGCATTGGGAAGTGGGCGGCGGTCCGACCTATATGTCCTCGCGCTACGCGGCCAACACGAATTACGTGGAAGTGGGCGGCTACACGCGCTGGGATGCGATGGCCGGATACCATGCGAAGAAGTGGGACGTGCGTCTGAACGTGCTGAACATCACGAACAAGTTCTACTACGATGCGCTGATCCAGTCGGACGGCGGGCGTTCGGTGCCGGGCGTTGGCCGCACGGTGCTCGCGACGTTCGACTACCGGCTCTGATCGGTTCGACGACTGGAGTTGCCGCGCCGTCGTGTGAGTAATCGTGTGCGCGCGCATCGAATCGGCGATGCTTGAACGTTGCTTCGATGCACGCGCGCACGGCAACGCGGATGTCACGCAAAGCCCGCATGATCATGCGGGCTTTGGCGCGTCCGGTGCGATCGACGTACGAAGCGAAGTGCACAATACCGCTTGAAACAAGGCCTGAAATACGGCGTAACACGTGCGGCGCGAAGTCAACTGTAAGCCAGCGAAGAAGGAAGCGATAATGCTGATTCACATCCCCAATGTACTGACACCCGAGCAGGTGCGCGCGGTGCGCGAACGGCTCGACAATGCGGGCGATGCCTGGGTCGATGGCCGTGCAACGGCCGGGTGGCAGGGCGCGCCCGTCAAGCGCAATCAGCAGATCGCGGAACACACGCCGATCGCGCGCGAACTCGGCGACGTGGTGCTGGCCGCCATCGAGCGCAATCCGCTTTTTATCAGCGCCGCGCTGCCCAATCAGGTTTATCCGCCGCTGTTCAATCGTTATGAAGGCGGCATGACGTTCGGCTCGCATGTCGACGGTGCGGTGCGCGTGCTGCCCAACGGCCTGAAGCTGCGCACCGATGTGTCGGCCACGCTGTTTCTCTCGGCGCCCGAGGAGTACGACGGCGGCGAGCTCGTGATCGAAGACACCTATGGCGTGCAGGAAGTGAAGCTGGCCGCGGGCGACATGATCGTGTATCCGGCCACGAGTCTGCATCAGGTGAAGCCCGTCACGCGCGGCGTGCGCGTCGGCAGCTTCTTCTGGGTGCAGAGCCTCGTGCGCGACGACACGAAACGCGCGCTGCTTTTCGACATGGATACCGCCATCCAACGCTTGAACGCGAGCGACGCCGACGCCCAGGCGCGGCGCAGTCTCGTGGGCTGCTACCACAATCTTTTGCGTATCTGGAGTGAGACGTGAGTTCTTCTGAATCGGCCGTTTTTATCGACGATAACCAACGCGCCGAACGCGCGAAACGTTCGCGCCGCGCCACCTTCATCAAGTGGCTGCGCAAGGTGCATGGCTGGGTGGGCTTGTGGGGCGCGGCTCTCGGCTTGCTGTTCGGCGTGACGGGCTTCGTGCTCAATCACCGCATGGAGCCGCTGCGCATTTCGCCGGGCGCGCCGCAGGTGTCGTCGATGCAGCTTCCCGTGCCCGATCCCGCGCCCGACACGCCGCGCGAGATGGCGAAGTGGCTCAAGTCGCAGCCCGATCTCAAGCTGCCGCAGCGCATGGGCCGCGTGCAGAAGGAGCCCGAGCACAAGGTGGCCTGGGGCGATCGCGAGACCGTGCAGCCCGAGCGCTGGCAGATGATGTTCACGGCGCCGCATGAAAACGTGGCCGTCGAATACTGGGTGGGCAACGATTTCGTCACGCTCAAGCGCACCGACAATTCGCTGATGGCGACCATCACGAATCTGCACAAGGGCGTGGGCATGAGCATCGGCTGGGTGCTGTTCATCGACACCTTCGCGGGCGCGCTGATTCTGCTTTCGCTCACGGGCGTGCTGCTGTGGACCGAGCTGAACAAGCGCAAGACCATCGGCGCGGTGCTGCTGATCGGTTCGATCGTCGTGGGTGTGTGCGTCGGGCTGGGTTGAATCCGCGCTTGATGCGCGCTCGATCCGCGCTCGATCCGCGCTCGATCCAGTCAGCCCAGATGCCGCGCGAGATAGTCGATGAATGCGCGCACTTTGGGCGGTAAAAAACGGTTGGGCGGATAGAGCAGCCAGACCGGGCCGAAATAGGCGCGCGCTTCGAACGTCCATTGCGGCAGCACTTCGACGAGGTCGCCGGCGCGCAACGCGTCGGCGGCGGTGAACTCGGGCAGGCAGGCAACGCCCCAGTCGTCGATGGCCGCTTCGAGCCGCGCGCCCGCGTGGTTCGCAATATAGCGGCCCTTCACCTCGACAGTCTGCGTCTGCGTACCGCGACGCAAACGCCAGCGATGATCGTCGGCGCTTTCTCCCAGCCACAGGCAATCGTGCCGCGCGAGATCGCGCGGCGTCTTCGGCGTGCCGCGCGTTTTCAGATAGGCGGGCGACGCGCACAGCAGCCAGCGCACCTCGCCCAGCTGACGCGCGGCGAGTCCCGGCGGCGGCGTGCGCGTCGGGCGGATCACGAGATCGAGCCCGTCGCGCAGCGGATCGAGTTCGTGATCGGCGAACACGAGCTGCACGTCCACATCGGCGTATTCGCGCAGAAAACCCGGAATCAGCGGATGAATCACGGTCTTCGCATAGGCCGTGGGCGCGCTCACGCTGACGCGGCCCTGCGGTTTGGCCGCGAGCTGGCCCGCCGCGTCGACGGCGCCCGCCGCCGCGCTCACCATGTCGCGGCAATGCCGATACACCTCCTCGCCCGATTCGGTCACGCGCACCTGACGCGTCGATCGCTCCAGCAGACGCGCGCCCAGCGCTTCTTCGAGACGCTTGATCTGGCGGCTGACCGTCGACGGCGTGCTGCCGAGCTGGCGCGCGGCCACAGAGAAATTGCCCGCTTCGACGACGCGCGCGAAGGCGGCGAGGTCGGGCAGCAGGGCGAACAGGGTGTTCGGATTCATCGTTTCCCGACGAAGCGTGGATGACGCGATTTGTGCGTTTGCGACATAAAAGCTGTGCGCGACGACCCGATTATCGCGACGAATGCAAGGCTGGACAATAGGCGCTCGCCGCTGTTTTCCGTCGCTTTGCGCTGCAATGTCCGTCAACGAGGTCCACGCCATGTCCGCTCCGCACCACCCATCGATGCATCTCGCCGACTGGCTGCTGCTCGTCGTCGCCTTCGTCTGGGGCACGAGTTACGGCGTGGTGAAGGACGCGCTCGCGTTCTATCCGGTGCTGGGGTTGCTGGCGCTGCGCTTCGGCATCACCTTCGTGCTGCTCTCGCCCGCGCTGCGGACGTTGCGCACGGCGTCGCGCCGCGCGCTCGGCGGCGTGCTGTGCGCGGGCGCGCTGCTGCTGGGGATTTTTCTGTGCGAGACCTTCGGCGTGATGCTCACGCGCGCGTCGAACGCGGCGTTCCTGATCAGCCTGTGCGTGGTGCTCACGCCGCTCGCGGAATGGGCGATGTTGCGGCGGCGTCCGTCGCGTGCGGAATGGGCGGCGGTGGCCGTCTCGCTCGCGGGCGCGTGGCTGCTGGCGGGCGGCGACTACCGGCCCAACGCGGGCGACGCGCTGATCCTGCTCGCGGCGCTGCTGCGCGCGGTTTCCGTCTGCGTGACCCGGCGCGTGATGCGCGACGCGGCGGTCGCGCCGCTCGCCGTGACCGCCGTGCAGGCGGGCTGCGTGGCGGCCGGCAGCGCGGTGATCGCCCTCGTATTCGCGCGCGGACAGTGGCAGCCGCTGCCCACGCTCGCCGCGCATTGGCCGTTCTGGAGCAGCGTGGCGTGGCTCGTCGGCGCCTGCACACTCTTCGCCTTCTTCACCCAGAACTACGCCGTGCGCCGCAGCAGCCCGACGCGCGTGGCCTTGCTGATGGGCAGCGAACCGGCGTTCGGCGCGCTGTTCGCCTGCGTGTGGCTCGGCGAGCGCCTGAGCGTGGCCGCGTGGACGGGCGGCGCGCTGATCGTCGCGGCGTCGCTGTTCGCGGTGGTGCCGTGGCGGCGCACGGCGGCGAACCGCGCGAGCGAAGCCGTCAACGCCTGAACGCGCGCATCGATAAATCGCTCGCCCTCGAACGCCCTCAGTCCTTCACGCCGCGCTTGCGCAGCAGATACGTATCCATGATCCAGCCGTTCGCCTCGCGCGCCTCGGCGCGCACGCGCACGATCTCGTCCTTCACATCGTCGAGCTTGCCCGCCACGAGAATTTCGTCGGGCGTGCCCACATACGCGCCCCAGTAGATGTCGAGATCCTCGCCATCGAGCTGCGTGTAGGCGTTCTGCGCGTCGAGCATCACGACCGCGCTATCGGCATCGGCCGGAAAGCCGTTTTCGACGAGCCGACGCCCCGTGGTGATGCTCACCGGCTTGCCGATGAAATTGAGCGGCACGCGATGCTTCGCGGCCAGCGCCTGCACGCTGCTGATGCCCGGGATGACCTCGAATTCGAACGCGAGCCGCCCTTCGGCGAGGATCGCATCGAGAATGCGGATCGTGCTGTCGTAGAGCGCCGGATCGCCCCAGACGAGGAACGCGCCGCATTGCCCATCGGCGAGTTCATGCTCGATCAGCCCTTCGAACACGCGCTGCTTGTCGCGATTGAGCTCGTCGACGGCTGCCTTGTATTCGACGCCGTCGCGCCGACGTTCGGGACTCGTCGCCTCGACGATGCGGTAGTTCGGGTCCTCGATAAAGCGCGCGCAAATCTCTTTGCGCAGCGCCACGAGCTTGTCTTTCGCGGGGCCCTTGTCCATCACGAAGAACACGTCGGCGGCGTTGAGCGCCTTGATGGCCTGCATGGTCAGATAGTCGGGATCGCCCGCGCCGATGCCGATGATGAGGATCTTTTTCACGTCGATAGTCCGGTGAGTGCGTCGTCCGCGCGCGTGCCGTAGATTGCCGCGCGCGGCGAGCAGAAGGCCGGAAATGATAGCGCGAGTTCGATCGCGCGCCCATTTCGCGATGTCGACGCGCTCACGGTCATTTTCTTCAATACGCGCGGGCGCGCGCTGCGTACGCTCGACGCTGAATCATCGCCGCCCGGCGTATCGAGGAGAATCGTGAGCACTGTCCTGTCCATGGCCGCCTTTGCGCTGGCCACTTCCATCACCCCCGGACCCGTCAACATCGTCGCGCTCGGCGCGGGCGCGCGCTACGGCTTGCGCGCGAGCCTGCGCCACGTGACGGGCGCGACCGTGGGCTTCGCGCTGCTGTTGCTGCTGATCGGTCTCGGCCTGCACGAACTGCTGGCGCAATGGCCGTTTCTCACGCGCGCGATCGAATGGGCGGGCGTGGCGTTTCTGCTGTACGTGGCGTGGCGGCTTGCCATCGACGATGGCCGTATCGACGCCTCGCGCGACGCGCGCGGCCCCTCGCTGATGACCGGCGCGGCGATGCAATGGCTGAACCCGAAAGCGTGGCTCGCCTCGGTGGCGGGCATGGGCGCGTACGCGGCGTCGGGCGAGAAGGCGCTGGTCTGGCAGTTCGCCGCGATCTATTTCGTGGTCTGCTACGCGTCGATTGCGTGCTGGGCGTGGGCGGGCGCGTCGCTGCGCCAGGCGCTGCGCGAGCCGTCGCGCGTGCGCTTCGTGAACCGGCTGATGGCCGCGCTGCTGGCGGCCAGCGCGTTGTGGCTGCTGTTCGGCTGATGCGTGCTTGACGCCGGCCCGAGCCTTCAGCCGCGATACTGCCCAGGCGTCGCCGCGACGAATTGCCGGAACGCGCGCTGCAGATGCGCCTGATCGGCGAAACCCGCTTCGGCGGCGACGTCGGCGATGGCGTGGCCGCGCCGCAATTGCGCGCGGCTGAACTCGATGCGCCGGTTCACGACATAAGCGTGCGGCGTCATGCCGTACTGCTCGCGAAACGCGCGGATCAGATGCGAAGGCGAGAGGTCGGCGGCGGCGCAAATCTCGTCGAGCTTGAGCGCGCGCGTGTAATTGCCGTCGATGAATTCGGCGGCGCGCGCGAGACGCGCGTTCGATTCGCGCGCGGCGAGCGGCGTGGGATCGGGCTGCATGGCCGGGTGCACGGCTTCGTGCGTGGCCTGAATCAGCGCCGTGAAATACGCCGTCACGGCGCGTTCCTTGTTCAGCACGCTTTCACGCGGATCGGTCAGCGTGTCGTACAGCGCGTTGAGCCCGGCGAACAAGGCGGGATCGCGCGTGAGCGTCGGCTCGAACGGGCGCAGGCCGTCTTGCGCGCCGAAACCCAGCGCGCGTTGCAGATTCGCGAGCCACTCCACATCGACATAAAACATGCGATACGCCCACGGTTCATCGGCGGCCGGATTGCACGCGTGCACGACGTTCGCGTTGATGATGACCACCGTTCCCGCGCCGATGTGCTGCAAGGTATTGCCGTTCAGATAGCTGCTGTGCCCGCCCGTGACCGCGCCGATCGAGAACGTGCTGTGCGCGTGACGGCCATAGCTGACCTTGCGGCCATCGGCGATGGCGCGCACTTCGATGAAGGGCAGGGCGTCGTCGCGCCAGAAGCTCGGGGTGCTCGGCGCCAGCGTGCTGGCAGCGTTGGCGGACGTGGACGGCATGGGCGGGCTCGCGGAAAAACAGCGTGAAGGCTTGATGGTAGCGCAAAGCGGGCGGGAATTCGGGCGAGGCGGGCAAGCGCGTCCGTGCTACCTTGCTCGCTCCCGGATTCGCCGCCATCGCCAGACTATGCCTATGAACGAAGTGCCGAACGCCGCGCTGCTCACCATCCGCACGCTCGCTGAAAACGATATCGATGCCTTTCGCGCCATGCGCGTGCAAGCCGCCGAAGACACGCCGTTCGCCATCGTGTCCACGCCCGAAGAAGAGGCGCGCTGGACTCGCGAGGAGAACCTTGCGCGCGTGCGCGAAACCGATCGGCAATGCGTGTTCGGCGCGTTCGACGGCGCGCGGCTCGTGGGCATCGTCGGCTGGCGGCGCGAGCCGCGTGTGAAGTTCGCGCACAAATCGCTCATCTGGGGCGTGTTCGTCGATCCCGCGTACCGGCGCACCGGCCTCGCGCGCCGCTTGATGGAAAGCGCCATCGAGCGCGCGGGTGCGTGCGGCGTGGAGCAGGTTCAGCTCAGCGTCAGTGCGCGCAATCCGCGCGCGCAGGCGCTCTACCGCGCGCTCGGCTTCGAAATTTACGGCACCGAACCTCGCGCGATGCGCATCGCCAACGACTATTTCGACGAAGACCTCATGGTGCTTTCGCTCGCCGCACCATTAAGCACAATAAAGAATTAGAGTCTGTGTGCTAGTACACGAATTAAGTACGTTCATCATTTCGTCATACGGATGCGCCGATAATTCCCTTTGAATAATTGGCCTCCCGTGTCACGAGCCGCGCAACCATTAGCGCGGCCGGCACGGTGCGGCTCGGGGGTTTTACACATGACCATTCGTCACCGCATCACGCTTCTCATCGTGCTGATGTTCGTCGCGTTGTCCGCCATCGGCGGCTACGCGGTCTATCAGACGCGCCGCAGTGCCACCGACGTCCATCAGGTCACGCAGGGCGTCGTGCCGAGCGCACTCGCTTCCTCCGACCTCGTCTCGATCGTGAAGGACGTGCAGCTCGCGACGATGACGCTCGTCTACGCGCCCGACGCGACCACCGCGCAACTCGCGCAGGACGACCTCAAGAAGAAGGAAGCCGACTTGCGCGCCGCGCTCGACGTGCAGCGCAAAGCCGCCGCGAGCCACGCGCAGGACGGCCTCGTCGCGCAGGCGCAGGAAAGCATCACGAATTATTTCAGCGCCATCGACGACACCGCGAAGATGAAAGCCGCGGGCAAGAACGAACTGGCGCAGGCCTATCTGTTCGCGAACGTGGCGCAGTATCGCGACGAACTCGAAGGCATCGTCACCACGATGCGCGTCGAGAAGAACCGCCAGAAGGACGACGCGATCAGCGCGCTCAACGGCATGCTCGACACGACCACCAGCGCGATCGCCGGTGTGACGGGCGGCGCGGTGCTGCTGCTCACGGTGATCGGCCTGCTGTTGTATCGCCAGATCACGCGCCCGCTCTCGCGCATGCAGCAGGAGATGAGCGAGATTGCCACGAGCCAGGACTTCACGCGCCGTGTGCCGGTGGGCCGTCTCGACGAGATCGGCCATTCGATCGTCGCGTTCAACGGCATGATCGAGAAGATCCAGCACAGCTCCGCGCAGCTCAAGCGCAAGACCGCCGACATTCAGGCGATGCTGCAGAACATGCAGCAGGGCATTCTCACGGTGGTCGAAGGCGCGACCATCCACAACGAGTATTCGGCCTATCTGGAAGCGATTTTCGAAACCAGCGAGATCGCGGGCCGCTCGCTGATGGACCTCGTGTTCTCGGACACGGAACTCGACGCCGACACGCTCTCGCAGATCGACGCCGCCGTGCATGCGTGCCTCGGCGAAGACGACGTGAACTTCGCGTTCAACCAGCATCTGCTCGTGAACGAAATCACGCGTACGATGCCCGATGGGCGCACCAAGGTGCTCGATCTGTCGTGGTCGGCGATCACCGACGAAAACGACGTCGTCGTGCGTCTGATGCTCTGCGTGCGCGACGTGACCGAGCTGCGCGAACTCGCGGCGGAAGCGGGCGAGCAGAAGCGCCGCCTGCAGATGATCGGCGAAATTCTCGCGGTCAGCGAAGAGAAGTTCCATCGCTTCGTGGAAAGCTCGAAGACGTTCATCCACGAAAACGAGCGCATCATTCGCCAGCACGATTGCGCCGATATGGACGCCGTCGCCGCGCTGTTCCGCAACATGCATACGGTGAAGGGCAACGCGCGCACGTATAGCCTTCAGCATCTCACGGGCGTCGTGCACGAAGTCGAGCAGCGTTACGACGCGCTGCGCCGCGAAGATCCCGATCACGTGTGGGATCAGCAGGCGCTGATCGCCGACCTGCATCGCGTGCGCGAAGCGGTCGATCACTACGCGTCGATCAACACCGACAGCCTCGGCCGTGGCGGCCGCACGCAAGACGGCAGCATCGCCATCGGCCGCGAGCAGATCGACGCGAGCCTGCGCCTGATCGACGACGCCAACGACCACGATCTCGACTCGCTGCGCGCGATGCGCGCCGAACTGCGCCGCGTGCTCGGCGCATTCGGCACCGAGAGCGTGCGCGACGCGCTCGCGGGCGTGCTCGATTCGCTGCCATCGCTCGCGCAGGAACTGGGCAAGGCCGCGCCGGTTGTGCAGATCGACGATCACGGCTGGCGTCTGCGCAGCGAAGCGGCGGGCACGGTCAAGGACGTCTTCACGCATCTGCTGCGTAATTCGCTCGATCACGGCATCGAAACGCCCGCACAGCGACGCGAACAAAACAAGGACGACGCGGGCCGCATTCATGTCGATGCGAACGTGATCGACGGCGCACTGCGTCTCGCTCTCGCCGACGACGGCCGCGGTCTCGCGCTCGAACGCATTCGCGGCATCGCCGTGCAGCGCGGCTGGCTCGCCGAAGACGACATGGCGAGCGATGACGCGATCGCGGCCTTTATTTTCCGCGCGGGCTTTTCGACGGCGCAGCAGGTGACCGAAGTGTCGGGCCGTGGCGTGGGCATGGACGCGGTGCGCGACTTCCTCGAACGCGAAGGCGGCCGCATCGAACTGCGCTTCACCGACAGTCGCGAAGGCGCCGATTACCGGCACTTCGAAACGATCGTGTATCTGCCGCGCGCATGGGCCGTCGAAGGCGAGCCGGCGCGCGCCGCGCAGCAGGAAGAGGAAGCGCTGAGCTAAGCGCGGTTTGGGGGGGGCTGTGGTGTTTCCTTATCTGATTGGCGCGCTGGCGGGCGCTGTGGTCGTGGCGATTTTCGCGGCGGTGCTGCATCTGCGCGTGCGCGCCCGCACGAACGCGGCTGCGCAACGACAACTCGCGCAACACGACGAAGCGCTCGCGCAGGCGCAAGCGCAAATCGACGACGCGCAGTCGCGCGCCGCCGAAGAACATGATGCGCTGGACGCGCAGATCGAGACGCTGCGCGCCGAACTCGCGCAACGCAAAGCAGTCGCCGACGCGATGGAAGCGGCGCTGGCCGCCGAACGCGCGCGCGGCGCCGACGCCTTGCAGCGCGTCGAGCGCATCGCGGCAGAAGCGGCGCGCCTCCGGCAGATGTCGATGACGTTCGAGCGCTGGCACGAGCAGATGATCTCGCTGATGGCGCAAAACCACGACATGCACCAGAAGAATCAGGAGCTCTCGTCGATCGTGAGCCATGTGCTGATCGTGTCGCTGAACGCGTCGATCGAAGCGGCGCGCGCGGGCCCGGCGGGCCGGGGATTTTCGATCGTCGCGGGCGAAGTGCGCACGCTCGCCACGCGCTCGCAGGAATTGTCGAAGAGTTATCGCGACAGCTTGCATCGCAACGATTTGATTACGGCGGCGACGTTCCAGGACGTGCAGGCGGGCGGCAAGATGATCGCGGCCTCGCTCGCGAGCGTGGATTCGCTCACGCAGCAGTTGCGCACGCAGCTCGACGAATCGCGTAACAGCCACCTCGATTCGCAGCCCGATTCGCACACGCAGGCGCACGCATGATCGGTTCGAACGCGCAGGACAGTTTCGAGCGCATTTTCTTCGCGGCGGCGCGCTCGCGGCTCGTGACCGATGCGCAGCACGCGTGCGAATTCACGTCGGCCTCGAACGAGGTGGCGCAGGGCGAGCACGTGATCGTGCTGACGATCTCGTCGATGCAGTTTCGTGTGTTGCTATTAATTCATCTTAAGGATGACGAAGCAACGCGCGCGTATTACACGGGCGAGTCGGCGGCGGGCGCGGGTCGGCCGCTCATCGAAACGTTCACGGAGTTCGGCAATCTGTGCTGCGGCTCGATGAACCAGCAGCTGGTCGAGCACTTTCCCGATCTCGGCATGTCCACGCCGTATGCGCTCTCGGGGCAGTGTTTGCCTTATCTGCGCGAACTGAAGCCCGATAGCGTGAAGTCCTGGGCGCTCACGCTCGATGGATCGGTGCGGCTGGGCGCGACGCTGTGCATCTGCACGCGCGCGCCGCTCGATTTCGTGGCTGCCGACATGGCGGTCGAGAGCGAAAGCGCGGGCGAACTCGAATTCTTCTGACGCGCCGCGTGCGCGTCGGTGACGTAAAGCAGGGAAGTCGGAAAGAGACGTATGAATACGAACAAGCCGGTCAGCAAGGTGCTGCTGCTCGAAAGCGATTCCGCCCGCGCGCTGGCGCTGGCGCAACCCGATGCCGCGCATCGCCTGATGGGCGTGCCGGTGCGCCGTGATGCGCTCGCGGCCGCGCTGCATGCGCACTACGACCTGGGCGGCGTGCTGCTCGGCGAGGACTTCGGCGGTTCGGCCGAAGCGGCGGCGGCGGTGGCCGTGGCGCTCGAAGTGGAGCGCCCGGAACTGCCGATCGTGCTGCGCCGGACCACGGACGGCGAATTGCCCGAAGCGCTGCGGCGCGTGCCGCGCGCGAGCTGGGACGAGCGCGATCCCGAGTCGCTGCACGCCGCGCTCGACGCGCATGTGTTTTCGCAGGACTACCCGGACCCGCTCGTGGACGGTATCGCCGACATGACGCTCGGCCGTCTGCGCGGGCTGTTTCCGGGCCTCGAAGTGAACTGGGACACGCCGAGCATCGTGCGCGACCGCATCATTTTCGGCGAGGTGCTCACGCTGATCCCGATCGAGACCGCGTGGTGCCGTGGCTGGCTGCTGATGCAGACCGAGGAGACGCCGCTCATCGACATGCTGCCGCCGCGCGAAGGGCGCGGCGCGCGCGAGGAAGCGAGCGATTTCCGCGATCTGAACGGTGTGCTCGGCGAACTCACGAATCTGGTGTGGGGCGCGTTTCGCAACCGCTATCTCGGCCACGCGCGTCATGCGGGTGCAGGTGCGGGTGCGGGTGCGGGTTCGGGTGATGAAGCCGGCGATGGCGGCTGGGTGCGTGCGCAGGTGCAGGTGCCGCTGCTCATCAATCATCGGCGGCGCTATTTGTCGTTCGGCTCGGACAATCCGCAGCTGTGCATCAAGTACCGGCTCACGTGTCCGAAGACGGGCCGCGAGGCGGTGATCGATCAGCGTTTCGTGTTCAGCCTCGGCTGGTCGCGCGAAGGTTTCGACGAGACGGCCGCTCTGGCCGCGGCCGCCGCCGAGCCGGAACCGGTGAGCGGCGAACTCGAACTGTTTTGACGTCAAGATGCGCCGCACACGGCGCAAAGGAAAGAGACAACATGGCAAAGATTCTGGTGGTGGACGATTCGAGCACGGTGCGCGACGAAGTCGCGGGCTTTCTGCGCAAGAACGGCCTCGACGTCGATACGGCGGTGGACGGCAAGGACGGCCTCGCGAAGCTGAAGGCGAATCCGGGCGTGAAGCTCGTCGTGAGCGACGTGAACATGCCGAACATGGACGGCCTCACGATGGTCGAAAAGATCCGCAGCGAACTCGCGAACACGGCGGTCAACGTGGTGATGCTCACCACGGAAAGCAGCCCGGCGATGAAGGAGCGCGGCAAGGCCGCCGGCGTGCGTGGCTGGATCGTCAAGCCGTTCAAGGGCGAGGCGGTGCTGGAGACGTTCAGGAAGATGGCGGGGTGATCGCTGACTGAGCGATTCGTGCGCCCATGAAAAAAAGGCCTGCGTTTGCAGGCCTTTTTCTTTTGATTCCGCATTCATGGCCTGTTTTCGTGAGCCATCCATGTGGATGTAAATAACGAGTGAATGGAATTTCTCATTTTTATCACTAAGTTATCCAAAATATTAAATCTGAGCGGTATCGAAAGCAGTCGGTCCATTAACGCGATGGAAATGTGTTGGCCCCGAAACGCGAAGTCGTTGCCAGTGTGTTTCAAGGAGTCGAGCAGGCCGTGGTGTGGCGCGATGAACCGCCATCGATCGTCGGCGTTTGTCTCAAAACGCCATTTTTTACGAGGCCGTTTATGGATACGTCAAGTGATTTGAATTTCGCATGACGAGGGTCGTGTGCGGCGCAGCTTTCTGTTAAGCGATGTCAAATCCACGTCTTGAAAATTGAGTCCGACCCTCTTCGGTGATATCTATTGCCGAGGCCGTTGTCTGCACAACAAATGATGCTGCGCGTCGCGCAGGCGCAATCACCGCAATCCGCAACGGGCCAGTTTTCCACTGAAACCCGGAGCGAGGACGGCGCAGATGAAAGACACACACGGTCGCGACATGGCACGGCTTGGCGACACCACCGATCACGGCGGCAAAGTCATCCAGGCCTCGGGGGATCTGACCCACATGGGTATCCAGGTCGCGCTCGATGGTCATCTCGTGATGTGCCCGAAATGCGGCGGCCCTTTCCCGATCATCGCCCTCGGTCAGCGTACTCACGCGGGCACCCGTGTCGCCTATCTCGGCGACAAAACCGCGTGTGGCGCCACGCTCGTGCGCGCCTGATCTTCGTTTCCCGTCATGTCCATGTACACACCCTCGCAGCCACGCACGCTTGCCCTTTCGGGGGCTGCGCTTCCCACGACTTTCGACGGCAAGCCCGTGCTCGTGCCCACGGGTCTTTGGGGCACCGAGGCGCTGGGCAAGCTCTCGCAATACACCATCGAGGCGAAGACGCCGGATGCGCTGAACTTCTCGCGCAGCGTGGGCGCCAATGTCGATCTCGATGCGCTGGTGGGCACGGAAGTGACCGTGTCGATCGAAATCACGGGTATCGGCACCTTCATTCCCGGGATGCCGGGCAACCTCGGCGCGGGCAATATTGGCGCGTACACAAGGGAGATCACCGGGCTGGTCGATTCGGCGTGCATCGTGCGGGAGGAAGGCCGCTCCATTGTCTACCGGCTCGTGATCCGTCCGTGGCTGCATCTGGCGACCCGTTCGCAGGACTGCCGGTTGTTCCAGGGCATGGACGTCGTCGAGATATCTGGGACGGTGCTGAAAAAGTACGGGTATTCCCATGAGCTGCGCCTCGCCGGTCCCGGATTGAAGGACGGTTATCCGAAGCGCGATGTGCAGCGGCAGCACTTCGAAACCGACTTCGATTTCCTGCAGCGCCTGTGGGAAGAGTGGGGGCTCTGGTGGTGGTACGAACACTCAGGCGGCTTTCATCGTCTGATACTGGCCGACACGCTGGGCGCGTTTCGTTCTCACGGTCCCGCGCATGAAACGGTCCGCTATCTTGCTCCGGGCGCGAGGCGCATCGACGAAGAGCACATCGATGCGTTTTCGGTAACGAGCACGCTCACGACCGGCAAGGTTACGAACGTCGATTTCGATTACATGTCGCCGCGCATGGGCGAGCAGTTCACGCCCTTTTCGGAACGTAGCGAGATGCCGCGCGATACGGCCAACGCGAATCTCGAGGTCTATCAGTGGGGGGATTTTGCCCAGCCGCTGGCGGGCTGGAGCGGGCTGAGCGGCGAACCGAACGACGGGCGCGCGGAGGCGGCCCATCTGGCGCGCGTGAGCATGGAGGCCCTGCATTGCGAAGGGCTGCGCACGAAGGGGCACGGCAATCTGCGCGGGCTTGTGACGGGCCGGAGCTTCACGCTCGAGGGCTATCCCCAGCAGAAGGCCAATCGCGAATATATCGTCGTTTCCTGCACGCTGGACATCCGCGAAGTGGGCGTCGAGGCCGGGGCGCCCCAGACGTTCACGTGCGAGTCCGACTTCGAGGCGCTGCCGTCGAATATCTACTTCCGCATGCCGCAAACCGCCCGCAAGCCGCGCACGAGCGGGCCGGAATATGCGGTGGTGGTCGGCCCCGAAGGCCATGACGTCTGGGTCGATGCCCAGCATCGCGTGAAGCTCCAGTTTCCGTGGGACCGTCTCGGGCAGTTCGACGAAAGCGCAGGCATCTGGGTGCGCGTGGCCATGCCGTGGCAGGGCAGCCAGATGGGGGCATCGTTCATCCCGCGCATCGGCACAGAAGTGCTGGTCGATCACATCAATGGCGATCCCGACCTGCCGATTATCGTGGGCTGCCCGGCCAACGGCGCGAATCCGCCTTCGTGGAGGCTGCCGGGCAACCAGACCGTTTCGGGCATGCGTAGCCGGAGTTTCGATGGCGGCGGCCAGGCCAACCACCTTGCCTTCGACGACACGAAGGGCGAGTTGCAGGCCCAGCTGTTCAGCGACCACGGCGCATCCATCCTCAGCCTGGGATTTATTCGCCGGCTGCTGGGCAACCAGGGGCGGCAGGACGCACGCGGCACGGGCTTCGAACTGCGCACCGACCTGTGGGGCGTGCTGCGCGCCGCAAAGGGCTTGCTCGTGTCGACCGAGGCGCGCAGCAATGCAAAAAATCACGCGAAGGACATCGGCGAGACGGTGACGAGGCTCACGCAGGCGCGTGATCTTCAGGAAAGTCTGGCCGGACTGGCGCAGGAGCATGGCGCCCAGCAGCACGATGCCGACCAGAGCGATGTCGCGAGGTCGCTCAAGGAGCAGAACGACGCCATCCGCGGCAGCGGCGACTCCGACGGCAAGGATTTTCCCGAGTTCACGGCGCCGCACCTGGTACTGGCCAGTCCCGCCGGTATCGAAACCACGACGGCAGGCAGCACGCACATCGCGAGCGACCAGAATCTGGCGCTGACCACGGGCGGGCACATCGGCGTTGCGGCGGGCAAATCGTTTCTCGCCAGCATCGCCAACGTGTTCTCGGTCTTCGTGCAGAAGCTCGGCATCATGCTGGTCGCTGCTTCCGGCAAGGTGCATGTCGAAGCGCAGGACGACCGGATCGAGATCATCGCGAAGAAGGCGCTGGAACTCATCAGCACAACTGACTGGATCGAGCTGAGGGCGAAACAGGGCATCCGCCTGAACGGCGGCGGCACGGAGCTGGAGATCAGCCCGCAGGGGTTGCTCGGTTTCACGAACGGCCAGCATCACATTCACGCAGCGGGCCACTCCACCGATGGCCCGCAGGCGAAGGGCAGCGGCTTTCCGGCGTCGCCCCGCTCGGGACCGGGCCAGCTCGAAATATTGCGGAAGTACGTCACGGGTGCGCCGGTGGGCGGCAGTGACTTCAAGGTGACGGACAGCCTGGGCGCAGTGCACAGCGGCACGCTCGATTCAAACGGCCGCGCCCTGGTCAGCAACCTCGCGCCGGGCGCGGTGAGCGTGGCGCTCGGTCACGATCCGCACGATCCGTGGGTGATCGGCAGCTACCAGGATCCGCCGGCGTGGCAGCCCGCCGATGCACAACCCATCGACGCACAGGCCGCCGCGGTTTCCTGAACCGCCATCGGCGTCCCCGAAGAACCGAAGAACAAGACCTCCGTCATTCATGGCCTCCCAGCAATCCGTCAACGCCGCTGTCGACGCGGCTATCGTCCCGCTGAACAATGTGCTCGTCGCCGACCTGGCCTCGGGCGAGCAGCGCTTCGACCACTGGCTGCGCGAACAGACCGGCGACTATGTCACGCTGGAGCGTGTCAAGGAATTCTCCGCCGCCTTGCCGATACTCGGCAACATCATCGCGGCCGTCGACCTGTGCGGCGACATCGTCACGCTCTACGAGAGCCGTCACACGCACCGGCCCGCGATCGAGCAGGCGCTGGACTGGGCGAGCCTCGGCATCAACCTGATCGGCGTGCTGCCCATCCCGCCGGGCACGGCGGCGGCGCGCATGTCGCTGCGCCCGACGCTGGGCATCGTTCGCCAGACCGTGAAGGCCGGGTCGAAGGAACTGGGTGACGCGATTGTCGGCGTGATTGCCGCGCACGTCACCGCCACGCTCATGGGTGAGCTCCAGCCGTTCGTCGAGCAGGCGAAGGCCCGGCTGGCGGAAATCCTGAACGCCTGCGCAGACAAGGCCGAAGAGATGCTGCGCAAGCTCGCCGATGGGCTGGACCAGATCGCGGTGCGCATCGCGAGCGGCCAGCTGACGCATCCGGGTGACAACCTGCGCGCGGCGCGCAAGCACGCGTCGCAGGTATCGGCCAGCGCGCTCGTGCATTCGCCGTTGAAGACGATCGACAACCTGTTCGGCGCGGTGCAGGAGGTCGGCAAGGCGGCGCTGAAATCGGAAGCCAATGTGATGGCGGGTGCGGTGGCCGGCGTCCTGCCACAGAGCGCCACACAGCAGGTCCATGAGCTGGCTGCGGACTTGCGCCGTTTCATTCCGGCGGTCAGGGAGAAACTCGCGAGCCTGTCGCGCGACGATGCCGGCACGATCATGTACATGATCAACATCCTGATCCGCGCGCTTCAGGTCTATGAGAAAAAACGGCGCGCCATTGAGGCGACCGTGAAGCGCAACGACCCCAGTCAGGCAAAGAAGCAGCACGACGGGAACCAGGTCGAGTCGCGTAGCGATGAAGCGATGGCGCAGAAGCCGCCGCCGGGGTGCAAGCTCTGCGCCCAGGGCCAGCCGGCGCCGGGCACGCCGCTGTCGATCGGATTTGCGCTGGGCGAAGAGACGTTCACCCATACCGACTTCGTGCTGCCGGGCGTGATCCCGGTGGAATGGGCGCGCACCTATCGTTCGAACTTCGGCGCGCATGACGGGCAAGGCCCGATCGGTCCGCGCTGGACCACACCGTTTCACGCGAGTCTTGAAGTCGACGGCACGAAGCTCGTGCATCACGACGCGTCCGGGCGCAGCGTCACCCATCCGTTACCGGCAGCCGGCAAGTCGCACTACGATCCGGTCGAGCAGATCACGCTCACGCGCGTCTGCGCCGACGAGATCACGCTGCGCCACGGTGCGGTGATCACGGAGACGTTCCGGCGCGAAGGCGCGCGCTACCGGTTGACGCAGGTCGCGGACCGCTCGGGCAACGCCATCGCGCTCGGGTATGCCGGCGGGCAACTGGCGAGCCTCGTGACCGGCGCGGGCGAGCGCATCGCGTTCACGCACGACGAAGCCGGGCGCATCACGCGCATTGTGCTGCTCGACGACAAGGGTCAGCCTGCGCGCACGCTCGCGTCCTACCGCTACGACGAAGCGGGTGACCTTGCCGGCGCGAGCGACGAGAACGACGCGTCGTGGTCCTATGGATACGCGCATCATCTCGTCACCCGCTACACCGATCGCACCGGGCGCGGCGTGAACCTGCAGTGGGACGGGACGGACCTGGATGCGAAGGCCGTGCGCGAGTGGGCCGACGACGGCACGTTCGACACGCGCCTGGCGTGGCATGACCGGCTGCGCCTGACGTTCGTGACCGATGCGCTGGGCAATACCACGCAGCAGTATTACGACATCAACGGCTATCCGTATCGTGTCGTCCATGCGGACAGCACGGAGGAATGGTTCTTCCGCGACGCGGCGAAGAACGTCACGCGCCACGTGCATCCCGACGGTACGGAAGAGTCGTTCACGTGGGACGAGCGCAGCAACCTCGCCTCGCATACCACGCAGGACGGCCGCACGACGTACTACGTGCATGACCGGCACGACAATCTCACCGGCATCCAGGACGCGGAGGGCTATCGCTGGGAGCGGTACTACGACAGCAGGGGCAACGTCATCGAGACGACCGATCCGCTCGGGCATGTGACGAAGTACGAGTACAGCCGCGAAGGTCTGCCGACCGGCATCATCGACGCGAAGGGCGGCAAAAAGCAGATCGCGTGGCGTGCGGACGGCCAGATCGCCAGCTTCACCGACTGCTCGGGCAAGACCTCCACGTGGAAGTACGACGCACGCGGGCGGCTCATCGAGGCGAAGAACGCTGCGGGCGAGGCGACCCGCTACGGGTACGAGGCCGGGCAACTGGCCGCGCTGATCCACCCGGACGGCTCGCAGGAAGCGTTCGCGCGCGACGCCGAAGGTCGCTTGCTCACGCATACCGACGCGCTCGCGCGGCAGACGCAGTACCACTACACGGACGCGGGCCTGCTCGCGAAGCGCGTCAACGCGCGTGGCGATGCGCTGGAATATGTCTGGAACCGGCTCGGCCAGATCACGAAGCTGCGCAACGAAAACCGCAGCGAATACGTGTTCGGCTATGACGAGTACGGCCGCCTGAACGCGCAGACGGATTTCGACGGTCGTACCACGCAGTACTATCGCGCGCCGAACGGACAGGTGACACATCGCCTTTGCGGCGGTGTGATGCAGTCGTTCGGCTACGACGCGATGGGGCGCCTTGCGCGCCGCCGGGGCTGGCAGGCGCAGTCCACTGACCGGGGGCGCGTGTTCACTGAGCCGCAGGGCGATGTGCACGTGGATGAGGAGACGTACGCCTACGATGGCTTCGGGCGCGTGCTGCAGGCGCTCAACGGCGACGCACGTGTGAGGCGCACCTACGACGCCCTGGGCAACCTCGCACGCGAGGAAGTGCACATGCTGGGCGGGAGCGAGGCTCGCACGTTCGTGTGGCGCCACGAATACGACGAACTGGGCGTGCGCCGGGCGACGGTGCGCCCGGACGGCCACCGCCTCGACTGGCTGACCTACGGGAGCGGCCATGTGCACGGACTGCTGCTCGATGGCGCGACAGTGGCGGACTTCACGCGCGACGACGCGCACCGGGAAACCGGACGTGAACTCGCGAACGGCCTGACGCAGACCACGGCGTACGACGAGGCGGGCCGGCTCGCTCGCCAGGTGTTGCAGGGCACGGGCGGCAAGGTGGCCGAGCGCCGCTACGGCTTCGACGCGGCCGGCCAACTGACGCAGATCGCCGACATGCGACGCGGCGAAACGCGCTATGCGTACGACCCGCTGGGTCGGCTCACGCGAGCCCAGGGCGCGTACGGCGAGGAGAAGTTCGGCTTCGACCCGGCGAGCAACATCCGCATCCCGACCGCGCTCGATGAGCACGGTATCGGTGTGCTGGGCGGCAAGCTGTCCGCGCCGCTGCTGGACAACCTGCTGAAGGAGTTTGCGGGGACGCACTACGCGTACGACGATCGCGGCAACCTGAGCGAGCGCAGTCACAACGGCGAGCGCATGACGTTCGACTGGGACAGCTTCGACCGGATGGTCTCGGCGAGCGACCGGAAGATGCAGGCGTCGTACCGCTACGACGCGCTGGGGCGGCGCATCTCGAAGCACACGCAGCCGCACGTGGCGGTCTCCAGCGCGGCGGGCAGCGGCTATCGGGATATGCTGCGCGCGCGCCTGAAGGCAGAGCACGGCTACGGGCTGACGGTGTACGGCTGGGATGGCGATACGCTCGCGTGCGAGTTGGACTGCGAGCAGCGCGCGACGACGCACTATATCTACGAGCCGGGCAGTTTTACGCCGATGATGCTGGCGCGCGGGGCGCTGGTGATGGATTCTGCGGATGCGGCCGAGGTGCCCGACGTGCCCGACGTGCCCGATACGCCGCAGCCGTTCACGGCGCTGGCGTACTACCATTGCGACCAGATCGGCACGCCGCGTGAGTTGACCGATGCGTCGGGCGAGGTGGCGTGGAACGCGTACTATCAGGCGTGGGGCAAGGCGCACGAAGCGATCAGCGAGGCGGCGAGGAAGGCCGGGATCACGAATCCGCTGCGCTTTGCGGGGCAGTATTTCGATCGTGAGACCGGGCTGCATTACAACCGGCATCGGTACTATGATCCGGGGACGGGGCGGTTTGTGAGCAAGGATCCCATTGGGTTGGCGGGGGGGATCAATGTTTATGCGTATGCGCCGAATCCGACGGGGTGGGTCGATCCGTTCGGATTGAAATGTGGGATTCCATTTGGGTTCAAAAGCTTTGGCCAATTCAAACAGTTTGGTCAGGCGCTTCAAGCAGGACTCAGCAAAGCCGGGTTTCCTGGAGCCACGTCGTACATGCAGGGCAGCGCCACGTCAGGAGTTAGCTTTTCGACAGGACAGCCGTTCGACGTTGGCCGCGTGAGTGATTTTGATGTGGCAATTTCACATCCTGACCTGTATGAGAGGGCCGAAGCGTTAGGAATAGGAAAAGGTGGTCGTACCAGACCTATTGAGATGGGTAGCGATCTAGCTAAGCAGCTAGGAATTGATGATACATTGCAAAAAATGTCCAAGATGTCAGGTGGTCGAGATGTCAATGCAATGATTTTTGCGTCACCGGATGATGTTAAAGCTAAAAACAGTAATGGAATTCGTATTCCGGGAAGGTGTGGAGAGTAAATGATGAGGAAATCCTACTTCCTGAAGTACGGTACTGATAAAGACAAAAGCGAAATTCGTGCTCTTCTTGGGTCAATTATGGATCTAATGTTTGTGGAGCATGATAGCGAATATTTTGGAGTATATTTTTTATATTCTGGTTTGTACGCGGATAGGTTGAAAATCGGAGATAACTACGTCTCTCATGCGAAAGAGTGGGTGGATGGGGTGAGTAGATGTAAGACACTTATAAATCTATCTTTTACTGAAGGAAAGAACGCTGATAAATTGAGTAGATTCAAATACATGAAAGATGTATTCGAAAATCTTGATGAATTAATATTTCTTGATGAGCAATGCCTGGAAGATGAATCGTAGAAACACATGGGGACGCTAACGCGGCCCTATGTGTTTCTACTCGACGGTATGGTTAGTCGCCCGTATTCAATGTTGATCCTTACGCGCTGCCTGGAGTGAATCCGGCGCGCTCGATCTAGTCGGCGAGCGCATGACGTTCGGCTGGGACAGCTTCGACCGGATGGTTTCGGCGAGCGACCGGAAGATGCAGGCGTCGTACCGCTACGACGCGCTGGGGCGGCGCATTTCGAAGCACACTCAGCCGCACGTGGCGGTCTCCAGCGCGGCGGGCAGCGGCTATCGGGATATGCTGCGCGCGCGGCTGAAGGCGGAGCACGGCTACGGGCTGACGGTGTACGGCTGGGATGGCGATACGCTCGCGTGCGAGTTGGACTGCGAGCAGCGCGCGACGACCCACTATATCTACGAGCCGGGTAGCTTTACGCCGATGATGCTGGCGCGCGGGGCGCTGGTGATGGATTCCGCGGATGCGGCCGACGCGCCCGATGTGCCCGATACGCCGCAGCCGTTCACGGCGCTGGCGTACTACCATTGCGACCAGATCGGCACGCCGCGTGAGTTGACCGATGCGTCGGGCGAGGTGGCGTGGAACGCGTACTATCAGGCTTGGGGCAAGGCGCACGAAGCGATCAGCGAGGCGGCGAGGAAGGCCGGGATCGCGAATCCGCTGCGCTTTGCGGGGCAGTATTTCGATCGTGAGACCGGGCTGCATTACAACCGGCATCGGTACTATGATCCGGGGACGGGGCGATTTGTTAGCAAGGATCCCATTGGGTTGGCGGGGGGGATCAATGTTTATGCGTATGCGCCTAATCCGACGGGGTGGGTCGATCCGCTGGGACTGGCTCGTAAATGCCAACTCGGCACTTATGGGGCATTAACTGGAAAGGCGAATTCTGGTGATGGGTTAGATACACATGAATTCGTGCGAAATGAAGCTTTGGAGCAAATGGGTTTAACTCCCGAAGGAGTTCGCAACAAAGCAAACCCGTCAATTGCTCTCCCGCGGTCGATGCATACTGAAGTTCACAAAAACGAGAGCGTACTGGCAGTTCTTCATTTGAAGGTCGGCCGCGATGAGTTCCAATTTGGCCCAGACGGCTTGCCTACGAAGCGTCAGATGGATGTTTGGCAAGGGGCTTTGCGCCAAGCAGGTGTTCCTGCCTCGCGTGCCCGTGAGCTTAGAAAGCAGGCGCAAAGTTTTTTGTCGGGCTGCCCTTGTCCATGTAACTAGGAGAATCGTAGATGTTCAACGAACTAACCTTCGTCGACGGGACACCAACCCCATCCGTTGCCTATTTCGGCGGTAATCCATTCTTTCCGGAATCGCTCAATTGGCCTGTCGATTCGAGCGGAGCTCCGATGCTTCATGTGGCGACTTTTCCCGCAGAATTTCTTGACAAATATGTTCCGACGCTGCGAGTAAGAAGTGATTTGGTTGTATCTGTCTTCTCGCCATATTCGATTGCAGATGATGGATACATCGATAGGGTCATGACCGAGGGCGGTGTTGCGCTGGCGTACCGGCCAAGTAGCACCTCTATTGATAGATATGGGAGCCCCATCGCCCCCCCAAAACTGATTAACGTTATAGCGAATCCTGAGGACGACAGTGAAGAAAACGGTGTTGCAAAAATCGGTGGAGTTCCAGCATGGGTACAAGACGAGGAGCAGAGAGACGCGATGGTCTATGTCCTTCAGCTTAACAACTCTCGTTTGAATCGAGCAGCGTCTACACATAAGAGCATTCTCGTAGGTGGAATCGGCTACCTGCTCTTGAAAGCAGATCTGCATCACGAAGACCTTTATGCTGGGGTGCTTATCATCCAAACATCATGATTCTTTCGCTCAATCAGCGGTAATGGTCAGCCGCCCTTTTTCGGCGTTGATCCTTACGCGATGCCCCCGCCTCAAAGCCCGCATGCTTTGAACCCATGGCCCTGCGAGATTCATCCATTGATAAAGCGGCGGCGTGTAACGAGTTCCCCATTTGCGTAGTTGTCGCTGTGACATTGACGTAGTTGACGCTGAAGTTCACAGGATCCCCGGGCTTTAAGCAGAGCGCATGACGTTCGACTGGGACAGCTTCGACCGGATGGTCTCGGCGAGCGACCGGAAGATGCAGGCGTCGTACCGCTACGACGCGCTGGGGCGGCGCATCTCGAAGCTCACGCAGCCGCACGTGGCGGTCTCCAGCGCGGCGGGCAGCGGCTATCGGCATATGCTGCGCGCGCGCCTGAAGGCAGAGCACGGCTACGGGCTGACGGTGTACGGCTGGGATGGCGATACGCTCGCGTGCGAGATGGACTGCGAGCAGCGCGCGACGACCCACTATATCTACGAGCCGGGCAGTTTTACGCCGATGATGCTGGCGCGTGGGGCGCTGGTGATGGATTCCGCGGATGCGGCCGACGCGCCCGAAGTGCCCGATACGCCGCAGCCGTTCACGGCGCTGGCGTACTACCATTGCGACCAGATCGGCACGCCGCGTGAGTTGACCGATGCGTCGGGCGAGGTGGCGTGGAACGCGTACTATCAGGCGTGGGGCAAGGCGCACGAAGCGATCAGCGAGGCGGCGAGGAAGGCCGGGATCACGAATCCGCTGCGCTTTGCGGGGCAGTATTTCGATCGTGAGACCGGGCTGCATTACAATCGGCATCGGTACTATGATCCGGCGAGTGGTCGTTTCATATCCAAAGATCCGATTGGGCTGGCTGGTGGGATCAATGCGTTTCAGTACGCACCGAATCCGATTAGTTGGACTGATCCTCTTGGCCTGACGCGTTGTAAATGCCCATGTCCAGACGGCACTATTGATCCCGCCAGCGTGCACTTTATGCAAAGTAGCGCGAAGAATACGACGGGCGATTACACCGTTCGCGGAAACGCACAAGCTCTGCAAGACGGGACGCTTGACGCCAGTATATTGAAAGCCAAGATTTGGAAGGATAACGCGGGCAAGCTATAGAAGGTTGGCTGCGTTCAGGTTGGCACGCAAATGCATGCCATATCAAATGGCATCGAAAGCTGAAGTTGATGCGCAAATGTGGAAGATGACTACCAAAAATGGTGGTAAGTCAATTCGACTAAAAATGGAGGACGGTCAATCAATGACCGTTGAGTGAAGTCATGATTGACCAGAAAAGAGTTGCTGCAATGAAGACGAGAGAAGACTTTATTGAGTTCATGAGAATTTTTGTGAACTCAATAAGAGATGGCGAGCCGATAGAAAACGCCTCTACAGGCGCGTATCTTGATGGAATCACTTCTTGGGTGGAAGATATGGACGGTTATTACGAAAATATGGGAATAGCAGATGAGGTAAAGCTTGACGCGATGAACTGGCGAGTTGTCGCGGACATCTTGGTTGCTGCGACGATGTATGAATGAACGAAGGGGCGCTAATGACGCGGCCCTTCGTGTTTTTACTCGGCGGTAATGATAAGCCGTCCGTGTTCCACATTGATTCTGACGCGCTGGCCTGCCTCGAATCCCGCCTGCTCAACCCACCGCCCGGCGAGTTTGAGCCACGGGTAAAGCGGCGGTTTGGGTCGCTGCCAGTAGGGTTTCTTCGAGCGGCTATCGCGTCGAGATTCCTGAACGGTCACGAAGCGTTCCGTAACGTGTGGACGTGCTTTAAGATTGGCATTCGCCATGATCAACTCCAGTGTTGAGTTGTTGGTGGTCAGCGGGCTGTATGGGTTGCCGCCCATGCAGTCCGCGTTCTTTACAACCGGCATCGGTACTATGATCCGGGGACGGGGCGGTTTGTTAGCAAGGATCCCATTGGGTTGGCGGGGGGGATCAATGTTTATGCGTATGCGCCTAATCCGACGGGGTGGGTTGATCCGCTTGGATTGTCAAAGACGCCGGGAGGTGCCGGAAGAAAACAAGCGTCTTCAAAGGCGAATCAGAACGCTAAATGCCCATGCAGGAACAAGTGGGAAGTGAACCGCTTTGATCGGGTCTGTGAGGCAATGTTAAACGGAATGCGCGTGAAATATCTCCGTGACCCCACTACAGAACTATGGTGGTCTCAAGATACCGAAGGGCATGGAGGATCTGCCTGGAAGGTAATGGCCCAAGTTGGCAACAATCTTGTTCATAAACAAGACGCTGACATTTACGGCGACTACATGAGTAAGCATAAGGGCGATACCGGCAAATCAATGCCCATGGGTAATATGAAGTGCCGAGATGCCAAGGGAAACGGGGAATGATTCATAGCGCGGAAGAATTCAAGCGATATGTTGAAAGCGATAACGAAGATGAGTTTCTAAAATCTCGCGAAGCCGCTTCAGATGACGTATGGTTTGATGTATTGTCGAAGTATCCCGAACTGTCTCGACAAGTTGCGTTTAACAGCAGCATTTCGGGACATGTTCTTGAGCGTTTATCGGAAAGCAGCGACAGTGAAGTCCGCTGGGACGTGGCAACAAAGCGAAGAATAAACCGTACTACATTTGAGCGTTTGGCGCACGATATCGATGCAAGTGTTAGGCACAGGATTGCATGCAATCCAAATGTGCCAGAGGACATTCTGGTACAGCTTGCTTCTGACGAAGATGAGCTTGTTTCTGAGGCGGCGAAGAAAAGACTGAAGGCTTCACCATGATGAATTTGGGGCGGCTAACGCGGCCCCTCGTTCATTCAGCGGTAATGGTGAGCCGCCCGTGTTCGATGTCGATCCTTGCATGCTGCCTCCGTGTGAATCCCGCATGCTCGATCTATTCACGGATAGAACTGCGGCGTATAACCGACTCTCCAGTCGCGCGGCTGGCGCGGTGGCTGCTGGATCGTCATGAACCGTTCTATGACGTTTGACCGTGCCTTGAGATTGGGCGTCGGAACTGTCGGGGACGTCGGGCAAGGTGGCCGAGCGCCGCTACGGCTTCGACGCGGCCGGCCAACTGACGCAGATCGCCGACATGCGGCGTGGCGAAACGCGCTATGCGTACGACCCGCTGCGTCGGCTCACGCGAGCCCAGGGCGCGTACGGCGAGGAGAAGTTCGGCTTCGACCCGGCGAGCAACATCCGCATCCCGACCGCGCTCGATGAGCACGGTATCGGCGTGCTGGGCGGCAAGCTGTCCTCGCCGCTGCTGGACAACCTGCTGAAGGAGTTTGCGGGGACGCACTACGCGTACGACGATCGCGGCAACCTGAGCCAGCGCAGTCACAACGGCGAGCGCACAACCTTCGGCTGGGAAGCTTCGACCGGATGGGCTAGTCGAGCGACCGTAAGAAGCAGTCGTCGTACCGCTACCACGCACTGGGCCGGCGCATCTCGAAGCTCACGCCGCCGCACGTAGCGGTCCCCAGCATGGCGGGCAGCTTTACGCCAACGATGCAAGCACGCCCAAAGCGGCAATCGGCGCCCACTAAAGCAGCGCCGCCTAGCGAACCCTCGCAAACCCTCAAGCCGCCAACGCCGCCGCCCCCGCCTTCGCCGGCATCAATAACACCGGAATCGACTTCGACGTCGGCGTGCCCGCGCCATCCGCGATCGACTCCAGCGGGACGAGCGGATTCGTCTCGGGATAGTACGCACCCAGACAGCCGCGCGGAATGTCGTACTCCACGAGCATGAAGTCGGTCACATGACGCTCGATGCCATCGTCCCAGACGCTCGTGATATCCACGAACTGGCCCGGCTCGAAGCCGAGCATCGTCATGTCCTCGCGGTTCGCGAACAGCACGCGGCGCAGGCCGTACACGCCGCGATAACGGTCGTCGAGACCGTAAATCGTCGTGTTGTACTGATCGTGCGAGCGCGTGGTCATCAGCGTCATGAGCTTCTGGCCGTGTTCGGCGCGCGCGCGGTGGATCGGCGTATCGAGCGCAATCGCGTGCACCACGAACTGCGCCTTGCCGCTCGGCGTCTTCCACACGCGGTCGCGCGACGCGACGCCCAGGTGGAAGCCGCCCGGATGCTTGAGGCGCTCGTTGTAGTTCTGGAAGCCGTCGAACACCTGTTCGATGCCGTCGCGGATCTTCGCGTAATCGCCGGCCTGATCGAGCCAGTCCACCTTCTCGCTGCCGAGCGTGGCGTGCGCCATGCGCGCGACGATGGCGATTTCCGAAAGCAGATTGTTCGACGCCGGACGGTTCATGCCGTACGAGATGTGCACCATGCTCATCGAGTCTTCGACGGAGACGCCTTGCGGCACGCCGTTCTGCAGGTCGATTTCGGTGCGGCCGAGCGTCGGCAGGATCAGCGCGTCCTCGCCATGCACGAGATGGCTGCGGTTGAGCTTGGTCGTCACGTGCACCGTGAGCGCGCACGAGCGCATCGCGTCGAAGGTGCGCGGCGTGTCGGGCGTGGCGATCGCGAAGTTGCCGCCGAGGCCGATGAACACCTTCACGTGGCCTTCGAGCATCGCGTGAATGGTTTCGACCACGTCGTAGCCGTGCTCGCGCGGCGGCTCGAAATCGTAGGCCTTGCCCAGACGGTCGAGGAACGCCTGAGTCGGCTTTTCCTCGATACCGACCGTGCGGTCGCCCTGCACGTTCGAGTGGCCGCGCACCGGGCACAGGCCCGCGCCGCGGCGGCCGATATTGCCGCGCATCATCATCAGATTCGAGAGCAGCTGAATGGTCGCCACCGAATTCTTGTGCTGCGTAATGCCCATGCCCCACGTCGAAATGACGGCCTTGCCCTTGATGTAGATGTCGGCGAGCTTGAGCACTTCTTCGAGCGGCACGCCCGCTTCGGCGACGATCGTGTCCCACGATTCGGCGCGCAGATCGGCGGCGAAGCTCTCGAAGCCCACCGTATGCTCGGCGATGAAGGCGACATCGAGAATGCGTTCCGTGCCTTGCGCCACGGCTTGATCGTCGACTTCGATCACGCGCTTGGCCATGCCCTTGATCAGCGCGAAGTCGCCGCCGATGCGCGGGCGGATGAACACCGAGCTGATCTCCACGCCCTTCGGCGAGAGCATGTCGAGCGTGTGCTGCGGGCTCGCGAAGCGCTCCAGGCCGCGTTCCTTGAGCGGATTGATCGAGACGATGGTCGCGCCGCGCTTGGCGCATTCGCGCAGTTCGCCGAGCATGCGCGGGTGATTGGTCGCGGGATTCTGACCGAAGATCAGCAGCGTGTCGGCGTGCTCGAAGTCGTCGAGCGTGACCGTGCCCTTGCCGATGCCCACCGTGCCCGGCAGGCCGCGGCTGGTGGCCTCGTGGCACATGTTCGAGCAGTCGGGGAAGTTGTTGGTGCCGTACATGCGCACGAACAGCTGATAGAGGAACGCGGCTTCGTTGCTCGCGCGGCCCGAGGTGTAGAACGCGGCGCGGTCTGGATCGTCGAGCGCCTTGAGGTGCTTCGCGATCAGCGCGAACGCGTCGTCCCATTCGATCGGCACGTAGCGGTCGCGCTGGGCGTCGTAGACCATCGGATCGGTCAGGCGGCCGTGCTGCTCCAGCTCGTAGTCCGACTGCGCCATCAGTTCGGTGACGGTGTGCTGCTCGAAGAAGGCCGGCGTCACGCGCTTGCTGGTCGCTTCGGCGGCCACGGCCTTCACGCCGTTCTCGCAGAATTCGAAGGTCGAGGCGTGCTCGCGGTCCGGCCACGCGCAGCCGGGGCAGTCGAAACCGTCCGGCTGGTTCTGCTTGAGCAGCGTGCGGTAGTTGCCGCCCGAGACCTTCTCCTTGATCAGGTTGATCGCGACCTGCTTGAGTGCGCCCCAGCCAGCGGCGGGGTGGTGATACGGTTCGATGCGACCTTGCGGCTTCTTCATGCTTCGGCTTCGGATTCGTGAGGGCGGATGGCCCGATGAGGCGAGACTACTGTGTTCCTGTGTCCCTGGTGATCACAGAAATCTGGAAAGCGGAGGGATACAGTTGCGACGATTTGTCATAGACTGGCGGGGTTTGCGCCGGCCGCCCCCGCCGGCCTCCTTTCGCTTGCCTTTCTCATGCCCGCGCCGCCTTCCTCCCTGACCCGCTACGAGCAGCTCGCCGACGACATCGAAGCCGCCGTGCGGCGCGGCGTGTTCGGGCCGGGCGAGCGCGTGCCCTCGGTGCGGCGGGCGAGCCAGCAGCACGGCGTGAGCATCAAGACGGTGCTGCACGCCTACGCGTTGCTGGAGAGCCGGGGCGTGATCGAATCGCGGCCGCAGTCGGGCTTTTTCGTGCGCGCGCGGCCGGTGGCGCGCGGGACGGGCGAGGCGGGGCGTGACAGTGGCGGCGAACGGGGCCACGAAGGCAGCCGCGTGGCGCACGACGCCCGCGCGCGCCGTCCGGGCGGCGCATCGAAGGCGCCGGTCGCACCACCCGCGCCGCCCACGCCACCCGCGTCGGCGCCCGCGCCCGTCGACGTCAGCCGCCTCGTGCTCTCGACCTTGCGCACCATCGGCGCGCAGGACGCGGTGCCGCTCGGCTCGCCGTATCCCGACCCGGCGCTGTATCCCTGGCGGCGCATCAACCAGTACGCGAATGCCATCGCGCGCCGCCACGCGAGCTGGAACCTGATCGACGACCTGCCGCCCGGCAATCCCGAACTGATCCGCCAGATCGCGCGCCGCTACGCCGAAAACGGCGCGACCATCGACCCGGACGAGATCGTCATCACCGTGGGCGCGACCGAGGCCATCAACCTGAGCCTGCAAGCCGTGGCGCGTCCCGGCGACACCGTGGCGGTCGAATCGCCCACCTACTACGCGATGCTGCACGCGATCGAGCGTCTGGGCATGCGCGCGATCGAGGTGAGCACGCACCCCGACACCGGTATCGACCTCGACGCACTCGAACGCGTGCTCGCGCGCCAGAAGGTCGCCGCCTGCATGGTGATGCCGAACTTCCAGAATCCGCTCGGCTTTCGCATGCCGGATGCGAACAAGGCGCGGCTCGTCGAGATCGCGCAGGCGCACGATCTGCCGGTGATCGAGAACGACGTCTATCAGGAGCTGTACTACGGCGAGACGCGGCCTTCGTCGCTCAAGCAGTTCGACACGCGCGGGCTCGTGCTGCATTGCGCGTCGTTTTCGAAGAGTTTGTCGGCTTCGTACCGGATCGGCTGGGCGATGCCGGGGCGCTACCGCGCGCAGGTCGAAAAGCTCAAGTTCCTCAACACGCTCACCACGCCTTCGGTGCCGCAGGTGGCGCTCGCCGACTATCTGCGCCATGATGGCTACGACCGTCATCTGCGCCGATTGCGACACTTCTACCGGCTGCAGGCGCGGCTCATGACGGCGATGGTCGAGCGTTTCTTTCCGGCGGGCACGCGCACGTCCGATCCGCAGGGCGGCTACGTGCTGTGGGTGGAACTGCCGCCGCGCGTGGATTCGATGCGGCTTTACCAGGCCGCGCTCGCGCAGGGCATCACCATCGGGCCGGGTTATATGTTCTCGATGCGCAACGACTTTCACCACTACATTCGCCTGAACTATAGCTATCCGTGGACCGCGCAGACCGAGGCGGCGCTGAAGACGCTCGGCGAGCTGGCCGCGAAGATGGCCTGAGGAGACACACGATGCACGACGAAGACAACGACGACGACCTGCACAACGGCAATGGCGCGCCGGATGACGAAGCAGGCGAAGCCGGCGAAGTCGATCCCGCGCTGGTCTCGATCCTCGAACAGCTCTGGCGCGCGCATCGCGAGACGCCCGATCGCGAGTGGTCGCTGGCCAAGCTCTCGAAGCAGGCGGGCGTGCCGATGAGCGGCCTGCGCCGCCATCTGACCGGACTCGTCGACAGCGGCCTCGTGGTGACCACGCTCGCCGAGGACGGCACGGGCCGCGCGAGCCTCTCGGAAGACGGCCGCGCGTTCTGCCTGGAGGTGTTCGGCGGCGCGGAACGGTCGGACTGAGCGGAACACGCGGGCGCGCCGGGCCTGCATATCAGGCGAGTACCCAGGCGAGTACCTTAAACGCGCCAAGCGCGTTTGCGCGCGGCGCATTACACTCGCTCGAACTTCATCGTCATCGCCATGGACTATATCGACACCTTGCGGATCTTCCGTTCCGTGGTCGAGGCGCGCAGCTTCACGCGCGCCGCGGACATGCACGGCCTCGCCACGCCGGTCGTCTCGCGCGCGATCGCGCGGCTCGAAAAGCGCCTCGGCAGCCGACTGTTCCACCGCACCACGCGCGCGGTTTCGCTGACCGAAGCCGCCGAGCGCTTCTACGACGGCTGCTGCCGCGTGCTCGACGACCTCGACGCGCTGGAGGCGGGCGCCACCGAGCAGACGCGCGAGGCCAACGGCGTGCTGCGTCTCGTGGCGCACACCACGGCCACGGTGAACCGGCTCGTGCCGCTCATTTCGAGCTTCAAGCGCGCGCATCCGAAGGTCACGCTCGACGTGATGCTGACCGAGCGTCAGGTCGATCTGGTCGCCGACGGCTACGACCTCGGCCTCGTGCTGCCGTTCATGCTCAACAACGACACCACGGTGACGAAGCTGCTCGAACGCATTCCGCTCGCGCTCGTCACCTCGCCCGCGTATCTCGCGGCCACGTCCACGCCGCGCCATCCCGCCGACCTCGCGCAGCACGTTTTCGTGCCGATGCCACCTTCGCTGCGCAAGCCCACGCTCACGTTCCGCGGCCGCGACGGCGAGGACGACGTGACCGTGCAACTGAAGTACGAAATCGCCTCGAACAACCCCGAGTTCAATCGCGCGATGGTGCTGGAAGGTTTCGGCATCGGCATCTTGCCGAACGCGCTGGTGCAGGAGGATCTGGCGGCGGGCCGCCTCGTTACGCTGCTCGACGACTTCCCGATCAGCGACATGCAGATCGAGATCCGGCTCGCGTACACCTCGCGCACGCTGCTGCCTGCGAAGGTGCGCGCCTTCATCGACCACGCCACGGAATTTTTCGGCGGCGTCACGCATGCCGAGCCGCGCACCCAGGCGCTCGCGGACGCGCAGGCGCAGCAGGTCGACTGAAAAGTAAGCGCGCGCTTCAATCGTCGTGTGAAAGGGATTATTGCCGCCGCGGTCATAAAGTGATGCCGCGCGCGGCAGTTGTCGCGGCCCCGCATGCCGTCTAATCTGTGCGTATGCACACTTCTGACCGATCCTCGCTCGCACAGCCGCATTGCGCTCCGTCTCTGGAGCACGACGACTGCTTCGCGGTGCGCCAGGCGGCCCGCCATCTCTCGCAGCTTTACGAGCGGCATCTGAGCGCGGCGGGGCTCACGCCGACGCAGTTCAGCATCCTCGGCGCGCTCGGTGCGCTCGGCTCGCTCGGTGCGACAGACCCGGCCGACGGCAAAGCTTCGCTGACGATGGCGCAACTCGCCCGCACGATGGTGATGGAACGCACGACGCTGGTGCGCGCGTTGCGGCCCTTGTTGCGCAGCGGTCTGGTCGCCGATCGGGCAGGTTTGCAGGACGCCGGAGGTGCAGCGGCACGCACGGATTGCCGCCGCCGCGAAGTGTCGCTCACGGCGGCAGGACGCGAGCGGCTGGGCGAAGCGGGCGTGCATTGGCGCGCGGCGCAGGACGAATTCGAGCGCCGTTTCGGTGCGCCGCGCGCCGCGTGGCTCCGGCGCGAATTGCTGCGCATCACACGGGCGGTGTGACGCGCCGCCATTTTTTATCTTCAACAGTGCATATACACAGGTGAACGTCATGTCGAGTCCTTCCACTCCTGCCACGGGTGCCGCGCCGCGCGAACGCGCGCGTCTGCCCTGGATGCGCCTCGCGCTCGGCGCCGTGGCGCTCGCGCTCGCGGCGGCGCTTGGCTACTGGTTCCTCGTGCTGCGTTTCGTGCAGTCCACCGACGACGCCTACGTGGGCGGCAACGTCACGGTGATGGCGCCGCGTGTGAGCGGCTTCGTCGCCGAAATCGACGTGCAGGACAACCAGCGTGTGAAGGCCGGGCAAGTGCTGATCCGGCTCGACGCGCGCGACTACGACGCGAAGCTCGCACAGGCCGACGCCGAACTCGCGAGCGCGCGTGCCGCCGTGGACGAACTCGACGCGCGCCGCACGCTGCAAGCCGCCGTCATCAACCAGAGCCAGGCCGAGGCGCGCGCCTCGAACGCCGAACTCACGCGCAGCGCACAGGACCAGACGCGTTACCGCGCGCTGGTGAAGGACGACGCGGTGTCGAACCAGCTCGTTGAACGCGCCGACGCCGACGCCGCGAAAGCGCAAGCCTCGGTCGCGAAAAGCGGCGCGTCGGTGGTGGCGGCGCAGCGTCAGCTCGACGTGCTGGCCGCGCAGATCGTCGACGCACAGGCGCGCGTGGCGACCGCCGAAGCGAGCCGCCGTCTCGCCGCGCTCAACGTCGACTACACGACGATCCGCTCGCCGGTGGACGGCTTCATCGGCAATCGCACGGCGCGTGTGGGCATGCTCGCGAACGTGGGCGCGCCGCTGCTGACCGTGGTGCCCGCGTCGGACCTCTGGGTGGATGCGAATTTCAAGGAGGATCAGCTCCGCAAGATGCACGCGGGCGATGCCGCCGACGTCGAACTCGACGCCGCGAGCGGCACGCTGCACGGCCGCGTGGAAAGCCTCGCGCCGGCCACGGGCGCGACCTTCAGCGTGCTGCCGCCCGAGAACGCCACCGGCAACTTCACGAAGATCGTGCAGCGCGTGCCGGTGCGCATCCGCGTGCAGGTGCCGCCGGGCATGGAGGGCGTGCTGCGTCCCGGCCTCTCGGCGACGGTGACGGTGCATCTGGACCGCGGCACGCAGCACGCCGCCGCGCAATGAGCGCTTAAACACGAGGCCAACCGACATGAACGCCCCCGTTTCCGAACTCGAAGCGCGTCCCCCGCTGACCGCGCGCGAGCTTGCGCCCGAACTTGCGCCCGCGCCGCGCGCGCTCCAGCCGCATGAGCAGCCGATGGCGCAGCGCTCCTTCGCGTTCGCGCTGATGTGCATCGGCTTCTTCATGGCCACGCTCGATATCCAGATCGTCGCTTCGTCGCTGCGCGATATCGGCGGCGGACTCTCCGCGAGCCAGGACGAACTCTCGTGGGTGCAGACCGCTTATCTGATCGCGGAAATCATGGTGATTCCGATGTCGGGCTGGCTCTCGAAAGTGTTCTCGACGCGCTGGCTGTTCGTCGGCTCGGCGGTCGGCTTCACGATCACGAGCATGCTGTGCGGCCTCGCGTGGGACATCAATTCGATGATCATCTTTCGCGCGCTGCAAGGCGCGCTCGGCGCGGCGATGATTCCCACCGTGTTCACCACGGCGTTCGTGCTGTTTCCGGGCAAGCAGCGCATCGTCGCGTCGACGACCATCGGCGCGCTTGCCTCGCTCGCGCCCACGCTCGGCCCCGTGATCGGCGGCTGGATCACGGACCAGTGGTCGTGGCACTGGCTGTTCTATCTGAACCTCGTGCCCGGCATCGCCGTGGCCGCGCTGGTGCCGAAGTACGTGCACATCGACGAACCCGATCTCTCGCTGATCAAGCGCGGCGATTATCTGGGCATCGTGCTGATGAGCGCGTTTCTCGGCTGCCTCGAATACGTGCTCGAAGAAGGCCCGCGCAAGAACTGGTTCGGCGACGACGTGATCGTGCTTTGCACGTGGATCGCGGCCATTGGCGGGTTTCTGTTCATCGTGCACGCGCTCACCGCGAAAGATCCGATCGTCGATCTGCGCGCGCTCTCGGTGCGCAACTTCGGCATCGGCAGCGTGCTGTCGTTCGTGACCGGTATCGGCATCTTCGTGGCCGTGTTTCTGACGCCGCTGTTTCTCGCGGAAGTGCGCGGCTTCAGCTCGCTGCAGATCGGACTCTCGCTGCTTTCGGTGGGCGCGTTTCAGTTGATTGCGCTCGGTTTCTACGCGTTCGCCACGCGCTATTTCAGCATGCGCGCGCTGCTGCTGTTCGGGCTCGTGTGCTTCGGGCTCGGCTGCTATCTCTATGTGCCGCTCACGCACGATTGGGGCTGGCAGCAATTCCTGCTGCCGCAGGCGCTGCGCGGTATCGGCCAGCAGTTCGCGGTGCCGCCCATCGTGACGATGTCGCTCGGGTCGCTGCCGCCTTCGCGGCTGAAGTCGGCGAGCGGGCTGTTCAATCTGATGCGCAATCTGGGCGGCGCGATCGGCATCGCGGTGAGCGCGACCATGCTCAACGACCGCCTGAATTTCCACTATCTGCGTCTGAACGAGAGCGTGACGCACGGCGTGCCGCAAGTCGAATCGCTGCTCGCGGGACGCACGGCGTACTGGTCGGCGATGGCGGGCAACACGCTCGACGCCGCGCAGGCGGGCATCGCGCAACTGCACGCGCTGGTGCTGCGCGAAGCGCTGGTGATGACGTTCTCCGATACGTTTTTCGTGCTCTCGCTGTGCTTCGTGGTGGCGATTGCCTGCGTGGCGTTCTCGCGGCCGATCACGACCGCCGCGCCGCCGCCCGACGCACATTGATTCCGCAATGAGTTCGCACTGAGTCCGCATCGAGTTTCCGAGGTCCAACATGTCACCTTCGACGCTTTCCCCTTTGAAGCCGCTTCGTCTCGCGCTGTCGGCACTGGCTGTTGCCGTGCTCGCGGCCTGCGCCGTGCAGCCCGCGCAACATGCCGATTTGCCCGCAACGGTGCACGAGACCGCGCCCGCCGCGTGGCGCATCGACGCCCCGCAGGACGCTATCGACGCGCGCGCCTGGTGGGCGCAATTCGACGATCCGACGCTCGACGCGCTGCTTGGCACAGTGCTGAGCGGCAATCTCGACTTGCAGGCCGCCGCCGAGCGCGTGAAGCAGGCGCAATCGATCACCACGCAAAAGCACGCGGCGCTGCTGCCGCAACTCGACTTCACGGCGCAGGGCGCGTACACGCGGCAGAACACGCCGCCGCCGCTCGGCTACGTGAAGCAGGCGGGCGCGGGTCTCGCGCTGAGCTGGTCGCCCGATGTGTTCGGCGGCGAGCGGCTCGATCTGCTGGCGGCGCAGTCGAATCTCGTCGGCCAGCAGCATGCGCTCGATGCCGTGCGTCTCGCGCTGGCGGCGGATACCGCATCCGCGTATGTCGATTTGCGCTGGGCGCAGGCGGAACTGAAGATTCTTCAGGATAACGTAGGAATACGGCAGCGCACCTTGCAGCTCACGCAGGACCGCCTGAAATACGGGCTTTCGACGCAGCTCGACGTCACGCGCGCGCAAACGCAGTTGAGCGAACTTCAGGCGCGCATTCCGCGCGCGCAGGCGAGCATCGACCATCAACTGAATCTGATTGCGGTGTACACGGGCCGCACGCCGGAAGCCGTCGCGCAACTCGCATTGACGACGCCCGCGCCCATTCCGTCCGCGCCCGCGAGCGTGCCGCAATTGCTGCCGTCCGAAGCGCTGCTGCGCCGCCCCGACGTGCAGGCCGCTTACGCCACGGTCCAGCAGCGCGCGGCGGAAGTGGGCGTGGCGCGCGCGGAGCGCTATCCGAAGTTCTCGCTCAATCTCGCGGATGGTGTGCTCGCGGCCTCGTATCTCGGTCTGCCCACGCTCACGGACAACCTGTTCAGCGCGGCACTGAGCGCGACGAGCCCGATCTTCAACGCGGGCCGCATCACCGCCGATATCGAGCAGAGCGAAAGCCGCATGCGCGAATCGCAACTGAAGCTGCAACAGACGATGCTGCAGGCGCTGCGCGAAGTCGAGGACAGCCGCACCGATCTCGTGAGCACGGCCGCGCAGACGCAGCAGCTGCACGATGCCGTGACGGCGTCGGCGCAATCGCTCAAGCTCGCGAATCAGCTTTACAAAGGCGGCGCGACCGATTTTCTCGACGTGCTGAGCGCGCAGCAAACCTGGCTCGCCGACGCCGATCTGCTCAACAACGCGCAGCGCGAGCGCGCGCTCGCGGCGGTCGCGCTGTACCGGTCGCTCGGCGGCGGCTGGAGCGAAAGCGGCGAGGTGGTGGCGTCGTCGCCAGGCGCCGCGCGTGGCGGCTGAGCCGATGACCGCGCGCTCAGGCCTCGGCGCGCGCGGCGGCGCGCCATTGCGCGGGCGTCATGCCGACGTGGCGCTTGAAGCCGCGCTGGAACGCGGCATCGGATTGATAGCCGACGAATTCGCCGATCTCGGCCACGGGCTGGTTGCCCTGCGCGAGCAGACGGCCCGCGAGCGTCATGCGGATATCGGTGAGCACGTCGGCGGCCGAGCGTCCGATCGCTTCGTCGAAATGGCGCGCGAAGGTCGCGCGCGACATATGGCAGAGCGCGGCGAGATCGGGCAGCGTCCACGGGCGGCCCGGCGTCTCGAACATGGCGTCGATGGCCGGTTGCAGGCGCGGCTGCCGGGCGAGCGCGAGCAGGCCGCGCGGCGGCGCGTCGGTGCCGCTCGCGTAACGCAGCGTGAGCGCGAACAGCGCGCCCGAGAGATGGTTGACGAGCGAATCGCTGCCCGGCCCCGCTTCGAGCGCCTCGTCGCGCAGCAGCGCGATCAGGCGCACGAGCCGCTCGGGCGCGTGGCCGCCCGCGGGCGCGCTGTGCACGACGAGACGGCCGGGCAGGTTCTCGCGCAGCAGCCGCTGCGGCACGGCGGGCAGCAGGAAGCGGCCGCACAGGACATCGGTGCGATGCGTGTCGGTCTGGTTTGTCGCGACTTCGAGACCGTTTTCCACGCGCTTTTCTACCGCGGAAGGCGTCTCGCCGCTGCCGTCGTGGAGCACGTGCGCGCCGCCCGCCGGGAACAGCACGATGTCGCCCGCATGCAGCGCGGTGGGCGTGCCGTGCGCGTCCTCGACGATGGCCGAACCCGCGACCAGCACGTGATAGCGGATCTCGCGCGGGCCGGCACCCGGCTCGTCGATGCGCCACGGCGCGCCGAAGTGGCAGCGCACGTCGAGTCGGCCCGCGACGGGCATGAGCGAGAGCAGGCGGCTGAGGATGTCCATGATCGGCGGCGGCGTGGGTGGCTTGCGTGAAAGGACGGTGAGACGATCGAGCATGAATTCGCGCCATTCTGGCATTAAAAGCGTCGGCGTGCGCGCCTAGACTGGCGTCATGCCATCGACGATGGCGGTGCAGCAGAAACGCGATGCCGGGCACCTTCCGCGCGGCGCGCCTTTTCAACGAATTCAGCGAATTCAACGAATCAGGAGTCGATCATGTCCCGTCTTTCTTCCATCAAGCCCGAAGCCGCCACCGGCGCCGCCGCCGACGTCTTCGCGAAGATCCGCAAGGCCGTCGGCAAGGTGCCGAACGCGTACGCCACCATCGGCACGCATAGCCCGGAAGCGCTCGCCTCGATCCTCGGCGTCGAAGCCGTGCTCGCGGGCGGCTCGCTCTCGAAGCCCGACATCGAAGCCGTGAAGCTCGCCGTGAGCGAAGTGGCGGGCTGTGATTACTGTCTCGCCGCGCACACGCTGGCGGGCAAGTTCGCGGGCCTCGCGCCGGAGACGATGAAGCAGATCCGCGCGGGCGACGCGACCGGCGACGCGAAGCGCGACGCGCTCGTGCACTTCGTGCGCCTGCTCGTGCAAACGCACGGCACGGTCGACGAAGCCGAGGTGCAGGCGATCCGCGACGCGGGTTATACGGAGCGCCAGATCGTCGACATTTCGCTGGCGATTGCGTCGATCACGTTCACGAATCTCGTGAACCGCATCAACGATACGACACTCGATTTTCCGGCCGTCGCGTAAGCCGTTTCATCAGCCGTTCGCCGCGAGGCGAACGAGTAGGTCAAGCGACAGGCCATCCGCGCTGCATGCGCCGCCGACATAAAACGTGCCACGAATCACGAGTATCGATTCGATGAAACCGTTTGGACGTGTGCATATGCATACATAGAATGAAGTCGTGCATGCAGCGGTTTTGCTGTTCCATCGAATGACTCTGGAGAGAACACGATGAGCCTGTCGCAATCCACTTCTAATTCCCCGCTCAATACGAGCACGAACGCCGCGCGCGAGATCGTCCTCTGCCATCCCGTGCGCACGGCGATCGGCGCGTATAACGGCGCGCTCAAGGGCGTGCCCGCCACCGAACTCGGCGCGATCGCGGTGCGCGAAACGCTCGCGCGCGCGCAGCTCGATCCCGCGCTGCTCGGCTCGGTCGTGCTCGGTAACGTGATCCAGGCGGGCAACAAGATGAATCCCGCGCGCCAGGCGGAACTGGGCGGCGGCGTGCCGGTGCAGGTGCCCGCGCTCACGGTGAACCGCGTCTGCGGCTCGGGCGCGCAGGCGGTGGCGAGCGCCGCGCAGGAAGTGCTGCTCGGCCTCGCCGATGTCGCGCTCGCGGGCGGCATGGAGAACATGGACCGCGCGCCGTATCTGCTCGACGGCGGCCGCTGGGGCTATCGCATGGGCAACGCGCAGATTCACGACAGCATGCTGCGCGACGGTCTCGTCGATGCGTTTTCGGGCGAGCATTCGGGCTGGCATACCGAAGACCTCGTGACGAAGGCCGAACTCACGCGCGACGAGCAGGACCGCTGGGCCGCGCGCTCGCAGCAGCGCTTCGCGGCGGCGCAGGCGGCGGGGCGCTTCAAGGAAGAAATCGTCGCCGTGGAGTTGAAGGGCAAGAAGGGCGTGGAGCGTTTCGATACCGACGAAGCGCCGCGTCCCGACACCACCTTCGAGGGGCTCGCGAAGCTCAAGCCCGCGTTCCGCCCGGACGGCACGATCACGGCGGGCAACGCGCCGGGGCTGAACAGCGCGGCGTCGGCGATGCTGGTGGCCGAGCGCGGTTTCGCCGAAGCGCACGGCCTCGCGCCGATGGTGCGCCTCGTCGCGTGGGGCGTGGCGGCGGTCGAGCCGGGCCTGTTCGGCCTCGGGCCGGTGCCCGCCGTGCAGCTCGCGCTGCGGCGCGCGGGCTGGTCGCTCGGCGACGTCGAGCGCTTCGAGATCAACGAGGCCTTCGCGGCGGTGCCGCTCGCGGTCATCAAGCAGCTCGGCATTCCCGCCGACATCGTCAACGTGGAAGGCGGCGCGATCGCGCACGGCCATCCGATCGGCGCGACGGGCGCGATCCTCACCACGCGGCTGGCCTGGTCGATGCAGCGCGACGGCGTGCGCCGGGGCGTCGTGACGCTGTGCATCGGCGGCGGCCAGGGTATCGCGCTCGCGCTCGAGAAAGTATGATGGCCGGGCGCGCGCGTCGGGCGCCACGATGGCTTCGACGCGCGCGCCCATGATCCACGATATCCACGAAACGGCGAACGAAGCACGAGAAGGTGAACGGCGATGACGAAGCGAGTGACGCGCGAAGAATGCAACTGTTTTGCACTGCGGCAGGCGGCGCGATTCGTCACGCAGCTCTATGAGCGCCATCTCGCGCAGGCGGGCGTGACGGCCGCGCAGTTCACGATACTCTCGCGTCTCGCGGGCCGCCCCGACGCCACCGCCGCCGAACTCTCCGACGACCTCGTGATGGACCGCACCACGCTCGTGCGCGCGCTCAAGCCCTTGCAGCGCGACGGCCTCGTGCTCACCGCCGCCGCCGAACACGACACGCGCACGCTCGTCTACCGGCTCTCCGCGAGCGGCCTGCGCCGCTACGACAAGGCGCACGCGCTCTGGCAGGACGCCCAGGCGGAATTCGAAAAGCATATGAAGCGCGACCGCGCGAAGGCGCTGCGCGCCGAACTGTTCGCGCTGACCAAAGCGGCGGCGTGATGCGCATTGCGTAAGCGCGCGCCGGATGGGCGGGCGGCGCTTACGTAGCTTTCAGCCGGGCGGCACCCTCGCAAACACCAGCGTCCCGATCCGGCGCGAAAATGGCATGATGGGGTTCCTGGAGTTCGACGCATCGCCGCCGGGTTCTCATGAGACGAGATCGTCCACCTTTGCCGCATTTCATGCGCGACACCTCGCACCCCGCGTGGCGCGATATCGCGCTGTCCACGCTGCCGGTCGTGCTGTTCTGCATCGCCGTGATCGCCGTGGTCGTGTGGCTCGTCGATCCGGCGCCGCCGCGCGCCATCACCATCAGCGCGGGCCCGCGTGACAGCTCGTTCATGCAGATGGCCGAGGGCTATCGCACGGTCCTCGCGCGCAACGGCGTCAAGCTCAAGATCGTCGAATCCGATGGCTCGGTGCAGAACCTTCAGCGTCTGCTCGATCCCAAATCGAAGGTCGATCTCGCGTTCGTGCAGGGCGGCGTGGCCGACGGCGTAGACACGCGCTCGCTGATGTCGCTCGGCAGCGTGGCCTATCTGCCGATCGTGGTGTTCTATCGCGGCCGTGGATTCACGCAGCTTTCCGATCTCGACGGCAAGCGCATCGCCATCGGCCGCGTGGGCAGCGGCACGCGCGAGCTCTCGCTCAAACTGCTGCACGCGAACGGCATGGACCCCGGCGGCGACTCCACCTTCCTGCCGCTCGACGGCATGGAGGCGGCCACCGCGCTGGTCTCGAACCGCGTCGACGTTGCCATGCTCAGCGGCGACTCCACCACGCGCACGCTGATGCTGCGCCTCTTGAACATACCCGGTATTTCGGTGATGAGCTTCGAGGAATCGGCCGCGTATACGCGGCTCTTTCCGTATCTGGAGGGCATCGACCTGCCGCCCGGCGTGCTCGATCTGCGCCGCCGCGTGCCGCCGCAGACCGTGCATCTGATCGGGCCGACCGTGGAGATCGTCGCGCGCGACACGCTGCATCCGGCCATCTCCGATCTGCTGATCGAGGCCGCGAGCGAGGTGAACGGCGTGCCCGGGCTGATGCAGCGCGCGGGCGAATTTCCGAGTCCGGTGGCGCACGATTTCCGCATCAGCGAAGACGCCACGCGCTACTACAAGTCGGGCAAGAGCTTTCTCTATCGCACCTTGCCGTTCTGGCTCGCGAGCGTGGCCGACCGTCTGCTCGTGCTGCTGCTGCCGCTCGCGGTGCTGGTGTTTCCGGCGCTGCGCGCGATTCCCGCGATGTACCGCTGGCGCGTGCGCTCGCGCATCTATCGCTATTACGGTGCGCTGATCGCCATCGAGCGCGACGCGCTCAAGCACACCAACGAAGCGGAACGTCATGCGCTGATCGAGGAGCTCGACGAGATCGAGCGTTCGCTCAACACGCTGCGCATGCCGCTCGCGTACGCCGATGCGTTCTATGTGCTGCGCGAGCATATCGGTTTCGTGCGCATGCATCTCGTGCCGAAGCAGCGCCGCACCGCGCACGCAGAGCATTGATTCGACACTACGCTTCGATGCCGCGCGGATTGTTGCGTTCGGCGCATTCGACAGCTTCATTGATACGTCTCCTGAAACGCCGCGCTTTCGCGTGTGCGCAATTGACATTGCCGCCGCGCGCCCTTTATTTTGGGCCGGTACGTTTTGCGCGCAGCCTGGTGCACAAGTGCGTTATATAGCAGTACGTCGCGGCTGCGCATCGTCTGGATTCGTGCTGCGACGTTGCGACGTCATGCGCTGCATAAGGCAGGGCGCCTCGCCTCGTGCGTCATGGCAAGCGTCACAGCAAGCCTCACAACCTGCATTGCATCGAGCATCACATCGTGCCCATCAGCAACCAGGAGGACCGTTACGTGAAATCGTCCGGTGTACGCCAGCGTGCTGCCTGGCTCATGTGCGCCGCGCTCGCGGCCGCACCGCTTTTCGTCGGCCCGGCCGGGCCCGGCGTCGCGCTCGCGCAGAACGCCGCGCATCTGTCGAATCAGCAACTCGATGCGCTCACCGCGCCCGTCGCGCTCTATCCCGATGCGCTGCTCGCGCAGGTGCTGATGGCCACCACGTTCCCGCAGGACGTGCAGGCCGCGGCGGCATGGTCGAAGGCCAATCCGAAGTTGCAGGGCGACGACGCCGTGAAGGCCGTGGCCTCGCAGCCGTGGGACCCGAGCGTGCAGTCGCTGGTGGCGTTTCCGCAGGTGCTGGCGACCATGGAGTCGAAGCCCGACTGGGTCGAGCAGATCGGCACGGCGTTTCTCGCGCAGCCCAACGACGTGATGGATTCGGTGCAGCGTCTGCGCGCGCAGGCGCAGAAGGCGGGCAACCTCAAGTCGAACGAGCAGCAGAAGGTGGTCGTGCAGCAGGCGCCCAGCAGCACCACGCAGACCATCGTGATCGAACCGGCGAATCCGCAGGTGGTGTACGTGCCGACCTATAACCCGACGGTGGTGTACGGCACGTGGCCGTATCCGGCGTATCCGCCTGTCTATATGCCGCCGCCTCCGGGCTATGCGCTCGCCACCGGCTTCGTCAGCGGGCTCGCGTTCGGCGCGGGCGTGGCGGTCGCCAATTCGTTGTGGGGCGGCTTCGGCTGGAATTCGCATGACGTGAACATCAACGTCAATCGCTACAACAACATCAACGTCAACAACCGCATCAACACGACCAACGGCACGGCGAACTGGAATCGCAACGCCAATGTCGAGCGCCGCAATGCGAACATCAACAACGCGAATCTGAACGGCCAGCGCAACAACTTCCGCGGCTACGACCAGTCGCGCTCGCAGGCCATGCAGACCTTGCAGAACCGCACCGGGCAGAACATGGGCGGCAACGCGAGCGAGCGTCTGCAAGGCATCCAGCAGGGCGGCAACCGGGCCGGCGCGAACGGTGGCGGCAATGCGCTGAATAACCGCGGCGAAGGCGGCCGGGCGGGCGGGCAGGGTGCGCAAGGCGGACGCGTCGGCGGCCAGGGCGGCACGCAGAACAACGCCGCGAACCGCGCGCAGAACGCGAACCGCCAGAACGATATCGGCAACCGCGCGCAGAACGCGAACCGCCAGAACGACATCGGCAACCGCGCGCAGAACGCAAACCGCGACAACGCATTGCGCGGCGCGGGCGACGGCGGCGCCGCGCGCGCCGATGCGCAGCGCGGCCAGCAGAGCCGTCAGGCGCTGCAGAACCGCGGCGGTGGAGGCGGCGGCTTCAGCGGCGCGCAATCCGGCGGCGCGCGGCCCTCATTCGGCGGCGGCGGTGGAGGCGGCGGCCGGATGGGCGCAGGCGGTGGCGGCGAACGCCACATGGGCCGTCACCGTTGAACCCCGACAGGAGACTCGCGATGATCCGCAATCAAGCACGCCGTTTGCCGCAAGGCGCGCCGCGCCGCGCCTTCGGCTGGGTTCGCGCGAGCGCGTCGGCTGCCGCCGCGCTCGCGTTCGCGCTGGGTGCCGCACCCGCCGCGTTCGCCCAGGCCGTCTATCCCACGCCCGACGCCGCCGCCGAAGCGTTCACGAACGCGCTCGCCAGCAACGACCACGAAGCGATGAAGCACGTACTCGGCGGCGACTTCGAGCAGTTCATTCCCACCCAGAACATCGGCCGCGACGATATCGACGACTTCCTCGGCGCCTGGTCCAAGGGTCACGAGGTCGTGCCCGATTCGCCGCCGGTCGCGGGCAAGGCGAGCGCGCATCTGGCCGTCGGCGACAGCGGCTGGACGCTGCCGATTCCGATCGTGCAGGGGGCGGGCGGCTGGCGCTTCGATCCGCGCGAAGGCGCGACCGAAGTGCTCACACGCCGCATCGGCCGCAACGAGCGCTCGGCCATGCTCACCGCGCTTGCCTATGTCGACGCCCAGAACGAATACAAAGGCCAGATGCAGCACTACGCGCAGCGCCTGGTGAGCACGCCCGGCACGCACGACGGCCTTTACTGGCCGGCCGGCGAAGGCGACACCGAAAGCCCGCTCGGCCCGCTCGCCGAGACCATGCCGCACGACGCGAAGATCTCGCCGAAGGACGGCTATCACGGCTATCACTTCCGCATCCTCGCGGCGCAGGGCGCGCACGCGGGCGGCGGTGCGCGCAGCTATGTGCAGAACGGCCAGTTGACGGGCGGTTTCGCGCTGGTGGCGTGGCCGGCGCAGTACGGCAAGACGGGCGTGATGAGCTTTATCGTCAACCAGGACGGCAAGCTGTATCAGAAGAATCTGGGGCCGAACGGGGCGCGCGTCGCGGCGTCGCTGAAGGCCTTCGATCCCGATCCGTCGTGGCAGCCGACATCGCCTTGAGCGGGTGCGCGGGCGACTCGCCCGCGCTTCCCTTGCCGGATTTCAACGCCCGCTTACGATAAATCGGGCAGAATCGTTGCGGAGTGGGATGCGGCTCGACGCAGCCGCCCCGCTTGCGCCTGAGGTTGGAGCGGCGCGGCGCCCGTCTGAAGCCGGGCACGCGGATTGCTGTACCTCAGCGCAAACTCTCATTCGTGTGGAGATAACGACATGCAACGACGCAACTTCATGCTTTCGGCGGCCGCGGCGCTCGCCACCGGCGGTTTCGCGCTCGCCGGCTGTACGACCACAGGTACGAACACCTCGAACGCGGCGACGGATATGTCGAAGCGCCAGTCGATCGACGCCAGCGTCGATAACGCCATGACCAAGCTGTACTCGACGGTACCGGGTTCGCACGAACTGATCGCCAAGTCGCGCGGCGTGCTGGTGTTCCCGTCGGTGCTGCAAGCCGGCTTCATCGTCGGCGCGCAGTACGGCGAAGGCGCGCTGCGCGTGGGCGGCGCGACCTCGGGCTACTACAGCACCGTGTCGGGTTCGTTCGGACTGCAGGCGGGGGCGCAGTCGAAGGCCATCATCTTCGCCTTCATGACGCAGGACGCGCTCGAAAAATTCCGCTCCACCGACGGCTGGGCCGCGGGCGCCGACGCTTCGGTCGCGCTCGTGACGATCGGCGCGAACGGCGCGGTCGACACCAACACGGCCACGCATCCGGTCGAAGTGTTCGTGATGACCAACGCAGGCCTGATGGCCGACGTCTCGCTCGCGGGCACCAAGGTCTCGCGTTTGAAGATTTAAGGCGGACGCCGGCCCGCGGGCTGGCGGCGTATGTAAAAAGGGCAAGGCGAAACGCCTTGCCCTTTCTTTTTTACAGCGACGAATTTGCCATCGTCGGCGCACCGAACCCGAACCGCCCGACCGCCGCCGACCACGCTCACGCCGTTTATGCCGCTTACGCCGTACAAGTCCAAAGTTAGCGTAATATATCAGCGGACATAACGGGGGCGGAATCTTGCGGGCGTGTCATCCGAAGCGGTGCGCCGCCCTCCGAATCGGGAGACAGGCGATGTTCATCCGTCAACTCAACTACCTCGTGACGTTGGCCAGGGAGCAGCATTTCGCGCGCGCCGCGGAACTCTGCAATGTCACGCAGCCGGCGCTTTCGTCCGCGATACGCAGCCTCGAAAACGAACTCGGGCTCGTGATCGTGCGGCGCGGCCGCCGCTTTCTCGGTCTCACCGAGGAGGGCGAACGCGTGCTCGGCTGGGCGCGGCAGACCATCGCGGCGCTCGATCACATGCGGCAGGACGTCTGCGCGTCGAATCTGCTGACCGGCACGGTGCGAATCGGCGTGATTCCCACGACGATGCCGGTCGTGAGCATGCTGATCTCGACCTGTCGCGAGGCGCATCCGAGGCTGAGCTTCGCGGTGCGCTCGCTGAGTTCGGACGCCATCCTGCGGCAGCTCGACGACTACGAACTCGACATCGGCTTCACCTATCTCGACGATCACACGCAGGCCGGGTTCGAAGTGCATTCGCTGTATCGCGAGCGCTATGTGCTCGTGTCGCCATCGGGAACGGGCAAGAGTCTGTGCTCGGGCGCGCGCCGCTGGGATGCATTGGGCGAATTGCAATTCGGTCTTCTGGATTCCTCAATGCAGAATCGTCAGGTGATCAACGCTGCGTTTCGTCGCGCAGGCGTGCAACCCAAAGTCGTGCTCGAAGCCGATTCGCTGCTCACGCTGATGTCGAACGTGCAGCATGCGGGTCTTCATACGGTGCTGCCGCATAGCGTGCTGAGCGTCATGGACGGCACGCAGCGCGATGCGGTGACGCCGCTCGAACCCGAACTCACGCGCGAGATCGGCCTGATCGCGCGCGATCTGCCGTCGCGACCACCGCTAGTCGCGGCGCTGTGGAAAGCCGCGAAACACCTTGATTTGCAGGCCCGTTTCGATGCCTTCATCGAGCGGCCGCGCGTGTCCGTCGAAGCGTCGTCGGCCGTTTGATAAGTCTCGCTTATCAGCTCATACATCGAAAGAATTGGATCGCTATCGAGCTTCTCGTCGACACTCTGTCCGTCGATCGATCGCATGCAGCGCGGTCGTACAGCCGGCGGCGCCAAGGGCCACCGGATTCTCGCCCCTCAGAGTGGAGACAACATCGTGGCAAAAATTGTTTGTGTGCTTTACGACGATCCGGTCAACGGTATGCCGAAGCAATACGCGCGCGACTCGCTTCCTGAAATCACGCGCTATCCCGACGGACAAACCACGCCGACGCCGCGCGCCATCGACTTCACGCCGGGCCATTTGCTCGGTTGCGTGTCGGGCGAACTGGGCCTGCGCCAATATCTGGAATCGCACGATCATCAACTCGTGGTGACGTCGAGCAAGGACGGCGCGGACAGCGTGCTCGACCGCGAACTGCACGACGCCGAAATCGTGATCTCGCAGCCGTTCTGGCCGGCCTATATGACGGCCGAGCGCATCGCGAAGGCGAAGAAGCTCAAGATGATCGTCACTGCCGGCATCGGTTCGGATCACACCGATTTGCAGGCCGCGATGGATCGCGGCATCACCGTGGCGGAAGTCACCTATTGCAACAGCAATAGCGTGGCTGAGCACGTGGTGATGACGACGCTCGCGCTCGTGCGCAACTATATTCCCTCGCATAACTGGGCCAATAACGGCGGCTGGAATATCGCCGATTGCGTCGAGCGCTCGTACGATATCGAGGGCATGCACGTGGGCACGGTGGCGGCGGGCCGCATCGGTTTGCGCGTGCTGCGTCTGCTCAAGCCGTTCGACATGAAGCTGCATTATCTCGATCGTCACCGTCTGCCCGAGTCGGTGGAGAAGGAACTCAATCTCACGCATCACACGAGCCTCGAAAGCCTCACGCGCGTCTGCGACGTGGTCACGCTGAATTGCCCGCTGCATCCCGAGACCGAGCACATGATCAATGCGCAGACGCTGAAGAATTTCAAGCGCGGCGCGTATCTGATCAACACGGCGCGCGGCAAGCTCTGCGATCGCGACGCGATTGTCGACGCGCTGAAAAGCGGCCAGCTGGCGGGCTATGGCGGCGACGTCTGGTTCCCGCAGCCCGCGCCGGCCGATCATCCGTGGCGCAGCATGCCGAATCAGGGCATGACGCCGCATATCTCCGGCACCAGCCTTTCCGCGCAGGCGCGCTACGCGGCGGGCACGCGCGAAATTCTCGAATGCTATTTCGAGGGTCGTCCGATTCGCGATGAATATCTGATCGTGCAAGGCGGCAAGCTTGCCGGTGTGGGCGCGCACTCGTACAGCGCGGGCAACGCGACGAAGGGCTCGGAAGAAGCGGCCCGCTTCAAGGTGGCCTGATCGCTCATGACGACTCCGTCCGCCGCTACCGCGAGCGCCAACGGAGCCTCGACGTGGCGCACCCAGGCGGGCGGCATGCTGCTTGCCGGCCTGGGCGCATTCGTTGCGTTGGCGCTCGTGGGCGTGTTGGCGCAAGAGACCTCGGAACCGTGGATTCTCGGTTCATTCGGGGCCACCTGCGTGCTGCTGTTTGGCTTTCCGTCCAGCCCGTTTTCGCAGCCGCGAAACATCATTGGAGGACATGTTCTGACTTCGCTGACGGGCCTGCTTTGTCTGCATCTGTTCGGACCCGGCACGATGCCGATGGCGATCGCCGCCGCTTGCGCGCTGATGCTGATGATGCTGACGCGAACGGTTCATCCACCCGCTGGAAGCAATCCGGTCATTATCTTCGCCGCGCAGCCGGGCTGGTCTTTCCTGGTACTCCCAACGATGTTAGGCGCCGTGATGCTGGTTGTGATCGGCTGGGTTTACTGGTCGGTCGTCCGGCGCGGGGCGTGGCCGCATCGGGCGAAGTGATGCGTGAAGTTCGTGATGACGCCGGCGCGGAGGAGTTCTCTGTGCCGGCGCATCAGCAATGCGATTAAACAGCGGGGTTATCCCGCAAGCCGGTTCTCGCGCGCAATCGCTTCCGTTACGGCCAAAAATTTCGCAATATCGCTCGGCGCGTGGCAATGCAGCGGCGAGATGCGCACCGCGCCGTCGAGCTTGAACGACTTCAACATGCGCCCGGAATAGAGGCTCGTTGCGATCCGCTCGTAGACGATCACGCCGCGTTCTTCATAAGCGCGCACGGCGGCGGTCGGATCGAGATGATCGAAGCCGATGCCCGCAATCAGATCGCGGCGCGTGAGGTCGTCGTGATCCCAGAACACGCTGACGCCTTCGATGGCGCGCAGCCCGCGCTGCTCGTCCACGCCGTCGAGCAACAAGGCAAGCAGGGCGCGCTCGTGCATTTCGATGCGCTGCATGCCTTGCACGAACAACTCGCGGCGGTCGTTAGCGTCGCTGAATTGGGCGCCGATCCACGTCACGTAATCGACGATTGCGCTCACCACGGCGAACTGCGCGGGCGCGGGGCTGCCGAGTTCCCAGACGCCGTTTTCCTTGGCGGCGAGCCGATGATGCGGAAGCGTAGCGAGCCGTTCCGATAGCCACGTCACGCCCGCGCCGCGGCAGCCGAAGAACTTGTACGGCGCGAAGTTGATGCCGTCCACGGGCGTCTTTTGCAGGTCGATGACCGCGTGCGGCGCGTGTTGCACCGCGTCGACGATGATGAAGAGATCGGGCTTGCGCGCACGCGCACGTTCGACGATCGCGGCGATATCCAGCTTCGCGCCCGAAATATTCGAGGCATACATCACGCTCAGTAGCGCGGTATCGTCGTCGATGAGCGAGACGATGGCATCGACATCGACGCCGCCGGTTTCGGCATTGCTGGGCGCGACGCGCAGCGTTTTGCCGGTGCGCTCGCAGTACATCGTCATCGCATCGAAGGACGACGGATGTTCGAGTATGGTCGTCACGGCGTTCGTGCCCGGCACGTTCTCCATGACGGCTCGCACCATCTCGAACATCGCCGCCGATGCGGTCAGCGAAAGATACACGCTGCCGTTGCGCGCGTTAAGAATACGGCGCACGTCGTCTTCACCGCGCGTTTGAATGTCCTGCAACACGAGCGCGCGTTCGTGAATGCGCTCGGGACAATCGGGCAATGCATCGACCTGGGCGAAGGCTTCCAGCGCCGATTTCAAACGGAACGAACCGCCGGCATTATCGAAGAAGAGACGCGCACGGCCGTCGATATCGTGATCGACAAAATGAAAGCGGCGCTTGATTTCCTCCATGATCGAATCGGAAAACAACTGCCCGCGAATACGGCTCATCTCATTTGCTCCTCGTTCCATGATTGCTGTTCCTGACTAATCTGCTTTTTCGAATTTCACGCGTCCAGCGACGCGATATAGGCCTTGCCCTTTTCCGCGTCGTACTGGCCTTCCCATTTGGCGATGATGAGCGGCGCGAGCGCGTTGCCGACCACGTTCAGCGCCGTGCGTCCCATATCCATGATCCGGTCGACGCCCGCAATAAACGCGAGCCCTTCGAGCGGCAGTCCGGCGCTCGCAAGCGTCGTCAGCAAGATCACGAACATGAAGCCGGGCACGCCTGCCGCGCCTTTCGATGTGATCACCATCGTCAGCACGAGCACGATCTGTTCTTGCAGGCCGAGATGCACGCCATAAAGCTGCGCGACGAATAGCGTGCCGATGCCGAGATAAATCGAGGCACCATCGAGATTGAACGTGTAGCCCGTGGGCACCACGAACGTCGTGATGCTTTTCGGCACGCCGAAGTCCTCCATCTTTTTCATCAGTTGCGGCAGGACCGTCGCCGAACTGCAGGTGGAAAACGCAATGATCAATTCGTCCTTGATGACACGCAGCAGCGTGAAGATATTGAAGCCAAACAGCCGCGCCGCGATGCCGAGCACGAACACCGCAAACAGAATGATCGCGAGATAAGTCACCGCGACGAGTTTAATGAGCGGCAACAGCGAACCGAAACCGAAACTCGCGACCGTTACGGCGATCAGCGCGCACACGCCGAACGGCGCGTAACGCATCACCATGCCGGTGACCTTGAACATCGCATCGCTGATGCCTTTGAAGGTCGCGAGCACGGGCTGGCGATATTCGGCCGGTACGGATTGCAGGCCGAGACCGAACAGCACGGAAAAGAAAATCACCGGCAGCAGATCGCCGCGTCCCATCGCCATGACGATGTTGTCGGGAATGATGCTCAGCAGCAGCGCCATGAAGCCGTGATGGCCCTGGGTCTGCTGCGTGGTCTGCTGATAGCGCGAGATATCGGTGTGGCCGAGCTGGGAAAGATCGGTGCCGAGACCCGGATGCAGCACGTTGCCGAGCACGAGGCCCATCACGATCGCGATAGTCGTGACGATTTCGAAATAGAGCAGCGTTTTGAAGCCGATGCGGCCGAGCGAGCGCCCGTCGCCCACGCCCGCGATGCCCATCACCATGCTCGTGAAGACGATCGGCACCACGACCATTTTGATCAGACGGATAAAGATATCGCCGGCCGGTTGCAGAAAGCCGTTGATGACGGATTCGCGCGATTCGGGAAAACGGTTGAGCACGAGCCCCACCGCGATGCCGACAACGAGCCCGATAACGATTTGCCACGCGAGCCCGACGCGCGGCTTGCGCGCCGCGTGCTCGGCTTGGGGTGCTTCCATGACGGATTCCATGCGTTCTCCAGACACGTATCGATGGATAGGGATAAACCGAGCCTCGTGCGGGACTCGTTGAGGGAAAAGTAACCAGCCAAAATGAACTAAAAAAGCGATTTTTTTCTATGAGAAACTATCGCTTTTAGTGATGTGAAATTCGGGCCATGCTGACATTCAAACAGATGGAAGCCTTGTACTGGATCGTTCAGCTCGGCTCGTTCGAGGCCGCGGCCACGCGGCTGAACACCACGCAATCGGCGATATCGAAACGCGTGCAGGAACTGGAGCGCGCGTTCGATGTGGCGGTTTTCGACCGCGCGAACCGTAGCGCGCGTCTCACGGAAAAGGGCACGGAATTCTTCGAGCACGCGAGGGAGTTGCTGGAGCGGCGCGATCAGCTCGTCGAGCGCATGAGTTCGAAGGAGACGCTGGTTCGGCAGATTCGCATCGGCGTGACGGAACTCACGGCGCTGACCTGGCTACCGCGCTTGATCGCGGCGATTCAGGCCGAATACCCGAAGGTGCAGGTCGAAGCGGAGGTCGATCTCAACGCGACCTTGCGCGAGCGGCTGGCGGCGGCGACGGTGGACGTCATCATCGTGCCGCAGACGCACGAGGTCGAGCCGTATGCGTCGACGCTCGTGGGGCAGGTGCAGAACGCGTGGATGTGTGCGGCGAGTCTCGCGCCGGGCAAGCGTGCCATTCCGCTCGCGGACATCGCGAAGTTTCCGCTGATTCTGCAAGGCGGATTGTCGGGGACAGGCTTTGTGTACAGCCGATTTCTGGCGGAGCAAGGCGTGGTCTTGCAGAAAGTGCTGGCGAGCAATAGCCTCATTGCGCAAGTCGGCCTCACGCTTTCGGGGCTCGGGGTGAGTTATCTGCCTGAGGCGTGTCTCGCGCGCATGCTCAAGCGGCGCGCGCTAGTGGTGGTGCCGACGCGGCCGGCATTGCCGCCGGTGAAATACGTCGCCATGCATCGCGCGGAGCAGTCGCATTCGCTGAGCGCCGCTGTGGCGCGGCTGGCGGCGCAGTCGTGCGACTTCTCGTCGAATTTGCTGGATCCGGGGAGTTGAAGCAGGGAAGGGGAAAGCACAGCAATCGAAGCACGCCCACCGCCTTCATACGTGGCGTGGGCGTGCTCACTCGCGAAGCGATCTTAGAGGTGAATCCAGTGCGCCGCGCTGGCGAGGCTCACCACGACGCCAACCAGGGCAAGACCCGAAAACACCGTGCTGATCCGCGCCAGACGCTGAACGCGCAAGTTCGCCTCGTTGGCCTTGGTCGCATTCAGATTCGCGGTGCTCTCGGCTTTTTCCAGCTGCGCCTGCAAGTCGTGCGCCTGCATCTTGCTCGCTTCGAGTTCCGATTTGAGTTGAGCGAGCGACTCGGCATGAACGCCGATACGCGTGCCATTCGCTTCAATGCCGGCATTCATGGCTTGCTGGCGCGCGAGCAGACCGTCGATGGCGAGCTGCGTTTGCGCGTGCCGCGCGTCCGTGGCTTCGAGGCGCGACACGAGCGCTTCGCCTTGCTTCTGCGTGTGGCTCACGTGCCCGTCGAGCGTCACGCTAATCTCGTCGAGACGCGCGGCGCCGTGGGCCTGCGCGGCTTCGAGTCGGCTGGTCAGTGCGGCGCATTGCGCGGCAACTTGCTGACTCAATTGCTCGTTCTTTTCCGTCACTGATGCGCTGAGCGAGGCGGCAACGTCCTTGACGAACTTCTCCAGTACGGCGTGCTCGTCGCGCATGTTGGCGGCGGTCGCCTGCACCGATTCGATCAGCTCGTTGCGCGTTCCCTTCACCTCGGCAGCGATGGTGATGAGTTGCCTCGCGCCTTCCTGCGTCAAGCCGCGCAGCTCGAAGAATTGCGTGACCAGATCCTTCAGTTCGACCGCCTGAATATGCAGCTTTTGTTGCTGCTGGTCGAGCTGCACCGTATGCGATTCGAGACGCTCGGTCTGACGCTTCAGTTCGCGCTGCTGCGACCCGATCTGATCCTGCTGATGCGCGAGCCGCTGCGCCTGCATCATGCTGATGACCATCAGTTGCGCGAGGCTCTTGGAGAACTCGGCCTGCAACTCCTGCGCGTCGAGTTGCGCATCCTTCAGCTTGTCGTTGTGCCACCAGCGCATGAGCGCATTGCGCTGCTCGTGCTCGTTGCGTGCGCGCTTCAGTTCGTCGAGTCGCTTGAAGTTGTTGCGGAACTTCGCCAGCACGTCGTTCACGTCGATCTGGGAAAGCAGATCGTGGGGTACGTCAATCTTCGCGATGTCCAGGATAAGGTCGTTCATGGTTTCAAGGTTTGGTGCAATAGTCTGCGAGCAGGCGCTCGAGTTCGTCGTCCATCTGCTTCATGTGTTCGAGACCGCCGCTGAGCGCTGCATGCGTGCTCGCGCCGATCTCGATGGAGGCGGCCGCCGTGTCCACGGCGGCCATCAAGTGGTGTTCGGCTCTCTGCAGGTCTTCGGCCATCGCCTCATAGCAGGCGAGCATTTCCTGGTAGCGCTGCGAGTGCTGATACTGTTGCTCGATGAAGGTGGCGAGCCGCTCGCCGAGCGCCGCGTCGGCTTCGAGCGTGTCGATCTGCGCCTCGAGATGTTCGGTGCCGGTTTGCGATAGCCAGTCGAAAAGCCGATCGATCGCGTAGACCGTCAACGCCGTCATCAGCCCGGTCAGAATGCCGGTGATGACGGGCGCCACGTAGGCGGCCAGCGGCGCGAGAAAGGGAATGCTGATCAAGAAGCCCTTGATGGACTGCTCGAACAGCAGTCCGACGCTGGTCGTGATCACGCCTGCAATGATCTTCGTGGCCTGGCGCGCGGCCTCCATTGCGGAGAGGCCCTTCGGCGGGAAGCAGAGGATCTTGATGGCTTGCCAGAGGCCCTTGAAGCTTTCGCGAATGACGGTGACGATCTTCGCGGACGTTGTGACGACGTTATTGATGATGAACGTGAGCAGATTGCTCACCGCGCCTTGAACGCCGCCTTCGATGAGCGCGTCGAAAGCGTGGCCGAGCTTGGCTGTGACACGATCCAGCGTGCGCTTGAGCGCCTCGGTCACACGGTCGACGAAATTCTCCGTGGGCGCGGGCGAGCGGACGATGATCGCGACTTCCACATAGCTGCTGTTGACGAACTCGTGCAGCAGCACGCCGATCGCCTGACGCAACGCGTTTTTGCCCGCTTCCGTGGCGCAGGTCGAGGCGAGTTCCGCGCCTTGCTTCTTCGCCTGGGCCTTGAGCGTTTCGATCTTGCGGTGGTGATCGGCTTTGTCCTGCGTCTTCTTGACCAGATCCACGTCGACGCCGAACGATTCCGCATTGGTCTGGCCTGGCGTCTTCTTGCGCTCGGCCTTCGCCCAGTCGAGCTTGACCTTGTCCTGCATCGACTGGTTGATGTCGTGCTCGGCCGGAACGAGATTCTCCGGCGCGTTCGCCATCTCCACGCGCTGCGCTTCGTTCATGAAGAGATTGGCGCGGCTGTCGATCTCGATGCTTTTGACCGAATTCACGTGATCGAGATGCGTGCGTCCGTCGCGTGGCAGTTCCTTGCCCGTGTACGCGCTGATGATGGGCTCGTCCTTCTGGAACATCGCCTTGCGCTTCGCGGGAAAGGTTTTGCCGTACGCCGTCCGGTCGATCGGATTCGACTGCTTGTCCTGCCATTCCGAATAGGCGGCGGCGTCGTTCTGCGTCGCCGTGATGCCTTTTTCGAAATTGTGTAGCGTCGTGACATTGCCGCCGGTCTTGTCGTCGAACATGGCCGGCGTGAGGCCGAACGGGCCGATGATCTGCTGCAGCGTTTGTTGCTTGCAGCTTTCAAGCAGTTCATCGAGGCGACGCTCGCGCAATTCGCGCGAACTCGGTGCCGATGTTTCAGTGGAAAGCGCGGTGCGGCTCAACGAAGCCGCGACAGGTTCTAATGTAGTCATATCGGAACGCAATCCGGGTCAAAAAGAGAATGCTTTAGTCAGGCTACGGCCAAGTGCGGCAAATCAAGTCGGACTGAATACCGTCGAGATATCGGCGGTAAGTCATCTTTCTTGAGGAGCGTTAAGCCGATAACGATATTCGGAGGGACAGAAATTCGTGGCGGTGAATTCGAGAGATCTTTAAGGGAATCAATATTTGGAGCAATTTATGTGAATTGAAACGTTTGCAGGCAGCAATTGCGCGCGAATGGAAATTCGAATGAGATGAGAGGTGAACGATAAAAAATTCTTTGAGCATTTTTTTCAGGCCATTACGAGGATGCAGGGAGCGGTCTTGCGGGCACGGCTTCCGCTCGTGTCTGGCTCTGGCGGTTGAAAGCGGCAAAGTCGTGCATTAATCTTCGCTCCCAGGCTTACAAAACCCCATCTCCAGGCCATCACTCATGCTGACGCTCATATCTAACCTGCATCGAACCAGGAAACGGAATCACCTCGCGACCTTGCGCAAACTTTTCGCGGGTGCGGAGCGCGTGGTGCTCTGCTCTGGCTGGCTGAAGCGAGGCGGCGTGATCGCACTTCTGGCGGAACTGCAAGACGCGGTTCAGCGCGGAGTCCGTGTGACGGTGTATTCGAACCGGCCAGCCGACAAGCAAGAAGAAACTGAGGAGATGGCGATCAGCGAACTTGCCCGACTCGGTATCGATCACGTTATCGTCGAGCAGGACTTTTACCTACACGCGAAGATCTATTACTTCGAATCGCAAGGGCGTTATCACGCGGTGCTCGGGTCGGCGAATCTCACTAATGGCGGTTTGCAACGAAACGAAGAAGTGTCGGTATTGCTGAGCGGAGAATTGGGCGACGCGCAGCACCAGGAAATTGCTGACTATCTCAAGCATCTCGATCGACGCTGCCGACGCGCCGTGAATCGGAGGCGCAAAGCCATTTCACTCAATGCGACTTGAATCTCACTATTACGGAAATTGCACGAATTTCCCAATAATTGAAATCGCCGCGCGATATATCTTCATTGCCTCATGGATATCCCCTATACGGGGATGAATCAAACCTGCCGTTAGTCCCTGCGAAGCGCGAGATTGCGCGGGCGGCTGCATGCCGCGATAAAAAATCCAGGAGACCGACCAGATGCTCAGGAATATCACGATTCGCGGAGGGCTTACCCTCGTCATCAGCCTATTCGTTGCCTTTCTGCTGGTAGTGATCGGCGTGGCGTACGGGGCGCTCAAGCTGACCAACGAGAGCCTCGTCGATACGCAGCGCAGCGCCCAGTCGCTCGCCGCGCTCAAGACGAGTTCCGAGCGGCTTTTGCAGGTGCGGCTCGCGCTCGGCGGCTACGAGACGCTGTTCAGCGTCGGCAAATCCACGGAAGGGCTGCTCGAACAGGCGCACAAGGTGCTCGTCGATTCGAGCAAGGATTTCGCGAGCTACAGCGCCGGTCCCTTCGCCGACGATGAAGAAGCGCGGCTCGCCAAGGCCGTCGCGCAGGCGCGCGCGGCGCTCGTCGCGCAGGCGCTCGAACCCGAATACAAGGCGCTCGTCGATAACGACTTCAACACCTTCCGCACGATTCAGGGCGAGACCGCCGACCGTTATTACGCCATCTACGCGAAGGCCATCGACGCGCTCGAACAATGGCAGACCGCTCGCGAGCAGCGCGACGGCGAAGTCGCGGCCACGCGTTTCCAGATGTCGATCATCGTATTCGGCGCGATTGGCGTGATCGGCATCGTGCTTGGCCTCGTCGCGCGCAAGGGGCTCGCGGCGGCCGTCGTGAAGCCCGTCGATCAGGCGATTCGCCACTTTCAGCGCATCGCGGCCGGCGACCTGACCGTGGACGTGCGCGTGCGCTCCAGCAACGAAATGGGCCAGCTGCTCGGCGCGCTCGCGCAGATGCGCGAAGGTTTGATCGGTACGGTCGCGCGCGTGCGTGGCAGCACGCATGAAATTACGCTGGGCGCGGACCAGATCGCTTCGGGCAACGCCGATCTGTCGAGCCGCACTTCGCAGCAGGCGGCCGCGCTGGAGGAGACGGCGGCGAGCCTGGAGGAATTGTCGTCGGCGGTGCGCCAGAACACCACGGCGGCCAAGGAGGCGAGCGGGCTCGCGCAAGGCGCGCTCGACACCGTGTCGCGCGGCGCCGACGTGGTCGCGCGCGTGAACGAGACGATGAACGATATCTCGTCGTCGTCGCGCAAGGTCGAGGAGATCACCGGCATCATCGAAGGCATCGCGTTCCAGACCAACATCCTCGCGCTGAATGCGGCGGTCGAGGCCGCGCGCGCGGGCGAGGAAGGGCGCGGCTTCGCGGTGGTGGCCGCCGAAGTGCGCAGCCTCGCGCAGCGCTCGGGCACGGCGGCCAAGGAGATCAAGGAGCTGATCACGGCGTCGGTCGCGACGGTGGGCGCGGGCGCGCGTCTCGTCGACGAGGCGCGTCACACGATGGGCGCGGCGCGCGACGCCGTTGCGCGCGTGAGCAGCATCATGAGCGAGATCGAGGCCGCGACGCACGAGCAGAGCGACGGCATCGAGCAGGTGAACCGCGCCGTCGCGCAGATCGACGAGGTCACGCAGCGCAACGCGGCGCTCGTGGAAGAAGCGGCGGCCGCGGCGCAGTCGCTCGAAGCGCAGGCCAACACGCTGCGCGAGGCGGTGGCCGTGTTCAATCTCGGCGGTGCGCAGGGCCACGGCGCGCGCCGCATCGCGCAGGACGCACAGGCCGCCGACGGCGCGCTGCGCGCGGGCGCGGAGCCTGCGCTCGCGTGAGTGCGCGCCGCGCGGCCTGTGCGCAGGACTTAACCTGAAGTTATATCCCCCGCGCAAATCGCAATTGAGTTCCGTTTTTTGCCTGGTAAGACTGGTGCCGTGGATGCTAAACGAGCACCAGACGAGAACCAGGCAGGAACAAACGGGCTATGCGAATTTGCGTGTTGGGCGGCGGCGTCATCGGTGTGACGACCGCGTATTTTCTCGCTCGCGATGGACATCAGGTGACGCTCGTCGAGCGTCACGCGGACGTGGCGCAGGAGACCAGTCACGCCAACGGCGGCCAGCTGAGCTATCAATACGTGGCGCCGCTCGCCGATCCCTCGGTGCTGCCGAAGCTGCCGCACTGGCTGTTGTCGCGCGATGCCGCGCTGCGTTTCGTGCCGCGTCTCGATCCGCATCAGTGGCGCTGGTGTCTGGCGTTTCTGCGTGCCTGCACGCGTGCGCGCAGCCGGCAGACCACGGCGGAATTGCTCGGGCTCGGCTTGCTGAGCCGGCGTTTGATGCATGAGATCGTTGCGCGCGAGGCGCTCGATTTCGATTACGTGCGCAACGGCAAGCTCGTCGTGTATCGCGACCGTGAAGGCTTCGAGGGCGCGCGTCGCCAAGCGGATTATCAGGCGCAATTCGGCTGCGAGCAGCATGTGCTCGACGGTGCGGCCTGCGTTGCGCTCGAACCGGCGCTCGCGCATATCGGCAGAGAAATCGTCGGCGGCATCCATACGCCCGGCGAGGAGGCCGGCGATTGCGACCGCTTCACGCGCCATCTCGCGCGTGCCGCGCAGCGCGACGGCGTGCAGTTGCAGCTCGGCGCGGAATTGTCTGGACTCCGTACGAATGGATCGGTAGTGCAGGCGGCGATCACGTCGCAAGGCGAGATCGAGGCCGATGCCTTCGTGGTGTGCCTCGGTTTCCAGAGTCAGCCGATGCTGGCCTCGCTCGGCGTGAGCGTGCCGGTCTATCCGCTCAAGGGTTACAGCCTCACGCTGCCCGACGCGCGCGAACACGGCGCGCCGCGTGTGTCGGTCACGGACGCGCATCACAAGGTGGTCTACGCGCCGCTCGGCGAGCGCTTGCGCATTGCGGGCATGGTCGATCTCACGGGCATGAGCGCGCACGCCGATCGCGAGCGCATCGCGCTGCTCACGCGTCAGGCGCGCGAGACCTTCCCGGAGGCCGGCGACTACGGCGCGATTCAAACCTGGACGGGCATGCGGCCCGCCACGCCGGACAGCAAGCCGCTGATCGGCGCCACGCAGTTTCGCAATCTGTGGCTGAACACGGGGCATGGCGCGCTGGGCTTCACGCTCGCGTGCGGCAGCGCGCAACTGCTGGCGGACCGGCTTGCGAACCGCACGCTGCCGCTCGACGGCGCGGCCTTCGCGCCTGGCCGATGAGCGCATTGAACGAAGACGTTGAACGCATATTTTCACTACACCAGTCGGGAGAACAGGACGATGATCGGCATGAGAAAAATCGGCGTGATGGGCGTGATGGGCGTGATCGGGGCAAGCGCATTGGCGGCGACGATGTTCGCGAGCGCGGCGCAGGCGGAAGAACTCACGGGCACGCTCAAGAAAGTGCACGACAGCGGCGTGATCGTGCTCGGCACGCGCGAGTCGTCGATTCCGTTTTCGTATTACGACCAGAATCAGAACGTGATTGGCTATTCGCAGGAAATCGCGCTGAAGATCGTCGATGCGATCAAGCAGAAAACCGATACGCCGAACCTCAAGGTGCGCACAATTCCCATCACGTCGCAAAACCGTATTCCGCTGGTGCAGAACGGCACGATCGACCTCGAATGCGGTTCGACCACGAATACGTTCGAGCGTCAGAATCAGGCCGCGTTTTCGAATAGCATTTTTCTTTACGGCATTCGCTTTATCACGCGCAAGGATTCGGGCGTGAAGGATTTCGCGGATCTCGCGGGCAATACGGTCGCGACCACGGCGGGCACGTCCGACGAACGCATGCTGCGCAAGATGAACGAAGAGAAGCGCATGAACATGACGATCATCAGCGCGAAGGACCACGCCGAGTCATTCCTCAATGTGACGACGGGCCGCGCGGTGGCCTTCGTGATGGATGAGCCGCTGCTCTACGGCGAGCGCGCGAAGACGAAGAATCCGCAGGATTATGTCGTGGCGGGCACGCCGCCGGTATCGGAAAACTACGCGTGCATGCTGCGTCGCGACGATCCGCAATTCAAGGCGCTCGTCGATGAGACCGTCGCGAAGATGCAGACCTCGGGCGAGATGGCGAAGCTCTATACGAAATGGTTCACGCAGCCGATTCCGCCCAATGGCATGAATCTCGACTATCCGCTTTCACAGCAGATGAAGGAATTGTTCGCGCATCCGAACGACAAGGCGCTCGATTGATTCGGTGATTTGGCGTGGCGATTGGTGCGCGCGTGATGTTGCGCGCTGTTGCGTGATGTTATTCGCGCGCGCTGAACGCGCACGCTGAACGCGCAAAAAGAAAATGGCGCAGACCCGTGAAGGAATGCGCCATATTCACTGCGTAAGCATGATAAAGCCGCTACGCGATACCGCTATATTCGTTGGTAGGCTCGATTGGATTCGAACCAACGACCCCCACCATGTCAAGGTGGTGCTCTAACCAACTGAGCTACGAGCCTGTTGAGAGCGCGAATTATAGAGACACTCCCGCAGGTGCGCAAGCCCCTTTTTGAAAATTGCGTGAATTGCTGGAAAGGGCGTGGGCAAACAGGCTCACGCCTCGCCTTCCTGCCGCTCCATCGCCTCCACCATTTCCTTCGCCGCGCGCTGCAGTTCCGGCACGAAGCGGCGCACCGCTTCCTGCGGCGGCATGGCCTGCTCCAGATAGATCACGTTGAGGCTCGCGAGCACGCGGCCATGCGCTTCGATGGCGACCGCGAGCGCGCCGATCTTGCGCTGGTCGGCCCAGTCGCCGTGATTCGAGCCGAAGCCGTCGGCGCGCGTCTGCCGCACGAGATTGCGGATGAACCCCGGGTCCGATGCGAGCTTCTGCTGCTGCTCGCCGCCCGCGCCCGCGCGCAGCAGATCGAGCATGTCCTCGCGTTCAGCCTCGGGGCACATCGCCAGATAGACGCGGCCCGCCGACGTGAGCAATAGCGGCAAACGCCGCCCGACCATCGAGCGGTGAAACGAGAGCGGGCTGAAACGGTGCGTGGTTTCGCGCACGATCATCGCGTCGCCGTCGGGTGTCGTGAGGTCGGAGGGCCACACGATGCGTTGCATCATCTGCGCCATGATCGGCGGCGCGACGGTGGCGATCAGTTCGTCGTCGGTGAAGCCTTCGCTCAGCTCGCGCACGTTGAGCGTGAGGCGAAAGCTGTCGTCGGAGGCACTACGCCGCACGAGATTCTCTTCGACGAGCGTCTCCAGCAAACGCCGCACGGTGGTGCGATGCAGGCCCGTGGCCTCGCTCAGTTGCTGGCTCGTCGCGCGCCCGTTCTCCATCGCGTTGAGCGCCCGGAGCACCTGCAGGCCGCGCGCGAGACCGCGCACGTTTGCATACTTTGTCATTAAAAATCTCTTTTAAATCAGTCATGTGCATTCTATGCACATTTCTTCGAAATTGTTGAGCGGGCGTAGGCACGCCCCTAGACTCGCTTTCATTCACCGGTCTGCGGCAAAACGCCCGAGCCGGTGATTCGTTCCAGGCAAGACCTGTCAGCACCCGCAGCGGCCGCCGAGCCGCGCGACAGTTCTGCATGGGACCGCACGCGGCGCACGAGCGCCTGGGCGGTCCAAACAGGAGACAACATGCACACCACGCCTCATCAGGCGGATTCCGTCCGCCCTCGCCAGCACGTCACCGACGTCGCCATCATCGGAGCGGGTCCGGTCGGCCTCACGATCGCCAACATTCTCGGTCTGCAAGGCGTGCGCGTCACGCTCATCGAAAAGCTCGACCAGATTATCGACTATCCGCGCGCAATTGGTTTGGATGACGAAGCATTGCGCGTGTTCCAGTCGATCGGTCTCGCTGACGCGCTCGTGCCACACACCACGCCCGACCACTGGATGCGCTTCGTGACGAAGGACGGTCACTGTTTCGCGTCGCTCGAACCGCGCACCGACGAATTCGGCTGGCCGCGCCGCAATGCCTTTATTCAGCCGCTCGCCGATTGCGTGCTTTACGAAGGCCTCGCGCGCTTCGAGCATGTCGACGTGTTGTTCGGTCACGACGTGAACGGTTTCGTGCAGGACGCGCACGGCGTATCGATCGACGTGAGTGATGCCAATGGCGAGCGCCGCGTGATTCGCGCCGCGTACCTGGTGGGCGCGGACGGCGGCAATAGTTTCGTGCGCCGCGCGCTGAACGTGCCGTTCGAAGGCCGCACGAAGCCGAATCAATGGATCGTCGTGGACGTGCGCAACGACCCGATCGGCTCGCCGCACATCTACATGCATTGCGATCACACGCGGCCTTATGTGTCGGCGGCGCTGCCGCACGGCATTCGCCGCTTCGAATTCATGGTGATGCCGGGCGAGACCGAAGAAGAACTCTCGAAGCCCGAGAACATGGCCGCGCTGATCCGCAAGGTGGTCGCGGACCCGGACAAGGTCGATTACATCCGCAAGCGCGTCTATACGCACAACGCGCGGCTGGCCGAAACGTTCCGTGTGGACCGCGTGCTGCTCGCGGGCGACGCCGCGCACATCATGCCGGTGTGGCAAGGACAGGGCTATAACAGCGGCATTCGCGACGCGAACAATCTCGGCTGGAAACTCGCGATGGTCGCGAAGGGTCTCGCCGATGGCCGTCTGCTCGACACCTATACGGTCGAGCGCCGCGCGCATGCGCGCTCGATGATTCACCTCTCGGAAGTCGCGGGCGATATCTTCGCGCCGACCACGCGTTTCGGCGCGCGCTTTCGCGATGCGTTCGTGAAGTCGATGAACGTTTTCCCTTCCGTGAAGCGCTATTTCGTCGAAATGCGTTTCAAGCCGATGCCGCGTTACGAAGCGGGCGTCGTGCTGCTGCCGCCGCCGCAAGCGAAGGGCGGCTGGCTCGCGCGCACGCTCGAAGGCGCGGGCAGCGGGCCGATCGGCCGCCTGCTCGGGCTGATGAGCCAGAAGCGCGATTCGCTGCTCGGTCGTCTCGCGTATGGCCGCGATCCGCTCGCCGCATCGCCGGTTGGCCGCATGTTCGTGCAGCCGCGCGTGCGTCTCGCCGATGGCCGCGTCGTGCGTCTGGACGATGCGATCGGCAACGGCTTCGCGCTGCTCGCCTGGGGCGCGGACCCGACCTTCGGGCTCACGCCGCAAGCACGCGCGCTGTGGGAACGCCTGGGCGCGCGCTTCGTGGTCGCGAAGCCGGACGTGCAGCTCGATTACGGCGACGACGTGCCCGCCGACGTGCTCGCGGTCGGCGACGTGCAAGGCCGCCTCAAGGACTGGTTCAGCCGCTTGCCGGAGTCGGTCGTGCTGCTGCGCCCGGACCGCTTCGTCGCGGGCGTGTGCACGCCGCAGCAGGTCTCGGACGCGATCGTCGAACTCGCGGGCAAGCTCGGCATGACCGATGTCGGCGTGAAAGCCGCCGTTGCCCCGACACGCCGCCCCGCGCTTGCCGACGTCGCCGTCGCGCGCGCCGCCGAAGCCTGAGCAGGAGCCACACGACATGCCCATTCACCTCGAATGTCTTTCGCACACGCCTTTGCACGGCTATTTCGATCCGCGTCCCGACGTGGTCGAGGAAGTCGAGCGCGTGGGCCGCGCGGCGCGTGCGCGCGTCGCCGCCTTCAATCCCGATCTGATCGTGGTGTTCGCGCCCGATCACTTCAACGGCTTTTTCTACGACATGATGCCGCCGTTCTGCATCGGCGCAAAAGCGCAGGCGATTGGCGACTTCAAGAGCCTGGCCGGCGAATTGCCGGTGCCTTCTGCGCTCGCGCATGAACTCGCGGAGCAGGTGCTCGCCTCCGATATCGACGTGGCGCTCTCGTATCGCATGCAGGTCGATCACGGCTGCGCGCAGGCGCTCGAAGTGCTCACGGGCGGTCTCGATCGTCATCCGGTGATTCCGGTGTTCATCAATTCGGTCGCGCCGCCGATGGCGACGCTGCGCCGCGCGCGTCTGCTCGGCGATGCGATTGGGCGCTTTCTGGCGCGTACGAACCGGCGTGTGCTCGTGGTCGGCTCGGGCGGCATTTCGCACGAACCGCCGGTGCCCGAATTGATCGGCGCGACGGCCGAAGTGGCCGAGCGTCTGATCGCGGGCCGCAATCCCACGGCCGAATCGCGCGAGGCGCGCCAGGCGCGCACGGTGGCGGCGGCGCGGGCGTTTTCGCAAGGCGACAGCCCGCTGCATCCGCTCAATCCCGAATGGGACCGTGCGTTTCTCGCGCAGCTCGCCTCGGGCGAACTGACCGCCGTGGACGGCATGACCAACGCGGCCATCACGCGCGACGGCGGCAAGTCGGCGCACGAGATCCGCACCTGGGTGGCCGCGTTCGGCACGCTCGCCGCGTATGGCGACTATCGCGCGTCGCTCGATTACTACCGCGAGATTCCCGAGTGGATCGCGGGCTTCGCCACCATGCATGCCTCGCCCGCGGATGCGAAGTTCGCGGCGGCGGCTTGATCGACACAGATCGACAACGATCGACAGCAACAAGGAGAGTTTGCATGACCGATCAGCATCGCAATGAGAGTCGCATCGCGGCATTAGCGGCGCGTTTGCGCGAAGCGGAACACACGCGCAATGTCATCGAGCCCGTGCGCGGCGAAATCGCGCTCGACGACATCGCCACGGCCTACGCCGTGCAGCAAGCGAACGTGGATCTGCGCGTGAAAAACGGCGAGCGCATCGTGGGCCGCAAGATCGGCCTCACGTCGCTCGCGGTGCAAAAGCAACTGGGCGTGGACCAGCCCGATTTCGGCGCGCTGTTCGCGAGCATGGCGCACGGCGATAGCGAACCCATTTCGTTGGCGCAACTGATCCAGCCGAAAGTGGAAGCCGAAATTGCGCTCGTGCTCGCCCGCGATCTCACGCACGAGAAACACACGTTCGTCGATATTCTGAATGCGAGTGCGTATGCACTCGCGGCGATCGAAATCGTCGATAGCCGGATTCAGAACTGGGACATTCGTTTCGTCGATACGGTCGCCGACAACGCATCGAGCGCGCGTTTCGTGGTGGGCAGCCGCCCCGTGCCGCTCGCGCAAATCGATTTGACCGCTTGCGCAATGGAATTGTCGCGCGACGGCGAAGTGCTGTCGCGCGGCAACGGCGCGGCGTGTCTCGGCAATCCGCTCAACGCGGCCGTCTGGCTCGCCGACCGCATGGTGCAACTCGGCACGCCGTTGCGCGCCGGCGACGTGGTGCTCACGGGCGCGCTCGGCCCGATGGTCGCCGTGAAGGAACCCGGCACCTATACCGCGCAGATCGAAGGCCTCGGCAGCGTTCGCGCGACTTTCACTGCCTGATAGACAGGCCGAAACAGGAATTACCATGGCTTCTGAAAAACTCAAGGCGGCGATTATCGGCTCCGGCAATATCGGCACGGACCTGATGATCAAGATCATGCGCAACAGCCAGCATCTGGAAATGGCGGCGATGGTCGGCATCGATCCGAACTCCGATGGTCTCGCGCGCGCCGCGCGGCTCGGCGTGGCGACCACGCACGAAGGCGCGGAAGGGCTCACGCGTCTGCCCGTGTTCAACGAGATCGACTTCGTGTTCGATGCGACTTCCGCGGGTGCACATATCAAGAACGATGCGCTGCTGCGCAAGCTGAAACCGTCGATTCGCGTGATCGATTTGACGCCCGCTGCCATCGGCCCGTATTGCGTGCCGGTCGTGAATCTCGACGCGCAGATCGACGCGCCCAACGTGAATATGGTCACGTGCGGCGGGCAGGCGACCATTCCCATCGTCGCGGCGGTTTCGCGCGTGGCGAAGGTGCATTACGCGGAAATTGTCGCGTCGATCAGCAGCAAATCGGCGGGTCCGGGCACGCGCGCGAATATCGACGAATTCACCGAAACCACCTCGAAGGCGATTGAAGTCGTCGGCGGCGCGGCGAAAGGCAAGGCGATCATCGTGCTGAATCCGGCCGAGCCGCCGGTGATGATGCGCGACACCGTCTACACGCTTTCAGAACTCGCCGATCAAGACGCGATTGAAAAATCGATCGAAGAAACGGTGGCGAAAGTGAATGCCTACGTGCCGGGTTATCGCCTCAAACAAAAAGTCCAGTTCGATGAAATTCCGGCGAACGCGCCTTTGAATATTCCGGGCCTCGGCAAATTCAGCGGCCTGAAGACCTCGGTGTTTCTCGAAGTGGAAGGCGCCGCGCATTATCTGCCCGCCTATGCAGGCAATCTCGACATCATGACGTCCGCCGCGCTCGCGACCGCCGAGCGCATGGCGCAGACGCTGCTGAGCGTGCAAGGCGCGTAACGCGCATAAGGAGCACAAGCGATGAGCAAGAAAATTTATATCTCCGATGTGACGCTGCGCGACGGCAGCCACGCGATTCGCCATCAATATTCGATTCAGAACGTGCAGGACATCGCGCGCGCGCTCGACACGGCGAAAGTCGATTCGATCGAAGTCGCGCACGGCGATGGTCTGCAAGGTTCGAGCTTCAATTACGGCTTTGGCGCGCATAGCGATCTCGAATGGATCGAAGCCGTCGCAGACGTGGTGAAGCACGCGAAGATCGCCACGCTGCTGTTGCCCGGCATCGGCACGATTCACGATCTGAAGGCCGCCTATCAGGCGGGCGCGCGCGTCGTGCGCGTGGCCACGCATTGCACGGAAGCCGATATTTCGAAGCAGCACATCGAATACGCGCGCGAACTCGGCATGGACACGGTCGGCTTTCTGATGATGAGCCATATGACCACGCCCGCGAATCTCGCCGTCGAAGCGAAGAAAATGGAAAGCTACGGCGCGACCTGCATTTACGTGGTCGATTCGGGCGGCGCGCTCACGATGAACGATGTGCGCGATCGTTTTCGTGCCGTCAAACAGGTGCTGAAACCCGAAACGCAAACGGGCATGCACGCGCATCACAATCTCTCGCTGGGCGTGGCGAATTCGATCGTCGCGGTGGAAGAGGGCTGCGATCGCATCGACGCCTCGCTCGCGGGCATGGGCGCGGGCGCGGGCAATGCGCCGCTCGAAGTCTTTATCGCCGCCGCCGAGCGCATGGGCTGGCATCACGGCACCGATCTCTACACGCTGATGGATGCCGCCGACGATATCGTGCGCCCGTTGCAGGACCGTCCGGTGCGCGTGGACCGCGAAACGCTCGCGCTCGGCTATGCGGGCGTGTATTCGAGCTTCCTGCGCCATTCGGAAGTGGCGGCGAAGAAATACGGCCTGAAAGCCGTGGATATTCTCGTCGAACTGGGCAAGCGCCGCATGGTGGGCGGCCAGGAAGACATGATCGTGGATGTCGCGCTGGATTTGAAGCAGCGCGCCGCCACGCATCAGCAGTAAGACAGCGCCGCGTATCGTCATCGAACGATGCGCGGCGTTGTTACGAAGTGCGAAGCAATCATCGAATAACAGCCGGCGAAAAAAGATCGGCTGAATCACAATTCTGGAGACTTTTCACATGACGTCGCGAATCAGTGGTGATGGAGGCGGTAATACGCGCTCGGCGAGCAACAAGGTCACGATTGGCCTGTGTCTCGCGATTGCGCTGCTCGAAGGACTCGATCTGCAATCGGCGGGCGTGGCCGGGCCCCGCATCGCGAAGGAGTTCGCGCTGACCGTCGCGCAGATGGGCTGGGCGTTCAGTGCGGGCGCGATCGGCCTGCTGCCGGGCGCGGCGTGCGGCGGACGGCTCGCCGATCGTTTCGGCCGCAAGCGCGTGCTGATGGTGTCGGTCGCGCTGTTCGGCGTGTTCTCGCTCGCGACCACGCTGGTCTGGAACTTCGAAAGCCTGCTGATCGCGCGTCTGTTGACGGGCCTTGGACTCGGCGCGGCCATGCCGAACCTGATTGCGCTGTGTTCGGAAGCCGCGGGTCCGCGCCAACGCAGCACGGCGGTCGGCGCGATGTACTGCGGCATGCCGTTCGGCGCGGCGATCGCGGCGCTCATCGGCATGCTCGGTGCGAGTCCCACTAGCTGGCGCGACGTGTTTTACGTCGGCGGCATCGGGCCTATCGTGATGCTGCCGCTGCTCGGCGCGTTCCTTCACGAGTCGCAGCAGTTCGTGGCGGCGCGCGCCTCGCGCGTGGCGCACGCGTCACGCGACGACGTACCCGGCGTGGCCGAAGCGCTCTGGCGCGCGGGCCGCGCGCGCACGACGCTCGCGTTGTGGATCAGCTATCTCGGCACGCTGATCGTGCTGTATTTCCTGATGAACTGGCTGCCTTCGATGGTGCTCGCGCGCGGCCTCACGCGTGTGCAATCGAACATCGTGCTGATGATGTTCAACATCGGCGGCGGCATTGGCGCGGTGACGATCGCTACGGTGATGGACCGCTTCGGGCGTCGGCGCACGGTGATCGGCATGTATGTGGGGATCGCCGTGGCGCTGGCGGCCCTCGCGAGCGCAGGCGGCGCGACGGCGATGGCGTGCGGCGGCCTGCTGTGCGGCTTGTTCCTCGTCGGCGGCCAGTCGGTGCTCTACGCGCTTGCGGGCCACGCGTATCCCACGGAAGTGCGCGGCACGGGCGTGGGCGCGGCGGTGGCGGTGGGGCGGCTCGGCTCAATTCTCGGGCCACTTGTGGCGGGGCAATTGTTCGCGATCGGACAGAGCCCGTCGATGCTGGTGGCGTCGAGCATTCCGCTCGTCGTGATCGCGGCGCTCGCGGCCTTGACGGTCGTGGGCGGCTTCGCGCGGCGAGAGTCAATGGAACAGTCGGCAGAAAATCCGGCGCAAAATAAATCGCCGGAAATTCAGGGTATCTAACTAATTGGCGGAGAAGGTGCGGCCTTCTCCATGACGAGAGTTTTACGGCAAGGACATCATCATGACTGCGACTGCATCAGCGATTACGGAAGCCTCGACGAGCCGCTTTGCGAGCGTGAAGGACGGCGAGCACACGCTGCGGATTCACTACAACGACACGGGCGCGCCCGCTGCGAACGCGAACGGCGAAACCGTGGTGATGCTGCACGGCTCGGGCCCGGGCGCGAGCGGCTGGGCGAACTTCAACCGCAACGTCGAGCCGCTCGTGTCGGTGGGCTATCGCGTGATCCTGATGGATTGCCCCGGCTGGAGCCAGAGCGATCCGATCGTCTGCACGAGTTCGCGTTCGGAACTGAACGGCCGCATCCTCAAGGGCCTGCTCGACGAACTCGATATCGAGCGCGTGCATATTCTCGGCAATTCGATGGGCGGCCACAGCGCCGTGGCGTTCGCGCTCGGCAATCCGCAGCGCGTGGGCAAACTCGTGCTGATGGGTGGCGGCACCGCCGGTCCGAGCAGCTTCGCGCCGATGCCCACCGAAGGCATCAAGCTGCTGCAGGGGCTCTATCGCGAGCCGACCATCGAGAACCTCAAGCGCATGATGAACGTGTTCGTCTACGACGCGAGCGCGCTGACCGAGGAACTGATGCAGGCACGTCTGGACAACATGCTCGCGCGCCGCGATCACCTTGAGAATTTCGTCAAGAGCCTCGCCGCGAATCCGAAGCAGTTCACCGACTACGGCCCGCGCCTCGGCGAGATCGCCGCGCCCACGCTCGTGATCTGGGGCCGCGACGACCGCTTCGTGCCGATGGACACGGGCCTGCGCCTGCTCGCGGGCATGCAGAACGCGCAACTGCACGTCTTCAATCGTTGCGGCCACTGGGCGCAATGGGAGCACGCGGACGCGTTCAATCGCATGGTGGTGGATTTCCTCGCGCATTGAATTCGTGCCAGGGCGTGGCGTTGACGTCACGCCAGAACGGCGCGCTTCGGGCTTCGGCCTGGAGCGCGCCGTTTTGCATTTGGCGCCACGCATGCCCACCTCCGCCCCGAGCGGCGTACACTGGCTGAACCCGGCGGCGCGCGATGCGTGCTGCATGGCGCCCGGGACGTCCAACCGCTTTGCACAGGGTCGTCATGAAGAAACTGGTCAATCACCCGTCCGACGTCGTGCACGAAATGCTCGAAGGCATCGCGTTGCTGGCGCCCAACGTCGTCATCCTCGGCGGCGAAAACGTGCTGATCCGCAGGGATATTCCCGAACCGGCCACGCGGCCCGTCGCGCTGATCTCGGGCGGCGGCAGCGGCCACGAGCCCGCGCATGCGGGCTACGTGGGCGCGGGCATGCTGAGCGCGGCCGTCTGCGGCGAGGTTTTCACGTCGCCGCCCACCAGCGCCGTGCTGGCCGCGATCCGCGCGACGGCAGGCCCGAAAGGCGCGCTGCTGATCGTCAAGAACTACACGGGCGACCGCCTCAACTTCGGCCTCGCGGCGGAACTGGCGCGCGCCGAAGGCATCCCCGTCGAAGTCGTGACCGTCGCCGACGACGTGGCGCTGCGCGGCCATGCCGAGCGCAGCCAGCGGCGCGGCATCGCGGGCACGGTGCTGATCCACAAGATCGCGGGTGCAGCGGCCGCGCGCGGCGCGACGCTCGAAGTGGTGGCCGCCGTGGCGCGCGACGCGGTCGCCAATCTCGGCACGATGGGCGTGGCGCTCGACGGCTGCACGCTGCCGGGCGTCGCGCAATCGAGCTTCACGCTCGCCGACGACGAGATCGAACTCGGCCTCGGCATCCACGGCGAAAAAGGCGTCGAGCGCAGCGCGCCCTTGCCCGCGAACGAATTGACCGAAGCGCTGCTCGTCAACATCCTCGACGAACTCGCGATCACGCGCGGCGAGCGCGTCGCCGTGCTCGTCAACGGTCTGGGCGCGACGCCGCAGATGGAACTCGCCATCGTCTTGCGCGCGGCCTGCGCGAGCCTCGCGCGCCGCGAGTTGCGCGTGGAGCGCGCGTGGGCGGGCACGTTTTTATCGGCGCTGAACATGCCGGGCTGCTCGATTTCGCTGATGCGCGTCGACGACGGCAAGCTCGCGCTGCTCGACGCTGTGACGGAAGCGCATGCGTGGCCCGGCAAGGGTTGCCTGAATCGCACGATACGTCTCGATACGTCCGGCGTGCATCGCGAAGATCACGCCGCGCCGGTGCTCGATGCGGCGGGCACCGAACGGGCGAAGCGCATCAAGGCCGCACTCGATGCGGTGGCGCAGGCGCTGACCGACAACGAGACGCGTCTCGCCGATCTCGACGCGCAAGCCGGCGACGGCGATCTCGGCGCGAGCATGCGTCGCGCCGCCGAAGCGATGAGCGCCGCGCCGATGCATGCGCTCGCGACCGCGCCCGATGCGTTGTCGTCGCTGGGCGTGAGTTTGCACAAGGCCATCGCGGGCAGTTCGGGGCCGTTCTACGCGACGGCGCTGCTGCGCGCGTCGCGTCATCTGCAGGGCTCGGCGCAGCCCGCGCCGCAAGAGTGGGCGCAGGCGCTGCGTGGCGCAATCGACGCGATCAGCGAACTCGGCGGCGCAAAGGCAGGAGACCGAACGATGTTGGACGCGCTGATTCCTGCGAGCGATGCATTCGAATCGGCCCTGAAACAAGGGCTCGACGCGCGGCGCGCATGGGCCGAAGCGGTGGCGGCGGCGGAGCATGGCGCGCAGGCCACGGCGCATATGCATCCGCGCGTGGGGCGGGCGAGTTATCTGGGCGAGCGCGCCGTGGGATCGCCCGATGCGGGCGCGGTGGCGGTGGTGTGCTGGCTGGCGGCGCTGCGGCCGCATGTGGGGAAGTGAAGGCGCGCGTTCGCGCTTGCTCAATGAGCAGGCGCGAACGCGGCGAACACGTTAAACAATCCCCGTCGTATAAAACACCGCGATCACGAAAAACACCGCGAGCGTTTTAATCACCGTGACCGCGAAAATATCGCGGTACGACTCGCGGTGAGTCAGTCCCGTCACCGCGAGCAGCGTGATGACCGCGCCGTTATGCGGCAGCGTATCCATGCCGCCGCTGGCCATCGCCACCACGCGATGCAGCACGTCGAGCGGAATATTCGCGGCCTGCGCGCTCTTGATGAACAGATCGGACATCGCCGCGAGCGCGATGCTCATGCCGCCCGACGCCGACCCCGTGATGCCCGCGAGCGCGCTCACCGAGACGGCGGCGTTCACGAGCGGATTCGGAATGCTCTTGAGCGCGTCGCTCACCACGATAAAGCCGGGCAGCGCTGCGATCACGCCGCCGAAGCCGTATTCCGAAGCGGTATTGAGCGAGGCGAGCAGCGCGCCCGCGACGGCCGCTTTCGTGCCGATCGCGAAGCGTTCCTTCACGCGCGAGAACGCGGTCAGGACCACGAACACGATGCCGAGCAGCAGCGCGCCTTCCACCGACCAGATCGCCACGACCTGCTTGACCGTGGTGGTCACGGGCGCGTGAATGCCGGGCAGCACGTCGGGCGCGATGGTGTACGTGTCGCCGTACCATTGCGGAATCCAGCGCGTCAGGAAGAAGTTCGCGACGCCCACCAGCACGAGCGGCGTGATCGCCAGCAGCGGATTCGGCAGATGCTCGGTCTGCACGTGCTCGGGCTCGTTCACGAGCGAGGTGCCGTAGCCTTCGCCCTTGGCCATCGCGCTGCGGCGGCGCCATTCGAGGTAGGTGAGGCCCACCACGATGATGAACAGCGAGCCGATCACGCCGAGCGCGGGCGCGGCCCATGCGGTCGTCTTGAAGAACGTGGTCGGAATGATGTTCTGGATCTGCGGCGTGCCGGGCAGCGAATCCATCGTGAACGAGAACGCGCCGAGAGCGATGGCGCCCGGCATCAGGCGCTTGGGAATGCCGCTCTGGCGATACAGTTCGGCGGCGAACGGATAGACCGCGAACACCACCACGAACAGCGAAACGCCGCCGTAAGTGAGCAGCGCGCAAACGGCCACGATCACCGCGTTGGCGCGCGAGCGGCCGATATAGCGGATGGCGGCCGCGACGATCGCTTCCGAATACCCGGACAGCTCGATGACCTTGCCGAACACGGCGCCGAGCAGGAACACGGGGAAATAGAGCTTCACGAAGCCCACCATTTTCTCCATGAAAATGCCGGAGAACACGGGCGCGACGGCCGCGGGATCGGTGAGCAGAACAGCGGCGAGGGCGGCGACGGGCGCGAACAGAATCACGCTGTAACCGCGATAAGCCGCAAGCATCAGAAATGCCAGGGCGGCGAGAACGATAATGAACGACATGGAGTCTCCTGCAATGCGTGTTGCACTTCGTCGATGCACTTCTATTGCATGTTTTTGGCGGCACCGATCGTTCATGGTGCGCCGCAGCGATTGTACCGAATCGGCTCGCCGCCGCGAGGGAGATTGCGCGGCCCGCCGCGGCGGAAATTGGGGTGCGCATCAAGGTGCGCTGCGGAAGATGTTTCGCGGCGCGGTTCGCGTCACGATTGTGTCCGCATCGATGTCGATATCGCTGGCCGCGTCGGCGCAGGACGGCGCGAGCGCGGCGTCGACGCTGGCCGTCGATCCTGGCGAAATCCGCAACTGGTACAACGATCCGTTCTTCGCGCTGTCGACGGCGTCGGGCGCGTGCCCGCAGCCGCTCGGTCCGCGCATGACCAAAGCCGAAGCCGACGACGACGCCCACTATCGCGTCGAGCGCGGCACGACCTGCTGGCTCGCGCACACGTGCACGAAGCCGAATTCGTATCTCTATGACGCCGATATCGCGAACGCAATCCGCGCCGCGTTCACCGACGACGCCACGCTCGCGGGCACGAGCATCTGGATCACGGTGCAGCGGCGCTTCGTCTACGCGGAAGGCTGCGCGTCCGCCGCGTTCGACCGCGCGGCGCTGGAGCGGCGCCTGGCCGCAATCGCCGACGTCGAGCAGGTATTCGTGCGCCTCGCGCCCGATCCGCGCGCGCCGCTGCCCTACAAGACGCTGACGACGCCATCCGCGCCCGCCCCGGCGCACTGAACCCATCGAAGCCACCGGGCACATCGAGCGCAGCGGGCACACTGAGCGCGCTCATCATCGTCGCGCCGATGCGTCCCGGATGCCGCGCAGGCGCGACGCGGCATGGCACAATCGCATCGTCGAAAAACTAGAAAGCCCCCGGGGTACTCCATGACTCGTTTCGGTTCGTCGTTGTTCCGTCTTCGCAGGTTGCCGTTCGCGGCGGGAGCCTGCGCGCTGCTCGCGGCGCTGTCCGCATGCAGCAGCGGCCCGCCGCTGTTTCTCTCCGATGGCCGCCCGACGGTCCAGGTCCAGTGTCCGGCTGCCGGCGACCGCGACTCCTGCGTGCAGCAGGCCCGCGCGCACTGCGGTGGCACCTACGACACCGTCAACAGTTCGGTCAACGGCGACACGTACACGCTCGTGTTCGCCTGCCGCGCGACGAAGTAAGCGCAGCGTCTCGTCCGCGCCCGGAGCGTTCGTCGAGATGCGCGACGTCCGGGCGCCGGTCTCCAGGTCCGGCCTTCAGTCGCCAGGCGGCACGAAGGCCGGCAGGTTCATCAGCAAACGCAGCAGGTCGGGCTGGCGGCGCGTCGCGGTCTTCTGAAAGATCGACTGTAGTTGCTTGCGCACCGTGTCGTGCTGCACGCCCACGCGCGCGGCGATCTCCTTCTGCGTGTGCCCCTCCACGAGTAGATGCACGATCCGGCATTCGGCCGGCGAGAGGTCGAACGCTTCGGCGAGCACCTGCTCGTCCACGGCGGGCGCCGAGCGCGGGTGATAGAACATCAGCGCCGCGACGGCATGCGGCTCGGCGGCGGACGCATCGCCGGGCGTCAGCACGTTGTAGAACGCGTAGAGCACTTCGGGTCCGCTCGCGCCGGATAGGCCCGGTGCGCCCGGTACGAGCAACGCCGTGTCGATGTCCTGCGCGACGCCTTCGAGCCCTTCGCCCGCGACGATGCGCAGCGCGCGCAGCCGCGCCGCCGCCGCGCGCGCGCCGCTCACGCGGTTCTTCAGGCGCGCCTCGCTGATCGCCACGTCCTCCAGAAAGCGCGCCTGATGCGGCGCGGCCAGCGCGAGCCGGCGGCCGCGCACGCGCACGAGCGAGGTCGCGCGCAGCAGGCGCTGCGCGGCGTCGTTGCTGTCGAGCACTTCGCCGCCCGCGTTCACCAGCATGGCGGGTGCGCGGGCGCGGCTCGCGAGCGCGTCGGCGTCCGGCACGTGGCGGCGCGCTGTCACACGCGCCGCGCGCATCAGATGCGGCGTCAGGCGTTCGAGCAGCGCGCGCGCCGGTTCGGGAAACGGGCCGTTTTGCGCGTCGCCGCGCAAGGCGAGGATCGCCGTGAGCGTGCCGCTGTCGATCAGCTTGCACAGCGAGACGTAGCGCGGACCCGCGGCGAGCAGGCAAGTCTCCGGCGCCGGCGCGCGCGCGTCGGGCGGATGACGGTTTGTGTCGTCGCGCGCATCATGCGGGGACGGTTGCGGGCCGCAGTGCCGCCACGCGCCAGGCGGCGCGCGGCGCAGCCAGTCGAGCCGCGGATCGTCGCGATAAAGCGGACGGATCCGTTCTAGCGGCTCCGTTTCGAGCAGGCTGAAGCCGTCGGCCCAGGAAAACAATTCGCGCTGCCGCTCGAATGCGCAAAGGTGCACCGACGCGGCCCCCGTCGATTTCCTCAATTCCGCGCAAAAATCCTTCCAGGCGGAAGGCCGCTCGATTGTTTCGTAAATCGTGTGCAGCAGCCGGTCGTATTGCAATTCGTTCGATTTCACACCGTTCTCATTCTGATGCCCGGTGCGGCCTGCCGGTCGTGGAAAATGCGCAATGCATATTTCTTCCACAATTGAGGAATATACAGGACGAATAGCCGCCGCTAATCTTCGATCCTTAAAGTTGACCGGACGGTCATTATCCTGAGTGCCCCGTGCATGAAGTTCCGTGCGCCAGGCAACGGATTGGCGGGCGCCCCGACTTTATTCTTGATAAGCGATGCGATTTGAATGTTCACTATCCTGGACAGATAGCGGCAACACGGCATGAGATTAAGGCGGCGAGTAAATATTAATCGAAATCGGGCAGTAAATCATCGAATGCGCGGACACGTTTTGAATGGGCGTCGTCCATAAAGGCAGATCAGCCGGGGGCAGTAATGAATCACCATCAACTTGAAAAGGATTTAGAGCATCTCGAACATGTGATTGCAAGGCTTTCAGGCCAGGACCGCATTCCACTTTCTTATTGGCGCGGCCGTCTCGATTCGGTGCAGGTGTCCAGTCTGGTGCCTTCGCAAATGCAGCGCGTCAAGCGCCTTTCCGAAGCGCTGTGTGCGTTGGAGCGCCGCGCCAAGGGGTGTTCTTCACACGAATCGGCGCGTTAGTCTTCGCACGGTTTTTGGGCGTTTATGTAATAAATCGCAATGAAAAACGGAGATGTGCGAGAAAAATGCGCGATAAGCAGCACTCTTTGGCGCCGGAACGGTCACAATGGCGATGTGTGACCGAACTGGAGATCATTTTTTATGCCGAGCTACAAGCAATTGACCGCGCAACTCGAAAAACTCCATAAGGAAGTTGCGGCGGCTCGCGAAAAGGAAATCGAGCTGGCCATCGAGGAGATCAAACAAAAGATCGCCGAATACGACATCACGCCCGAAGAACTGGGTTTCAGCGCGAAGCGCGCGCCCGCGGCGCGCAAGAAGCCGCTGCCGGCGCGTTATCAGAATCCCAAGACCGGTGAGACCTGGAGCGGCCGAGGCCGCGCGCCCGCCTGGCTGTCCGGCCTGAAGAACCGCGATCGTTTCCTCATCAAGGAATGAGCGGGCGCGGGAAGCCGGTCGTGTAACGTGGCCCGTGCTTCCCGTAAAAGCTCACCCGTGGCGCGCCGCGCGCCGGCCGTCGCGCGCGCAAGCCGCCGCCGTCAGGGTCCATCCCGCGCTGTTGCTACTGGCTGTTGCTGCGGGATTCCGGCTCGAATCGAGCCGCCTGATCCGGCATTGCGCCGTCGCTTGATCGTTCGCGGGCGGCGTTCGCGAGCGTCCTCGACTCTCCCGTAAAAGCTCACCTCAGCGCGCCCGGCGGGCCGTCGCCGCAGTGCGTGGCGAATCGCTGCGGAAATCCGCGCACTCATCCATGCAGGATTGCGCCGCCGCGTTCGTCGAACTTTTAGTCGGGGGCGGTAATGACGTGTATCATTCGTCCCCTGGCGCATTTCCGCGCGCACGCCGGCCCCGGTTTTATCGACCGCTCGTGCTATTTGCCGGTCAGGCCCGCCTGACCCGGCGCGCAGGCCGCCCCCGCAACCCCCGCCGTGCGGCAGGTTGCCCGAATTCATCCGTGATACCCGCTCCATCCATGTCAGTTGCTGAACTCAGACGCCGCCGCACGTTCGCGGTCATTTCTCACCCGGACGCGGGCAAGACCACGCTCACCGAAAAGCTGCTGCTGTTCTCGGGCGCGATTCAGATCGCCGGTACCGTGAAGGGCAAGAAAAGCGGCCGCTTCGCGACCTCCGACTGGATGGAGATCGAAAAGCAGCGCGGCATTTCGGTCGCGAGCTCGGTCATGCAGTTCGAGTACGGCGACGCCGTCATCAACCTGCTCGACACGCCGGGCCACGAGGACTTCTCGGAAGACACGTACCGCGTGCTGACCGCCGTGGACGCGGCCGTCATGGTGATCGACGGCGCGAACGGCGTGGAAGCGCAGACGCTCAAGCTGCTCGAAGTCTGCCGCAGCCGCAAGACGCCGATTCTCACCTTCATCAACAAGCTCGACCGCGAAGTGCGCGAGCCGCTCGACCTGCTCGACGAAATCGAGCAGCACCTCGGCGTGGCGGCGGTGCCGTTCACCTGGCCGATCGGCATGGGCAAGGAATTCCAGGGCGTCTACGACATCCAGCGCGATCAGGTGCGCGTGTTCCGCGCGGGCCAGGAATCGCTCGGCGGCGCGGTGGAAACGCTGCAGAACATCAGCGACGCCGATGGCGAAGCGCGCTTCGGCTATCACTGGAAGCGCACCAAGGAAGAAGTCGAGCTGATCACGGGCGCGACGCCCACGTTCGATCGCGACGCCTTCCTGGCCGGCGAGCAGTCGCCGGTGCTGTTCGGCTCGGCGATCAACAACTTCGGCGTGAAGGAAATTCTCGACGCGCTCGTCGATCTCGCGCCGCCGCCGTCGCCGCGCATGGCCGTGCAGCGCGCGGTCTCGCCGGACGAAGCGAAGTTCACGGGCGTCGTGTTCAAGGTGCAGGCCAACATGGACCTCGCGCACCGCGACCGCGTGGCGTTCATCCGCGTGTGCTCGGGCCATTTCGAGCGCGGCATGCAGTTGAAGGTCACGCGCAACAACAAGACCTTCCGCGCCAACAACGTGGTGAGCTTTCTCTCGCAGCGCCGCGAAACCGTGGCCGAGGCGTACCCTGGCGACATCATCGGTATTCCTAATCATGGCACGCTGAGTCTCGGCGATACGCTGACCGAAGGCGAAGACCTGCAATTCACGGGGCTGCCGTTCTTTGCGCCGGAAATTTTCCAGACCGTCGAAGTCGTCGATCCGATGCGCGCCAAGCAACTGGGCGAAGCGCTCAAGCAGCTCGGCGAAGAGGGCGCGATCCAGGTGTTCCGCCCGATCCACGGCGGCGCGACGATTCTGGGCGCGGTCGGCCAGCTGCAGTTCGAAGTGGTCTCGCATCGCCTGTCGGCCGAATACAAGGTGGCCGTGCGCCTGATGCCCGCGCGCTATCGCCTTTCGCGCTGGGTCACCTGCGACGATCCCGCCGAGCTGCGCCGCTTCACCGATTCGTACGAAGCGCGCATGGCTTACGACGCGTCGAATGCGCCGACCTATCTGGCCTCGCACGTGTCGGAAATCGAAGTCGCGCAGAAGGCGTGGCCGAAGATCGTGTTCAACGAACTGCGCGAGCATTCGGGCGCGCCGTTCCGCAAGTCGATGTAATGCGCGGCGCGCGGGCCATCCGGCTCGCCGCCACAAAAGCCAAGGGCCGCTTCGAGCGGCCCTTTTTTTATGCGCTTTTCGCGATGCGGCTTTTACACCGGCGATGTAAATCCGCGACTCACACCCGCGACGACCGCTCGATCCCCTGCGCCAGTTCGAGCCGGTTGCCGCCCAGCGATTTCGCGCGGTACAGCGCCGAGTCGGCGGCGGCGAGCAGGTCGGTGAGCGTGGCCGCTTCGGCGTGAGCCTGCGCGCCGTGCGTGAGCGCGAGGCCGATGCTGACCGTCGTGCGCAGGCCCGCGGCATCGGCGGGCTGCGCGGCGCTCGCGAAGCGGGCCGCGATGGTTTCGCCGAGCGCCTGCACTTCGGCCTCGTCGCGCCCCGCGATCAGCGCGGCAAATTCTTCGCCGCCGATACGCGCGAGCAGCGTCTCCTGGCCGAGCGCCGCGCGGGCGATGCTGGCGAAAGTCTTGAGCACGTCGTCGCCGGTCTGGTGGCCGTAGCGGTCGTTGATCGCCTTGAACTGGTCGAGGTCGAACGCCAGCAGCGCCACGCGCTCACGCGTGCCCGCGCGGCTCAGCACGCGCGCGCCTTCCTCGAAGAACCAGCGGCGATTGCCGAGCCGGGTCAGATAATCCGTTTGGGATTCCTGCAAAAGCTGGCCGTGCGTTTCGTCGCGCACGAGGCGCAGCAGCGTCATCGGCAGCACGACCGAATAGAGCACGCCCTCATACATCGTCACCTTGCTGACGATCGGCAGCAGCGACTGGCCGTAGTGCGTCGCGAGCCACGGCAGCACCGCTGCCCGGAACGCATAAACGAAGGTGTGGACACCCGTGGCGATCACGGCGATGCGATGCGCCTGCGACCACTTGAGGCTGTGATTGCGCAGCAGCTCGCGCATGGCCATCGCGGAGGCGAGCGAGATCGGAATCGCCGTGAGGTAGAGCCACATGACGGTCTCGCCGCGCGTGCCCGCAATGATCCAGGCGATGGCGAGCACACCCATGATGACGGCCGACGCGACGCGGTTCTGGCGTCCGTTCATGACGGCGAGGCCGTGCGCGATCAGCAGATAGCCGGTCATGATGACCAGGTTGCTCAGTGCCGCGCCCCAGACGCCGGGCAGCGCGCTGCGCCAGATCGCGGCCCCGACGCCGACGCCGAGCGTGGCATAGCCGGCGGCCAGGATTTTCAGTTCCCTGCTGCGCCCGGGATGCGTGCGATGCTCCCAGAGCGTCATGCCGGCGCTGGCGAAAAGTGTTCCTATAGCCAGGAGGTAGAGGGTGAATAGATCGACGTGCATCGGGGGGGCGTAAAGGTGCTACGCCGGGACTTCACGGCGGCGTGGGGCATTTTACGACGAAATGACGGCCAGACGATGACGTGTCATTTTTCTTGTGGCGGACGATGCGAAGCGCGGCGAGAAGGCCGATTGCGCGCGAATAACGTGCCCAAAAAATACCCAGCAACGCGCCCGGATCGGCTTGCGATCGACACGCGTTCGGTTCAGCGCCGCGCCTGGCGGTCTGCGACGCCGTGTCGCCGCCGCGCGAACGCAAGCGCGGCGGGCGAAATGCGCGCAGCGCCAGGCCGATTCGCCTATTCTGGTTCGTGACGATCGGTAGAGATTTCCGGCCGCCCGCGCACGCGGCGCGCGCCTTCGCACAACAGGAGGAGCAGTGACCGTACGCAATCTCGACGCCGTGTTCCAGCCGAAATCGGTGGCTGTGATCGGCGCTTCGCAGCGGCCCGGCAGCATCGGCAACATGGTGTGGCAGCGTCTGATCGAAGGCGGCTTCAGCGGCCCGCTGTTCGCGGTCAATCCGCGTCACGCAGGCGAGGCCGGGCAGTTCGACGGCCGTCCCGTGGTGGCCGACGCGGGCGATCTGCCCGAAGCGCCCACCGTCGCGCTGATCTGCACGCGGCCGTCCACGTGGCCCGCGCTCGTGCATCGGCTCGGCGGCATGGGCACGCGCGCGGCCATCATTCTCGGCGAGGTGAAAAGCGAGGAAGACCGCGTCGACCTGCGCCACGCGCTCGCGGCGGCGCGTCCGCATCTACTGCGCATCGTCGGGCCGGGCAGCCTCGGCGCGCTCACGCCCGCGCTCAACGCGCAGCTCGGTGCAGCCGCCACGGTCGCGCGCAAGGGCGGCGTGGCGTGGGTCTCGCAGTCGAACGCGCTGACCAACGCCGTGCTGCGCTGGGCCGGCGCGCGCGGACTCGGCTTTTCGCATGTGATCGCGCTCGGCGACGAAGCCGATGTCGATGTCGGCGACGTGCTCGACTATCTCGCGAGCGACCCCACCACGCGCGCGATCCTGCTCGAAGTGGACGGCATCAGCGCGGCCCGCAAGTTCATGTCGGCGGCGCGCGCGGCGGCGCGCAACAAGCCGGTGCTCGCGCTGCGCAGCGGCCGCGACGATCCGGGCGACGCGCTCTATTCGGCGGCGTTCCGGCGCGCGGGCCTCGTGCGCGTCGATACCTTGGACGACCTGCTCGACGAAATCGAAACGCTCGGCGTGGGCCGCGTGGCCGCGAGCGACTCGGCCACGCTCATCACGAGCGACCGCGGCGTGGCCACGCTCGCGCGCGACGCCTTCAACAAGGCGGGCGACACGCTCGCCGTCTGGAGCGACGAGGCGCGCGCGGCCCTGGCGGCGGCGCTGCCGCACGCGCAGGCCGGCAATCCGCTCGTGCTCGGCGACACGGCCAGGCCCGAGCACTTCGGCCTCGCGCTGCAAACGCTGGCCTCGCAGCGCAGTACCGGCACGGCGTTCGTCGTGCACGCGCCCACTCACAGCGCGCCGGTCGAGCAGGTGGCGCGCACGCTCATCGAGCATCAGCGCTTCGCGTATCGCGGCATGCTGGCGTGCTTTTTCGGCGGCGTGGACGAAGCCACGCGCGACGCGCTGCACGCGCACGGCATTCCGGTGCACACCACGCCGCGGCGGCTGGCGCGCGCGTTCGCGCGTCTCGTCGATTACCGGCTCGGGCGCGAGTTGCTGATGCAGACGCCCGAGAGCCTGCCCGCGCAAGGCGTGGCGGCCGTCGACGTGGCGCTCGGTATCGCGCGCGGCGCGCTGGCGGCCGGGCGCACGGTGCTCGAAGGCGCGGAAGCCGCGCAACTGCTGGGCGCGTTCGGGCTGGAAACGGCCGAGCCGCAAGCGCATCCGAATGCGGTCGTCGACGTGATCGTGACGTTTCGCGACGACGAGAACTTCGGCCCCGTGTTCCATTTCGAGGCGCCGTCGCCGGACGGTTTTTCGCCGCCGATGCGCGTCTACAGCCTGCCGCCGCTGAACCCGGTGCTCTCGCGCGACATCGTCACGCAATCGCCGTATGCGCGCCGGGCCGCGCCCGCACCCACGCTCGCGGCGCTCACCGAGCTGTCACAGGCGGTCTGCGAGGTGCGCGAGATCGTCGGCATGCGGCTCACGCTGCGCGCGCTGCCCGACGCCGCCGTGGTGGTCGCGCCGCGCATCGAGCTGGCGGAGAAGCGCAGCCGTTTCGCGATCATGCCGTACCCGCGCCGGCTCGAAGAGACGATCGACTGGCACGGCGAGCGCCTCACGATCCGCCCGATCCGCCCCGAGGACGAGGAAATGCACCGCGCCTTCGTCGAGTCGATGACGCCGGACGATCTGCGCCTGCGGTTCTTTTCGGCGGTGCGCAGCTTCGATCACACGCAGCTCGCGCGCATGACGCAGATCGATTACGACCGCGAGATGGCGCTGGTTGCGAGCGTGCCGGGCGAGGACGGCCGTCCGCATACGCTGGGCGTGGTGCGCGCGGTCGCCGACCCGGACAACGAGACCGCCGAGTTCGCGGTGACGGTGCTGTCCACGCTGAAGGGGCGCGGGCTCGGGCGGCTGCTGATGGAGCGCATCATCGCCTACGTGCGCTCGCGCGGCACGCATTGGCTGCTGGGCGAGGCGCTGCGCGAGAATGCGCCGATGATCGGCCTCGCACGCGCGATGGGCTTCACGGTCACGCCCACTGAAGATCCGGGCGTGGTGGGCTTCAGGATGCCGCTCGACTGAGGACTGACTGACGCTTGACTCGGCTCAGGCGCCTGAGGGAAGGGGAAATCGCAGGGGAAATCGCAGGTGGAAACGAAAACGGCCGCTCGAAGCGGCCGTTTTTCATGCTGTCTGCGCGCGCGCCGTGGCACGCCGCGCCGGAGATCAGCCCGCGATCTTCGCGATCGCCTCGTCCACCTGGGCGCGCGTGACCGACAGCTCCTCGAGCCAGGCCTCGGCGTACTGCGCGCCGGTTTCCTTCTCCAGACGCGCGATGGTCGCCGCGCAGCGCGCGCCGTCCTTCGGCGTGGCGATGAACGCCTTCACCGACTGGCCGCCCTGGAACGCTTCGAACAGCGGCACGCGGATCTCGTCGGGCAGCGCGCGCGTGGTCCACTGGTGCGTCTTGCCGTTGAACGTCAGCGACGGCGGCAGCACGCGCTCCTTGCGCGTCGCCGGAATCAGGCCGAAATTGCGCGCGGCTTCGGCGATCTGCTCGGCCGTGAACAGTTCGTCGGGCGTGATCTCGAATTGCGCGATCGCGGTTTCGACGGTCTTCATCGCGTCGGCGCGGTCGTCGCGCTTCTTCTGCGCGCGGGCCACGATGTCGCGCAGCTCGTCGGCTTCCTCGGCCGAAATCGTGAAGCTCGCCTGTTTCTGCTGAAGCTCGGAAAAGCGCTGGAATTCTTGATCGGTCAGAAGTTTCGCCATGAGATCGGAGTACGCGTCCGGGGCGCGATCGGGGCGATCGTGCGCCGGACGGAATTTGAGAGGGCCGCCATTCTAACCGTTTTGCGCGGCGCGGTTCCAGTTGCGCCGCGTGCGCGCAAAGGGACCGAACGTCGCGCAGGAAACCAGGACGCCTCTGATGTTCGGGGCCGCGCGCGCTTCCTATGCTCGCGGGATGAAACCTGCCGCCCCCACTCCGTCCGCCCGTTCCGACGCGCTGTTCAAGCGCGGCCTCGACCGTCTGAACGCCGATAAAACCATGCACGCCGAAGCGCTCTTGCGCGAGGCCGTCGACGCCGATCCGCGTCACGCCGACGCCTGGCATCAGCTCGGCGTTGTGCTCGCGCGCCAGCAGCGCCACGCCGAAGGCGAGCAGGCGATCCGCCGCGCGCTGGCGCTGAGCGAGAGCGGCACGTACCGGCGCGATCTCGCGTGGACGCTGCTCTGGCAGGGCCGCGACGAAGCGGCTGTCGAGGCCTATCTGTCGGCGGTGCTGCAGGGCGTGCGCGAAGCGCGTCTGTTCAACAACCTCGGCAATCTGCTGAAAAAGCGCCACGATCTCGCCGACGCCGAAGCGGCCTATCGCGCGGCCATCGAGACCGATCCGGCCTACGCGTTCGCGATCGGCAATCTCGCTGTGCTGCTCAGCGAAGCGGGCCGCGACGAGGAAGCCGAGGCGTGCTTCCGGCGCGCGCTCGACCTCGAACCGCAGGCCGCGAATCTCTGGCAATGCTACGGCGCCATGCTCGAACACCAGCATCGCCTCGATGAAGCCGACGCCGCCTATGCGCGCGGCGGACGCTGGGAGGCGGTGCAGTACGTGCGGCGCCGTCTCGCGCACTGGACCGGGCTGGAGGAGGTCGATCAGGCCGCGCTGGCGATGATCGCGTCCGGCGCGGCGGAGCATCTCACGCCGTGGAGCCTGCTCGGCATGCCCACGCTCACGCCCGAATGGCATCGCGAGGCGGGCAGGCGTTTCGCCGAGTCGCGCTGGCGCGGCGAACTGGCGGCGGCGCCGATGGTCGCGCGCGGCGCGGGGCTGGCCGAGGCGCTGGCGGCGTTCGAAGCGGGCGGGCGTTTGCGCATCGGCTATCTGTCGGCGGACTTTTACGATCACGCCACGCTGCGCCTGCTGGCGGGCGTGCTCGAACTGCACGACGCGGCGCGCTTCGACATCCATCTGTATTCGTATGGCGGCGTCGCGCCCGATGTCGACTGGCGCAAGCGCATCGCGCAGTGGCCCGTCACGATCCACGAAATCGACACGCTCAGCGACGCGCAGGCGGCCGCGCGCATCGCGCAGGACGGCGTGCATCTGCTCGTCGATCTGAAGGGCTATACGACCGGTGCGCGGCTCGGCATCACGGCGCTGCGGCCCGCGCCGGTCATCGTCAGTTGGCTCGGCTATCCGGGCTCGCTGGGCGCGCCGCGTCTGGCCGACTATCTGATCGGCGACGCCACGGCGACACCGCCCGTCACGGCGTCGCACTACAGCGAAACGCTCGCGCTGATGCCGCACAGCTATCAGCCCAGCGATCATCGCCGCTCCAGCGCGACGCGTGCCACGCGCGCCGAAGCGGGCCTGCCCGCGCGCGGCTTCGTGTTTTGCAGCCTCAATCAGACCTTCAAGCTCAATGCGGGCATCGCGTCGATCTGGTGCCGCCTGCTCGCGGCCACGCCGGGCAGCGTGCTCTGGCTGCTCGATCCGGGCCACGAGCGCGCGCGGGCCAATCTGCACGCGTTCTTCGCGCAGCACGGCGTGGCGGCGGCGCGTGTGATCTTCGCGCCGCGCGTGCCGCAGTCGCAGCATCTCGCGCGTCTGCCGCTCGCCGATCTCGCGCTCGACACCTTGCCGTACGGCTCGCACACCACGGGCAGCGACGCGCTATGGGCGGGCGTGCCGATGGTCAGCGCGCCGGGCCGGTTGTTCGCGGGGCGCGTGGGGGCGAGCCTGCTGCGCGCGGTGGGGCTGGAGGACTTGATTGCGCGCGATCTCGACGCGTATTTCCAGATCGCGCTCGCGCTCGCGAACGATCCGGCGTGGCATGCGAAGGTGCGCGAGCGGCTCGCGCGGGCGCGCGGCAACGCGCCCTTGTTCGATACCGCGCGCTTCACGCGCGACCTTGAGCGGCTGTATGTGGCGATCGCCGCGCGCGAGACGCAGAGCGTGGGCGATCGCGCGCCCGTCGTGATCGTTGATTGAGCACCGTGCGGTGCGGCGGCGTTTGATCAGCCGCTATTTCCCCGCCGCCGCGCGCTCGATGGTGGCGATGTCGATCTTCTGCATCGTCATCATCGCTTCCATGGCGCGGCGTCCGGCTTCGCGGTCGGCGCCGCCGACGAATTCGAGCAGACGACGCGGCGTGATCTGCCACGAAAAGCCCCAGCGGTCCTTGCACCAGCCGCAGTCCGACGCCTGGCCGCCGTTGTCGAGAATGGCGTTCCAGTAGCGGTCGGTCTCTTCCTGGCTGTCGGTGAGCACCATGAAGCTCACGGCCTCGTTCGGCTTGAAGTTCGGGCCGCCGTTCAGACCGACGAAGCGCCGCCCCAGCACCGTGAAATCCACCAGCAGTTCCGCGCCCACGCCGATGCCGGGAATCGGCGAGACGTGGCCCGCATCGACGTGGCTATCGGGGAAGGTGGCGGCGTAGAACTGCGCCGCTTCGCGCGCCTGGCCTTGATCGAACCACACGCATGTCACGAGATCGGTCATCGTTGTCTCCTCGCTGAAACGCATTTCACGCAGGGCTTTCGAGCGTAGCACCGGATGCGCGGAGCGGCCAGCGAGACTGAGCGATCCCCGCGACGCCTAAACGTCGCCTTCGCGGAACATCGACAGCGCCTGCACGGTCGCGCCGAGCATCTGCGTGGCTTCGTCGAGCGAGGGCGCGACGTAGTCGTCGATGCGCTTGAGGAACGGGCACGTGAGCGCCGCGATCGCCTGCCCCGACGGCCCGAGCACCGGAAAGGTCACATCGGTCACGCCGAAGATCTGCTGGCTGTCCGTGCGCGAAACGCCCGCCGCGCGAATCTGCTCGCACGCGCTCTCCAGCGCCGCGTGATCGATCGCGACTTCGCCTTTCACCTTGGTGTGTTCGGCGAGCATGTGCGCGCGCTGTTCGGGCGACTGGAACGCGAGCATGGTGCGCCCCGAACTCGTATCGACGAGACCCACGCGCGAACCGAGCCGCACCGCGATGCCCCACGTGCCCGGCCCGTCCACCTGCGCGATCACGAGCAGGTTGCCGCGGTCGTAGACCGAGAGATGGCAGGACTGCTCGGCGTCGTTCGCGTAGCGCTGCATGAGCGGCAGCGCCTCGGCGATCAGGCGCTCCATCGGCGGATGGCGGTGCGCGAGCGCGAACAGCTTGAGGCTCAGCGCGTAACGGTCGCCGGCCTCCGAGCGCATCACGTACTGGCGCGCGACCAGTCGTTCGAGCATCCGGTAAATCTCGCTCGCGTTGCGCCCGAGCGCCTTCGTGATCTCCGCGCGCGTGAGGCCGCCGCGCTGCTCGGCGAGCAGTTCGAGGATGTCGAGTCCCTTGTCGAGCGCGGGCGCGCGATAGCGGTCGCCGTCGTCTTTCTCTTCGTGCGCCTCGTGCGCCTCGTGTGCATCGCCGGCTTCCGGTTCGACAGCCTCGGGCGGCGCGGCGGGCCGCCGCGTACGTGCGTTCGCTTTCATCGTGTCCTTGTGCGTTGCCTGCGCGCCGCCGCCTCGGGCGGCGCGCCTCTCGTGATTATTTCAAAGCGCCCTGCCGATCCACCGCCGACAAAACCCTGACGCCCCCAGGGAAATTCCCGAGCCTTGCTGCACTGCACATTCCTTGACCTTGGATCGTGCGTATATGAATAATAGGTTCACTGGTGAACATACACCAGTGTCGTCTGGATTGGAAAGAGAAGTGGAAGGGGCAGTCGCAGCGCCGCCGGCGCGCTTCGCTTTTTCATGCGGGCGCGACGCGCACATGAGGTTCAACAACGACAACTTTGGAGACTGACATGGCGTTCGCAACCGGGCCGCACGCGGCCTGCCGCTTGATTCAAACGCGCAAGGCGCGCGCGTCGCTGCGCCTCGCCGCGAAGACCCTGTGCACGGCGGCCGTCTGCGCGGCCGCGTTCGGCGCAGCGGGAATGGCCCAGGCCGCGGACGCGAGCAAGGTCGGCCTCGGCCTGCCGCTGCTCACGTCGCCGTTCTGGCAGTCGTACAACAACTATCTCGGCGTGTACGCGAAACAGATGGGCATCGACATTCTCGCGCCCGTCAACTCGAACAACGACCCCGCGCAGCAGATCACCGACATGAACAACATGGTGAATCTGGGCGCGAAGGGCATCGTGGTCGGGCCGATCGATTCGGCCGCCATCAGCCGCGCGCTCGACAACGCCGCGCAAAAGAACGTCAAGGTCGTGGCCGTGGACGTGGCGCCCACCCAGGGCAACGTGGCGATGGTCGTGCGCGCCGACAATCACGCTTATGGCGAAAAGGCCTGCAAGTACATCGGCGAGCACGTGAAATCGGGCAAGGTCGTGCAGATCATGGGCGACCTCGCATCGGTGAACGGACGCGACCGCTCCGAGGCGTTCCGCGCCTGCCTGAAGAACTATCCGTCGCTGTCGCTGCTGGAGATTCCGGCGGCCTGGAAGGGCGATGTGGCCGCGAGCGCGCTCGACAGCCTGCTGACCGCGAACCCCGACGTCAAGGCGATCTACATGCAGGCGGGCGGCGTCTATCTCTCGCCCACGCTGCAAACGCTGCGCCGCAAGCAACTGCTGTTTCCGGCGGGCGACGCGAAGCATATCGTGATCGTCTCGAATGACGGCATTCCGCAGGAATACGAAGCGATCCGCAAGGGTGAGATCGACGCCACGATTTCGCAGCCCGCCGATCTCTACGCGAAATACGGCCTCTATTACATCAAGGCCGCGCTGGAGGGCAAGACGTTCAAGCCGGGCAAGACCGATCACGACAGCACCATCGTGCAGCTGCAGCCCGGCGTGCTCGAAGACCAGTTGCCCGCGCCGCTCGTGACGAAGCAGAACGTCGACGACAAGAACCTCTGGGGCAATACCGTCAAATGAGCGGTCAAATGAGCGGTCAAATGAGCGATCGAACGAGCGATCGAACGAGCGATCGAATCGAAGCCGCGCCGCTCGCGCTGTCACGCGAGCGCGCGGCGCGCTCGCTGCCGCCGGTGGTCGAGGCGAGCGGCGTGACCAAGCGCTTCGGCTCCACGGCGGCGCTGTCGAACGTGAGCCTGCGCGTGACGGCGGGCGAGTCGCACGCGCTCGTGGGGCGCAACGGCGCGGGCAAGTCCACGCTCGTGTCGATCTTCACGGGCCTGCGCAAGCCCGACGAAGGCGCGGTGCATTTCAACGGCGAGCCCGCCCCGCCCATCGCCGAGCGCGATGCGTGGCGCGAGCGCGTGGCCTGCGTCTATCAGCACTCGACGATCATCCGCGATCTCACGGTCGCGGAGAATCTGTTCATCAATCGTCAGCCGGTGAAGCGCGGCGTGATCGACTGGACGAGCATGCGCCGCGACGCGCGCGCGCTGCTCGACCACTGGCGCATCGACGTGCGCGAGGACGCGCGTGCGGGCGATCTCACGGTGGAGGCGCGCCAGCTTGTCGAGATCGCGCGGGCGCTCTCATACGGCGCGCGTTTCATCATCCTCGACGAACCCACCGCGCAGCTCGACGGCGAGGAAATCAAACGCCTTTTTCGCCGTATTGACGAATTGCAGCGCGAAGGCGTGACGTTCCTGTTCATCTCGCACCATTTGCAGGAGGTGTACGAGATTTGCCAGGCCGTCACGGTGCTGCGCGATGCGCGCCATATCGTCAGCGCGCCGGTTGCCGAGTTGCCGCGCGAACGCCTGATCGAAGCGATGACGGGCGAGCGCGGCGGCCTGAATGTGGCCGATGCCGCTGCGCGTGCCGCCTTGCCCGCCGACGCCGCACTCGCGCTCGACGTGCGCAACATCACGGGCGCCGACTACGCGAACGTCTCGCTGCAGATCCGGCGCGGCGAGGTCGTGGGTCTCACGGGCGCGACCAGCAGCGGACGCACGAGCGTGGGCGAGGCGATTGCGGGGCTCACGGCGCAGCAGTCGGGCGAGATCCGCGTGAACGGCGCGGCGCTCAAGCCCGGCGACGTGCCGCACGCGCTCGCGAGCGGCGTGGGCTGCGTGCCGAAGGACCGCCATCACGAAGGGCTCGTGCTCACGCAGTCGGTGGCCGAAAACGCGTCGATGACGATTGCGGGCCTGCTCGGCCGCCTCGGTTTTGCACCGCCCGCGAAGAAGCAGCAGGTAGGTAAACGCATGATCGAGGCGCTCGGCATCGTCGCACAGGGACCGGATCATGTGGTGTCGGGGCTTTCGGGCGGCAATCAGCAGAAGGTCGTGATGGCGCGCGCATTGGCAAGCAATCCTGATGTTCTCGTGCTGATCGATCCCACCGCGGGCGTCGATGTGAAATCGAAAGAAGCGCTGCTCTCGGTCGTCGACCGCGTGCGCGACGAAGGCAAGGCTGTGCTCGTGGTGTCGAGCGAACTCGACGATCTGCGCACCTGCGACCGTGTGCTCGTGATGTTTCGCGGCAACGTGGCGCAGGAATTCGCGGCGGGCTGGCAGGACCATGAACTGATTGCATCGGTCGAAGGAGTCGATCTCCATGAAGAATAGTGTTTCGACGCCCGCGTTCGCGGCCGCGCAAGGCGACCTCGCCGCCACGGGCAAACGCGCGCGTCCGCGCATCGAGTTCGCGCGTCTGCGCGATCTCGCGCTGCTGCCCGCGCTCGTGTTGCTGCTCGTGATCGGCGGCTTCGTGAGCCCGAGCTTTCTGACGAAGGCGAATCTGATCAGCGTGCTGGGCGCGTCGGCGGCGCTCGCGCTCGTCGTGCTCGCCGAGTCGCTGATCGTGCTGACCGGCAAGTTCGATCTCTCGCTCGAATCGACCGTGGGCATCGCGCCCGCCGTGGGCGCAATGCTTGTGATGCCGGCTGCGTCGGCGGGATTCGGTCTGCAATGGCCCGCGTTTGCGGGGCTGATCGCGATCGTCGCGGTGGGCGCGCTGATCGGCTTCGTCAACGGTTTTCTGGTGGTGCGGCTGCGCCTGAATGCGTTCATCGTCACGCTCGCGATGCTGATCGTGCTGCGCGGCATGCTGGTGGGCGCGACCAAGGGTGGCACGCTGTTCGACATGCCGCCGTCGTTCTTCGCGCTCGCCACCACCATCGTGCTCGGCCTGCCGCTCTCGGTGTGGCTCGCGGCGGCGGCGTTCGCGGTCGCGGCCTTCATGCTGCGCTATCACCGCGTGGGCCGCGCGCTCTACGCGATCGGCGGCAATCCCGATGCGGCACGCGCGGCGGGCATTCGCGTCGAGCGCATCACGTGGGGCGTGTTCGTGCTCGGCAGCATTCTCGCGGCGATCGGCGGGCTGATCGTGACGGGCTACGTGGGCGCGATCAACGCGAACCAGGGCAACGGCATGATCTTCACGGTGTTCGCGGCGGCCGTGATCGGCGGCATTTCGCTCGACGGCGGCAAGGGCACGATGTTCGGCGCGCTGCTGGGCGTGCTGCTGCTCGGCGTGGTGCAGAACCTGCTCACGCTCGCCCAGGTGCCGTCGTTCTGGGTGCAGGCGATCTACGGCGCGATCATCCTCGGCTCGCTGATGGTGGCGCGGCTCGCGGGCGGCGAAGCCCAGAACTGAACGCGGAGAAAGAACTTGAACAGCAGCCCCGGACACACCGATGCGCGCCTCATCCTGCTCGCGCCCGACGATAACTGCCTGATCGCCGCCGCGCGTCTCGCGGCGGGCGAGACGGTGGAGATCGAAGGCGAGCGCGTGACGCTCGCGACGACCATCGAACTGGGCCACAAGATCGCGCGGCGCGCGCTCGCGAAGGACGAAAAAGTGCTGCGCTACGGCGCGCGCATCGGTCACGTAACGGCGGACGTGCCGCGCGGCGCGCATCTGCATACGCACAACCTCGAAAGCGATTATTTGCCGACGTACACGCACGACGCGGGCCACGAGTTCGTGCCGCACCGCTAAGCAAGGGACATTGCCATGACTTCATCCAACGCCGAAGCCGCGCGCGCCGATGCGCCGATGCTCGAAGGCTGGCCGCGCAGCGACGGCCGCAAGGGCATCCGCAACGTGGTCGCCGTGGCTTATCTGGTCGAGTGCGCGCATCACGTGGCGCGCGAGATCGTCGCGCAGTTTCGCGAGCCGCTTTACGACGACGAACACGCGTTCGACGAGGCGCGCGTGTCGAACGAATCGCCCGTGCATCTGATCGGCTTTCCGGGCTGCTACCCGAACAGCTATGCCGAGAAGATGATGACGCGCCTCACCACGCATCCGAACGTGGGCGCGGTGCTGTTCGTTTCGCTGGGCTGCGAGAGCATGAACAAGCATTATCTGGTCGAGCAGGTGCGCGCGAGCGGACGCCCCGTGGAAGTGCTGACGATTCAGGAAAAGGGCGGCACGCGCAGCACGATTCAATATGGCGTCGACTGGGTGCGCGGCGCACGCGCGCAACTCGCGCAGCAAACGAAGGTGCCGATGCGGCTCGACGAACTCGTGGTCGGCACGATCTGCGGCGGCTCGGACGGCACGAGCGGCATCACGGCGAATCCGGCCGTGGGGCGTGCGTTCGATCATCTGATCGAAGCGGGTTCGGCCTGCATCTTCGAGGAAACCGGCGAGCTGGTGGGCTGCGAATATCACATGAAAAGCCGCGCGGCGCGGCCCGAACTCGGCGACGCCATCGTCGAATGCGTGGCGAAGGCGGCGCGCTATTACTCGATCCTCGGGCACGGTTCGTTCGCGGTCGGCAACGCCGACGGCGGGCTCACCACGCAAGAGGAAAAGTCGCTGGGCGCGTATGCGAAAAGCGGTGCTTCGCCGATCGTCGGCATCGTGAAGCCGGGCGATGTGCCGCCCACGGGCGGCCTGTATCTGCTCGACGTGGTGCCGGACGGCGAGCCACGTTTCGGATTCCCGAATATCAGCGACAACGCGGAAATCGCCGAACTGATCGCCTGCGGCGCGCATGTGATTCTGTTCACGACCGGGCGCGGCTCGGTGGTGGGGTCGGCGCTTTCGCCAGTCATCAAAGTGTGCGCGAATCCGCTCACGTATCGCAATCTCGCGGGCGACATGGATATCGACGCGGGCCGCATTCTCGAAGGCCGCGCGACGCTCGACGAAGTGGGCCGCGAAGTGTTCGACGTCACGCTCGCGGTCGCGCAAGGCGCACGGTCGAAGTCGGAATCGCTCGGGCATCAGGAATTCATTCTCACGTACAAGACGTTCGAGCCGGTCGGTCCCGCGTGCTTGCCCGCGAATGCGCGCGTGCCCGTGCATGTGGCCGTCGAGTATTGAATCGCCGATCAAACTGGAGACGAGCCGCATGGCGCAGGCATTTCATCCGCAGGTGACGCAGCGTCGGCGCATCGGGCGCACGGTGCTCGAAGTGAGCGCGCTGGGTCTCGGCACGGCGCCGCTCGGCGGCCTCTATCGCGACCTCAGCGACGAGGAAGCGCGCGCGACCGTCGATGCCGCGTGGGCCGCGGGCGTGCGTTATTTCGACACCGCGCCGCACTACGGCCACACGAAGGCGGAGCATCGTCTCGGCGATGCGCTGCGCCGTTATCCGCGTCATGAGTACGTGCTCTCGACGAAGGTCGGCCGCCGTTTCGTGCCGCGTGCGCACGCGTATGACGGCAGCGAAGGCTGGCAAAACCCGCTGCCGTTCGAGGCGATTTACGACTACACGCGCGACGGCATTTTGCGTTCGTTCGAAGATAGCCAGATGCGTCTGGGTCTCGTCGATATCGACATGCTGCTCGTGCATGACATCGGCCGCTTCACGCACGGCGATCGCAACGCGCATTACTGGCGGCAATTGAGCGAGGGCGGCGGCTTTCGCGCGCTCGATGAATTGCGCGCGTCGGGCGCGGTGAAGGCGATTGGTTTTGGCGTGAATGAGCGCGAAGTGATACGCGACGCGATGCGCGAATTCGATATCGATTGCGCGCTGCTCGCGGGCCGCTACACGCTGCTCGAACAGCAGCCGCTCGACGATCTGCTGCCCGCGTGCGTGGAGCGCGGCGTGAGCATCCTGCTCGGCGGCGCGTTCAATTCGGGCATTCTCGCGCGCGGCGTGTCGGGCGATCGCAAGTTTAATTACGGCGACGCGCCGCCCGAGGTGGTGGAGCGCGTGGCGCGACTCGAAGCGGTGTGCCGCCGATATGACGCGCCGCTCGCGGCGGCGGCCTTGCAGTTTCCATACGCGCATCCGGCCGTGGCGACGGTGCTCACGGGCGCGCGCAGCGCGGCGGAATTGCAGGAGAACGTGGCGTCGTTCGAGACGGCCTTGCCTGCGGAGCTTTGGCTGGCGTTGCGCGATGAGGGGCTGGTCGATGCGCGTGCGCCGTTGCCGAAAAAGTCCGCATCATGAGCGGCGATATCCTGCCCGAAGCGATCGACGCGCATCAGCATTACTGGGACCCCGCGCGCGGCGATTACGGCTGGCTCACGCCTGAGTTGAGCACGCTTTATCGACCGTTTCTGCCCGCCGATCTCGCGCCGCTGCGCGCGGCGTGCGGCGTCGCGCGCACGGTGCTCGTGCAGGCCGCGCAGACCGTCGAGGAAACGCGCTGGCTGCTCGATCTCGCGCGCGACGACGCGTCGATTGCGGGCGTGGTCGGCTGGGTGCCGCTCGACGATGCGCGCGCGCCCGAATTGATCGCCGAACTCGCGCGCGAACCGAAGCTGCGCGCCGTGCGTCCGATGCTGCAAGACCTGCACGACGACGACTGGATCGCCAACGCGCAGACGGCACGCGCCATCGACGCGCTGATTGAGCACGACCTCGCCTTCGATGCGCTGATCTTCACGCGCCACGCGCGCGCGCTCGAAACCTTTCTCGCGCGGCATCCGGCGTTGCGCGTGGTGATCGATCATGGTGCGAAGCCGCCGATCCGCGACGGCGGCATCGACTCGTCGGGTTTCGCGGCGTGGTCGCAAGCGATCGCGCGGCTCGCGCGCTTTCCGCAAGTGTTCTGCAAGGTGTCCGGGCTCGCGACGGAAGCCGCGCCGGGCTGGAGCGACTCGACGCTGCGCCCGTGGGTCGCGCATCTGCTCGAGTGCTTCGGCGCGCGCCGCCTGATGTGGGGCAGCGACTGGCCCGTGCTCAATCTCAACGGCGACTACACGCGCTGGCACGACTGCGCGCAGCAGCTTTTCGCGGATCTGAACGACGGCGAACGCGCCGCGATCTTCGGCGGCAACGCGGCGGCGTTTTATCGTTTGTCGCCGCTTCGATAGCCCGTTCCATAGCCGATTCGAACGCGGCAACGAATCTGGCTCGAACATGACGGCAAGCTGGCGCGAAACGGTCGCGAATCGGTCGCGAATCAGTCGCGAAGCGGTCTCACGCGCCGCGCCGTTCCAGCCGGTTAGAAAACATCCGCGCAAGCCGCACGATGCACGCGCCTCTGGCCATAATGGCCGTTTGCGGCATCGCATCGATCGGCATCCGGGATTCATCATCAATCGCGCTTTCTTTGGGAGTGGCAGATGGGACAACGACTGGCCGGCAAGACGGCCTTGATCACCGCGGCGGGCCAGGGCATCGGCTACGCGGCCGCCGAACTGTTCGCGCGCGAAGGCGCACGCGTGATCGCGACCGACCTGCGCATCGACGCGCTCAAGGCGCTGCCGGTCGAGGCGCGCAAGCTCGACGTGCTCGACGGCGCGGCGATCCGCGCGCTGGCCGCGGAAGTCGGCAAGGTCGACGTGCTGTTCAACTGCGCGGGCTTCGTGCACGCGGGCTCGATTCTCGAAGCGAGCGAGGAAGACTGGGACCTCGCCTTCGATCTGAACGCCAAGGCCATGTACCACACGATCCGCGCGTTTCTGCCCGCGATGCTGGAGGCGGGCGGCGGTTCGATCATCAATATGTCGTCGGCGGCGTCGAGCGTGAAGGGCGTGCCCAACCGCTTCGTCTACGGCGCGTCGAAGGCGGCTGTGATAGGGTTGACGAAGGCCGTGGCCGCCGACTTCGTGACGCGCGGCATCCGCTGCAACGCGATCTGCCCCGGCACCGTGGCCTCGCCTTCGCTGGAGGAGCGCATCGCGGCGCAGGCGGCGGCGCAGGGCACCACGGTCGACGCGGCGCGCGCCGCGTTCGTCGCGCGCCAGCCGATGGGCCGCGTGGGCAAGCCCGAGGAAATCGCGGCGCTCGCGCTCTATCTGGCCTCGGACGAGTCGGGCTTCACGACCGGCCAGGCGCATGTGATCGACGGCGGGTGGTCGAACTAGTTCGCTCCCTCGCGTGACAGGTCACGCTACATTCACGCGCGGCGCGCAGGCGTCGCGCACGAGACATCGAAGAGACAAGGAACACAGACGATGAAACTGCTCCGCTACGGCCCGAAGGGCCACGAAAAGCCCGGCCTGCTCGACGCCGAAGGCCGCATCCGCGCGCTTTCGGGCGCGGTCGCCGACATTGCCGGCGACGTGCTCTCCGACGCGGGCCTCGCGCAACTGCGCACGATCGATCCCGAAACGCTGCCGCTCGTCGAGGGCAATCCGCGTCTCGGTCCGTGCGTGGGCCACATCGGCAAGATGGTGTGTATCGGTCTGAACTATGCCGATCACGCCGCCGAATCGAACATGCCCGTGCCGGCCGAGCCCGTGGTGTTCAACAAGTGGACGAGCGCGATCGTCGGCCCGAACGACGACATCGAAATTCCGCGCGGCTCGGTCAAGACCGACTGGGAAGTGGAACTCGGCGTGGTGATCGGCAAGCCCACGAAGAACGTGAGCGAGGCCGAGGCGCTGAACCACGTGGCGGGCTACTGCGTGATCAACGACGTGTCGGAGCGCGAGTGGCAGATCGAGCGCGGCGGCCAGTGGGACAAGGGCAAGGGTTTCGATACGTTCGGCCCGACCGGCCCGTGGCTCGTCACGCGCGACGAGGTGCCCGATCCGCAGAATCTTTCGCTGTGGCTCGAAGTGGACGGCCATCGCTATCAGAACGGCAACACGCGCACGATGATCTTCACGGTCGCGAAGCTCGTGTCGTATCTCTCGCAGTGCATGAGCCTGCAGCCGGGCGATGTGATTTCCACCGGCACGCCGCCGGGCGTGGGCATGGGCGTGAAGCCGAACGCGATTTACCTGAAGGCGGGGCAGACGGTGCGCCTCGGCATCGAAGGGCTCGGCGAGCAGACGCAGAAGACGCGCGCCGCCGAATGACGGCGAACGTCTCGCTCCTGCGAGGCGATCGATAAGGAAACGGCCGCGGGCAATCCGCGGCCGTTTGTCTTTCAGCGCGGTAAGGGATGCCGCGCCGATGGTGTCATGACGTCAGGCCGAATGGCCGTTGTTGTCGCCGTTATCGCCCATGCGGTTGATGGTGCCTTGCGCGATCGCCACCAGCCGTTCGCCGCCATCCTCCATCACGAACACGCTGCACTGACAGGTGGCCTGCTGGCGTCCCGCGTGGATCACGCGCGCCCGCGCCATCAGCGTGCCGCCGATCGCCGGCCGCAGATAGTTGATCTTGTATTCGCCCGTCACCACGCGCGGCCCGAGCGCCAGCGCGCCCGCGAACGTGAGGGCGTTGTCGGCGAGATAGCTGATGACTCCGCCGTGCACGAAGCCGTGCTGCTGCTTGAGTTCGTCGCGCACGAGCAGGCGCAGGGTGAGCTCGTCGGCGCCGACGTGCATCAGTTCCGTGCCCAGCAACACGCTGAACGGCTGCGCGTGCAGCGCGCCGCGCGCGCGATCCACCAGATCTGTCATCGCTCATCCCCTGGGCTCGCGCCCCTCGGTTTCCTAACCACTCTAGGAAGCGTCTTGCGGCGGCGCAAGGTAAATCGAAGCGTCAATCGAAGATTCATCCCCGATATTGTTGCGAAAAACGGCGTCAATGATCTGGCGATTTTTTCTGCAATGCTGAATTTCGATTTTGACGCGGAAATTTCATGAAACTGGCCTCAATACAACGTTTGCCAGGCCGTAAACGCAGTGCGGGCGCGAGCGATCACATGCGAGCGCCGAACCTACTCACTGCCATCCCAGGGTGTTCAAGATGTTCAGCAAGATCAAGGTCGCATCCGGCCTGTTATGTGTTCTAGTCGCGTTCTGCGTACTCCAGCTCGTCACGGAGGGGCTCGGTTTCTGGGCGCTGACCCGCACGCACGACGACGTGAAGGACCTCTCCAAAGTCGCGCTGCGCCAGGCGAGCGCCGCCAACGACATCACCCAGCGTTTGATGGACGCGCGCATCAACCTGTCGCGCGCGGGCACCCGCCTGATTCGCGGCGGCGCGGCGCCGACCGAGATGATCGGCCATGCAAACGAGCAGCTTTCGGCCGCCGACCAGTCGTACGCGCAACTGACCGCCGTCGAGTCGATCAACGACGAGGACCGCGCGCGCGTGGCCGCGCTCGGCCAGCGTTATCAGGTCTATCACAAGGCGCTCGCCGAACTCGTGGACGACCTCAACGCGAATAACATCCAGGCCTTCCTCGATCAGCCGACGCAGTCGTATCAGGATGCCTACCTCGCCGAGTTGCAGGCGTTCACGCGCTTCACCGCCGCCGCGAGCCATGCGTCGCTCGACTCGATCGATACGCGCCTCGCGGTGTTCCAGACTGTCGGCATCATCATTCTGCTCGGGCTGATCGCGCTCGCGACCGGCGTGCATTACGCGCTGCGCCGCGGCGTGGTCGCGCCGCTCGAAGAAGCGGGCCGCCACTTCGACCGCATCGCGCGCGGCCATCTGGACGAAGTCATCGCGGCACGCGGCGACAACGAAATCGGCCGTCTCTTCCGCGGACTCGCGACGATGCAGGCGAGCCTCGCGCGCACGGTGCATACGGTGCGCGAGACGGCGGGTTCGATCAACGTGGGCGCCGATGAAATCGCGACCGGCAACGCCGACCTGTCGGCGCGCACGGAATCGCAGGCCGCGTCGCTCGAAGAAACGGCGGCCAGCATGGAGGAGTTGACCGGCACGGTGCGCAACACCGCCGAGAACGCCCGCGAGGCGAACCAGCTTGCCGAAGCGGCGCTCGACGCCACGTCGCGCGGCAGCAACGTCGTCGGCGAAGTGGTCGAGCGCATGCACGGCATCGCGAAAAGCTCGGACAAGATCGCCGAGATCATCGGCGTGATCGACGGCATCGCGTTCCAGACCAACATCCTCGCGCTGAACGCGGCCGTCGAAGCGGCGCGCGCGGGCGAGCAGGGCCGCGGCTTCGCGGTCGTGGCGGGCGAGGTGCGCGGCCTCGCGCAGCGCAGCGCGCAGTCGGCGAAGGAAATCAAGACGCTGATCAGCGAGTCGGTTTCGCAGATTCGCGGCGGCGCGGAACTGGTCGAGCGCGCGGGCGAGTCGATGCGCGAAGTGTCGGCGTCGATTTCGCGCGCCACGCAGATGATGGCGGGCATCAGCGCCTCGTCGCTCGAACAGAGCGCGGGCATCGATCAGGTGAATACGGCGGTGTCGCAGATGGACCAGATGACGCAGCAGAACGCGGCGCTGGTCGAGGAAGCGGCGGCGGCGGCTTCGTCGCTGCATCAGCAGACGCGTCAGCTCGCCGAAGCCGTGGCGGCCTTCGAAATCTCGCCGGCGGTGCTGGCCGAAGGCCGTGCGCTCGCGCCGATGGCCTCGCGCGCGGAACCGTCGGTCGGGTCGGCGATGGCCGGGGCGTATTAAACGGCGCGATGGCTGCCGCCTTTGTGGGCGGCGGCTTATCGAAGTCAGCACAACGGCGCGGAATTCCCGCGCCGTTGTCGTTTTCAGGCTCGCTCAGCCGCTTGGTCGTTTAGTCGCGCGGCAGCGCCTGATAGGCCGTCAGCAGGTGATACGGCGTGGTCGACGGCATGTCGGCGCGCGCAACCGCGCCGCTCGCGTCGCGGCATTCCACCCAGCCTTGCGGCGTGATGAAGCGCTGCTCGAACTTGCCGATCTGCGCGTCGAGCGTGGCGCGCACAACGGCATCGCCGTGCGTGGCGATCGCGCGCAGATACTCCGTCTGCGCCCAGATGCGCTGCGTGGCGTCGCTCACGCGGCCCTGTTCGTCGGTGGCGGCGGCCACGGCGCCCGTGACCGGGTCCACGCCGTGCTCCACCGCAAAGGCGAACGCGCGCACGAGCGCTTCCTGCATCCCCGAATCGCCGAGCCGCGCCGCGCCGGCCTGCGCCGCGAGCCAGAACCACTCGAACTGATGGCCGGGCTCCAGGCGATTGTCCGCCGCGCCCAGCGGCAGCTCCGCGATGCAGCCCGTGGGCGCGTGCAGGAAGCCGCGCGCGACGGCTTCGATGAGCCGCGTGATGGCCGTGTCGAACGCGGCGTCGCCGGTGGCTTCGCGCGCGACGAGCCAGGCTTCGGTCAGATGCATCAGCGGGTTTTGCACCGGCGTGCCCGTGACCGTGCCGAATGCGGCGTCGAGCGACGCGTTGAGCAGGCCGTCGCGGGCCGCGAAGCGGTCGACGATCAGCGACGAGGTCTCGCGCGCCGTGTCGAGCGCTTCCGTCACGCCGAAGCGCTGGCCGTACGCCGAGCACGCGAACACCACGAACGCATGCGTGTAGAGGTCCTTGGTGGTGTCGAGCGGCGCGCCGTGCGGATCGACGCTATAGAACCAACCGCCGCGCGTGCGGTCCTGAAAGGCATGTCGCAGCGAATCGAACAGCGTGTGCGCGTGGGCGTCGTCGCCGGCCTGCGTGAACACGAAGAGCTGGCGGGCGCAGGCCATCGCGCGATAACGCGTGTCGGGCAGCGGCGCGGCGTGGCCGTCGCGCACGGCGAGCGCTTCGTGCGGCAGACGCAGCGCCGTGTTGAAGCCGGGGCCGCGCCAGAGGGGCAGCACGATGCGGTCGAAATGATCGCGCAGGCTGGCTGCGCCGGTAGAGGTGTTCATGAATTGTGTAGGCGCGACAGGGGGCGCGCGAAGCCGGACAGTGTCCGCGATTGTACGCTTGGGCTCCTTCGCATCGAAGATCGGGCCGGGCGGGCGAAGCAGGCTGCGGTGCGCCGCGGCAATTCTAACGACGGGGCAGCCCGCGCCCGATGCGGGACGATCGAGCCGCGGAGCGCGCCCACGATAAAAACGGAGAGCAATACCATGATCAACAACTGGGAAATCGTCGCGCGCCTCGTGATGGCCGCGCTGCTGGGCAGCGTGATCGGCTTCGAGCGCGAGCGGCTCTCGTGGGCGGCCGGGCTGCGCACGCACATGCTCGTGTGCGTGGGCTCGGCGCTCATCATGATCGTCTCGGCGTTCGGCTTCGCGGACGTGATCAACGGCGAGCACGTCGTGCTCGACCCGTCGCGGATGGCGGCGCAGGTGGTCTCGGGCATCGGCTTCCTGGGCGCGGGCTCGATCCTGTTACGCGGCGAGATCGTGCGCGGCCTGACGACCGCCGCGAGCCTCTGGTCGGTCGCGGCCATCGGCCTCGCGGTGGGCGGCGGGCTCTATACGGCGTCGATCGCGGCGACCGTGATCATCCTCATCATCCTCGCGGGCCTCAAGCCGCTCGAACGGCGCTTCATCACGTTCCGGCAGCGCCGCCGCATCTCGCTGCTGGTTGATCGCGGCGCGCTCACGTTCCATTCGCTGCACGACGCGCTCGGCGTCTCCAGCCCGCGCGTCAAGCAGTTCGTGGTCCAGCAAAGCGACGACTCGCCCGAACTCGACGAGGTGATGATCGTGCTGAGCCGCGTCTCGTCGCCCGAATACCTGTCGATTTGCGACGCGCTGAAGAAGCTGCCCGTGGTGAGAGAGTTCCGCGAGGACGGACCGCAAAGCTGATCGAACGCATGCGTCACGCATGTTTCATATTGGCCAGGGGGACAGGGCGAACGTTTGCGGATAAGATGGCTGCCCATGGGCGCGCGACCGATGAGACCACGGGCGCCCGAGGAGCGAGCGCGGCTGTCGCACTGCGGCCAGGCGGGACGGCCGTGCGACGCGAAGTCAATAAGATGCAAGCCCTGTCGTTGATCCATGGCCGAACCCGTCAATCAAGCAGACAACGGACTGTCGAGTCCCGAGCGCGCGTCACGCGGCGCAGCTTCCCGGCGTCGCAGCCCGGCGCAATCCCTCGAATCCCCCGATCCGCAAACGCCCGATGCGCGCGAATTGAGCACGCTCGACCTGTTCGGCGATAGCCCGGACGACGGCGCGGCGGATCCTACGGCGTCTGCTGGCGCCGAGGCGGCGTCGCCGGAGGCCGTGAGCCTGCGCGCGCCGCGGCTTTCGCCTGCAAGCGCGTCGTCGTCCTCATCCACGCCCACGCCTGCCGCGCGGCGGGCCGCGCGTCCGAAAGCGCCGATGACGCCGATGGCGGAGGCCGGAGCGGGCGCGTTCGGTGTGGATGCGCCGCGCGTCGAGCCAGTGTTTGCGGCGGTGCTTTCTCCTGCGCCCATGCCGGTTTCTGCTGCGGCTGAGCCTGCTGGCGAAGCGCAGACGCCTCCCGCCACCCCCGCCGTGGATGCGCGCGCCGAGCCCTTCGATTTCGCGCCGCCGGTTGCTTCCGCCCAAACCGCGTCGCCGATCGACCCGGCCGCGCCGGGCTGGGAGCCGTTCGTGCCCTTCGCCCCGGCAACGGGCGCGGCTGCGGCCGCCGCGAGCTTCGACTCCGCCTCGGATTTCAAACCGGCCGCGAGTCCCGAACCCGCGCTGGCCGCCTGGCGCGCCGACACCGTCGCGGCGCTCGCCGCACAGGCGCGCCGGACGAAGTGGATGCTCATCGCGGCGGTGACGGCGCTGGCCGTCACGGTGGTCGTGGCGATCGCCCAGACGCTGATGATCGCGACGCTGTCGTCCGATAACCTGGCGCAGCAGCAGCGCATCGAGGTGCAGATGCAGAAGCAGCAGGCCTCGCTGGACGCCATGTCGGCGCAACTCGCGGCTGCTGCCGCCGCGCCGGTCGCCGCGGTCGCTCCGCCCGCACCCGCGCCCGCGCCGGTCAGCAAACCGGCCGCACCGGCCGAGCCGCGCCATGTGAAGCGCGCGGCGAAGCCCGCCGAGCGCGCAGCCGCGCACGCCACGAGCCGGACCAAAGCGCACGCGCATTCCCAGCAGACCGCGCGCTAGGCCCGTCTCGCGACCTTTTCTTTTCGACCCCTAAATCACAGGATGCCTATGTGTTGCCTTGACGCAACGCATAGGCATGCGAAATTGCCTATGCGACGCGCTGCCGCAGTTTTTTTGCTGCATCGCACTAGCGTTGGCCTAGGGAAAACCCTATAATCGTTTCTGTCAGGGAAAACCCTTAACGCCAAACCAACCGGGAGTCGCCATGAGCTATATCCTCGCACTGATCCAAAAGGTGAGCGACCTCTTCGCGTCGCCGTATCTGCCGATGGATGCTGACTATTCGTACGCAGCGCGTCACCGCGAAGCCGAACGCATCCGCCGCTCGCAGTACACGCCTTTCGGCCTGCCGCGCGACTAAGTCGAACGGTCCGAAGGCAATCGAGGCGCCGCGTAGGGCGCGCCTCATCTGCACAGAACACGCCGTACAAAGCCGGCTCTCGAAAGAGAGCCGGCTTTTTGCATTGGGGGCGCGATCGGCTATTGGCCCGATCAGCGATTAAGTGCCAACTCTCGCGAGAAAATTAATAAGGATAGCGATTTAAATTGGAATGCATGACGACATCTCGAATCAATGTCGCTCGTATTTATTCTATTCTGATGCCGTGTTTGTTCTGCGTTAATCCAGCTGTGTGATTCCCCGCGACATTTGACGATTTTTGCCATTTTCGCCATGGATCGCTGATTAGCATGATGTTGTTTCGTCATATTAATCAGAAATCCGAATCATGAATCAACGCTACAGACTGGTATGGAGCCGCGCGCGCGGCATGCTGGTGGCCGTGGAGGAAACGGCAACATCCTGCGGCAAGCACAGCGGTGAAGCGGCTGTAGCGGCGATTGTCCTGTTGCTCGCGCCGTTGATGGCGCACGCGCAGATCGTGCCATCCGGCGCGCACGCGCCGAACGTCATCAATACGGCGAACGGATTGCCGCAGGTGAACGTCAATCGTCCGGGTGGCGCGGGCGTGTCGATGAACACGTATAGCCAGTTCGACGTGAATCAGCGCGGGGCGATTCTCAATAATTCACCGACGATAACCGGCACGCAACTCGGCGGAAAGATCAACGGCAATCCGAATTACGGGCCGGGGCAATCGGCGCGGATTATCGTCAATCAGGTCAATAGCGCGAATCCGTCGCAATTTAACGGGCCGCTCGAAGTCGCGGGTCAACGTGCCACGGTGGTGCTGGCGAATCCGTCCGGTATTTCCGTGAATGGCGGCAACTTCATCAATACTTCGCGCGCGGTATTGACGACGGGGATCCCGCAATTCGATGCCAATGGCGCGCTCACGGGCTATAACGTCACGGGCGGCAATATCACGGTGCAGGGCGCGGGCTTTAACGCGTCGAACGTGGATCAGGTGGATCTGCTGGCGCGTGCGGTGCAGGTCAATGCGGCGATCTACGCCAACAGCCTGAACGTCGTCGCGGGCGCGAACCACATCAATCACGACACGCTCGCCGCCACGCCAATTGCGGGCAATGGCGCGCCGTCCCCGGTGTCCATCGACGTGAGCCAGTTGGGCGGCATGTACGCCGGAAAGATTCTGCTCGCCTCGAATGAGCATGGGGTCGGTGTCTCGAATGCAGGCGTGATCGCGGCGCAGGCGGGTGACTTCACGCTGAACGCCGATGGGCGCGTCACGCTCGCGGGCAGGACGACCGCGAGCGGGAACGTCGTGCTCAACTCGAACACGGGGATCACGAATACCGGAACCACCTACGCGCAGGGGGCGCTTGCCGCGAATACCGCGGGCGACCTCGCGAACAGCGGCACGCTGGCCGCGCAAGGCGCGCTCGATGTGGGCGCGGGCGCGGTGAACTCGACCGGCGCGCTCGGTGCGGGCGTGAACGGCGATGGCGTCGCGAATGTGGCGGCGAATCTGAACGTCGCGTCGTCGGGGGCGCTTGTCGCGACGGGCCATAACGTCTCGGGTGGCGATGCGACGCTCGCCGGTGCGGCGGTCAATCTCGCGGGCAGCGAGACGGCCGCGAACGGCAATCTCACGCTCGCCGCCAACGCGGGCGACCTGAACCTCGCGGGCGCGACGACGAGCGCAAACGGCGCGTTGAATGCGCGTGCAACTGGCGCGCTCATCAACGACCACGGCGCGCTCGCGGGCGGCGCGGTGACGCTCGTCGCGGGCAGGCTGTCCAATCAGGGCGGCAATGTGTCGGCGCAAGGTGCGCTGAACGCCACGGCGGCGGCCGACCTGTCGAACCAGAGCGGCGTGTTCGTCTCGCAGGGCGCGATACAGGTGCGCGGCGCAGCCATCGACAATCGTCAGGGCACGATGCAAAGCGCGGCGGGCCTCACGCTGTCCGGCGCGTCGCTGGACAATACGGCGGGCCGCATCACGTCGCTGAACGGCGACGGCCTCAACCTCGGGCTGACCGGGACGTTGCTCAACGGTTTGGGCGGCGTGATCGGCGGCAACGGCAACGTGCAGATCAGCGCCTACACGTTCACGAATGCGGGCCAGGTGAGCGCGCTTCACAACGCCGTCTTGAGCGCATGGAGCCTGAGCAACGCCGGATCGATGAGCGCGGGCGATGCGTTGACCGCGACGGCGAGCGGCGCGCTTGCTAACGTGGGCGGCTCGCTCTCGGCGACGACCGTGACGGCTACGGGCGCATCCATCGACAACACGAAGGGCGCGATCGCCGGCCATGCCGTGTCGATTTCGACGCCAGGCGATCTCGTCAATCAGAGCGGCACGATCACGCAGACGGGCGCGAGTGCGCAGACCATCAGCGCGGGCGGCAAGCTCGATAACTCGAACGGCGGGCAGATCGCGTCGAACGCGACGACTCTGACCGTGACGGGCGCATCGGTGAGCAACGATGCCGGTGCGATCACGCACGCCGGCACGGGGACGCTCGCGGTGAACGCCGGCGGTCTGTCGAACGCGCGCGGCACGATCATCAGCAACGGTCAGGCCGCGGCCCGCGCGACGGCGTTCAACAACGCGGCGGGCATTGTCAGCGCACAGAGCGGCGTCACTGCAGACGTCGCGGGCGCGCTGAACAATACGGGCGGCAAGCTGCTCTCGAACACGGACCTGAGCCTCACCAGCGGCACGCTCGCGAACGACGGCGGCCAGATCGGCGCGGGCGCGAATGCGGCGATCCACACCGGTTCGATGACGAACAACGGCGGCTCGATTGTCGCGCCGAATCTCGCCATCACGACCCGCAGCACGCTCGACAACAGCGGCGGCGATATCGAGGCGAACCAGCTCGATCTCTCCGCGATCGACCTGCTGAACCACGGCGGCACGATCACGCAATACGGCGCGTCGCCGATGGGCCTGAACCTCAGCGGCACCTTCGACAACTCGTCGGGCGGCACGCTCCAGACCAACAGCGCCGATTTCTCGCTCACGCCCTGGTCGCTGAACAACAACGGCGGCTCGATTCTTCACGCGGGAACCGGCACGTTCACGATTGCGCCGGGCAACGGCACGGGCGCGATCTCGAACGCGAGCGGCAGGATCATCACGGCGGGGCAGCTGGTCGCGAAGGCGCGGAGCCTGGACAACACGTCCGGCGTGCTGGCCGCGCAGGGCTATCTCTCGGCGACGATTGCGGGCGTTCTGAACAACACGCGGGGCGTGGTGCGCGGGCTCTCGTCCGCCACGCTCACGAGCGGTGGAACATTGTGGAATGCCAACGGCCAGATCCGGTCGGGATCGGGCGCGGCGGGCGACGTCAGCACGCTTGTCGTGCAGGCCGCGTCGATCGACGACACCGAGGGCGTCATCGGCAATCTCGGCACGGGCGACACCCGCGTTCAGGGCGGCAGCGCGCTCGTCAATACCGGCGGCCAGATTACGGGGAATGGCTCGGTGGGGGTGAACGCGTCCGCCATCGTCAACAGCCAGGGCGGCCAGGTCAGCGGCGCGAATGTCAGCGTGCAAGGCGGCACGCTCGACAACACCGGCGGAGCGATCGGCACTTTCGCGGGTGCGGGCGGCGATGTCGCCGTGACCACCACGGGCGCGATCGACAACACCCGCGGCCAGATCGGCGCGACGCACGACCTCGCGGTGAGCGGCGCGACGCTCGTGGGCGGCGGCACCTACAGCGCGGCCAACGACGTCGCGATCAGCCTCCAGGGCGACTTCGCGCCCACGCCCGACGTGCAGTTCAACGCCGGCCACGACCTGAGCTTCACGCTGCCGGGGACGTTCACGAACGCCGCGCTGCTGGAAGCGGCGAATAAGCTCGGCATCGACGCAGGCGATATCGCAAACAGCGGCACGATGATGGCGGGCGGTACCGTCGTCACGCATTCGAATTCGCTGATCAACACGGGCGTCATCGTGGGCGGCAGTGTCTCGCTGAACGCGAGCAGCACGATCGCCAACATCGGCCCGACCGCGCTGATCGGCGCGACCGACAGCGACGGCACGCTCGAACTGCTCGCGAACGACATCGAGAACCGCGACGACACCACCGCGACCGACACGCAGGCCACCACCGCGATCTACGGGCTCGGCAAGGTCGTGCTGGCGGGCGGCAAGAACGCGGACGGCAGCTACGCGAACGCCGCGCTGATCCGCAATCAGTCGGCGCTGGTGGAGTCGGCGGGCGACATGGAACTGCACGCCGGTCAGGTCACGAACACGCGCACGAGCATGACGACGACGGGCCTGAACCAGCCGGTCGATCCCGCGCTGCTGGAGCAGCTTGGCATCAGCCTGTCGGGTTGCACGGCCATCGACATGAACGCGTGCTCTGCGGGTCATCCGTATGTCGGCTGGGCAAAGCAGGGTGACCCGAACGCGATTGGTGGTGCGTATATCCAGCCGCCCGGCGGCGGCCAGTGGAACAGCGGCTATCAGTACACGACCTATACGGGCGTGGCGGTGGCGAACCTGATCGCGGGCATCAGCCCGCAGGCGCAGATCGTGTCCGGGGGCAACCTCGACGCGTCGCAGGTGGGCCTGTTCCAGAACTACTGGAGCGCGGTGGCGGCCGCCGGCAATATCGCCGCGCCCGTGACGCTCGACCAGAACAGCTGGCAAGGGCAGTCCGCGCCGGGCGTGGAGGTCACGTACTCGGGCTACTACCACTACACGAACTATGACCACAGCATTGCGGACTGGACGCTGCCGTTCGGCAATGCGCCGTTCAGTGGCTCCCGTCCGGGCGGCTATACGCAGGCCGCGCCCGCCGATATCCGCGACTACGCGCTGCCTTCGTATGAATCGAGCTTCGGGGCGGGCGGCACGCTCTCCGGTTCGGGCATCAGCATCGATAACACGGCGGGCAATGCGGGCGTACCGCCGCTCGGGATCGTCGCGGGCCAGGCGCTGTCGGGTGTGAGTATCGGCGCGGTGAGCGGCAGCGCGAGCGGCGCGAAGGGCGGCACCGCTTCGGTCAAGGGCGGCCCGGTCATCGTCGATCCGGTCATTGCGAGCGCGACTGCGCTGAACGTGCTGCAAAACCTGACGATTCCCCAAGGCGGCTTGTTCCGGCCCGTGAGCACGCCTGGCGTGAACTATCTGATCGAAACGAACCCGGCCTTCACGAGCCAGAAGTCGTTCATTTCGAGCGATTACTACCTCCAGCAACTCGGATTGAATCCGCAGATCACCGAAAAGCGGCTCGGCGATGGCTTCTACGAGCAGCAACTCGTGCGTAACCAGATCACGTCGCTGACCGGCAAGGCCGTGCTCGGGCCGTACACCGATCTGCAATCGATGTACGAATCGCTGATGACGGCGGGCGCGTCGCTGTCGCAGTCGCTGAATCTGCCGCTGGGCATGAGCCTGTCGCCGGAGCAGGTGGCATCGCTGACGAGCAACGTGATCATCATGCAGACGCAGATCGTCGATGGACAGTCCGTGCTGGTGCCGGTCGTCTATCTCGCGAAGTCGAGCCAGCAGAACATGAACGGCCCGCTGATCGCGGCAACCGATATCGATCTGCGGAACGCGCAGACGTTCACGAATAGCGGCACGGTGCAGGCCACGAACGCGATGAAGATCGACGGGCAGTCGATCAACAACGCGTTCGGCACGCTGCAAAGCGGCGGGCTCATGGCGCTGACGACGAAGGGCAATGTGGATCTGACTTCAGCGACCGTGAACGCGGGCAGTCTTGCGCTCAATGCCGGCGGCAACCTCGTTCTCGATACGGCGACGAAGACGCTCAATCAGGTGAGCGCGACGGGCGCGACGCGCACCACGACGACGCTGGGCTCCATCGCGACGCTGAACGTGGCGGGCGATGCCGCGATCGTGACGGGCGGTAACGTCGAGCAGCATGGCGGCAATCTGAACGTCGGCGGCAACCTCGGCATGGCCGTGGGCGGCGACTACAACATCGGCACGGTGCAGACCGGCGAGCACAAGGTGGTCGAGCGCGCCAATGGCGTGTCGGATACGAATATCAACAGCGTGACCGGCAGTAGCGTGAAGGTGGGCGGTGTGTCGGTGATCGGCGTGGGCGGCGATCTCACGGCGAGCGGTGCGAATCTCGATCTGAAAGGCGGCGGGACGATCGCGGCGAAGGGCAATGTGACGCTTGATGCAGCGAAGGCGACTTCGACGATCGATTCGAACAGCGCGGGCAGCGATGGTCATGGCAGTTACTCGGAGTCGTTGCATCGGTCCGATGACACGCTGACTGCGACGACGCTCAACGCGGGTGACTCGCTGACCGTTGCATCGGGCAAGGATATCAACGTGACGGGCAGCGCGATCAGTCTCGACAAGGGCACCGCCACGCTCGCGGCGGTGGGCAACGTCAACATTGGCGCGGCGACCGAAACGCACGTCGACAACGAACAGGAGCAGCACAAGCACAGCAACGTCGTGAGCGGCAAGGAAGTGGCGAGTTCGAGCAACACGACCGCCACCCTGTCACAGGGCAGCATGGTTTCTGCGGACGGCGTTGTGATCAGCAGCGGCAAGGACATCAACGTCGCGGGCAGCACGATTGTGGGCACGAACGATGTTGCGCTTAGTGCCGCGCATGACGTGAACATCACGACGACGCAGGACACCATGCAGTCGTCCAGCAGCTACCAGGAAAAGCGCACGGGCCTGGGGACGAGCGGCCTGACCGTCACGGTCGGCACGAACAAGCTCGCGACCACGAACGAGGCGTCGAGCGTCACGAACAATGCGAGCACGGTCGGCTCGATCAACGGCGACCTGTCGATCCAGGCGGGAAACACGCTGCATGTGACCGGCAGTGACGTTGTGGCGGGCGGCAACGTGACGGGTATGGCGTCGAACATCATCATCGATTCCGCGACCGATACCGCGCACCAGGCGCAGTCACAAAAGACCAGCAGCAGCGGCGTGACGATTGGGCTCGCCGGTTCGGTGGGCGATGCGATCAACAACGCGTATTCCGAAAGTCAGGCAGCAAAGAATTCCACCAGCACGGGTAACGATCGTGCGGCGGCGCTACACAGTATCGCCGCCGCTGGCGATGTTGCGCTGACAGGCATGGCGGCAGCGAGCGCGGCCGGTGGCGGCAAGCCAGACATTGGTATCAAGGTCAGCATCGGTTCGAGCAAGAGCCAGAGCCAGTCGTCCGAAGATCAGACGGCGCAGCGCGGCTCCAGCGTGACGGCGGGTGGCACCGCCGCGTTCTTCGCGACGGGCGACGGTACGCCGGGTAGCGGCAACGTCACGATCGCCGGTTCGAATGTGAACGCGAACGATGTGGTGCTTGCCGCGAAGAACCAGGTCAACGTCATCAACACGACCGACACGGATTCGACGCGTAGCTCGAACAGTTCCAGCAGCGCGAGCATTGGCGTGCAGTACACGCTTGGCGGCGGCTTTGGCGTCTCCGCTGCGATGTCGAACGCGCATGGCGATGCAAACAGCGATGCGTCGATCCAGAATGCGTCGCATGTGAACGGTGCGAACAGCGTCACGGTGATATCGGGCGGCGATACGAATATCATCGGCTCGCAGGTGAACGGCAAACAGATCGCGGCCGACGTGGGAGGCAACCTGAACATCACGAGCGTTCAGGACGTGACGAACAGCGCCGCGCACCAGAGCAGTACGGGCGGCGGGTTCACCATCAGCCAGGGCGGCGGCAGCGCGAGCTTCAGCGCGCAGAACGGCCATGCCGATGCGAACTATGCGGGCGTGAACGAACAGGCGGGGATCAATGCGGGCGAAGGCGGATTCAACGTCAACGTCAAGGGCAACACCGGCCTGACTGGCGGCGTGATATCGAGCACGGCGGACGAGTCGAAGAACAGCCTGACGACCGGCACGCTCACTTTCAGCGACATCCAGAACCAGTCGCACTACAGCGCAAACAGCAACGGCATCAGTGCAGGTGTGGGCGTCGGCCCGAACACAGGCAAGGCGGTCGGCCCGGGCTCGGTGAGCGGCTCGGGCGGGGTGACGCCGATGATTTCGCAGAACGATAGCGGTGATAGCAGCGCGACCACGCGCAGCGCGATCAGTGTTGGCACGATCAACCTTACGGATGACGCGCATCAGACGCAGGATGTGGCGAGCCTGAGCCGCGACACGGCGAACACGAACGGCACGGTTGCAAAGACGCCGGACGTGAACAACATCTTGAACCAGCAGGCCGACATGATGCAGGCCGCGCAGGCGGCGGGGCAGGTGGTGGCGCAGGGGATTGGCGCGTATGCGGACAAGAAGCGGGACGATGCGGCGGCGGCCTACGATGCTGCGCAGAAACGTGGCGACAGCGAAGGCATGGCGGCAGCGGCGGCCGACTACAACAACTGGAAGGAAGGCGGCGATTCGCGCGCCGAACTGCACGTTGCGGGCGGCGCGCTGATTGGCGGGCTCGGTGGCGGTAGCGCATTCAGCACGATTGGCGGCGCGGCCGGCGCGGGACTGGCGTCGAAGATGGCCGGCTCATTGAACGATCTCTCGAAGGGTGTAGCGTCAGCGACAGGGTCGGACCTGATCGGCAATCTTGCCGCGAACATTGCCGCGGGCGTAGGCGGCGCTGTGGTCGGCGGTACGGCGGGCGCGGCGATGGCGTCGAATGTGCACCTGTATAACCAGTCGATGGATGATGAAAGACAGTTGACGGGCGACACGGGAAGGAAGTCGCCGTCGCTGTTCGATCTGGCGATGCAAGGCATTGCGAATGGACTGGGTGCGATCGTAGGTATGGGCGGCGGTGGTCCGCCCGCTGCTAGTCCGGGTGCGGTGCTGGTGGATTCGGCGGTGGGACACGCAGCGGGTGCCGGGATATCATCTGGAAGTTCGGTGGCGGGGTATGGGCCGGGTAATGCGATCTTTAACAGCGGTGGCGATGGTCAGTCCTCCGCGAACAACGGTAACGTTAACGATCTTGAAAGCGCGGCAAACCAACCATTCAAGGATGGACAGGCGATAACAAATGCTGGTCGCGCCGTGACTAAACATCCTGAATACTTCGGCTTCGACTCTACACAAGATTTAAGGCAAGCCTATCGAAGTGACGCGCAATTGAATGAGCTTGCGGCGAATGCGGTGCAAGATATCCTGCAAAATGGCACAAAGACCACAGGTGCTGGGGGCAGATATCCGGATGGCTGGGTTACGTACACGCTTCCTGATGGTCGGGCAGCTAGCTGGACAACTTCAGGCGAGTTCATCGGGTTTAGAGGGTTACAGAAATGAGTTACGGTTTAGTCTTCGAGAAAGTTGGTGACATCAACAGTTTGTATCCGTACATCTGCGTTTATATGGATGGGGAAAGCAATCCATTTATGGAAATAGGTGTCACCGAGAAAAAGCAGCTTGCTTTTACTTTTTATGTAAGTGGTAATAATGTTGCGCTGTCCGTCGAGCAATGGGATGAGATTGCGATGCGTGGCCGAGAGTTCTTGCCGAAGGCGATAGCTGACGAAGAAGCGTCTATGTAGTCACAAACAATCAACCCGGCCGCAGCCGGGCATGTGAATGGCGCGAACAGCGTCACGGGGCGTCTCCGGCGGCGATACGAACATCATCGCTGTCCGCTGCTGCGAGAGCGTGGGACAAGCATGCTGGCCTTCCCAATGGCACCTTTGAGCCACTTACGGGCTCCATTGCCGATAAAAATGCCGCCGCAAACGAGTTTGTGAATCAGGATCTTAAACGATCCGTCTACAACTCAGACGAGCCTCTCACGCGGTGGCGTTGAATTCCGTTTGCCAAATGGGCGGGGAGTAAGATTTAATGCCGATGGCTTGTTCTCTGGATTCTTGGATCCAGGGAAATAAGGTGAATAGAGTGGCTGGATTTAGTATCGACTTCGTTAGCGATATGGAGCGCGAGCACCTTATCGCAGAGATAAGCTTCAACGGTCAGCGGCTCTGTGGTTTAGATAAAGAGCATGGGAATGAGAAGATGGAAATCGAATTCCTGGCTGATCTGTATGTTTTGCCTGAGAGTGTAAGAATGAAGTTCAGTCTTGCAGAGTTTCTGAAAATTATCGAGATTGCGCGGTCCGACTTGGAAAAGTGTGCATAGAGATATAAAAAAACTAACAAACCCGCGGCATCCAGGGTTGTTGTAAGGGAGATGGTGATCCACGCGCCAAACTGCGTGCTGATTCGGCACGGTTGCAAAGACGCCGGACGTGAACAACATCCTGAACCAGCAGGCCGACACGATGGCGGCGGCGCAGGCTGCGGGGCAGGTGGTATCGCAGGGAATCGACGCGTATGCGGACAAGAAACGTGATGACGCAGCAGCGGCCTACGATGCTGCGCAGAAACGTGGCGACAGCGAAGGCATGGCGGCAGCGGCGACCGACTACAACAACTGGCGCGAAGGTGGCGATGCGCGAGCGGGCCTGCATGTAGCGGGCGGTGCGCTGATCGGTGGGCTCGGTGGCGGTAGCGCATTCGGAGCCATTGGCGGCACGGCGGGCGACTATCCTCGAAGCTGGCTGACCAGATGAAGGCGTTCAGCGACTCGGTATCGGGCGCGACGGGTTCCTCGCTGATTGGCAACCTGGCCGGGAATATTGCTTCGGGTCTTGCGGGCGCGGCAGTTGGGGGTACGGCGGGTGCGGGCGTGTCGGCAGCGATGGCGAAACAACTCGACGATATCTATAAGGGAGTGGGATCAGCGACAGGTTCCGAACTGCTCGGCAATCTGGCTGCGAATGTTGTGGCAGGTGTCGGCGGCGCGCTGGTCGGAGGCGGAGCGGGCGCAGCCACGGCATCGAACGTCGAGCTCTATAACCAGGCCATGCACCGGAAGAAGAACGATCTGGTTGCGCAGGTGTGTCCGGCAACCGGGCAGTGCAACGAAACGGTTCTGAATGCGGCGATTCAGGTGCAGGGGGACAACGCACAACTTGCACTTGGGGCAATGTCTCCAGACTATGTGTCGATCCAAGGCAACATCTATATCGCTTCAGGCGGCGTAGTAGTTAACCTGCACAACGGCGATACATTTGGAAGTTGGGCGCTTGGTAAGCCCATCCCCACGTATTCGTTGAAGCCCGGGCTTTCCGTGACGTTCGTGAGTATTCTTGGTGGAGGCGGCGCAGAAGGTATTAGCTCGTACTTGGCCGGTGGCGGTGCTAATGCGTCAACGTTCGTACCTGTTCCTGGCTTTCCTGCCATTGGTGCAGGCGGTGGGGTCAGTCATGCGTATGGTGGACAAACCTCCATTGAGTATGGTCTTAGCTTCCCGCCGGGTACCGCAGTGAATCCCATTAGTTATGAGTTTGACATGAAAAGTAGAGGGCCGATATGGCTGGACCATCGTTTAAACCGGGCCAATACGAGAAGTTGAGTAAAGGTCAAAAGACAATCTACTGGGTTGCCATCGTTATTGGATTTACTCTGATTGCCGGCATCTGGATTTATAAACTCGTTCTGGCACATTGAAACAATAAACTCAGCCTTGCGCCGGGTATGTTGTTTGCAGTGCTATTCAGGCGTGCGTGATGACGGCCTGGTATCAGCGGCGGCGATACGAACATCGTCGGGTCGCAGGTGAACGGCGGCAAGGTGGTCGCGGATGTGGGCGGGAATCTGAATGTCGCGAGTGTGCAGGATGTGACCAATAGCGCGGCGCACCAGAGCAGCGTGGGCGGTGGCTTCACGATCAGCCAGGGAGGCGGCAGCGCGAGCTTTAGTGCGCAAAACGGTCATGCCGACGGCAGCTATGCGGGTGTGAACGAGCAGGCCGGGATTAATGCGCGTGACGGTGGTTTCGATATCAATGTGAAGGGGGATACGGCGCTCACGGGTGCGGTGATTTCCAGCACGGCGGATGCGTCGAAGAATAGCTTGACGACCGGGACGCTTACGTTTGACGATATCGAAAACCACTCGCACTACGCTGCGAACAGCAATGGCGGCAGCATAGGAGCAGGCGTTGGCGCGACAGGCAAGTCGGCCGGGCCGGGCTCGGTGAGCAATGCGGGCGACGTGCCGCCGATGATTTCGCAGCACGAAAGCGGCGATAGCAGCGTGATCAGTGCTGTCCCGATCAACATTACGAATGGCGCGCACCCGACTCAGGACGTAGCGATCCTGAGCCGCGGCACGACGAACACGAACGGCAACTTAACACTGAAAGACGTGAATGCCGGCGACCGCCAATCGATCCTTCCCCACCCCTCCCACAGACCCACCCGTCACGCAAAAAAAACGAAACCATTGAAATGAGATGCGGCGATACTGCAATCGAATCGGCGTGGAATGAATTATCACGGCGATTCGCGGCAATCAATATCCGCAGCTAACCACCACAATCCGAAGCGCAACAAAAAGTCGCAGAACCCGAACCAACCCCAAACAGGATTTCACCTCAATCAATAAGTAATCCAAATAAAAAAGGCGTGATTTCCCACACCCAATCAACGAAATGAAGATTCGAAACAGGCTGGCGGCGTTGCCGCTCACGGCCCTTGTCACGCTCGCGCCCAACGCACCGGCGCAGAGCCAGGGGGGCATCGAAACCGAACAGATGCAGCAACAGCGTCTCAACGCGCAACAACGCGAGGCCGCCGTGCAGGCGCCCGCTGTGCGCTCGACCGTACCGCATGCGCAGGGATACCCCGATCTGCCGCAGGAAACCCCCTGTTTCCGCATCGACACCTTCACGCTCGACGTGCCGCCCACATTGCCCGCGTCGATACAAAAGCAGGGCGCTTCCGCATTACCGCAAGATCCGTTCGCGTTTGGGCACGAATGGCTCGCCCACTACCAGGGGCAATGCATCGGCAAGGCCGGGCTGGACGTCCTCGTGAAAGGCCTGCAACAGCTGATCCTCTCGCGCGGCTACATCACCACACGCGTGCTGATGCCCGAGCAGGATCTGACCTCGGGCGTCATGAAATTCGCACTCGTCCCGGGCGTCGTGCGTCAGGTGCGCCTGGCCGATCCCGCCCTGTGGGGCACATGGAAAACCGCATTTCCCACCGACAGCGGCGACCTGCTGAATCTGCGCGATCTGGAGCAGGGTCTCGAGCAGATGAAGCGCGTCGCGAGCCAGGACGCCGACATGCAGATCGAGCCGACGGACACCCCCGGCGAGAGCGACGTCGTCGTGACCGTCAGGCGCAGGAAGCCATGGACCTTCGTCGCTTCGGTGGACAACTCGGGCACCGATGCCACCGGCAAGTGGCAGGGCAGTGTCAGCCTCGGCATCGATAATCCGCTGGGCCTGAACGACATCTTCAACGTGGGCGCGAATCAGGATCTCTCGTTCGGCAACAAATCGCTCGGCTCGCATGGTTTCAACGGTTCGTATTCGATCCCGTGGGGCTACTGGACTGCCACGCTCTCGGGCAACACGAACACCTACTACCAGAACATCGCGGGCGTGAACCAGACGTTCGTATCGAGCGGCAATTCGCAGACGGCGGCGCTGCGCCTCGCACGCGTGATCTCGCGCGGCCAGAGCAATGTGCTGGGCGGCTACGTGCAGCTATCGAAGCGTTTCGGCGACAGCTTCATCGACGATACGACCATCCCCACGCAGGCGCGCAACAACACGTTCCTCGAACTCGGCGCGACCGACCGTCACTATTTTGGCGCGGCGCAGTTCGACGGCACGCTCGCGTACCGTCAAGGCATCGGCGGACTTGGCGCAACGCCGGACCCGTATTCAGACGGTCCCACTTACCGCTTCCACATGGCCGTGCTCGACGCGAATCTCTCGGTGCCGTTCGCGATCGGCTCGCAGCGCTTCGCCTACGTGGGAACCGTCCACGGCCAGTTCACGAACGACGCGCTGTTCTATATCGACGACCTGACGATCGGCAGTCGCTACACGGTGCGTGGCTTCGATGGCGAGACGATGCTCGCCGCCGAGCGCGGTTTTTACTGGCGCAACGAACTGCAATGGCCCGTGTTTCAGACGGGGCAGACGCTCTACGCGGGGATCGACTACGGCCACGTCTACGGCCCCGGCACGGCGTATCTCGCGGGCACGCAACTCGCGGGCGCGGTGATCGGCTTGCGGGGCGGCATCCCGGCGAAATACGCGGGCTTCAGCTACGACGTCTTCGCCGGCACGCCGATCTATAAACCCGAGGGCTTCCCGAGCGCGCGCTGGACGCTCGGCATGCAGTTGACGGCGCAGTTCTGAAGCGCCCCCTCGACAAGTGGCTTGTAAAAACAACACGCCGTCGCGCTGGCGCCGAAAATATTGCAAGTCACGTGTCCCGTCCCGGTGCTTTCGTCCGCCGAAGCCCTGCCAGCAAGCCGCCGGACATCGTGTCATAGTGTGGTCCGCATCAAACCTGCCACACGACCATGTCCGAAACCTACTTCTACGACCCCGCCGCGGGCCACGGCCTGCCGCACGATCCGTTCAAGGCGATCGTCGCGCCGCGTCTGATCGGCTGGATCTCGAGCCAATCGTCCGAGGGCGTGCTCAACCTCGCGCCCTACAGTTTCTTCGGCGCGTTCTCCTCGTTCCCGTCGATCATCGGATTCAGCAGTGAGGGTCGCAAGGACAGCATCGCCAATATCGAGGCAACCGGCGAGTTCGTCTGGAATCTCGCTTCGCGCCCGCTGGCCGAGCAGATGAACCGCAGCTCCGCGCCCGTTTCCGCCGATGTCGACGAGTTCGCGCTCTCGGGTCTCACGCCCGCGCCGGGCCGCAACGTGGCGGTGCCGCACGTCGCCGAAGCGCCGGCAGCGCTCGAATGCAAACTTTTGCAGGTCATTCGCCTGCACACGCTCGACGGCACGCCGATGGACAACTGGCTCGCGCTCGGCCAGGTGGTCGGCGTGCACATCCAGCAGCGCTTCCTGAAGGACGGCCTGTTCGACACGCACGCCGCGCAACCGATCATGCGCGCGGGCTATCGCGCCGACTACGCGCAGATTGGCGAAATGTTCCAGATGTATCGGCCCAAGGCCTGAGCGCGTTGCCGGACCGCCGGACCGCCGGATCGCCGGGCCGCCGGGCCGCCGGACCGCCGCACAGGCACCGGCCGCCGTGCCGTCCGAACGCGCGAGCCGTCGCGCATTGCCCCGGCCGCCGCCCGCATCGATAATGGCCGCACCGTCCAACGCGCGGCGCGCGGGAGGCCAGCCATGCAAACACCGACCGGATCGGTCGTCGCACTGAGTTCGGCGGCGTCGACGATGTTCTCGATCGGCATCGTCTTCCTCGGTTATTGGGGCCTGCACGAGCCGTCGCCGTGGCGCGTCGCCGACCGCGTGGTCGTCGTGATCGCGCTGGCGGGCTTCGCCTGTCTCGCGAGCGTGCCGTGGCTCGCCACCTCGCCCGCGCGCCCCGGCGACGAAACGCGCTTTCTGCTCGCCCGCCGCGTCTTTCTCGCGGGCGCGCTGGCGGTCTGGATGGCCATCGCGCTCTCGCTGATCCTCTGAGCGCGCCGCGCGCGCACCGTCGCGCCGCCCGGGGTCGCAGGCCCGATGAAAGCCGCGTCCGGCAGTTTTGGTACGATGCACGCTTTGCCAGCCGACCCCGAAGCCCCGCGTGAAGCGTTCCGTGCCGTTCATCCGCGATCTCGTCGCGAAGTTGTCCTCCCGTCTCCAGCCCGTCCTGGCGAGCGCCTGCGCTTTCGCGCGTCCGCGGCTCGCGCGCGGCCTGCATCATCTGCGTCATCCGACGCGGCGCGGCGTGCTGATCGCCGTCGGCGCGCTGCCGGCGGCCCTGCTGCTCTACGTGATCGTGCTGATTCCGTTCACGCCGAGCATCGGCGACATCCGCAAGGCGCGCGTCGACCGGCCCGCGCAGATTCTCTCGGCGGACGGCAAGGTGCTCGCCGAATTCAAGCCGTCGAACCGCGAATGGGTGCCGCTCGCGCAGATCTCGCCGCACATGGTCGACGCGCTGATCTCGACCGAGGATCACCGCTTCTACGAACACCACGGCATCGACTTCAAGCGCACGGCGGGCGCGGCGCTGCACACGTTTTCGGGCGACCGCCAGGGCGGCTCGACCATCACGCAGCAGCTCGCGCGCAATCTCTATCCCGACGAAATCGGCCGCGCGCCGACGCTCACGCGCAAGATCAAGGAAGCGATCACGGCCTTCAAGATCGAGGCCGTCTACAGCAAGCCGCAGATTCTCGAGACCTATCTGAACACGGTGCCGTTCCTGTACAACGCGTTCGGCATCGAGATGGCGGCGCGCACGTACTTCGGCGTCTCGGCGGATCGGCTCACGATCCTGCAGGCCGCGACGCTCACCGGCATGCTCAAGGGCAACGCCTACTACAACCCGGTGATCAATCCCGAGCGCGCGCTCGCGCGCCGCAACACCGTGCTCGGCCAGATGGTGAAGTACGGCAAGCTCACGCCCGCGCAGTTCGCGACGCTCTCGAAGCAGCCGCTGCGCCTCGACTTCGAGCGTCAGACCGAGCCGCCCGGACCCGCGCCGCACTTCGCGCAGCAACTGCGCAAATGGCTGATCGCGTGGGCCGACCGCAACGACTACAACATCTATTCCGATGGTCTCGTCGTGCACACGACGATCGATTCGCGTCTCCAGTCGATGGCGACGGCCGCGCTCAAGCAGCACGCGAACCAGCTGCAAGGCATCGCGAACGGCGCGTGGAGCGGACGTAACGGCTGCTCGGCGGGCAACGATCTGTTCAAGACCTTCATGCGCGAAACGCCCGACTACAAGAGCGCGCGCGACGCCGGCGCCAACGACGACGACGCGCTCAAGCAGCTCGCGGCCAACCGCACGTTCATGCGCACGCTCTGCAAGGACAAGACCGAGGTGCAGGCCGGTTTCGTCGCGATCGATCCGCGCGACGGCCAGATCAAGGCGTGGGTGGGCAGCCGCGACTTCCAGGACGAGCCGTTCGATCACGTGCAGCAGGCGCGCCGTCAGCCGGGCTCGACGTTCAAGGCTTTCGTGTACGGCGCGGCCTTCGCGAACGGCGCGAAGCCGACCGACACGATCCTCGACCAGGCCGTGGAAATGCCGCTCGAAGGCGGCGAGATCTGGCGTCCGAACGACGAGGTGCCGCCCAGCAACAAGCCGATGACGCTGCGCGACGCGCTCGCGTACTCGCGCAACCGCATCACCGCGCAGGTGATGCTGGCGGTCGGCCCCGAGAAGGTCGCGCGTCTCGCGCGCGCGATGGGCGTGCGCGACAGCCAGCTCAACGCGGTGCCGTCGCTCGCGCTCGGCACGAGCCCGGTCACGCTCAAGGAAATGGTCTCGGCGTACAGCACCATCGCGAACGACGGCGAGTATCTGGAGCCGCGCATGGTCACGAGCATCGAGGACAGCAAGGGCGAGGTGCTCGCGCAGTTCGGCAGCGCCTCGCCCGAGCGCGCGTTGTCGGCGTCGGCGGACCGCACGCTGCTCGACACGATGCGCGACGTCGTGAATCGCGGCACGGGTTCGAGCATCCGCACGCGCTTCGGCATTCGCGCCGACGTCGCGGGCAAGACCGGCACCACGCAGGACAACGCGGACGGCTGGTTCATCCTGATGGACCCGCAACTGGTGGCGGGCGCGTGGGTCGGTTTCGACGATGGCCGCGTGACGCTCAACAGCGACTACTGGGGCCAGGGCGCGCGCAGTGCGCTGCCGATCGTCGGCGACTTTTATCAGCGCGCGTTCCGCTCGCGCATCATCGATCCGCGCGCGCGCTTCGATACCGAAGTCACGCCAGGCGCGTTCGAGCAGTTCCGCGACAAGCTCAAGGCGTGGATGGACACGCTGTTCGCGTCGAAGGAGAAGGCCGAGGCGCCGCGCCCGAGTACGCCGATCAAGCGTGCGCCCGAGACCGCGCCGGAGCCCGCCGAAGTGCCGCCGTCGAGCGGCGTGGCGGCGGCTTCGTCGGCGTCCGCGGTCGCGCCGGCCTCGGCAGCGGCGGCATCGGATGCGGCGCGCGCGGCGGCGATTCTCAACGGCACCGCGCCGCAAACGCCGACGTCGTCGAACGAGCCGCCGATCGTCGGGCCGTCGGGCGCGTCGCAGCAATTGCCGCCTTATCCGCCGCAAGAGCCTTCGCTCGCGCCGACGCCCACGCCCGACGATTCCGATTCGAGCGGCGGCGCGCCCGCGCAATACACGCCGCCGCAGAGCAATTGACGATTTGACGACGCGGTTTGCGCCGCGCGTCCGCACACGATGAGGCGGACGCGCGGTGCGCGTCGAACCCGGCTTCGGTCGATTTTCAGCCGATTTTCAGCCGATTTTCAGCCGATTTTCAGCAGATTCGCGGCAGCATTTCGCCGTGCAGCCAGTCGACCAGACGCTCGCCGCCGAACGAAGTCGTCAGGCGGACGAAGCGATGCGCATCTTCGACCACCTTGCCGATGCGTGCCGCGTCGCGGCCCAGCGGATGCGCGCGCATGACCGCTAGCAGCGCGTCGGCGTCTTCGTCGGCGCAAACCGCGATCAGCTTGCCTTCGTTCGCGATATAGAGTGGATCGAGCCCGTAGAACTCGCACGCGGCCCGCACGGGCGCGCGCAGCGGCAGCGCGGTTTCGTCGAGCCGCATGCCCACGCCCGACTGCGCGCAGATTTCGTTGAGCGTGTTGCCGAGGCCGCCGCGCGTGGGATCGCGCATCAGCCGCAGCGACGGACACGCCGCGAGCATCGCCGCCGTCAGCCCGTTGAGCGCCGCGCAATCGGAGACGATGCCGCTGTCGAAGCCCAGATTCTCGCGCTGCGACAGCACCGCGAGCCCATGTTCGGCCAGCATGCCGGACACCAGCACGGCGTCGCCCGGACGCGCCTGCGCGCCGTCGAGCCGCACGCCGTCCGGCACCACGCCCACGCCCGCCGTGGTGATGAACACGCCGTCGGCCTTGCCCCGCTCGACCACTTTGGTGTCGCCCGCCACGATGCGCACGTTCGCGGCGCGCGCGGCGTGCGCCATCGACGCCACCACGCGCGCGAGATCGGCGAGCGCGAGCCCTTCTTCGAGGATGAACCCGGCGGTCAGATAGAGCGGCGTGGCACCGCCCACAGCGAGATCGTTGACGGTGCCGTTCACGGCGAGCGTGCCGATGTCGCCGCCCGGAAAGAACAGCGGCGCGACCACGTGGCTGTCGGTGGTGAGTGCGAGGCGGCCCGTGGGCATCGGCACGATCGCCTGGTCGTTGCCTTGCGCGAGCCACTCGTTGGCGAACGCGGGCGCGAACAGCTCGGCGACGAGTTGCGCGCTCGCGCGTCCGCCCGCGCCATGCGTGAGGTCGATGCGGCCGCGCTTGAGGTCGAGCGCGCGGCCGAACGGCGTTTGATGAGAAGCGTTGAGTGCGGACGTCATGCGGATCTCGCTGCGTCCAGCCGGCTGAAAGCGCGGCCGGAGGAAAGGGCGGGCGCGACGAAGCGGCCGTACTGATAATGCGCGGCGCACGCGCCTTCGCTCGACACCATGCAGGCGCCGAACGGCGTGGCGGGCGTGCAGACGGTGGCGAACAGCTTGCAGTCGCTCGGCTTCGCGCAGCCGCGCAGGATCGAGCCGCACTGGCAGGTCTTGACGTCGGCGGCGACGCGCGGCGTGAGCGCGTAGCGGCGTTCCGCGTCCCAGCGCGCGAACTCGGGGCGAATCGCGAGCGCGCTCTGCGGCACCGCGCCGAGGCCGCGCCATTCGAAACTGTCGCGCTGCTCGAACGCCGCATGCACGAGCGCCTGCGCGCGTGTGTTGCCCGCTTCGCTCACGGCGCGCGTGAACTGGTTTTCGGTGTCGGCGCGGCACTCGTTGATCTGCTCGACCAGCATCAGCACCGCCTGCAGCACGTCGAGCGGCTCGAATCCGGCGATCACGACGGGTTTGACGAAATCGCGCGAAATGGCGCGATAGGGCGCGACGCCGATCACCGTGCTCACGTGCGACGGCCCGATGAAACCGTCGAGCCGCGCGCTCTGGTCGGCGTCCTCGGCCAGCAGATGGCGCATGGCGGCGGGCGTCAGCACGTGGTTGCAGAAGACGCTGAAGTTGTCGAGCGCCGCGTCGCGCGCCTGCGCGAGCGCGAGCGCCGTGGGCGGCGTGGTGGTCTCGAAGCCGATGCCGAAGAACACCACCTCGCGCTGCGGCTGCGCCTTCGCGAGCGCCAATGCTTCGGATACCGAATAAACGACGCGCACATCGGCACCCGCCGCGCGCGCCTTGTAGAGACTCATCTGCTTCGAGCCCGGCACGCGCAAGGTGTCGCCGTAAGTGCAGAGCGTGACGCCGTGCGTGAGCGCGAGTTCGATCGCGCTGTCGACGCGGCCGACCGGCAGCACGCAGACCGGGCAGCCCGGGCCGTGAATCAGCTCGATTTGCGGCGGCAGCAGCGCGGTGAGCCCATAGCGTGCGATGGCGTGGGTGTGGCCGCCGCAAAACTCCATGAGCCGATAGCGGCGGCGGCGCTCGACGGCGCGATGGATGCGCGCTGCCATGCCGCGCGCGAGTTCGCTGTCGCGGAAGTCGTCGACGTATTTCATGACGGGGCTCCCGTGTCGGGCGTGCGCGCCAGTTCGGCGAGTTGGGCGAGCGTGGCTTCGGCGGCGGCGCGGTCGAGCTTGCCGATCGCGAAACCCACGTGCAGGAGGACGAAATCGCCGGGCACGACGTCGTCGACGAGCGCGAGCGAGATCTCGCGCGTGACGCCATCGACGCTCGCTCGCGCGCGCTGTTCCGGCAGGAGTTCGATGACCTCGACGGGCATCGCAAGACACATGATGCGGATTCCTTATGATGTCGCCCGCGTGAAGGATGCGGGCGACGAGAGTTGCTGAATGACGGCCCACGCCTGGCCGTAGCTGATTGCGTCGTCGCCGCTGGGCAGCGTACGCGCGGTGAGTACAGTGAGCTTCGATGCGCGCAGCGCGTCGGCGAGCGCGAGCATCAGCACGCGGTTCGCGCAGCAACCGCCGCCGAGCGCGACCACGTTCAGATCCTGCGCGCGCGCCGCCTGCGCGATCCACGCGCCGAGCGCATGGCCGAGCGTGGCGTGCCAGACGCTCGCGATGGTCGCGGCATCGTGCTGCGCGGCGAGCCAGCGCGCGAGCGGCAGGAGATCGAGATCGCCGCCGTCGATGCGCCAGCCTTGCGCGAGCGGCGCGCACGGACGCGCCAGCGCTTCAAGGCGAAGCGCGGCTTCGCCGCTATAGCTCTGTTCCGGGCACACGCCCGCGAGTCCGGCGATGGCGTCGAACCAGCGGCCGAGGCTCGTGGTCGGCGGGCAGTTGAAGCCGCTGGCGAGTTGCGCGCGCAGACGCGCGGCCACGACGGCGTCCATGCCGGGCGGCGCGTGCGTCACGGGCGAATCGAGCCGATGCAGCAGCGCGAGCGCCATGCGCGCGGGCGAACGCGCCGCGAGATCGCCGCCGGGCAGCGCGAGCGGCGTGAGATGGCCGAGGCGCGTCGCACGGCCTTGCTCGACGCGCAGCAGTTCGCCGCCCCAGGCCGTGCCGTCGTCGCCGTAACCGAAGCCGTCGAGCGCCACGCCGAGCGCCGCGTCCGCGTGACCCTGCTCGGCCAGCACAGCGGCGATATGCGCGTGATGATGCTGGACCGGCACGACGGGCACGTTCCAGCGCGCGGCCAGCGTGTGGGCGAGGCGCGTCGAGTAGAGGTCGGGCTGGAGATCGCAGGCGAGCGCGGCGGGCTGCACGCCGCAGGCTTCGATCAGCCGGTGCGCGGCGTCGTCGAGCGCGGCGCAGGCGGCGGCGCTCGTGAGGTCGCCGAGCCAGGGCGAGACGAACGCGCGCGCGCCGTGCGTGAGTGTGACGGTGCTTTTCAGATGCGCGCCCAGCGCGAGCACGGACGGCCCCGCGTGCGGCAGCGCGAGCGCTCGCGGCGCGTAGCCGCGCGCGCGCCGCAACGGCATCGGCGCGTGCGTGGCGCCGGCGGCGAGCAGCACGCTGTCGTCGCAGCGCGCGACGATCGCGCGGTCGTGAAAGAGCAGCGCGTCGGCGATACCGGCGAGCGCGTCGCACGCGTGCGCGGGATCGGTTTCGAGCGGCTCGCCGGAGACGTTCGCGCTGGTGGCGATCAGCAGCGCGCCGTGGCTCGCGTGAAGCCACGCGTCGCCGGTCGGGCGGCCTAGCGCTTCGTGGAACAGCAGATAGTGCAGCGGCGTGCACGGCAGCATGACGCCGAGTTGCGCGAGGCCGGGCGCGACGCCGATCAGTGCGCCGCCATCGGCGCGCGAGGCGACGACGGCGGGCCGCGCCAACGATTCGAGCAGCGCGCGCGTGGCATCGTCGCAATCGATCCAGCGCGCCGCCGAAGCGGCGTTGAGCGCGAGCAGCGCGAACGGCTTCGTGGGTCGCCGCTTGCGCTCGCGCAGGCGCGCGACGACGTCGGGACGCGTCGCGTCGCAGATCAGCTGGAAGCCGCCGAGTCCTTCGACGGCGACGATCCCGCCGCGCGCGATCGCTTCCCACGCGGCAGAGAGGGGATCGGTGTGCGCGACGCGCGCGATCGGCTCACTGCCCAGCGTCGCTTCGAAACGCAGGCGCGGCCCGCACGCCGGGCACGCGATCAGTTCGGCGTGAAAGCGGCGGTTCGCGGGATCGGCGTAGTCGGCGGCGCAGGCGGCGCACGGCGCGAACGGCGCCATGCTCGTGTTCGCGCGGTCGAACGGCAGCTTGCGCGTGACGGTGTAGCGCGGGCCGCAATCGCAGCAGCTGTTCAGCGCGTAGCGATGGCGGCGGTCGCCCGCGTCGAAGATCTCCGCGAGACAGGCGGGGCAGATCGCGCTGTCGATGGCCATTTCGCCATCGTGCGCGTGTGCTTCGCCGCTTTCGGCGATGCGAAAGCCACGATTCCCGGCGACCTCGCGTGGCATCGCCGATTCTTCATGTATCGCGTCGATACGCGCGAGCGGCGGCGCTTCCTGCGTGAGCGCCGCGCGAAACGCGAGCAGCGCCGTGCGCGTGCCCTGCACGTCGATCTGCACGGTGCTCGCGACGTTGCGCACCTCGCCCGCCAGGCCGAAGCGATGCGCGAGCCGCCAGACGAACGGCCTGAACCCGACGCCTTGCACGATCCCGCTCACGCGCAGCTTTTCTCGCTCCATCGCCGTCATGTCCTCGCTTCGCGCCTCGCTCGCTGCACGGCTAGCGCGCGTCGGGACGCAGCGCGCGCGCCGCGTCGCAACCCGCGCGGACCCAGTCGAGCCACTGCGCGAAACCTTCGCCCGAGCGCGCCGACACGCACAGCACCTGAATGCGCGGATTGACGCGGCGCGCGTAATCGAGCGCGGCATCGACGTCGAAATCGAGGTGCGGCAGCAGATCGGTCTTGTTGAGCAGCATGAGGTCGGCGGCGGCGAACATGTCGGGATACTTGAGCGGCTTGTCCTCGCCCTCGGTCACCGACAGCACCACGACCTTGTGCGCCTCGCCCAGATCGAACGACGCCGGACAGACCAGGTTGCCGACGTTTTCGATCAGCAGCAGGCTGTCGTCGAGCGGCGGAAGACGGTCGAGCGCGTGGCCGACCATGTGCGCGTCGAGATGGCAGCCCTTGCCCGTGTTGATCTGCACGGCCGGCGCGCCCGCGGCGCGCACGCGCGCGGCGTCGTTCGAGGTCTGCTGATCGCCTTCGATGACAGCGACGGCGAGTTCGTGCTTGAGCGCTTCGATCGTGCGCACGAGCAGCGAGGTCTTGCCCGATCCGGGGCTCGACACGAGGTTCAGCGCGAACGCGCCGTGCGCGCGCAGACGCGTGCGATTGGCCAGCGCGTAGCGGTCGTTTTCGCGCAGGATGTCCTGCTCCATGCGCACGCGGCGGCCGGGCGCGTGGGCGTGTTCATGCGGATGCGGATGCGACGCGGCGTGCGCGTGCGAATGTGCGTGATCATGCGCGTGATCGTGCGCGTGCTGGTGCGAATGCGCGTGGTCGTGCGCGTGGTCGTGTCCGTGATCGTGCTCATGCGGATGCACATGTTCGTGCTCATGCAGCTGAGCGCCTTCGATACGCACGTTGTCCGGGCCGCAGCCGCAGGTCGTACACATGGTGATGTCCTTTTTCGATGCGTCCGGCGCGAACCGGACGCGTTAGATTCCGCGCGCCGTCGCGCTCAGTCCACGACGATGCCGGCCACGCGCAAGGTGTCGCCGCCGGTCACGGCCAGCTGGTAGCTGCCGCAGGCGGGGCAGGCTTCGCCGCGCCGCGCGAGCGCTACGTCGTGGCCGCAGCGCAGGCAGAACGCGCTGCCCGGCGGCTCGGCGACGTCCACGCGCGCGCCGTGAGCGATGGTGTCGCGCAGCACGACGTCGAGCGCGAAGCGCAGTGCGCCCACGTCGACATTGGCCAACTGGCCGATTTCCAGTTCGAGCGTGCGCACGTGCGAGGCGTGCTGGCGCGCGGCCTCGCGCTCGACGAGGTCCAGAATGCTGTGCGCGATGGCCATTTCATGCATGCGATTGCGCTCCTGTTCCTGTTTGCGTTTCCGATTGCGTGCCTGACTGCGTGTTCTGAACGACGCCGCGCGGCGCGCCACGCTGCACGACGATCTCGTGTGCGACACAGGGATCGAGCAGCAGCGCGAGGCGGGCGGCGCGGCGCAGCGCGTCGTCCCAGCTGCGTTGCGCGAGCGCCTGGCGCAGCAAGGTGGGCGCGTCGAAATTCCATTGCGTGGGCGGCACGATGCGCCACGCGACGATCGCGCCGTCCTCGACGCGCGCCAGATGCACGAGCACGCCACGCGCGCCGCGCGCCCAGCCGACGCCGAGCGTGCCCGCGCGCCAGCCGCCGGAAACGGGCGGCGCGTCGTCGCCGTGCGCGCAGTAGTACGCGAGGCGTTGCAGCCGCGCGATCAGCAGGCCGGACGCGAGATCGGGCATCCACGTGGGCGTCTCCCAGAGATCGGCGTGCGGCGGCGCATCGGCGGCGGCGAATGGCATACCCGGCGCGCCTGGCGCGCCCGCGAGCAGCGCGGCGCCCGCGCGATCGACGTAATGCAGCACGCCCGCCGAGGTGGCGATGCAGGCGCGGTCGGCGTCGCGCAGCAGCGTGTCGAGCCAGCGCGCCGGTACGCGCGTGCGGCGCGCGGCCCACGCGCGCTGGCCGCGGCCGTCGAGCGCGAGCCACTGCGCGGCCTGCATGCCGAACACATGGTCGGCGCACCAGGCGGCGATGGCCGCGTGCGAGTCGAGTTGCGGCCACTGCGCGAGCGTGCCGCCCGCCCAGTGCTCGCCGAGTTCGCCGGGTAGATCGATTAGCCAGCGGCGCAGCGTCTCGCGCGCGGCTTCGAGGCGCACACGCGCGTCGCGTGGCGCGTTGAACGCGCGCAGCGGGCCGGGCTGCGCGGCGGCGAGCGCCCAGTGCGCGGCCGCGCAATGCGCGTGGCGGCACAAGGCGAGCGCGGCGGGCACGAGCGCTTCCGCTTCGGCGACGCGGGCGCCGATCAACAGGCGCTCGACGGGCAGCGGCTGCCATTCGGCGCTCACGTCGCGGACCCATTGGCTGTCGCCGCGCAAGGTCAGCGTGAGAACGTGGCTGCGATTCATGGCCGAAGTCCGAACAGTCTGCGACGGCGCGGATCGGCGAGCGGCGCGGGCGTGGCGTCGGGTGTTGCGTTTTTCGTCGAGTTTGTCGTCGCGCCGGTCGAGGCGTCCGGCTCGAACAGCAGACGTAGCACCTCATGCGCCGTGGCGAGCGCGCTGGCCTGATCGGCGAATTGCTGTGCGGGCGAAAACAGCGAGCACTGCCGATAATCGCCGAGCGTGTCGAGCCGCGCGGGCACGAACGCGAGCGTCGCGCCGGGCAGCGTGACTTCGATGGCGTCCGCGGCGCGCCAGGCGGCGAACGGCGCGTCGTCGGTGGGCAGTTGCAGCAGATTGATGCCCCACGGCGTGACCAGCACGCCGATCCAGCTGGCCTGCCATTCGCGAAAGCCCACGGCCGCCACGGCGAGACGCGGATTCAGATACGGCAGATCGCGCATGCGCGTGGCCGCGATCTGCGTGAACGCGGCTTCGACGCGGCGCGACGGATCGCGCGCGGGATCGGCGGCAGGGGCGGCGGTGGGAGCAGCGGCGGGAGCAGCAGCAAGATCGCGCGCCTGCGTGTGCGCGCGATCGTGCGAAGCGCCGCGAACGACGTCAGGCGCGTTCATCGTCCAGCACCATGAATTGCTCGCGCGCGCCGTCGCAGACGGGGCATTTCCAGTGCGCGGGCAACGCAGCGAACGGCGTGCCGGGCGCGATGTCCCAGACCGGGTCGCCGAGCGCAGGATCGTAGACCCACCAGCAGATCTTGCATTCGAGCCGGCTGGCGGGACGCAGCGCGGCGTCGTTGCCGAGGTAGCTGCCTTCGAACATCAGCGCGGCTCCAGCCATTGCACGATGTCGCGCAGATGCTGCAGCGAATCGCGCAGATCGTCGGGCGCGGCGAGCACGACGTCGGGCGCGCGCGTGATCTCGACGGTGTCGAGCAGCACCTTGTTCGCGCCGTCGAAATAGCGCACGCGCCAGACGTGACGCAGCGCCGTGGCCATCACCATGCACTTGCCGTAACCGGTCGAGAACAGCCCGACGCGCCCTTCGCCGAGCATGCCTTCGAGCCACGCGAGATCCTCGGGGCTCACGGGCAGCAGGCTGAAGTTGATGGTGTGCTGGCCCGCGCCGCCGGTCTGCACGGCGCGCGCATGGACGGCGGCGATTTCGCTGGCGATGGACGGCGCGTTCATCAGCGTGGTCTCGCCGACAGGCGGAATCTGCGCATGCGCCGCACCGCGCGCCGCCGCTTCGAACACGACGGAAGGCGCGGGCGCGATCTCGACGTAGTCGGCGATGCGCTCGCCTTGCGGCCCGACGGTGACCACGCGCCAGACGCCCGCATAGCGCGCTTCCTGGATCTGCACGGTCGCGCCGCCATCGAGCGCGACGCGCGCCGAGACTTCGCCTTCGCCGAGCACCTGCGCGAGCAGGCGATGCGCGTCGGCGTCGAGCGCGTCGAGCGGGAAGCGGATGGCCTCGTGCGGCGACGCGGCGCTTTCGAGCGCGTCGATCATGCCGCGCAGCAGCGCGAGCACGGCGGCGGCGCCGGGCTCGCCCGGTTCGGGGAACTCGGGCGCGCGCCAGGTTTCGACTTCGACGGGCAGCGGCAGGCAGGACCACGCTTCGTCGCCGGGTTGCTGCGGCTGCGAGCCGGGGCCGCTCACGAGCGGCAGGATGGGGATGAAACTGGCGTGGCTCATGGGCGGACTCCTGTCGCGTCGTTCGATGCGCCCGGCAAGCCCGACGGCGCCGCCGAAGCGCACAGCCGCGCGAATGCCTGCACGTATTCGCGCCAGTCGCGCAGGCCTTCGATCGTGCCCGCGAGCGCGCCGAAGTGGAGGAACACCAGCGCGGGCTGGCGCAGCACGCCGAAGCGGCGCGCGAGCGCGGCGGCGGCGGGCGGACAGGCGTAAGCGACCGTGAAGGCGTCGTCGCCGAACTGGCTCAGCAGCTCGGGCAGGATCACGAGCAGGTCGGCGAACTCGGGGCGCTGGGCGGGGTTGTCGAGCGGCAGCAGCACGAGTTGCGCGGTGCGCGCGGCCACGCCGTCGAGCGTGTGTTCGTCGACTTCCACGTAACCGTGGCGCGCGAGGCGTTCGCGCAGCGTGTCGAGGGTCAGGCCGCCGGAAAGCGGAGCGAGCGTCATGATGGTGTGTCCGAGGTGGCCGATGCGTTCGCGCTATCGGCGCGCGCCCGCAGATGCGCGGGCAGTTGCGGCTCGCGGTTCGTGAGATCGGCGAAATAACGGTCGAGGCCCGCCGCCGCGTGCGCGCTGTCGATCTCGCCGCGCGCGATGGCTTCGAGCGCATCGAGCGCCGCGTCGATGTCGCGTGCGCGGTCGGCGTCGATGACCTCGCGCGCCGCGCCGAGGAACGTGAGCACCCACGCGCCCGCGGGCAGCGTGCCGGTGAGTGCGAGGTCGATGGCGCATGCGCCGTGACGCGTCACCGCTTGCGCGACGAGTCCTTCACTGCAGACGATGCGTGCCGGAATGCCCATGCACATCAGACTGTCTCCTGGGGCTGCCAGAAGCGCGTGTCGCCGTCGCGGTTCGCGAGGCGCGCGCTCGGGCGTCCGTTTTCGTAAGCCGCGAGCGCGAGGCTCGCGGCGTTGAGCGGCTCGGCGCGCGAGGCGCAAGCCTCGGCGGACGCCGACCCATCACGCGCGCGCGGCGCCGCGTTCCAGCGTTCGAGGAACCGGCACGCCTGCGCCACGGCGGGCGCGATCTGCGCCTTGACCGCATCGCGCAGGCTGCCGCCGAAGTCGTCGAGTTCGACCGGCTGCACGCCGATCAGCACGATCTCTTGCGGATAGTGGCCCTTGAGCTGCGCGCAGGCGAGCACGTCGGCGAAACCCATCTGATGCAGGCTCATGCGGCGCGCCTGCAGGCACACGGGCACCTCCTCGCCTTCGCGCACGTCGAGCGTGCCGGGTTCGAGCCCGAAGTCGATCGCGTCGAACACGATCAGGCGCTGCGCGGACTCCACGAGCGGCAGCAGCGCGAGCCCCTGGGTGCCGCCATCGACGAGTTCGACGTTCGGCGCGCATGCGTACTGCGCGTTGAGCGCCTCGACGGCGCGCACGCCGAACCCTTCGTCGGCCCACAGCACGTTGCCGATGCCGAGCACGACGATGTGCGGCGCGCTTTGAGCCACGCTTGGCGAATCAGGAATCGAAGCGCGCATGTCAGCTCTTGAACATGCGGAAGCCGCTGATCATCGTCGAGATCATGCTTTGCTTCGACATGATGTCTTCGCGGATGGCCGCGTACACGTGAATCATCACGAACAGCACGATGCTCCACATGCCGAGACGGTGCCAGCCATGCAGCGCGAGACTGTTTTCTCCGACGAGCGAGATGACCCAGCCGAACGTGTACGAGGCCCAGCTTTTCGTGCCGAGACCTTCGCCATAGAGCGCGAAGCCGCTCACGCACATCAGCACGGCGACGACAAAAAAGCCGAACATCGCGAGTTGCCCGAGCGGATTGTGGCCCACGTATTTCTTCGGATAGCGCGCGAGGAACAGATACCAGCGGAACTCGTAGAAGAGTTCGCGCCACCACTGCGGGTCCCAGATGGGCACGAGAAACATCTCGCGCGAGAAGTGATTGCCGAAGAACGCCCAGCACGCGCGGAACACGAGCCCCACGGCGAGCACGTAGCCTGCCGTGAAGTGCGCGAAGCGCAGCCAGCCCATCATGAAATGCGCGCTGGCCTCGCCCGAAAGCGTGGGCAGCACAGGCTTGCCGATCAGAAAGCCGGTGCCGGTGAGCACGATCACGGCGAGCACGGTGAGCCAGTGCCACAGGCGCACGGGCGCCTGGTACACATAGACCGACGTGACGCGCTTGCCTTCGAATTCGGCGGGCGCGTTGCCGTCGAAACCATAGGTCTTGAGTTGCTTTTGCCTGGACATTGCGACCTCGCTTGCGCGCCTTAGCGCACCTGAACGTTGACGAGTTCCTCGCCCGCCGGCCCGATCACGTGCGTCGAGCAGGCGAGACACGGATCGAAGCTATGCAGCGTGCGCAGGATTTCGAGCGGCTCGTCGGGCTTCGCCATCTTCGTGTTCATGAGGCTGGCCTCGAACGCGCCGATCTGGCCTTGCTCGTCGCGCGGCGAACCGTTCCACGTGGTGGGCACGATGCACTGGTAGTTGTCGATCTTCGTGTCGCGGATCTGGATCCAGTGGCCGAGCGCGCCGCGCGGCGCTTCGGTGAAGCCGACGCCCTTGACCTGCGCGGGCCACGACGCGGGCTCCCACTTGTCGACGTTCGCGGTGGCCGTGTCGCCGGCCTTGAGATTGCCGATCAGGCGGTCGAAGAAGTACTTCATCTTCGTGGCGGCCCAGTCGGCTTCGAGCGCGCGCGCGGCCGTGCGGCCGAGCGTGGAATTGAGCGCGGAAACGGGCGCGCCGAGCTTCGCGAGCAGCGCGTCCACCGGCTCGCGGATGTCTGCGCGATTCTGGTGATAGCCGATCAGATAGCGCGCGAGCGGGCCCACTTCCATCGCGTGGCCGCGCCAGCGCGGCGCCTTGATCCACGAATACTTGCCCGATTCGTCGATCTGCTCGATCTTCGTGCGATGGCCTTTGGTCGCGCCGCCCAGTTCGAAATGCGGCTCCGTCACGCCTTCGAACGGATGCAGGCCCTGCTTGCCGTCGGGATAGCGGTACCACGAGTGCGCGACGAACTCCTGCACTTCCTCGGGGTTGTGCAGATCGACGGGCAGAATCTCGTTGAAGTTGCCGTTCACGACGGCGCCGCGCGGCACCAGCAGGCTCTTGTCGCTGTAGTCGTTGGCGTGGTCGGGGAAGTCGCCGTACGAGAGCACCGACTGGCCCGAAATGCCGCCGCCGATCGCCGCCCAGTCCTTGTAGAACGAGGCGATCGCGACGACGTCGGGCAGATACACCTTCTGCACGAATTCGATCGTGCGGTCGATGATCTGCGAAACGAGATTCAGGCGCTCCATGTTGACCGCGCCGACCGCGCCCACGTCGTCGATATTGATCGCGCAGGGCACGCCGCCCACGAGCCAGTTCGGATGCGGATTCTTGCCGCCGAACACCGTATGGACCTTGACGATTTCCTTCTGGAAATCGAGCGCTTCGAGGTAATGCGCGACGGCCATCAGATTCGCTTCGGGCGGCAGCTTGTAGGCCGGATGGCCCCAGTAGCCGTTGCGGAACGGCCCGAGCTGGCCCGAATCGACGAACCGCTTCAGCCGCGATTGCAGATCGCGGAAGTAACCCGGCGACGACAGCGGCCAGTCGGAAATGCTCTGCGCGAGTTCGGAGGTGCGCTTCGGATCGGCGTTGAGCGCGCTCACCACGTCGACCCAGTCGAGCGCGTGCAGGTGATAGAAGTGCACGAGGTGGTCGTGCACCCACAGCGTGGCCTGCATCAGATTGCGAATGAGGTTCGCGTTCTCGGGAATCGCGATGCCGAGCGCGTTCTCCACCGCGCGCACCGAGGTGAGCGCGTGCGTGCCCGTGCACACGCCGCAGATGCGTTCGACGAAGGCCCACGCGTCGCGCGGATCGCGGCCCCGGAGGATGACTTCGAGGCCGCGCCACATCGTGCCCGTGGACACGGCGTTGGTGATGACGTTGTTGCTGTCGAGATTGACCTCGCAGCGCATGTGGCCTTCGATGCGCGTGACCGGGTCGACGATCACGCGTCGGCCGCTGTTGTCGAGCGTGAAGCCCTGGGTTGCGTAGCTCATTGTCGGGGCTCCTGATGATTGTTGTTGTCGTTCGTTTCGTGCAGCGGCTTGAGGTCGTTGCGCTTGAGCACCGTGCTCTTGATCGCGCTGACGACCGCATGCGCCGCGATGGCCGCGCCCGCCACGCCCGCGACGCTCATGCCGATGCGGTCGGCGTTCTGCTCGATCCCGAACTGGTTGATGTCGACCACGCGGTCGTAGAACGAACCCTTGTCCCAGAAGCCGTTTTCCGAGCAGCCCAGACAGCCGTGGCCCGACTGGATCGGGAACGACACGCCGTCGTTCCAGCGCACCGTCGAGCAGGCGTTGTAGGTGGTTGGCCCTTTGCAGCCCATCTTGTAGAGGCAGTAGCCCTTGCGCGCGCCTTCGTCGTCCCAGCTTTCGACGAACTGGCCCGCGTCGAAGTGCGGGCGCCGATAGCATTTGTCGTGGATGCGCTGGCCGTAGAACATCTTCGGACGCCCCTGGCGGTCGAGCGGCGGCAGGCGGTCGAAGGTGACCATGTAGGTGATCACGGCGGCCATCACTTCGGGGATCGGCGGGCAGCCCGGCACCTTGACGATGGGCTTGTCGAGGATCACGTCGGCGATCGGCGTGGCGCGCGTGGGATTGGGCTTGGCCGCCTGCACGCAGCCCCACGAGGCGCACGCGCCCCAGGCGATCACGGCCTTGGCGTCGGCGCTCACGCGCTTGAGCTTTTCGACGAAGGGCTCGCCGCCGGGGAAGCAGAACATGCCGTCTTCGTTGAGCGGCGGATTGCCTTCCACGGCGACGATGTAATTGCCCTTGTACTTCGTGCGGATGTCTTCGAGGATGGCCTCGGCCTGGTGGCCGGCGGCGGCCATGATCGTGTCGTCGTAGTCGAGCGAGATCATGGAGAGAATCGCGTCCTTCGCGAGCGGGTGCGCGCTGCGGATGAACGATTCGGTGCAGCACGTGCATTCGAGCCCGTGCAGCCAGATGACCGGCGTGCGCGGCCGCGTTTCGAGCGCGTGCGCGATGCGCGGCACGAACGCCGAACCGAGCCCGAGCGCGGTGGCCGTGAGGCTGCAGAACTTCAGGAAGCTGCGCCGCGTCACACCCTGTGCGCGCATGGCGTCGTAGAACGTCTCCAAGATGGCCTCCTTTGATTGACCTTGTGGGCTGCGAAAAACTGGAATCATCTGGCTTGGATGCCCATCTTGTTTTGACGAGCATCAATTCAGAATGGCTATCGGATAATTCCGATGCGTGCGGGCTTATTCGGCGGCAAGCCGCGTTGCTGCACTGTCAGAAAACATCAGGAATGGCGGGCGGGCGCGCGCGAGGCGGACGCGCCCGAGCGCGCGCGAAAGAGCGCCATCGACGCGAGCCAGCCGACGGCGAACAGGCCGACGACCACGAAGCCGCCGAGGCCCAACTGGTCGCCGAGCGTGTCGACGACGCGCCAGCCGCCGCCTTCGAGATGCAGCCGCTGGCCGATCAGCGACAGCGCCTCGATGCCGCCCACGACGATCGCCACGACGACCGAGAGCGCGGTCATCGCGAGGTTGTAGCGCAGCTTGCGCAGCGGATCGTCGAGCGCCCAGCCGTAGGCGCCGAGCATGAGCAGGCTGTCGGTGGTGTCGGCGAGCGTCATGCCGGCCGTGAACAGCGCGGGGAACACGAGGATCGACCAGATCGGCAGGTTTTGCGTGGCGCTCGCGGCGGCGATGCCGAGCAGGCCGATTTCGCTCGCCGTGTCGAAGCCGAGACCGAACAGGAAGCCGAGGAAATACATGTGCCAGCCGCGCGTGACGAGGCGCATGAGCGGGCGCAGCAGCCGTGCGAGCAGGCCGCGGCCCGCGAGCAGGACGTCGAGATCGGCTTCGCTCCAGGCTTCGCCGCGCCGCACGCGCCGGTAGGTGCGCAACACCGAACGCAGGATCAGCAGATTGAGCAGCGCGATTGCGAACAGAAACGCCGCCGAGACGCAGGTGCCGATCAGCGCGCCGGTGTCGCGAAATTTTTCCAGCGGCCCCTGGAACGAGGCCGCCGTAGCGGCGATGACGATGGTTGCGATTACAACGATCGTCGAGTGGCCGAGCGAGAACGCAAGGCCGACTTCGAGTGGACGCTGCCCGGCCTGCATGAGCTTGCGCGTGACGTTGTCGATGGCGGCGATGTGATCGGCGTCGAAAGCGTGACGCAGGCCCAGCGACCACGCGAGCAGACTCGTGCCGAGCAGCGCCGGATGATCGCGGAACACGCAGATGGCCCACAGCCACGCACCCGTATTCAGGGCCAGCAGAAAGGCGTAGATGGCGGCGATCTTGCGGCGCAAGGGCGGGGCGGAGGCGGGCGTCATGAAGCGGTGCTCGGGCTGGTGCGTGGCGCCTGGCGCGCGTGCGGGTCGGCGCTCAGGCGAAATTGAGCGCGCACGGTAACAGCATCGAGTTATTGGGGGCGCGGGTTTTGCGCGGGGGTTGATCGGGCGCAAGGGGGAGGGGCGTGAGCGCGATGGCTTGCCCAGATGCCCACATAGTTGCGGCTTCCTGATCGTCACGCTTTGCGATTGCCACGACCATGCTCACATCGCCGATCCACCTTTGCATCGTCCAGCCCGGCGGAAACGTCCACGCGCTGGGTTTCCTCGATCAGGCGCGCTTCTTTCGTCATCAGTTCAGGCGCCTGGGCGCGCAGGTGAGCCTCGGGAAGAACCGGTTGCGGCACGATGCGCTTAACTTCGTTTTCGGCGCGCATGCCGGGTTCGAGACGGGGCTCACGGAGCGCTTTCGCTGTGTGTTCGTGAATCTGGAGCAGTTGGGCGAGGGCGGCTCGCGGGTGTCGCAGGCGTATTTGCAGCTGCTGGCGGCGTCGATGGTGGTCGATTACGACGCGGCCAACGTAGCGGCTTATCGCAAAGACGCGGATGTCGCGATCGTGTCGTTCGGTCACGCGCCGTATCTGTCGCGCGAGCCCGTCATGCCGATCGAGGAGCGTCCCGTCGATCTGCTGTTTTTCGGCAGCATGAACGAGCGGCGCATGGCCATGCTCCAGCAGATCGAGGCCGGCGGATGCCGTGTCGCCGTGCTGCCGTACGGCATCTTCGGCCCGGAGCGCGACGTGGAAATCCGGCGCGCGAAAGCCGTGTTCAATTGCCATTTCTACGAGAGCGCGCGCTTCGAACAGGCACGCGTGTTCCAGTGTCTGTCGCTGGGGACGCCGGTGATCAGCGAACGCTCGGCGCGCGCCGCGCCGCCGCAGCAATTCGAGGACAGTGTGTTTTGGGTTGCGCCCGATGCGATCAAGCCGTTTTTCGAGCGCGATTTTCGCGCGCCGGAATTCGCGGATGCGGCGCGTGCGAAGCTGCGGAATTTCACATCACACGATGTGCTCGATCAGTACGCCGAGGTGCTTGCTCGGGCTGAGCGCCACTTCGCGACGCGAACCGGGGCCAGCACGCCGTGGCGGCCCGAGCGTTTGCATATCGGTTCGGGCAAGGACTATATGCCGGGCTGGTTCAACGTCGATATTCTCGAACAGGCGCAACCGGATGCGCTGCTTGATCTGTCCGCGCCGCTCGAACTGCCTGCGCGTATCGATTGCGCGACGGTCGGCCCGGTGGAGTTGTGCGCGGATTCGTTGTCGTTCATCTACGCGAATAACGTGCTCGAACACGTTGGCGATCTGCCGCGGCTCATGACGAACTGTTTGCACTTGTTGAAGCACGGTGCGCAGATGTTGATCGAGGTGCCTTATGAAAAGGCGCTCGCCGCGTGGCAGGACCCGACACACGTGCGCGCGTTCAATGAGCGGTCATGGATCTACTACGCGGAGTGGTTCTGGTATCTCGGCTGGTTCGAGTCGCGGTTCACGGTGGTGAGCCTGGAGTATCTCGATGAGCGCAACGCGATCGTGGAGCGTGAGCAGGCGAGTTTCATGCGCGTGCGCCTGGAGAAAGTGGCGACGAGCGCCGTCGAGCGAACGATTGCGCGAGCGATGCGGGCGGATTTTGGTGGGGTGGAGGAGGATGGCGAGGGGGAGTATTGAAAGGGCGGATTAGCTTGGGGGAAGCGCAGCCCCACCGCAGCACACAAAGTTCTCCACAGTTTTCGTTGATAGCCCTGTGAGTAACCTTTGGGTGACTTGGCCAACTCGCTGATCCGACTGAGTTTTTTAAAGCGATGCCAGGATTTGGCACACAGCACACACTGACCAGAAAACAGGCACCTGGTTGTCCACAGAAATTGTTGGCAGCCCTGTGGACAAGCTGTCCGCATCTTCGCCAGGGCCTTGATCCTTAAGCCGTTCTTCAAAACGGCCACGAAGCAGGCCACGAAGCAGGCCGATTTTTATGCTGACCTAAGTCACGCTCAAAGTAGGAACTCGCGCGCTTTGACAATTGCTGACGCATTCCGAAACGAATCTCCGCTAGATTCGCTCGATTCGCCGTGACAATCCGGCCAGCGCCGCGAAGCGCCTCCGCATTCAAACCTTGGAGTTCCGAAGTGATCCGCATGTCCAACCTGATCCGCACCCTGTGCGTGACCGCTTTCACCTCCGTGGCGGTCAGCACCGCGCTGCCCACGCTCACGCACGCGGCGGGCGAACCCTCCGCCGCGTCGTCGTCGGCGCTGCCTGCCGGGGCGATTGCCGTCGTCAACGGCGTGGCCATTCCGCAGTCGGCGCTCGACGAGCTTGCACGCAAGGTCGCCGCCAATGGCGCGCCCGACGCGCCGCAACTGCGCGTTGCCTTGCGCGATGGCCTGATCGCGCGCGAGCTGCTGCGTCAGCAGGCCGTGCACGACCATTTCGACACGCGTCCCGAAGTCGCTCAGGCCGCCGAAGGCGAGAAGACCGACGTCGCGGTCCGCGCGTGGCTGGAAGCGAACGTGCACCCGGCTGAGCCGACCGAGCGCCAGATCAAGGCGCGCTACGACGCCGTGAACGCGGAACTCGGCCAGAACGAGTTCAAGCCGCAACTGATCGTCGTCGCCGATCAGGCCGCCGCGCAGAACGTGATCGCGCAGTCGAAGGCGGGGCAGGCATTCGACGCGCTCGCACGTCAGTACAGCGTGGCGCCGTCGAAGGCGAACGGCGGCCAGATGCCGTGGGTGAGCTTCAAGACGCCCGTGGTCGACGGCAAGACGCGCGGCGTGCCGACCGAAGTCGCGCAGGCCATCTCGCAATTGCAGGTGGGCGGTGTCGCGCCGCAACCGGTCAAGTCGGGCGACGCGTGGGTCGTCGTCAAGCTGCAGGACAAGCGTCCGATGAAGGTGCAGAGCTACGCCGAGGTGAAGGAGGAAATCCGCCGTCAACTGAAGGCCGAGTCGCTGGACGCTGCGGTGAACCAGCGCGTGCAGGCGCTCGCGAGCCGCGCGACGATCGTGCGCTAAGGCGCGAGTCGCGAAGCGGCGTGCTTCGCATCGAATAAAAAAGCCGGACGGCGCATCGCGCACCGTCCGGCTTTTTTCGTTTCAGCAGGCGCGCATTCAAGCGCACCTGAGCGCACCTAAGCTCACCTAAGCGCCGTTATCCCCGCACCTTGAACACGCTCACGAGTTCCGCGAGGGTCGCGGCCTGCTCGGAGAGCGCGGCGGCGGCGCGTTCGGCGTCGCCGACCAGCACGGCATTTTGCTGCGTGGCTTCGCCGATCTGCGAGACGGCGATATTCACCTGCTCGATGCCGCCCGACTGCTCGCGCGACGCCACGCTGATCTCGGCGATGATCGAGCGCACTTCCTCCACGCGCGTGACGATGTCGCGCATCGTCGTGCTCGCTTCGCCCGCGATGCGGTAGCCAGTATCGACGGTCGAGGTCGATTCGGTGATCAGTTCGGCGATCTCCTTGGCGGCGGCCGCGCTGCGCTGCGCGAGCGCGCGCACTTCGCTCGCCACCACGGCGAAGCCCTTGCCGTGCTCGCCCGCGCGCGCGGCTTCGACGGCGGCGTTCAGCGCGAGGATATTGGTCTGGAACGCGATGCCGTCGATCACGCTCGTGATGTCGCCGATCTTCTGCGAGGCGCGGCTGATGTCCTGCATCGTCGCGACCACGCGTTCGACGGCGCGGCCGCCTTCGAGCGCGGCGTCGGCGGCGCCCGTCACCACGGTGTTGGCGCGTTGCGCGTGATCGGCGTTCTGCTGCACGGTCGAGGTGATTTCTTCCATGCTCGCCGCCGTTTCTTCGAGGCTGCTCGCCTGGCTCGCGATCCGTTCGGCGATTTCGCCGCTGCCTTGCGCGATGCGCGAGGTGCCGTCGCTCATCTGCGCGCTTGCGCTGCGCACCTGCGACACGATTTGCGCGAGGCCCACGCCGATGCCGTCGATCGCGCGCGTGAGGCGGCCGATTTCGTCGGCGCCTTGCGTTTGCGAGTCGTCGTGCGCCACGGATGAAGCATGCGTCGATTGCGTGCCGCGCGAATCGAGCGATGCGCCGATGCGCACCGTGAGGTCGCCCGCCGCGAGACGGCCCGCGGCGTGCGCGGCGGCGTCGAGCGGCTGGCTCACCATGCGGCGCGCCGCGTAGATCGAGAGCGCGGCGAACAGCACCACGAGCACGAAGCCGATCGCGGCGAAGCGGTTACGCGTGGCGTTCACCTCGGCCATGATCTCGTCGCGCGGCACCACGCCGCCCACCAGCCATTGCCATTGCGGCGCGCTCACGAACGAGACCAGTTTCGCGCGCGAGTCGCGCTCGCCGAGCGAGGCGTCGGCGCCGGTGAACTCGAACGTGCCTTCGCCCGCGTCGAGCATGCGCGTGTACGGCGCGTTGGCGTCGTCGTAATGCTTGCCCGCGTCGGCGGGATGCACGAGGAAATTGCCGCGCGTGGCGCCGTTCGACGCATCCAGCACGAAGTAATAGCCGGTTTCGCCGAGCTTGAGCTTGCCGATTTCCGACTTGATCGCATCGATCTGCTTGTCGACGTCGACGCCCACGAACAACGCGCCGATCACCTTGCCGCTCGCATCCGTGATCGGCCGGTATTCGGTGATGTACTGCTTCCCGAACAGCTGCGCGAGGCCCGCGAAGCTGCGCCCGCCGACGATCGGCTCGTAAGCCGGGCCTTTGCGGTCGAGCAGCGTGCCAATCGCGCGCGAGCCGTCCTGCTTTTTCAGCGAGGTCGTCACGCGCACGAAGTCGTCGCCGCTGCGCGCGAACACGGTCGCGATGGCGCCGCTGCGCGCGAGGAATTGATCGGGAATCGAAAAGTCGAGGTTCAGCACATGGTCGCCGACCTTGAAAGTCGGCGTGGCCTTGCCGTTGATGTCGACGGTCTGGGTGGGATCGAGCGCGAACTCGCCGGGCAGGAAGCTCGCAAAGAGCGACATCGAGCGGTCGACTTCGGCGTCGAGCGCGCTGTCGATGAGGGCGATCGTCGAGGCGACCGAACGGTCCTTCTCGGCGATGCGCGCGCGCACCTGGTCGCCGACCTGCGTGGCGGCGCTGTGAGTGAGCGCCCACGTGAAGGCCGCGAAGATCGCCGCGACGAGCACGCACGAACGCAGCGCGAGCCGCACGCCGACGCTCGTGCGTCGCTGGACGGATGGAATCATTGAAGCGGTTCCTGAAAAGAATAAAGCGGAGGGACCGGGCGCTTTCGAAGCGCTGGCAAACGATTTACGGCCAGCTTTTTGAATCCTTGAGGGGTGAGCGAAAAAATGCACGCGCGCGCAACGAAAATCGGCGTGGAGAGCAGGAAATGCGCGGGAAAAGCGCGATTTTTGCGTTATATCTTCAGATGAATAACGCGCCGCACTGCGCGTGCACAATGCATTTGTCGCAATAATCGCGCGTTAGCGCGGCGTTAGCACGCAACCGCGAATACTTCGCACACGAAAATAACGCATTGCAATCTGTGCAATAAATGGGAAAGCGAAATAGTGGGACGAAAAAAAGCGCGCGACGGCGGTGGCCATCGCGCGCTTGACTGGAAGAGGTGAGCGCTTGGGGAAGCGGGGCGCTTCAGCGTCTGTCGCGCCAGGTTCGCAGCAGCAGCGCGTTGGTCACCACGCTCACGCTGGAGAACGCCATCGCCGCGCCCGCGAGCATCGGATTGAGCAGGCCGAAGGCGGCGAGCGGAATCCCGATCAGGTTGTAGATGAACGCCCAGAAGAGGTTCTGCTGGATCTTGCGCCACGTGCGCCGCGAGATGTCGATGGCGGCGGCCACGAGCGCCGGATCGCCGCGCATCAGCGTGATGCCCGCCGCGTTCATCGCCACGTCGGTGCCCGTCGCCATGGCGATGCCGATGTCGGCGGCGGCTAGCGCGGGTGCGTCGTTGATGCCGTCGCCGGCCATCGCGACGATCGAGCCGGTGCGGATCTTGAGGTCGCGGATCGTGCGCGCCTTGTCGTCGGGCAGCACCTGCGCGTGGACTTCGTCGATGCCGAGTTCCGCCGCGACGGCTTGCGCGCTGCCCGCGTTGTCGCCGGTCACGAGCACGCTGCGGATGCCCATCGACTTCAGACGCGCGATGGCGTCGCGCGCGGTCGGCTTCACGGTGTCGCCGAATGCGAGCAGGGCGAGCACGGTGTCGGGTTGTGCGTTCGGTTGTGCATCGGGCTGTGCAGCGGAACGCGTCCCGATCAACCACGAAATCGTGTTGCCTTCGGCCTCCAGCGACCTGGCGCGCGCCGCGAGCGCGGACGGCACGTCGAGCGCGAGTTCCGCGACCCAGCGCGCGCTGCCGATCGCGAGCCGCCAGTCTTCGACCTGCGCCTGCACGCCGCGACCGGGCACCGCGCGCGCCTCGGCGGCGGCGGGCAGCGGCGCGCCTTGCGAGGCGTCGGCGTAAGCCTTCACGACGGCCTTCGCGAGCGGATGATCGCTGTGCTGCTGCACGGCGGCGGCGAGCGCGAGCGCCTCGTCGCGCGCGAAGCCGGCGGCCGGTTCGAACGCCGTGAGCGACGGCTGGCCGAGCGTGAGCGTGCCGGTCTTGTCGAACGCGACCACGCCGACGTTGTGAGCCGTTTCGAGCGATTCGGCGTCCTTGATCAGCACGCCGTGGCGCGCCGCGACGCCGGTGCCCGCCATGATCGCGGCGGGCGTGGCGAGCCCGAGCGCGCACGGACAGGCGATCACAAGCACGGCCACGGCGTTGAGAATCGCGGTTTCGGCGGAAGCGCCCGCGAGCAGCCAGCCGCCCAGCGTGATCGCGGCGATCACGAGGATCGCGGGCACGAACACGGCGCTCACGCGGTCGACGAGACGCTGGATCGGCGCTTTCTCCGCCTGCGCGCTTTCCACGAGGCGGATGATGCGCGCGAGCGTGGTTTCCGCGCCGATCTTCGTCGTGCGCACCGCGATCAGCCCTTCGCCGTTGATCGAACCGGCGGTGACGGGATTGCCCGGCTCCTTCGGCACCGGCAGGCTTTCGCCGGTGATCAGCGATTCGTCGATATGGCTGCGGCCTTCGAGCACGACGCCGTCGGTCGGCAGACGCTCGCCGGGCCGCACGACCACGATCGCGCCGACGCGCACCTGCGCGAGCGGCACCTCGCGCTCCGCGCCGTTCTCGCGCAGACGCGCGCGCTCGGGGCGCAGCGCGTTGAGGGCGCGGATGGCGTCGGTGGTCTGGCGCTTGGCGCGCGCTTCGAGCCACTTGCCGAAGCGCACCAGCGTGATCACGACCGCCGACGCCTCGAAGTAGAGATGCGCGGTCTCGCCGGGATGCGCGAGCATCGCGTAGACGCTCACGCCCCACGCGGCCGAGGTGCCGAGCGCGACCAGCAGATCCATGTTGCCCGCGCCCGCGCGCACGGCCTTCCAGGCGGCGCGGTAGAAGCGCGCGCCGAAGCCGAATTGGACGATCGACGCGAGCACGAACTGGGCGGCGGCGGGCAGCATCCCGTGCAGGCCGAGCCAGTGGCCGAACATCGGCACGACGAGCGGCGCGGTGAGCACGGCGGCGATCAGCACGGCGCGCAGTTCGCGGCGCGCGGCGTCCTCGGCGGCGGCGGCGCGCGACGGGGCGCCGCCGTGGGCGGGGGAGTCCGTGGCGGCATCGGCGGCTGAGCCGGCGGGCGCGTCCTTGATGATCGGCGTGGCCTCGTAACCGGCCTTTTTTACGACGGCGACGAGTTGGTCGCTCAGTTCGCCGGACAGCGGCCCGTTCAGCGTGACGGCGGCCTCCTCGGTCGCGAGATTCACGCTGACGCTGGCCACGCCGGGCACTTTGGCGAGCACTTTCTCGACGCGGTTCGAGCACGCGGCGCAGGTCATGCCGCCGATGGCGAAATGCGCGGTGGCGGGGGAGTCGGAGGGGGCGTCTTCGCCGGGGACAGGCGCGGCTTCGTAGCCGGCCTTTTCGACGGCGGCGACCAGGCGGTCGACGAAAGACGAGGACGCGGCGGCGTCGGCATCGGCATCGGCATCGGCGTCGGCCGTGGCTTCGACGGTGGCCTTTTCCGTCGCGAGATTCACCGACGCGCGCGTGACGCCCGGCACTTTCGCCAGCGCTTTTTCGACACGCATCGCGCACGAGGCGCAGGTCATGCCGTGGATTTCAAGCTCGGCGACGCGGCTGGCGGCGGCGGTGTCGGCAACGAGAGGTTCGTTCATGATGGTGGGGCGCGAACACGATGACGCGCAATAACGATTCGACCTGACGCAGTATCTACGTTCCCATGATGGGAAGGTCAAGGGGGCGATTTTGCCGCACGGCGCGCGTTTTGGCGCCAGTTCGCCGCCCGCCAATCCCCCCACGCCCCACAAAGCATATTTACGTCCGTCAGACTTTTCACGGCAAGGCGCGGGCGATACGATACCACCCGGCGGCATGGCACCCTGCTGCGCGCACGAGACCACGGCCCTTGGGGGGGCCGCGCGCCGCGTCGGAAGCCGGTCGACGTCACTTCATGGACCGCCCCTGCTTCGCACCTATATCTACAAATGAAAAGAAAACGCCGAGAGTTTCCCTTTATCCGCACCTGCGCCGCGTTGGCGGGGATCGCGCTGATTGCCGGTTGCGCCTCCGCGCCCGCGGGCGTCGCGCCCAAGAGCAACGGCTGGGTCAAGGACGAGGTGTCGGATTCCTACGTGTTCGGCTATCCGCTCGTCCTGATGGACGTCTCGCGCGAAGCCGCCACCGGCAGCGCGCCCGGCCAGGCCGCGCCGAACACGCTGCGCCACGCGCAATCGCTGCCGCCCGTCGGCGCCTCCAGCCCGCCCGAACCGAATCTCGACACGCTGGCCTCGTCCGGCTGGTTCGACGTGAGCCGCGAGCCGGTGATCGTCGCGCTGCCCGACACGCACGGCCGCTATATGGATGCCCGCGCGCTCGACATGTGGACCAATGTCGTCTGGTCGACGGCTGCGCCGCCGAAGGAGCGCGTCGCCGGTCAGAAGGCGCAAACGATTGCGTTCGTGCCCGCCGGCTGGCAAGGCACGCTGCCCGCGCGCGTGAAGCGCATCGAAGTGAGCACGCGCTACGTGTGGTTCCTCGCGCGCATCCAGACGCGCGGCGGCGGCGATCTCGCGGCGGTGCGCCGTCTGCAACATGGCATCCGCGTGGCGCCGCTGTCGGCCTGGGACGAACGCGGTAAGCGCGGCGCGCAAGCCGACGCCGACGCGGGCGCTGGCCTGAGCGGCGATCCGGTCGCCACGGGCACGCCGGGCGCGCAGGTCGCGGCGCTCGATGCAAACGGTTTCTTCACGCGTCTCGCGCAGGCGATCGACGACAACCCGTCGATGCCCGACGATCCGCACGCGATCAAGATTCTCGGTGACATCGGCGTGCACGCGGGCGAGACGGCGCAGCTGCCGTCGGGCTCGAAGGACGCCGCGCTCGTGGCGGCGGGCTTCGCGGACGGCCGCACGCGCGTCGCCACGCCGCCCGCGAATCTGCTGGCGGGCAACGGCTGGCTCTGGATCGGCGACGACTCGGGCAACTACGGTCCCGACTACGCCCTGCGCGCCTACGCGGCTTACACGTCGCCGGGCCTGCCGACGAGCCTCGACGAAGTGCGCGCGCGCGTCGCCCAGGACAGCGACGGCCACGCGCTCAACGGCGCGAACCGCTACGTGATCCACTTCACGGCGAAGCAGTTGCCGCCGGTGCGCGGCTTCTGGTCGATCACGGCCTACACGACGGACGGCGCGCTCGACGGCGACGGCCCGGTGCGCGTCGCGTTCGGCGACCGCAACGGCGCGCGCCGCAACCGCGACGGCTCGCTCGACGTCCACGTGAGCGCCGAGCGTCCGCGCGGCGGCGTCAACTGGGTGCCGGTGCCGAAGGGCGATTTCCGCCTCGTGCTGCGCCTCTACGCACCGAAGCCGCAAGCGACCGACGGCTCGTGGCAGCCGCCCGCGGTCGAGCGTCAGTGACCTGTCAGTGACCTTCGCGAGTCGATGACTCGCGCATGAAACGGCGGCGCCATCCTTCCTGGGATGTGCGCCGCCGTTGCATTTCATCTCGACGAACGTCGCCGCTCCGAAGCGCGCCTCGTCCGCTCGCTGACGCCAACAAACCTCTTACCTGGCCGCGCGCTGCATGCGCGCAGAGAGCGCCGCGCCGCACTGTGCCATGCGCAAAACCCACGACGCCGCGCGTTTTACCGCCGCGTGAAATGGCATCGGGCCTATACTTCCGGCTGTCGGACTTTTCCGACAAAATCGCCCCAGTCTTTCACTCCGCGGCAATCGCTTGCCGCGTCATTGGCCAGCAAGCATGGCAAGCATCAACAAAGCATCGCTGACGACTTCCCTGCAATCGGTACGCGCCGTTGCGCGCGCGCCCCGCACCCGGCGCATCTTCACGGGCGTCCTGATCTTCCTCGTGGTGTTCGGCCTGCTCGGCTTCTTCGCCGCGCCGCCGCTGATCCGCCACCTGGCCGAACGACAGTTGAGCGAGCAGCTCGACCGCCCCGTCACGATCGGCCGCATCGCGCTCAATCCGTACACGCTGCGGCTCGAAGCCGATCGCGTGCATATCGGCGAGCGCGGCGGCCAGGGCGACTTCTTCGACGTCGAACGGCTCGTGGTGAAGCCGTCGTGGTCGTCGCTGTTCCGCCTCGCGCCCATCGTCGACGAAGTGCGGCTCGACTCGCCGCGCGCGACCATCGTGCGTCTCGATGCGCAGCGCTTCAACTTCTCGGACCTGATCGACAAGTTCTCGAAGCCGTCCGCCAAGCCGGACAGCAAGCCCGCCGAGTTCTCCGTCTCGAACATCCGCGTGGAGAACGGCCAGATCACCTTCGACGACCGCCTGCTCAACGAGAAGCACGTGATCGACCGCTGGACGCTGGGCATTCCGTTCATCGCCACGCTGCCGTCCAAGACCGATATCTTCGTGCAGCCGATGCTGCGCGCGCGCATCGACGGCGCGAGCACGCTCGCCATCGACGGCAAGACCAAGCCGTTCGCCGCCTCGCGCGAGTCGGAAGTCGAACTGCAGCTCGCCGATCTCGACGTGCCGAAGCTGCTCACCTACTCGCCGTCGAAACTGCCGGTCACGCTGAAAAGCGGCAAGCTCTCGACGAATCTCAAGCTCGATTTCGTGATGTCGGGCGAGAAGCCGACGCTGCGCGTCTCGGGCACGACCGACCTCAACGATATCGACGCCAGCGACAACGCAGGCGCGCCGCTACTCAACGCGCGCAGCCTGCACGTGGCGGCGAATGCGCTCGAGCCGTTCGCCAATCGCTATCAGTTCGACCAGATCCGCATCGACGCGCCGACGCTCTGGGTCGCGCGCGACAAGGCCGGCGTGCTGAGCCTCGAAAAGCTCGCCAACGCGCCCGCCGCGAAGGCCGAGGCCGCTGCGGCGGCGAGCGGCGCGTCGGCCAGCGTCGCGGCTGCGGCGTCGGGCGCGCAGACCGCCGCGAACGCCGCGAGCGCTGAAAAGGCGCCGCCGCTCGATCTCTCGATCCGCCAGTTCGCGCTCACGGGCGGCACGCTGCACGTGGACGACGAAGCCGCCGCGCGGCCCGTGCGGCTCGACCTCGGCAACGTCACGGCGACGCTCGCCAATTTCTCGTCGACGGCAAAGCAGCCCGCCGCCTACACGCTCGCGCTCGCCGCGCCCGATGGCGGCACGGTGCAGGTCTCGGGCAACTTCGGCATGGCTGCGAAAACCGCCGACGCGAAGATCGCGCTCAACGCGATCGGCCTGCCGCCGCTCCAACCGTATATCGACAACGTCACGCCCGCGCAGGTCGTCGACGGCAAGCTGAGCCTCGATTCCACCATCAACGCGAACTGGGCGAAGCAGCCCGCCGCCGTGACGGTCGGCACGAGCACGCTCAATCTCGACGCGATCAAAGTCGCCGCGCGCGGCGCGAAGACGCCCGCGCTCGCGCTCACGAAGGGCACCGTGAAGCTGACCCAGGTCGATCTGGCGGCCCGCACGGCGCAGATCGCGTCGGTGGATGCGACGGGTCTCGCCGTCAACGCCGAGCGCCTGAAGAACGGCAAGATCGATCTGATGGCGCTGGCGGACACGCACCAGGCCGCGCCGCAGCGCACGGCGATCCGCGCGGCGCAGAAGTCGGTCGAGGAAGGCCCGACGTGGCACTACAAGATCGACTCGGTGAGCGTGAACGGCGGCTCGGTCAACTTCACCGACAGCACCACGCCGCGCCCCGTGAAGCTTTCGATCGCGCCGCTCGACCTCAAGGTCCAGCAGATCAGCGACGACATGAAGCATGCGCTGCCGATCGAGCTGAAGGCGACCGTCAACAAGAAGGGCACGCTGGCGCTCAACGGCGACGTGAATCCCACGCCGCTGAAGGCGCAACTGAAGATCGACGCGAACCGTCTGGACGCCGCCGCGTTCGAGCCGTATTTCGGCAGCCAGCTGAACGCGGTGATCGCGAGCGCGCTGCTCAACATGAAGGGGCAACTCTCGGTCGAGCAGGGCAAGGCGACGCGCGCGAACTATCGCGGCGACGCGGCGCTCGTGGACGTGCGCATGCTCGACAAGGCGACCTCCGACCCGTTCGCGGGCTGGCGCTCGCTCGCGCTCACGAACCTGAAGGCGAATTACGACGACGCGCGCGGCACCGATGTCGACGCGAGCCGCGTGACCTTCTCGGGCTTCTACGGGCGCGTGCTGCTCGACGCGCAGGGCAAGCTGAACCTCAGGGACGTGGTGGCGCACGAAAGCGGTCAGGCGCAGTCGCTCACGCGCGACACCAGCGCCGCGCAGCGCGGCGGCCGCGAGCCGGTGCCGCTCACGCCGCAGGCCGCGAGCGCGCCGGTCGAGACGGCGTCGGCGCCCGCTGCCGCGTCGGGCGCGGCCGCGACCGTGACGGCCGCGCAGCCGCCGAAGAATCCGGTGCGCCTGCACTTCGGCCAGCTTGTGCTGCAAGGCGGCCGCGTGAATTACACTGACAACTTCATCAAGCCGAACTACACCGCCGATCTCGTGCAGATTCAGGGCACGGTGGGCGCGTTCGGCACCGAGTCGACCACGCCCGCGCCCGTCGATGTCTCGGCGAAGCTCGCGGCCAACGGGCCGATCACGATCAAGGGCACGGTGAATCCGCTGATCGCCAAGCCGTCGCTCGATCTCACGGCGAGCGCGCACGACATCGAGCTGACGAACCTCACGCCGTATTCCGCGAAGTACGCGGGCTATCCGATCACCAAGGGCAAGCTCAACGTCGACCTGCATTACCAGCTCGCCGACGATCAGCTCACGGCGAACAACCATATCTTCATCGACCAGCTGACGTTCGGCGATCACGTCCAGAACGACACGGCCACGAAGCTGCCGGTGCGGCTCGCGATCTCGCTGCTCAATAACCGGCGCGGCGAAATCGACGTGAACATTCCAGTTTCGGGCTCGCTCGCGAATCCCGAGTTCAGCATCGGCGGGCTGATCTGGAAGGCAGTGCTGAACCTGATCGCGAAGGCCGTGACCGCGCCGTTCTCGCTGCTCGCGAATGCGTTCGGCGGCAGCGGCGAGGAACTGGGCTACGTGGAGTTCGCGCCGGGCACGGCCACGCTCAGCGACGCCGACACGAAGAAGCTCGACACCATCGCCAAGGCGCTCGACGACAAGCCGTCGATCAAGATCGATTTGATCGGCCGCGTCGATCCGGCTGTCGATACGCCCGCGCTGCGCGAGCAGTACGTGGATCGTCTCGTGCGCCAGCAGAAGGTGAAGGACACCGTGGGCAACGGCGAAAGCGTGGATACGTCGGAAGTGAAGGTCGACTCGAAGGAGTACGGCAAGTATCTGGAGAAGGCCTATAAGGCGGGCGATTTCAAGAAGCCGCGCAATATGATCGGGCTGACGAAGACGCTGCCCGAGGACGATATGAAGCAGGCGCTCGCGGAACACGCGCCGGTGGACGACGCCACGCTGCGCGAGCTGGCGCAGAAGCGCGCGCAGGCGGTGCAGCAGTATTTTGAAGGGAAGGTCGATCCGAGCCGCGTGTTCGTGGTGGCGCCTAAACTCGATGCGAAGGGTATCGACGATAAGGGCGCGACGACGCGGGTGGATTTTGGGTTGAAGTAAGCCGATCAGGATGAAAAAAAGCGCGCCAATTTTGGCGCGCTTTTTTTTGTGGAATGCGGGGGAGTGGCGGTTGAATCCGTCGTTAATCAGTCAGGAAGCGATGCATGACATAGGCATCGACGTAGCCCAATTTTCGGTGGCGAAATACCTTGGGCAGCGTTCCCACAATCGAAAAACCCAGCTTCTGCCAAAGCGCGACTGCGGCTTCATTGGTGCTGATCACAAAGTTGAATTGCATCGCCTCATAACCGGCTTTCCTGGCCTCCTGCAAGCAGTGCAATCCCAATCTCTGGCCAATACCTTTACCGCTGTGTCCAGGCGAGACCATGAACGAGGCGTTGGCGACATGGTTGCCCAGGTCTCGCCGGTTGGCCGTCAGTAGATACATGCCCACGATTTGCCCATCATCCTCTGCGACGTAGGAGACAACGCCAGGACCAAACCAGTAGGCGAAAGCGTCCTCGTAAGGGGTGTCCGGGGCAAACACGTAAGTGGTTTCGTCACTGACAACCTGCTGAAAGATGGGCCACATGGCGTCAAAATCAGCTTTAACGGCTAAGCGAATATTCATACTGGGCGTCGTCCCTTCACTTCCACTCTCCAGGCTTAAACATAGTCGTCCGCATCGGTCCTGCCGACGAGTCGCAGTTTCTGATCGACCCAACCTTCCTGTCGTTTTTGAGTCTATCACTTAAAAAAATGACGGATGGGCTGCTCCAGAAACCACAATAGCCGCTGTCAAGGCACCGCCGCACAACCACCGAATTCAAGCCGCCCGCTTCCCAAACGCATACTTCTCGATCACCCTTGCAAGCGTAGCGAACGCGGGCTCGATATGCTCATGCGGCACACACGCATAACCTGTTAGCAATCCTTTACGCTGCTGCTTGCCGAGATAATAAGAAGCCAGCGGCCGCACGATCACACCTGCGTCATAAGCCGCCGCCGTGACCTCGCGATCATCGCAATGCTCGGGCAGACCTAACACGAAATGCAGCCCGGCTTCATCACCCATCACGGGTAACGCGTCACCGAAATGCCGCGTCACCGCATCGATCAGCAACTGCCGCCGCTCGCCATACAGCGTGCGCATCCGGCGCACATGCGAAGTCAGATAACCATCCATGATGAACTCCGCGAGCACGGCCTGCTGCATCAACTGCCCCTCGCGATACAGCTCCGCCACGCCCGTGCGAAACGTGGCCGCAAGCCGCTCCGGCACCACCATATAGCCCATGCGCAAGCCCGGAAACAGCATCTTCCCCAGACTGCCCACGTAAATCACGCGATCCGATTCATCGAGCCCCTGCAGCGACGCAAGCGGCCGGCTGCCGTAGCGAAATTCGCTGTCGTAATCGTCCTCGATGATCCACACTTTGTGTTGACGCGCGTATTCGAGCAACGTGCGCCGCCGCGCGAGGCTCATCACCATGCCGAGCGGATACTGATGCGACGGCGTCACGAGCGCCATGCGCGGCGGATGGCGCAGATCCGATTCGCGCGGATTCAATCCTTCGGCATCCACAGGAATCGGCGCGAGCTTGATGCCCGAGGCTTGCAGCACGCTGCGTGCGCCCCAGTAGCACGGCTCCTCGACCCAGGCGCGGTCGCCGTGGTCGGCGAGCAGGCGCACGGCGAGGTCGATCGACTGATGAATACCTGTCGTGATGATGATCTGGTCCGGCGTGCAGCGCACGGAGCGCGCGACGCGCAGATAGTCGGACAACGCGCGCCGCAGCGGACGATAGCCGCCGCCGGGCGCGTAGGTCAGCAGGTCGTGGCTCGCCGACTTCCAGAGCCGCGATTGCAGGCGGCTCCAGGTGCGCGCGGGAAACTCGGCCACGTCCGGCACGCCGGGCATGAACGCGCCCCATTGCTTGGCGGAGACGCCCGCTTCGTCGATCAGGCGCTGGCCGCGCACGGACATGTCGCCGCGCGGGCACGTCGCGGGTTCGGCGGAAGCGGCGCTGCCTTCGGCGCCGTCCGGCGCAGGCGCGGCGACGCGCGGGCCGACGGCGGCGGAGTCCGGGCGTGTATCGGCCACATAGGTGCCGCTGCCGGTGGTCGAGAGCACGTAGCCTTCGGCGCTCAACTGGTCGTAGACGTGCAGCACCGTATTGCGCGCGATGCCGAGGTCGCCCGCGAGCGTGCGCGAGCTGGGCAGCTTGGTGCCGGGCGCGAGCTTGCCGGTCAGGATGGCCTGCTGCATCAGCCGCAGCAGTTGGCGGTAGACGGGTTCGACGTCGTTCTTATCAAGCTGCGCGGCCAGCCAGTCGGACAAAATGACCATGACCAAGTGGTTCCATCAGGAATAATGAAATGGCTCCATTGGATAGAGCCGGGACCGACTATAGTAATCCGCACGTCAGATCCGGTTAATGGTCGCGACAGAATTTATTTAATCGCGCCGGATCGGCGGTTCGCGGCAAGGTTCGCGGCAATACGGGAATAGAGACAGGAGACTGGGCGATGAAGCACTCGGACGTGATCGTCAGCTTTCGCGGCGTGCGCAAGACCTACGACGGCGAAACGCTGGTCGTGAAGCAACTCGATCTGGACATCTATCAGGGCGAGTTCCTGACGCTGCTGGGGCCGTCCGGCTCGGGCAAGACCACGTGTCTGATGATGCTCGCCGGCTTCGAGTTTCCCACCGGCGGCGAGATCCGCCTCGAAGGCAAGCTGCTCAACAACGTGCCGCCGCACAAGCGCGACATCGGCATGGTGTTTCAGAACTACGCGCTGTTCCCGCACATGACGGTCGAGCAGAACGTGGCGTATCCGCTGGGCGTGCGCAAGGTGCCCGCCGGCGAGCGCGCGGCGCGCGTGAACGACGCGCTCAAGATGGTGCGCATGGAAAGCTTCGCGAAGCGTTATCCGGCGCAATTGTCGGGCGGTCAGCAACAGCGTATCGCGCTGGCGCGCGCGCTGGTGTTCCAGCCCAAGCTCGTGCTGATGGACGAGCCGCTCGGCGCGCTCGACAAGCAACTGCGCGAACATATGCAGTACGAACTGAAGTCGCTGCACGAGAAGCTCGGCGTCACCTTCGTCTACGTCACGCACGATCAGGGCGAGGCGCTCACCATGTCGGACCGCGTCGCGGTGTTCGACAAGGGCATCGTGCAGCAGCTCGACAGCGTGGACCGTCTGTATGAATCGCCGTGCAACGAGTTCGTCGCGAACTTCATCGGCGACAGCAATCGTCTGCGCGGCAAGATCGCTTCGGTCGAAGGCGAGTTCTGCGAAATCCATCTGGCCGACGGCACGCGCCTCAAAGGCCGCAACGTCGCGGGCGCGCAAGCGGGCGCCGACGCCATCGCGTGCATTCGTCCCGAGCGCATGAAACTCTCCGCGAATGGCGCTGTGAACGGCGCTGTGAACGGCTCGAACGCCATCGCGGGCGAGGCGCGCAGTCTGATCTATTACGGCGACCACGTGCGCATGCGCTGCGGTTTGCCCCAGCAGGACGAGTGCTTCGTGAAGGTGCCGCTCGGCACCGAAGCGCTCGCCGGTTTCGCGCCCGGCCAGCCGGTCGCGCTCGAGTTTGCGCCCGAACATCTGCGCGTGTTCGCGTGAAGACGACCGGGCCACGCCTCTCGTGCTGAAGGGCCCGGCAAGACAAACCACCAAGGAGAAGGGACTCACCATGAAGAAGATCGGCAACATGCGCGTTGCGGCGGTCGCGGCCACGCTCGCACTCTCGTTCGGCGCGGCGCACGCGGCGGAACTCACGGTCGTGAACTTCGGCGGCGCGAATGGCAACGCGCAGAAGGCGGCCTTCAACGAGCCGTACCAGGCACAGTCGGGCACCAAGATCACGGTCGTCGAGTACAACGGCGAGCAGGCCAAGGTCAAGGCGATGGTCGAAGCCAAGCACGTGAACTGGGACGTGGTGGAAGTCGAAACCGGCGACATCGCGCGCGGCTGCGACGAAGGCCTGTACGAGAAGCTCGACTGGTCGAAGCTCGGCAACAAGAGCGACTTCATGAAGGCCGCGCAGCAGCCGTGCGGCGCGGGCTTCTTCGTGTGGTCGACGGCGCTCGCCTATAACGCCGACAAGCTCAAGACCGCGCCCACGAGCTGGGCCGACTTCTGGGACACGAAGAAATTCCCGGGCAAGCGCGGCATGCGCAAGGGCGCGCAGTACAACCTCGAATTCGCGCTGATGGCCGACGGCGTCGCGCCGCAGGACGTCTACAAGGTGCTCTCGACGAAGGCGGGCCAGGACCGCGCGTTCAAGAAGCTCGACGAACTGAAGCCGAACATCCAGTGGTGGGAAGCGGGCGCGCAGCCGCCGCAGTTCCTCGTCGCCGGCGACGTGGTGATGTCCACGGCCTTCAACGGCCGTATCGACGCGGCGCAGCGCGAAGGCAAGAACCTCAAGGTCGTCTGGAACGGCAGCATCTACGATCTGGACTACTGGGCGATTCCGAAGGGCTCGCCGAACAAGGACGCGGCGCTCAAGTACATCGCCTACACGCTCTCGCCGAAGCCGCAGCAGGAGTACGCGAAGCACATCGCCTACGGTCCGGTGAACCAGAACGCCATCAAGGCGCTCGACGAGAAGACGCTGGCAAACCTGCCGAACTCGCCGGCCAACGGCAAGAACGCGGTGCAGCAGAACCTCACGTTCTGGACCGACCACGGCGACGAACTGGAGCAGCGCTTCGCCTCGTGGGCCGCGAAGTAACAGCCTGAATCGGCGCATGAACCGTTGAAGTATCCGTGGCGCGGCGCACCTTGCAACGAGCAGGGCGCGCCGCGCGGCAACGGAGGCAGTGCAGGAGACTTGATGTGACAACGATGACGACCGCGACCAACGTCGCCGACAACGCAGGCGAATCGAGCGCGCGCCTCAAGCGCGAATTGCGCCTCGCGCAGGCGAAGAAGCGCACGATGGCGCTGCTGCTGATCGCGCCGCTGGCGATCTTTCTGTTGCTGATTTTCGTCGTGCCGATTGCGGCGCTGCTCACGCGCGCCGTGCAGAATCCCGAAGTGGCCACCGCGCTGCCGCACACGGTCGCGGCGCTGCACAGCTGGGACCGCAAGAGCGCGCCGCCCGACGCGGCTTATGCCGCGCTCGCGCAGGACCTCACGGCGGTGCAGGACGGCGACGCCATGGGCGCGCTCGCGCGCCGCCTGAACGTGGAAATCGCGGGCTACCGCTCGCTGGTGGCGAAGACCGCGCGCGCCATGCCGCTCGCCGACGACGACGGCAAGCCGCTCACGCTCACGCCCGCGCAGACGCGCGCCAAAATCGTCGAACTCGACGACCGCTGGAACGACGTCGCGTACTGGCAGGCCATCGCGAAGAACAGCGGGCGCTATTCGCCGTTCTATCTGCTCGCCTCGCTCGACCACAAGCAGGACGCGTTCGGCAGCATCGTGCCCGCCGATCCCGACCAGCAGATCTACCTCTCCGTCTTCGGCCGCACCTTCGTGATCAGCGTGTTCGTCACGTTGTTCGCGCTCGCGCTCGGCTATCCGCTCGCGTACTGGATCTCGACGCTCTCCGAGCGCCGCGCGAATCTCGTGATGATCCTCGTGCTCATTCCGTTCTGGACATCGATTCTCGTGCGCGTGGCCGCGTGGATCGTGATCCTGCAAAGCGAAGGCCTCGTGAACAAGGCGCTGATCGGCACCGGCATCATTTCGTCGCCGCTCTCGCTGCTGTTCAACCGCGTGGGCGTCTATATCTCGATGACGCACATTCTGCTGCCCTTCATGGTGCTGCCGCTCTACAGCGTGATGAAGGCGATTCCGCCGACGTATCAGCGCGCGGCCGTCTCGCTCGGCAGCCATCCGTTCGCGGCCTTCTGGCGCGTGTACGTGCCGCAGACCTATCCGGGCATCGGCGCGGGCGTGCTGCTCGTGTTCATCCTCTCGATCGGCTACTACATCACGCCCGCGCTGCTCGGCGGCCCGGCCGACCAGATGGTGAGCTACTACGTGGCGTACTTCACGAACGTGTCGATCAACTGGGGCATGGCGTGCTCGCTCGGCGCGCTGCTGCTCGCGGCCACGACCGTGCTGTATTTCGTCTACGTGCGCTTCACGCGCACGAACCTGAGCCTCGGCTAACGGAGGCCACGCCATGAAATTCGCGAAACCGCTTTTTGCGCCGCATACGTCGGGCATCGAACGCATCTGGTACTTCACGCTGCGCGGCCTCGCCGTGCTCACGCTGCTGTATCTGATCCTGCCCGTGCTGGCGATCGTGCCGCTCTCGTTCTCGTCGAGCACCTTCCTCGTCTATCCGATTCCGGGCTGGTCGATGCGCTGGTACGAAAACCTCGTGATGTCCGACGAGTGGCGCATGGCCGCGAAAAACAGCTTCATCGTCGGGCCGCTCGCCACCGTGGTGGCTACGGTGCTCGGCACGCTCGCGGCCATCGGTCTGAACAAGGCCGACTTCCGCGGCAAGTCGGTGCTGATGGCGATCCTCATTTCGCCGATGATCGTGCCGGTGGTGGTGGTGGGCGTCGGCATGTATCTGTTCTTCGCGCCGCTCGGTCTCGCCAACACGTATATCGGGCTGATTCTCGCGCACGCGTCGCTGGGCGTGCCCTTCGTGGTGACGACGGTGTCGGCCACGCTCGCGGGCTTCAATCACAATCTCGTGCGCGCGAGCCTCTCGCTGGGCGCGAATCCGGTGACGACGTTCTTCCGCATCACGCTGCCCGTGATTGCGCCGGGTGTGATTTCGGGCGCGCTGTTCGCGTTCGCGACCTCGTTCGACGAAGTTGTGGTCACGCTGTTCCTTGCGGGCGCCGATCAAACGACGCTGCCGCGTCAGATGTTCACCGGCATCCGCGAAAACATCAGCCCGACGATTGCCGCGCTCGCGACGATCCTGATCGTGTTTTCGACCTGCCTGCTGCTGGCGCTCGAGTGGCTGCGCGGGCGTAATGCGGCGCGCGCGGTCAAGGCCTGAAAATAACTTGAAACAGGCGGTGAAATAGAAAAAGCGGCGCAGATGCGCCGCTTTTTCATTGGCCGGCACACACACATTCGATCGCGTTATGCGCCCAGGCTGGCGGGCACGCGCCGCTTCACCCAGCGCGTGGCTTCGTCATAGGCATTCGCGAGTTGCAGCACGGCGAAATCGGCGCGCGGCTTGCCGATCAGTTGCAGACCCATCGGCTGGCCCTGCGCGTTGAAGCCGGCCGGCACGCTGACCACGGGCAGGCCCGCGAGACTCGCGCCGATCACCACTTCCATCCAGCGGTGATACGTGTCCATCGCGCGGCCCGCGATCGACTTCGGCCAATGCTCGTTCGCATCGAAGGCGAACAGTTGCGCGCTCGGCAGCGCCAGATAATCGTAGCGCTCGAGCAGCGCGAGCAGCGCGTTGTACCACTGGCTGCGCGCGACCGACGCGTTCCACACGTCCTCGCCCGAGAGCGCGAGCCCGCCTTCCACTTCCCATTGCGCTTCGGGCTTGAGCAGCGCGCGCTTCGCCGGGTCGCGCCAGAGCGCGCCGAGCGTGCCCGCCACGGAGAAGTGGCGCAGCGTGCGCCAGCAATCCCAGAGTTTTTCCATCGGATAGTCGGGACGCGCGGCCTCGACCGCGCAGCCGATCGCGCCGAAGTCCTTGAGCGCCGTCTCGCAGAGCGCGAGCACGCCGTCCTGCATCGGCAGATAGCCGCTGTAATCGCCGAGCCAGCCGATGCGCGTGCCGCCGAAATCGCGCGCGAGCGGTGCCGTGAACTGCGCGGGATCGTCGCCGAGCGAGAGCGGCGCGCGCGCGTCGTAGCCCGCTTGCGTCGCGAGCAGCATGGCGAGGTCGGGCACGCTGCGGCCCATCGGCCCCGCGCTGCCGAGCTGGTTGTAGAACAGATCGACGGCGGGCGCGTTGGGCACGCGGCCTTGCGACGGACGGAAGCCGAACACGTTGTTCCAGCCCGCGGGATTGCGCAGCGAGCCCATCATGTCGCTGCCGTCGGCGACCGGCAGCATGCGCAGCGCCAGCGCGACGGCGCTGCCGCCGCTGCTGCCGCCCGCGCTGCGGCTCGGATCGTAGGCGTTGAGCGTCGTGCCGAACACCGTGTTGTAGGTGTGCGAGCCGAGCCCGAACTCCGGCGAATTCGTCTTGCCGATAAAGATCGCGCCTTGCGCGCGCAGGCGCGCGACCATCAGCGCGTCGGCCTTCGGCACTTCGTCGCGGAAGATCGGCGAGCCTTGCGTCGAGACGAGGCCTGCCGTTGCCGAGAGATCCTTCGGCGCCTGCGGGATGCCGTGCAGCCAGCCGAGATACTCGCCGCGCGCGAGCTGCGCGTCGCGCTCGTCCGCTTCGGCCAGCAGCGCGCCGCGTTCGCGCATCGACACGATGGCATTGGCCGGCGTGTTCACGCGCGCGATGTGGTCGAGGAAGGCCTGCATCACTTCGCGGCACGAGACTTTGCGCAGGCGGATCCATTGCGATAGTTCGAGCGCATCGGCGGCGACGATGTCGTGCGGCGTGAGCGGGGCGGAGGAGGGCAATGCCTGATTCATGCGTGACTCTCGGTGAAGATGGTGACGGATGGGGCGGCTGGAGCGGGGTCCGGTTCATTGTCGCCTGGCCCGCGTGCGAGCGAAAGCGCACGGCTGGTTGCCGCGTGAATCAACGGTTGCCGCCTGGCGGGCCTTGCCGGCCTGCGTCGTCTGCGCCTGCCTGCACCGTTTGCATTTTGTAATCGCGGTGACGACAATAGCGCCTCTCGCGGATCGGCCGGCCCCGGAATTGGGGCGCATGCGTCGCCGCGAAAACGGAAACAACGCGCGAGAGCGCCGCACGAGCACGCGCCGACCGCAGGAATGTTCAAGCCAGACGCCCGGACGGCGTGCCAGGCTTCGTTCTCGTCGCTTGATTGAAGATCTGGTTGAAGGAAAGGTAATGAGCAGTTTGTATTCGCCCTCGGTGGCATCGCGCGCCTCGCTGGTCCGCGCCGAAATGGCCCGAGGGATGCGCGCCGCGCTGCCCGTGATGCTGGGTTTCGTGCCGTTCGCGCTCGTGCTGGGCGCGCAGGCCGCCCAGAAAGGCCTCAGCGCCCTCGAAGTGCCGATGATGACGGGGATGAATTTCGCGGGCGGCTCGGAATTCACGGCCGTGCGCCTGTGGACCTCGCCGCCGCATATCGCGCTGATCGTCCTGATGTCGGTGCTCGTGAACGCGCGCCATATCCTGATGGGCGCCGCGCTCGCGCCCCGTATGCGCCACGTGCCGCTGCCGCGCGCGCTGGCGGCGCTGTTCCTGATGTGCGACGAGAGCTGGGCGCTCGCGCTCGCCGACGCCAACGCGCGCAAGCACGAATCCATCAGCCTCGCCTACTACCTGGGCGCGGCCGTGAACCTGTGGCTCACCTGGGTGGCGTTCACGGCGCTCGGCGCCGTGTTCGGCCCGGTGCTCGGCGACGTCGAGCGCTACGGCTTCGACATGGCCTTCACGGCCGTTTTCCTCGTGCTGCTCAAGGGCATGTGGAAGGGCGCGCGCGCATCGAGCCCGTGGTTCGTGAGCCTCGTGGTGGCGGGCATCACGTACCGGCTCGTGCCGGGCGCGTGGTATGTCGCGGCGGGCGCGTGCGCCGGTCTGCTGGCGGCGGTCGCGATGGAGAAGCGCGATGCTTGACTGGACCACCGCATTGACCATCGTGCTGATGGCCGCGTCGACCTACGCGACGCGCGTGGTCGGTTTCATCGTGCTGCGCGACCGCACGCTGAGCCCGCGCATGCAGGCCATCATGCAGAACGTGCCAGGCTGCGTGCTGATTTCGGTGATCGCGCCCGCGTTCGTCTCCAGCCGTCCCGCCGATCTGCTCGGCCTCGCGGTGACGCTCGTCGCCGCCATGCGGCTTTCGCTGCTGCCGACGGTTGTGATCGGCGTGGTGGCGACGGGGCTGCTGCGCTACTTCGTCGGCTGATTTTGGCCTGGCGTTACTCCGTATCGCCCGTGAACCAGCGGTAATACGGGTTTTGCGGATCGGCGCCGATCACCTGCTCGATCGACTGCGACCAGCCATCGCGATTGCCCGAGTACGCGTCGAGCGACGCGTGATAGAAGGTTTCGAGCACCGCGCCCTGTTGCGCCAGATCGGCGAGAAAGGCCGCGTCGGCGCCGACGAGCGGCGGCGTGCTGCGTAACTCCATCATGTGCGAAAGCGTCTGCGGAAACGCTTCGCGGCGCAGCCAGCGCGCGTATTCGATGCGCGGACGGTCGTCGGTGACCGGGCGCGCGTCGGCGGCGTAGTATTCGAGTCCGGCGCGATCGGTTACGTAAGTCGCGAGCAACGCGGCCAGCGACGCGATGCCGACCGCGCGAAATGCTTCGGAAACCGAAGGATTATCGAAGCGTGCGCGAATGCGCGGCACGTCGAGTTCGATCGGCTGCATCGAGCCGATCAGCAGCGTTTCGTGCAGCTCCGTGGTCCAGAGCGTGGCATACGGAAACACCTGCGTGAAGCTGCGGATCAGCGCGCGCGTGTCGTCCTCGTTCTGCGTGGCGAGCGGCAGCCATTGCGCGACCAGTCCGCCCGGCTGCAAACGCGCCGCCGCGAGCGCGTAGAAATCGGTTGAATAGAGATTGGCGACGCCCGCTGCCGAAGGCGGCGGCGGTTCCAGCGTGATCAGGTCGTAACGCTGCGCGCTCGACAGCAGTTCGCGGCGGCCGTCGCGCGTGTGGATCTGCACGCGCGGGTCGCGCGTCACGTCGAAGTTGCCCGCGAAACGCGGCGCAGCCCGCACCACGGCGGGCAGCAATTCGGCGATCACGCGTTTTTCGAGGCCCGGATACGCGAGCAGCGCGCCGCCCGTGATGCCGGTGCCCAGGCCGATCACGAGCGCGGAGCGCGGCGTCTGCCGGTCGATCAGCAGCGGCAGCAGCGCTTGCAGACGCATATAGCGCTGCGAGGTCATCGCATCGCTGGAATTCGATACGCCCTGAATGTAGAGGCGCTTGAAGCGATGCTCGCCCGCGCTTTGTTCGAGCACGGCGACGGTCGATCCGGCGCTCTCCTCGTAGGCGCTCAGCGTGCCGCCGTGCGTGCGCGCGAGCAGCGTGGCGAAGCGGTCGGGCGGCGTGAGCAGCGCGGCGCAGGCGGTGCCGAGCACGAGCGCGCCGACGGCCCAGCGTCCCACGCGGCGCACGTCCGGTCCATTGATGACGGCGATCACGCCGAGCGCGGCGGCCAGGATCGCGAGCACGGCCAGCGCGCGCACAAGGCCGAGCGCGGGCACCAGCACGAAGCCCGCGAGCACGGCGCCCGCGATGCCGCCCGCCGTGTTGAGCGCGAGCAGCGCGCCGACGCTGTGGCCCACGCGCCCGCGTTGCGCGCCGAGTCGCACGGCGAACGGAAAGGCCGCGCCGAGCAGCAAGGTCGGCACGAACACGACGACCAGCGCCGCGAGCGCGAAGCGCGCACACATCGCGGCGAGCAGGCTGCCGGTGTGGCTCATGACCGTCTGCGCGAGTTGGGTTTGCGCGTGCGGCAGCCATGCGCCGATGGCGGCGATCTCCAGCAAGGCGACGAGTCCCGCCGCGACGATCAGCGTGGCGAAGCGGCTCCACGGATCGCTTGTGCGCGCGGCGTGACGGCTCGCGCAGGCGCTGCCGAGCGCGAGGCCGAGCAGATAGGTCGCGAGCACGACCGAAAACGCGAATGCGCGCGTGCTGATGAACTGCACGATGGCCTGCGACCAGACCACTTCGTAGCCGAGCGCGACGCCGCCCGCGAGCGCGTAGAGCGTGACCGCGAGGCGCGCGGCGGCGGTGTTGGTATCGGCATCGTTGACGGTGCTGGCGGCGGTTGCGCCTGCCGCCGACGTTGCTGACGTTGCGGTCATTGCTGAAAACGTCGCCGCATTCCCGCGCGCAAGCAGCAAGGCCACGCCGCCCGCGACGGCGTTGAGCAGCGCGGCGGCGCACGCACTCATCTGCACGCCGAGCAACGGAATCAAAACGAACGACGCGGCAAGCGTGCCGATCACTGCGCCCGCCGTGTTCGCCGCATAGAGCCAGCCGCCGCGTTTCGCCACGCCGCTCGCGCCGCCTTGCCGAGCGTCGCCGATTACGCGCGCGAGCACGGGCAGCGTGCCGCCCATCGGAATCGCAGGCAGGCCGACGAGCAAGAACGGCACGACCCACGCGAGCGCGCCCGCGCGCGCCTCGATCGCCGCGAACGGCGCGGCGGCATGCGCGAGACCGAAAGTCGCGAGCGGCGCGAGCACGAGCGTCGCGGCTTCGAGCAGCGCATAGAGGCGCAACGGATGCGCGCTGCGGTCGGCGCGCGCGCCGAGCAGCGCGCTGCCGAGCGCGAGACCGCCAAAGAACGCGCTCACGCCGGTCGTCACCGCATGAACGTCGATGCCGACGACGAGCGCGAGCTGCCTGACCCAAAGCACCTGATACACCAGCGCCGCGCAGCCCGAGAAAAACAGCAGCAACGCGAGCGACACCGGTGACGCCAGCGCACGCGCCTGCGCAGGATCGAAGGCGGCGGCCTGGACTGCATCGCGACGCCGTTCGCGGCGCGCGGCTTGATCGGGGGAAGTCGAGACTGGGATCATCGGCGGACGTAACTTGAGGCCGGGCGCACGCGGCCTGCACGCGCGCCCGGCGGGAGCGGCCCTTACTGCTGACCGCGCTTCTTGAAGGCTTCGTCGATCTTCTGGTCGACCTGCTTGCGCACCTGGTCGATGCTAAAGCTCGCGGGCCGCTGGCTCGGCGGATACGCCACGAAGGTCTGCAGGAACACGCTCGCCTTCATCGTCGCGATGGCCGTGAGGTAGGAGTTCTTCGCGAGCCAGTCGTTGTACTGGTCGGACGTGATGTCCGCGCGCTCGTACGGGTCCATGCGCAGGTTGAAGATCTTCGGCACGCGCAGGCAGACGAACGGGTCCTGCCAGATGTTGAAGTTGCCCGGCGCGCGCTGCTCGCAGAACACCGCCTTCCACGCCATGCCGTCCGAATCCCAGCGCATCGCGACGAGTTCGCCGTCGTCGTTGAAGTAGTAGAACTCGGTGCGCGGATCCTTGTTCGTCTTGCCCGTGAGGAAGGGCAGCTGGTCGTAGCCGTCGAGGTGAACCTTGAAGTTCGTGCCGCCGCCCTTGGGTGTCCAGCCCTTGAGCAGACGATCCTTCACGCCCGCGTCGCCGGCTGCGTCGAGCAGCGTCGGGAACCAGTCCATGCCCGAGAACATCTGGTTCGAGACTTCACCCGGCTTGATGTGGCCCGGCCAGCGCACCATCGCGGGCACGCGGAACGCGCCTTCCCAGTTCGAGTCCTTCTCGCTGCGGAACGGCGAGACGGCGGCGTCGGGCCAGGTGAATTCGTTCGGGCCGTTGTCGGTCGTGTAGACGACGATGGTGTTGTTGGTGATCTTCAAATCGTCGAGCAGCTTGAGCAGTTTGCCGACGTCCTGATCGTGCTCCCACATGCCGTCGGCGTACTCGTTGCCGGGCATGCCGCTCTTGCCGCGGAACTCGGGCCGCACGTGCGTGTAGATGTGCATGCGCGTGAAGTTCATCCACACGAAGAACGGCTTGTTGGCCTTCACCTGACGCTGGATGAAATCGGCCGCCTTCGCGCCGGTTTCGTCGTCGATCGTTTCCATGCGCTTCGTGTTGAGCGGGCCGAGATCCTGCACCTTGCCGTCGGCCGTGCTGTGGATGATGCCGCGCGGCGAAAAGTTCTTCACGTACGGATCATTCTTGTCCTTCGGCCAGTACGGGCGCTCGGGTTCTTCCTCGGCGTTCAGGTGATACAGGTTGCCGTAGAACTCGTCGAAGCCGTGACTGGTCGGCAGATATTCGTTTCGGTCACCCAGGTGATTTTTGCCGAACTGGCCGGTGGCGTAGCCGAGCGGCTTGAGCGCCTGCGCGATGGTGATGTCGCCCTTTTGCAGCCCGACAGCCGCGCCCGGCGCGCCCACTTTCGAGAGCCCGGTGCGCAGCGGCGACTGACCGGTGATGAACGACGAACGGCCCGCCGTGCAGCTGTTTTCGCCGTAGTAGTCGGTGAACATCATGCCTTCGTGCGCGATGCGGTCGATGTTCGGCGTGCGATAGCCGACCAGACCCTGCGTATAGGCGCTCACGTTGCCGACGCCGATATCGTCGCCGAAGATCACGAGGATATTGGGCTTGCCCGAGTTCTGCGCGGGCGGCGGCGTGGCCGGTTTTTGCGGCGGTTGTGCCGGTTTCGCGGGCTGCGTGGTCTGCGCCGGGGAAAGCGTGGGCGGCGCGACGATCAACACCGCACACACCGCGCCGAGTGCGAGCAAGGACCCCCATGTTGCGATGCGTTTTCTGCTTGGCAAGCTTGTCATCGTTATGCTCCGGTGCCAGGGCGATTCGGTCATGCCGCCTGCCTGCGCGGGCGGTCCGGCTGCTGCACGCTTGCTGCTACGGATTCGTCGGCTTCGGTGGATTCGTCGAGCTTGTGGAGTTCGCCGGCTTCGTCGCCTCAGGCGTGCGGTAGACGGTGCTCCAGTCCTGCTTCATGCTCACGACGATCCAGCCGCGCGCGTTCGCTTCATCCCAGGCCTTGTCGAGCCGCGCCCATTTCGACGCGCGGTCGTAGGCGAATTCGCGTTCGGCGTCGTCGTGATGCAGAAGCAGTTCGAGCGTCTCGCCGGGCGACGACGCCGTGTATTCGAGCATCTCGCGGTCGCCGTCCGAGTTGCCGAACGCGAGGATCGGGCGGCGGCCGATGGCGCGGTAGATGGCGACCGGCTTGCCCGCGCCGTCGTTGACGAAGTCGAAGCCCGGCTCGCGCACGAGCGCGGCATGGCCGTCGCGCGCGCTGTACCGCAGGCGCTCCGTGCTGCCGATCACCTGTTCGGGCGCGATGCCATAGGCGTCCTCGGTCCACACGCGCATGAACTCGCTGGTACCGCCCGAGACGATGTAGACCTTGAAGCCGTTGGCGCGCAGCAGCGCGAGCAGTTCGAGCTGCGGCTGATAGACGAGGTCCGTGTAGAGCCGGTCGAACTTCGGATGCCGCGCGTTCGCGAGCCACGCGTGGATCGTCGCGTCGTAGGCGTCGGTCGTCATGCCGCTGTTGGCCTCGGAAAGCAGTTGCAGAAACGCTTTCTGATTGCGGGCGAGCGCCGCGTCGTCGTGCGCGAGCAGCGCACGGTACGCGGGATTGCGCCGCCATTGCGGATGATGCGGCGCGGCGGCCTTGAGCTGATCGGTCATGAACATCAGCTGGAACGGCTGCGGCTGCTCGCTCCAGAGCGTGCCGTCGTTGTCGAACACGGCGATGCGCGCCTCGGGCGCGACGTAGGTGGGCGAGCCGGGGCGCGTGACGTCGCCGATGAACTTGAGGATCGCGGCGCGCGCGTTGCTGTCCTGCCACGAGGGCAGCGCCGATGCGGACGGCTGAATCGCCGACGTCTGCGCGGACGCATCGCTCGCGGCCGGCGCGCCGTGCTGGCTCGCGCAGCCCGCGATCAGCAGGCTGGCGGCGAGCAGGGCGGCGCAAAGTCGGCGTGCGCGGGCGTTCCGTCGTGGTGGCGTGGCGGGCATCGAGGTCATCGGAGGCTGCCTGTCTCTCGTTCGGGTTGTGGTTGTCTGCGCAACGTTCTCAGCGTGATGCGCGTTTCAGCTGCCGCTCGGCGCAGCGCTCGCGGCGCGCGCCTTCAACTGCGGATCCTTCCAGGCGCTTTCGTCCATCACTAGGCGAAAGCCCAGATGCGACATGCTGTTGTACGGATCGGTGCCGCGCCGTGCGCTCGGGCGATAGCTCAGGCAGTAGGCTTCGTTGCAGAGGAACGAGCCGCCGCGCGTGACGCGCTTGGGCGCTTCGACCGGCACGCCGGGATCGGCGGGGTCCCACGAACTGGACGGGCCATGCGGATTGTCGACGACGCTGGGCGAGGCCTCGCGGCGGAACGCGTCGGCGCGATACCAGTCGGCGACCCATTGCCAGGCGTTGCCGGTCATGTCGGAGAGGCCGTAGGCATTGGCCGGAAAGCTGCCGACCGGACTCGTGCCGATCGCGCCGCCCGCTTTCGCGCTCACCACCGGGAACGGCTGCGCCTGCTGGCCTTGCCACACGTTCGCCATCTGCTTGCCGCCCGGCGCGAAGTCGTTGCCCCAGGCGTAGGTGGCCTGATCGAGCCCGCCGCGCGCGGCGAATTCCCATTCGGCCTCGGTGGGCAGGCGCTCGCCCGCCCACTTCGCATAGGCCTGCGCGTCCTCGTACGAGACCTGCACGACGGGATGATCGTCCTTGCCCGCGAGGCTGCTCTGCGGACCTTCGGGATGACGCCAGTTCGCGCCCGGCACGTAGCGCCACCAGCGCGAGTAATCGGCGAGCGACACGGGCTGGTCGGTGCCGACGAACACCATCGCGCCGGGCACGAGCTGGCTGTCGGGCGGACGCGCCGTGCCGGGCGGAAGCTGGACCTTGAGCGTGTCCCAGTCGGGCTTGCGCTCGGCCGTGGTGACGTAGCCCGTGGCCTCGACGAACTTGCGGAACTCGGCGTTCGTGACGTGATGCGCGTCCATCCAGAAGCCGTGCACGCGCACCGCGTGCGCGGGCCGCTCGTTGGGCTGCGCCTGACGCGCGTCGCTGCCCATCTGGAATTCGCCGCCGGGCACCCACACCATGCCGCGCGGGCCGTTCACGCCGTTGCCGCGCACGACCTCGATGGATGCGGCGCTCGCGCCCGCGTGTGCGCGCACGTTGAGCGTCCAGCCGACGACGCCGCCCGCGAGCGCCGGCACGAGCACGAGCCCGGCGCCCCATAGCAGCAAACGGCGGCGCGCGCCGTCACGCGCGACACTTTGCGATGCCGCGGCCTTGCCCGTTCCAACGATGACGCGATCCTGAGTAGCCATGAGATGTCCGGCAATGGCGCGCTGCAATAAAGCCCAATATGGGCGGATATGGCAGGCGTCAAATTGAAATGCTAATGGCAATGGCGTATTCGATGCCGATTGAATCAAATGCAATTCGCATTGCTAATTCATGCTCGAATACCATGAATAACATAATTCAAAGGAAAGGGCGTTTCATTGTTCAAGGCGAAAAAACATGCGTGTCGCAGCGGTGAAATCGCCTTGGCTGCAATTAGGCTAACATTATTTTGGGAATCTTTCATACAACTTGCGATGTTAGATAACAAATTAATCGGCGCATGAGGCAGCGCATTGTTTTTGTAATGATTGGCGTGTCGCGCATTCAATTTATAAAGAAACTATTTGAGGCCGGAAGCGAAAACAATGCGAGAGACTATTTTGCGTTTTGAAACGGGCGCAAACGAAGCGGTAATCGGCCAGCAGGACGTGGTGCGCCACGTGCTGATCGCGCTGCTCGCCGACGGCCACGTTCTGCTCGAAAGTCTGCCGGGCCTCGCGAAGACGCGCACGGTCAAGGCCATCGCGGCGCGCCTCGCCGCCACCATGCGCCGCATCCAGTTCACGCCCGACCTGCTGCCTTCCGACATCACCGGCGGCGAAACGCTGTTGCAATCGGGCACCGAGCGCATGCTCACGTTTCAGCCCGGCCCGATCTTCGGCAATCTGATCCTCGCCGACGAAATCAACCGCGCGCCCGCCAAGGTGCAGTCGGCCTTGCTCGAAGCGATGGAGGAGCGGCAGATCTCGGTCGCGGGCAAGACGCATCGCATGGCCGATCTGTTTCTCGTGATGGCGACGCAGAATCCCATCGAGCAGGAGGGCACGTATCCGCTGCCCGAGGCGCAGATGGACCGCTTTCTGATGAAGGTGCTGATCGGTTATCCGTCGCCGCAAAGCGAGGGCGAGATGCTCAGGCTGCTGCGCCGCGAGACCACCGGCACGCCGCCTGAAGTCGAAACGCTCGCGCAGGACGTGGTGTTCGCGGCGCGCCGCGCCGTCGCGCAAGTGGAGGTCGCGCCGGCCATCGACGACTATATCGTGGCGCTCGTCAACGCCACGCGTCATCCGAAGGCGCTCGACGAAGGGCTCGCGCGCTGGATCGAGATCGGCGCGAGTCCGCGCGGCGCGATCGGCCTCGACCGCGCGAGCCGCGCGCACGCCTGGCTCGACGGCCGCGCCTATGTGACGCCCGACGACGTGCGCGCCGTGATCGGCCCGGTGCTCCGGCATCGGCTGATTCTCTCGTACGACGCCAGCGCGGAGCGCGTGAGCGCCGACCAGGTGATCGAGCAACTGGTCGCCGCCGTGGCGGTCCCGGCATGACGCGCGGCGCCGATGCGGACGTCGTACCGGGCGTTGCGGCGCTGAGCGCTGACGACGACGCCATCGGCACCGTCTACGTGAATGCCGCGCATCTCGCGAAGCTGGAGTTTCAGGCGCGCGGGCTGAGCTTCGTGCCGCCCGCGCCGGTGCGCAGCGTGCTCGCGGGCGCGCACGCATCGCGTCTGCGCGGACGCGGCCTGAACTTCGAGGAGATCCGCGCGTATCTGCCCGGCGACGACGTGCGCCATCTCGACTGGCGCGCCTCGCTGCGGATCGGCAAGCCGCTCGTGCGCACCTATACCGAGGAGCGCGACCGGCCCTTGCTGATGGTGGTCGATCAGCGCATCGGCATGTTCTTCGGGTCGCGGCGCGCGTTCAAGTCGGTGGTGGCGGCGGAGCTGGCGGCGCTCGCGATCTGGATGGGCTTTCAGGCGGGCGACCGCGTGGGCGGCGTCGTCTTCGACGATACGCAGACCGTGCGCCTGCGGCCCTTGCGCAGCCGCTCGCGCATCAAGACGCTGTTCGCGGTGATCGAGCGGATGAACCGCGCGATGCACGCCGAAAGCGCCGCGCGCCCAGCCTACGGTCAACTCGATGCGGCGCTCGAAGGCGTGCTGCAAATTGCTTCGCATGACTATCTGATTTGCGTCGCGAGCGATTTCGCGGGCGCGGGCGAGCGCACGCGCAAGTTGCTGCGTCAGCTATCGGCGCATAACGACGTGGTGGCGGCGATGATCTACGACCCGCTCTGGCAGCACATGCCCGCGCATCGCGCGCTCGTGGTCAGCGAAGGGCGGTTGCAGGTCGAATTGCGCATCCAGAACGAGCGCGTGCGTGCGCCGCTCGCGAGCCTGTTCGAAGGGCGCAGCGCGGAGGTCGCGCAGTTGCTCGCGACGAGCGGCGTGCCGTTGCTGCCGGTCTCGACGGCGGAGCCGGTGGTCGAGCAGGTGCGCCGATTGTTCGGCGAGCGTGCGCGGCCCGAGCGGCCCGTGCAAGGGAGCGGGTTGTGAGCACGCCGATCTCCGCGCCCGCCAACACGCCCGCCGACCTGCAGGCGTTGCGCGAGCTTGCATTGCCCGCGCCGGTGCCGTACTGGCCGCAGACGGTTGGCTGGCTGATCGTGCTCGCGTTGCTGCTTGCGGTGGCGCTGGCGATTGCCTGGTTTGCATGGCGTCGTCATCGGAAGCAGCGTTATCGGCGGCTCGCGCTCGCGGAACTCGCGAGCATCGCCACGCGCATCGGCGATGGCGCGCAGCGCGCCCCGGCACTCGCGGACCTCGCGAGCCTGCTCAAGCGCACGGCGCTTGCCGTGCTGCCGCGCGAGCGCGTGGCGGCGCTCAGCGGCGCGGCGTGGCTCGACTTTCTTCAGCGCACGCACGGCTTCGATGCACAGAGCGGCGCGCTGCTCATGCTCGTGAGTTACGGACCCGAGTCGCAGCGCGCGGCCGTGGCGAGCGCCGACGCACAACGTCTCGTCGATGCCGCGCGCGACTGGATCGCCCATCACCATGTGGAAATTTGAGCTTCCGTGGCTGTTCGCGCTGCTGCCGCTGCCCGCGCTGGTGTGGTGGCTGTGGCCCGCGTACCGCACGAAAGCGCAGGCCGTGCGCGTGCCGTTCTTTCACGAGATGGCGGGCGCGGCGGGCGAGCGTCCGGCGCCTGGCGGCGTGCGGCTGCGGCGCAACTGGCTGCAGCGCGCGATGGCGCCGCTGCTCTGGTGCCTGTTGTTGACCGCCGCCGCGAAACCCGTGTACGTCGAGCCGCCCGTCACGCACGATTCGCCTGGACGCGACCTGATGCTCGCGATCGATCTCTCGCAGTCCATGTCGACGCGCGACTTCGCGAACGCCGCCACGGGCGAGCGCATGGATCGGCTCACGGCGGTGAAGCGCGTGGTCGCCGACTTCATCCGCAAGCGCACGCAGGACCGCATCGGCCTCGTGGTGTTCGGGCAGGCCGCGTATCCGCAGGCGCCGCTCACGCTCGATCACGACGCCGTGCTCACGCTGCTCGATCAGATGCAGATCGGCATGGCGGGCGCGCGCACGGCGATCGGCGATGCGATCGGCGTGAGCGTGAAGCTGATGGACGCCTCGCCCGCGCCGCAAAAAGTGCTGATCCTGCTGACCGACGGCAACGACACGGCCAGCGCGATTCCCCCTGAAAACGCGGCGCAGATCGCGAAGCATCATGGGCTGACGATCGACACCATCGGCATCGGCGATGCGGCCGCGTCGGGCGAGGATCGTGTCGATCTGGAGGCGCTTCAACGCATCGCCGATACGACCGGGGGCCGCGCCTTCCGCGCGCTCGGCGACGAAGCCGAACTCGCGGACGTCTACGCTACGCTCGACCGCATCACGCCGGTCGCGGTGAAGCACGAGATTTACCGGCCGCAGCGCGATTTTTACTGGGTGCCGTTGGGCGCGGGGCTGCTGCTGCTCTCGCTGTATCACGTGGTGGCGTTGGGCGTTGCGCTGCTGCGCGCCCGCACGCGCACGACTGCCGAAGCGGTTCAAATCGACGCCGCAAAAGCGGAGCCCGATCATGTCCATTGACCTGACCGCGTTCCACTTTCTGCGTCCGCACTGGCTCTGGCTGCTGCTGCTCGCTGCGCTTTTGCCTGTGATCTGGCGCCGTCGTCACGATGTGCGCGGACGCTGGCGCGGCATCGTCGAACCGCATCTGCTCGACCATCTGATCGTGGGCGGACGCACGCAGCGCCGCTTGCGTCCCGTCGATACGCTCGCGCTCTGCATCGCACTCGCCGCTGTCGCCGTCGCGGGTCCGGCGTGGCGGCAGGAACGCCCGCCGTTCGATCAGGACAAGGCGCCGCTCGTGATCGTGCTCGAACTCGCGCCGTCGATGGACGCGAGCGACATCGCGCCGACGCGCCTCGAACGCGCGAAGCAGAAGGTGCTCGATCTCGCCGCCGCGCGCAAAGGCGCGCGCACGGGGCTCGTCGTATTCGCCTCGACCGCGCATCTCGTCGTGCCGCCCACCGACGACCCCGAGATGCTGCAACTCTATCTGCCCGCGCTCTCGCCCGCCCTCATGCCCGACGACGGCAAGAATGCCGCCGCCGGTCTCGCCGCCGCCGAGTCGCTGCTCGCACACGATCCGGTGCCGGGCACCATCGTCCTCATCAGCGACGGCGTCGGTCCCGCGCACGCCGAGGCCTTCGTGCAAGCGGTGAAACGCTCGCGTCAGCAGGTCTTGTGGCTGGCGGTCGGCACGCGCGACGGCGGCGCGCTGCGCGGCGCGGATGGGCAAGTGGAACTCGACTCACAAGGCCACGCGCGCACGGGCGCGTTCGATCCCGACGCGATCCGCCGTGTCGCCGACGAAGCGGGCGTGCCGCTCGCCAGCCTGCGCAGCGACGGCGACGACATCCGCTGGGTCCAGCATCGCGCGCAAACCTGGCTCGACGCCGCCGACGAAGCGAAGCGCACGCCGCGCTGGCGCGAGGACGGCTACTGGCTCGTGCTGCCGCTGATCCTGCTCGGGCTGTTGAGCTTCCGGCGCGGCTGGACCGTCAAGTGGCTGCCCGCCGTGTTCGCGGTGCTCGTGCTGCAAGGCCTGCCGCAGCAGGCGCACGCGGCCGCATGGAACTGGCTCGACCTGTTCGCGACGCACGATCAGCAAGGCCGCTGGTACTTCGAGCACGGCGACTACGCGCGCGCGGCGCAGCGTTTCGACGATCCGGTGTGGAAGGGCCGCGCGCAATATCAGGCGGGCGATTACGAAGGCGCGCTCGCGACCTTCGCGGGACAGCGCGGCGCGCAGGCGCGCTTCTACATGGGCAATGCGCTCGCGCATCTGCAGGACTACGGCAACGCGATCAAGGCTTATGACGAAGCACTCGCGCTCGCGCCGCGAATGCGCGAAGCGACGCAAAATCGCGACCTGATGCGCACGCTGCTCGCGAAGCCGAAGCAGGAACCGCAGCAAGACGAAGAAGACGAGGAATCGGACGATATCAAGAAGCAGAAGAAGCACGGCCAGATCGAGCGCAGCACGCTGATTGCGCAGCCGTCCGACGATGTGTGGATGCGCGGCCTCAACACCTCGCCCGCGCAATTTCTGAAGCAGCGCTTCGAGCAGGAATCCGGCAATACAGCGGGAGCATCGCCATGATGGGGCGCGGGTTCGCAAGATACTTCGTCATGCTGATGATGTTGGCGATGACGGCGTTCAACGCACACGCGGATGCAGACGCGCCGCCGCAAGTCCTCGTGCGTGCGCATCTCGAACCGTCGGGCAGCGTGGTGGCGGGCACGCAGGTGAAGCTCGTTGTCGATTGCCTCACGACCACGTGGTTCACCGATGCGCCCGACTGGCCGCTGCCCAACGTGCCCGACGCCTTCGTCACGCTGCCCGACGAGAACGCCCAGAACCTCGACGAAACGATCGACGGCGTCAAATGGTTCGGCGTGAGCCGCGCGTATCGCATCACGCCGCGCGCGGGCAAGCGCTATGTGATCGCGCCGTTCGCGATCACGCTGCATCCTGGCGGCACCGACACGCCCGTGCAGGCGAAAACGCCCGCGCTCGAACTGGTGGCGACGCTGCCACCCGGCGCGCAGGACATGACGGTGTTCTTCCCCGCGCCGCAATTGAGCGTCTCGCAGACGATCACGCCGCGCGGCACGCGCGTGAAGGTCGGCGACGTCGTCACGCGGACCATCACGCAGCGCGCGGCGGGAACCGAGTCGATGCTGATTCCCCCCATCGCGCCCGTGGACGTGGCCGGTTTGAAGCGCTACGGCACGCAGGCCGCGACGAAGAATATCGTCGATGACCGGCAGGGACTCGTGGCGGGCGAGCGCACCGATACCGTGAGTTATGTCGTCGAGCGCGCGGGGGCGGTGCGGCTGCCGGAGATATCGGTCGAGTGGTGGAATACGAAGACGCAGCGCAAGGAAACGCTCGTGCTTCCCGCCGTGAAGATTTCGGCCGAAGCGGCGCATGAGAAGCCCTTGTTTGCCATTCCCGCCGATCCGCTCGGCAAGGGCGCGGCGCATCGCGTGATTTATCTCGACGGCGCGCGCATTGGCTGGGGCATCGCCTGCGTCTTGGCGGTCTTGCTGGCCGTCTGGGCGTGGCCGTGGCTCGCAGCGCGATGGCGGGCGGCGCGGCGCGCGGTGCATGTCGCCGTCGAACGCTATCGCGGCGGCGAGCATCCCGCATGGCGCGCGCTGCTGCACGCGGCGCGGCGCGGCACGCAGGCGCAAACGGTCGCCGCGCTCTATCGCTGGCTCGATCGTCGGCGCGATGTGGCGCATCCCGCGCGCGTGGACGCGCTGCGCGAGCGTTGCGACGATGCCGCGAGCGCGCAGGTGATCGACGCGATCGACCAGACCTATGCCGCGCCCGCCGACGCGCGCATCGGCACCCAGCCGTTGCGCGCGCTGCGTCGCGCGTTGCGGCGCACGCAGCGCATCGCGCTCGAAAAGGCGCGCTCGCATCTGCCGCCGCTCAACCTCGACTAGCGCCCGCGCTCGCGGCGTTTGCGTTTTGCGTTGGCGCTATCGACAATAGCGCCTGTCGCAACCGGAGCCGCGAGCGGAGAAACGATGGAGCTACGCCAACTGCGCTATTTCGTCAGCGTGATCGAACACGGCAGCATGGGCCGCGCGGCGCTCGAACTGGGCATGGTCACCTCGGCGCTGAGCCAGCAGATCAGCCGGCTCGAAAGCGAACTCTCGACGCGCTTGTTGCAGCGCACCTCGGGCGGCGTCGTGCCCACCGACGCGGGCCTCGCGTTCTGGCGTCAGGCGCAGCTCGCGCTGCGTCACGTCGATGCGGCCGCCGCCGCCGCGCGCGAGAAGCGTCTCTCGGGCCAGGTGAGCGTGGGCCTGCCACCCAGCACGAGCGGCGTGCTCGCCGTGCCGTTCATGCGCGCGATGCAGGCGCGCTATCCCGATGTGCGGCTACGCATGGTCGAAAGTCTCTCGGGTTATCTCGGCGCGATGCTGGGCGCGCGGCAGATCGATCTGGCGGTGATTTTCCGCGAGGAACCCGCGCAGCGCTGGAGCGTGATGCCGCTGCTCGACGAACGTCTGTTCGTGATCGGCGCGAAGGATCTCGCGGGCATGCCCACGGGTTCGCGCGTGGCGCTCGCGAAGCTCGGCGATCTGCGGCTGATTTTGCCGAGCGGATCGCACGGCTTGCGCAGTCTGCTCTCGAAGGCGTTCGAGCGGGCGCGCAGCGCGCCGAACGTGGTCGCGGAAGTCGACGGCCTCGCCGTGCTGATGGACGCCGTCTGCCATGGCCTCGCGGCGACGATCCAGCCGGGCGCGGCGCTCGCGCGTGTGGCGCCCGGCGCGCTCGCGAGCGTGCGCGTGTCCGACCGCGACGCGCTGCGTCCGAACCTGCTCGCCAGCGTCTCCGACGACGAACTCTCGCCCGCCGCGCTCGCGGCCCGCGTCGTGCTCGCCGATGTCGCGCGCGAACTCGTGCAGGCCGGTCGCTGGCCCGGCGCCGTGCTGCGCGCATAGACAACGCGGCCGGTTGGCCGCAGGTCTTCACGAATCGTGAAGACCCGTTGCCGTGCGCCTGCTGGCGCGCGCGGCGCGTGCCCTCTAGAGTGCGTCTCGAAGGAGACAAACGAAGATGGCCGAACGATCCAACGCGATCCCCAGCGCGCAAACCCCTACCGTCGTCGCCGACGTCCTCGTGATCGGCGGCGGCAATGCCGCGCTCTGCGCCGCGCTGATGGCGCGTGAAGCCGGCGCGTCGGTGCTGCTGCTCGAAAGCGCGCCGCGCGAATGGCGCGGCGGCAATTCGCAGCACACGCGCAATCTGCGCTGCATGCACGACGCGCCGCAAGACGTGCTCGTCGACGCTTATCCCGAGGAAGAATACTGGCAGGACCTGTTGAAAGTCACGGGCGGCATCACGAACGAGGCGCTCGCGCGACTCGTGATCCGCGCGTCGTCGACTTGCAGGCCGTGGATGCGCAAGCACGGCGTGCGCTTTCAGCCGCCGCTTTCGGGCGCGCTGCACGTGGCGCGCACCAACGCGTTTTTCATGGGCGGCGGCAAGGCGCTCGTCAACGCGTATTACCGCAGCGCCGAAGCGCTCGGCGTGCAGATCCGCTACGAAACGCCCGTCGATCGCATCGAGATGGACGGCACGCGTTTCGTCGCCGCGTACAGCGGCGCGCAGCGTTTCGCGGCGCGCGCCTGCGTGCTCGCGGCGGGCGGCTTCGAGTCGAACCGCGCGTGGCTGCGCGAAGCGTGGGGGCAGAACGCGCGCGGCGAATGGCCCGCCGACAACTTCCTGATTCGCGGCACGCGCTTCAACGAAGGCGTGCTGCTCAAGCACATGATCGAGGCGGGCGCGGACGCGATCGGCGACCCGTCGCAATCGCACTGCGTGGCGATCGACGCGCGCGCGCCGCTCTACGACGGCGGCATCTGCACGCGGATCGACTGCGTTTCGCTGGGCGTGGTCGTGAATCGCGACGCCGAACGCTTCTACGACGAAGGCGAGGACTTCTGGCCCAAGCGCTACGCGATCTGGGGCCGCCTCGTCGCGCAGCAGCCGGATCAGATCGGCTATTCGATCATCGATTCGAAGGCCGTGGGCCGCTTCATGCCGCCGGTGTTTCCCGGCGTGCAGGCGAATACGCTGCCCGAACTCGCACGCCAGCTCGGCTTGCCCGAGGCGCGCTTCGTCGAGACGGTGCAGCGTTACAACGCGGCGTGCCGCGTGGGCACCTTCGATCACACGAAACTCGACGACTGCCACACCGAGCAGTTGCAGCCGCCCAAGACGCACTGGGCGCTGCCGCTCGATACGCCGCCTTTCTACGGCTACGCGCTGCGGCCCGGCATCACGTTCACGTATCTGGGGCTCAAGGTGAACGAGCACGCGCAGGTGCACTTCGACGGCGAGCCGAGCGCGAACCTCTACGTGGCGGGCGAAATGATGGCGGGCAACGTGCTCGGCCAGGGGTATACGGCGGGCGTGGGGATGTCGATCGGCACCGCGTTCGGGCGCATCGCGGGCACGCAGGCCGCGCGCGCCGCATTCGATTCGAAGGGAGCAGCACGTGCAGCAGCTTGAAGCATTGACGCGCGAGGCGCGCGAACTGGCCGCGCCCGGCGCGCGCGCCGAGATGGGAACGGATGCGGGTGCGCGCGAACAGGTGATCCGCTTCGCGCCGCTGCAACAGATACAGACGATGACGCCGCACGAAACCGAAGTCGCGCGGCAAATGCAGATCTGCAACGCGTGCCGCTATTGCGAGGGTTTCTGCGCGGTGTTTCCGGCGATGACGAAGCGTCTCTCGTTCGCGAAAGCCGACGTCAACTATCTCGCCAATCTCTGCCATAACTGCGGCGCGTGTTATCACGCGTGCCAGTATGCGCCGCCGCACGAATTCGCCGTGAATGTGCCGCAGGCGATGGCGCAGGTTCGTCTGGACACCTACACGGAATACGCGTGGCCGCGTGCGTTCGGTGCGCTCTACAAGCGCAACGGTTTGACGGTGGCGTTCGCGCTGGCGCTCGGCCTCGAGTTGTTCATCGCGCTGGGCGCGGTGCTCGGCGGCAGCACATTCGGCAGCGCCATCGCGGGCGGCAACTTCTACGCGATCTTTCCGCACAACGTGCTCGCGGCGCTGTTCGGCGCGGTGTTTCTGTTCGCGATGCTGGCGCTGGGCGTGGGCGTCACGCGTTTTCTGCGCGATATCTCGACGGGCGAGGCCACGCCGGGCGCGCTCGCCGAAGCCGCGCACGACGCGCTCACGCTCAAGTATCTCGACGGCGGCCACGGCGACGGCTGCAACGAAGCCGATGACCGCTTCACGCTCGCGCGCCGCCGCTTCCACCATCTGACCTTCTACGGATTCATGCTGTGCTTCGCGGCCACGGCGGTCGCGACGCTCTATCACTATGCGTTCGGGCTGGAAGCGCCGTATCCGTTGCTGAGCGCGCCGGTGCTGCTCGGCACCGTAGGCGGCGTGAGTCTGCTAGCGGGCGCATCGGGTTTGCTGTGGCTGAATCTGCACCGCGATCCGGCGCGCACGGACCTGCGTCAGCGTCCGATGGACCGCGCGTTTATCGCGCTGCTGATCATGACGAGCGCAAGCGGACTCGCGCTGCTCGCCTGGCGAGAAACCAGTGCGATGTCCGCGCTGCTCGCCGTGCATCTGGGCGCGGTGATGGCGCTGTTCGCGACGATGCCGTACGGCAAGTTCGCGCACGGCATCTTTCGTAGCGCGGCGCTCGTGAAGGCCGCCATCGAACGACGCACGGCGAAGGCGCCCGCCACGGCCGCCGACTGAAGGCAGCACGAGGCAGCAAAAGCAGCACGAGCAGCGCAAGCAGCGCAAGCAGAACCCGCAACACCCGCAGCACCCCACAAAATCACAAGGAGACACGCATCGTGACCCCGTCCACCGTCGCCGGGACGCGCCCGGCCCGCACGCGCGCATCGACGGCCGCCGCCGTGTTGCGCGTGACGAGCGGCAACTTCCTCGAACAGTTCGACTTCTTTCTGTTCGGCTTCTACGCCACGTCGATTTCGCACGTGTTCTTCCCGGCGGACAGCGAATTCGCCTCGCTGATGCTCACCTTCGCGGTGTTCGGCGCGGGCTTTCTGATGCGGCCGCTCGGTGCGATTTTCCTCGGCGCGTATATCGACAAGGTCGGCCGACGACGCGGCCTGATCGTCACGCTCGCGATCATGGCGAGCGGCACGATCCTGATCGCGGCGGTGCCGGGCTATGCGGCCATCGGCGTGGCCGCGCCCTTGCTCGTGCTGCTCGGGCGCTTGCTGCAGGGCTTTTCCGCGGGTGCGGAACTCGGCGGCGTCTCCGTCTATCTCGCCGAACTCGCGACGCCGGGCACCAAGGGCTTCTACACGAGCTGGCAGTCGGCGAGCCAGCAGGTGGCGATCGTGGTGGCGGCGGCGCTCGGCTACGCGCTCAACACGTGGCTCAGCGCGAGCGCGATTGCGGCATGGGGCTGGCGCATTCCGTTCCTGATCGGCTGCGCGATCGTGCCGTTCCTGTTCCTGCTGCGCCGCACGCTCGCGGAAACCGAGGCGTTCGCCGCGCGCACGCATCATCCGCGCGTGCGTGAGGTGTTCGCGCTGCTGCTCGCCAACTGGCGCGTCGTGATCGCGGGCATGCTGCTGGTCGCGATGACCACGACGACGTTCTATCTGATCACCGTCTATACGCCGACCTTCGGCAAGACCGTGCTCAAGCTCACGACCGCCGAGAGCCTGATCGTGACGCTCTGCGTGGGCGTGTCGAACTTCTTCTGGCTGCCGATCGGCGGCGCGATTTCCGACCGCATCGGACGCAAGCCGATTCTCGTCGGCATCACCGTGCTCGCGTTGCTCACGGCGTATCCCGCGCTGTCCTGGCTGGTGGCGAGCGCGAGCTTCGCGCGCATGCTCGCGGTGCTGCTGTGGTTCTCGTTTTTCTTCGGCATGTACAACGGCGCGATGGTCGCCGCGCTCACGGAAGTGATGCCCGCGCAGGTTCGCGTGGCGGGCTTCTCGCTCGCGTTCAGTCTTGCGACGGCGCTGTTCGGCGGCTTCACGCCCGCGGTCTCGACGTGGCTGATTCAGGTCACGCACGATAAGGCCGCACCGGGTTACTGGCTGTGTTTCGCGGCGGCGTGTGGATTGGGCGCGACGTTGACGCTGTATCGGCGCGGCTCGACGCTCGCGGTCGCGCAATCGTAGGCGTTCAGGGCGACGATGCGTGCTCGCGCGCCGCGTCGCCGGGCAGCGCCGCGCCGCCGAGCGATTGATAGAGCGCGGCGGTGTCCGCGAGTCGCGTGGCCTGCGCGCGCGTGCGGTCGAGCGCGGTTTGCAGCGCCTGGCGCTGCGCATCGACGAGATCGAATTCGCTCACGCCGCCCGCCGCATACCGATTGCGCGCGATATCGGCGCTCGCTTGCGCTTCGCGCGCGGCGCTGTCGCGTGCCTGCAAGGCGAGCGCGTCGTCCTGCAACGCGTGTAGCGTATCGGCGACCTGTTGTAGCGCCAGCAGCACCGTTTGCCGATAGTCGGCGAAGGCCGCGTCGTAGGCCGCCTGCGACGCGCGCCGCTTCGCGCGCAACTCGCCGCCATGAAAGATCGGCTGCGTGAGGCCGAGCCCGACGTTCCAGATATTCAGCCCCTCGATCACATCGGCGACGCGCGTGCGCTGCGAACCCACGCCCGCCGAGAGCGAGATTTGCGGAAACAGATTCGCCGTCGCCACGCCGATATTCGCGCTCGCCTGATGCAGCAGCGCCTCCGATGCGCGGATATCCGGGCGCTCGCGCGCGAGCGTGGCGGGCAGCGTGAGCGCGACGGTGTCGGGCAGATGCAGCGCGTCGAGCGTGAGGGCGTCGAGTTGCTGCGCGTAGGCGTCGCTCGACGGCGGCGCGCCCAGCAGGATCGCCAGTTGATCGTCGGTCTGCGCGAGCTGCGTGGTGAGCGGCGGCAGCGTGGCGCGCGTCTGCGCGAGCAGCGTGCGCTGGCTGTGCACGTCGAGCCGCGCGACGCCGCCCGCCGCGAGCCGTGCATCCATGATCGCGAGTTGGCGCGTTTGCGCGTCGACCAAGTGTTGCGTCGTCTCGATCTGGCTGCGCAGCGACGCGCGACGCAGCGCGGCGGCGACGACGTTGCCCGCGACGCTCAGCTGAGCCGCTTCAAGTTCGTATTCCTGATAATTGACCTGCGCGAGCGTGGCTTCGAGCGCGCGCCGGTTCGCGCCGAAAATATCGAACACGTAGGAAATGCTGACCGACGCGTCGTAGAGCGTGAACGGGCCGGGATTCGGCACCTGCGTGATGCCGAACGCGGCGAGGTCGATCTGCTGACGCGTGCCGGAGAGCTTCGCGTCGATCGAAGGAAACAGCGTCGCGCCCGCTTGCGCGTTGTAGTTCTCGCGCGCTTCGACGAGCTTCGCGCGCGCCGATTCGAGCGTGGGGCTCGCGTGCAAGGCTTCGTCGACGAGGCTGTCGAGCGCGGGGCTGCCGAACTGCGTCCACCACGCGCGCGGCGCGTGATCGGCGCTCGCGAAGGTTTGCGGCGCACCGCCCAAGCCTGGCGCGGATGCGGTAGCGGCGGGCAAGGCGTCGCGCGTGTAATTCGGCGCATCGGGCGCGGCCGGCGCATGAAAATCGGGGCCGACGGCGCACGCGGCTAGCGCGAGGCTCGATGCGAGAACAAGGGAGCGGGCGGGCGTCGTCATCGCGGCCTCAATCGAGCGTGCGCCGGTAGAAGCGCACGGCGATCGCCATCACGATCGCCGTGAAGACCGCGAGCGGCCACACCGAAGGCCACAGATCGGCCCAGCCGTTGCCCTTGAGCAGAATGCCGCGCACGAGGCGGTTGAAGTAAGTGAGCGGCAGCAGCCCGCCGATCCACTGCGCCCAGCGCGGCATGCCCGCGAACGGAAACATGAAGCCGGACAGCAGCAGGCTCGGCAGAAAATAGAACACCGTGAGTTGCATGGCCTGCAACTGGTTCTGCGCGAGCGAGGAGAGCGTGATGCCCACCGTGAGATTGGCGGCGATGAACAGCAGCGCCGAAAGATAGAGCGCCACGAGGCTGCCCGCGAACGGCACATGGAACACGAAGCGCGCGGCCAGCACGATGATGGTCGCCTGCACGAGCCCGATCGCCACGTAAGGCACGATCTTGCCCGTCATGACCTCGATCGGCAGCACGGGCGTGGCGAGCAGATTCTCCATCGTGCCGCGCTCGCGTTCGCGCGTGATGGCGAGGCCGGTCATCATCACCATCGTCATCGTGAGGATCACGCCCATCAGGCCGGGCACGACGTTGTACTGCGTGATGCCCTCGGGGTTGTAGAGGCGGTGGATCTGCACGTCGAAGGCGGCGGGCGTGCCGTTCAGGCGCGCGAGTGGTCCCGTGAGGTCCTTCGCGGCGGCTGGCGCGACGAGGCCCGGCAGCGCGGCGAGCGCGGTGGTGATGGCGGTGGGATCGGCGGCGTCGGCTTCGACGAGCAGCGAAGGGCGTTCGCCGCGCAGCAGACGCCGCGAAAAATCGACGGGAATGCTCAGCACGAACTGCACGCTGCCGCGCGCGAGTGCGTGTCGCGCGGCGGCTTCATCGGGCAGCGTGTCGACGACGTCGAAATAGGCCGAGTTCTTCATGCCCGCGACGAAGCTGCGCGCGAACGGGCTGTCGTCGTAGATCACGACGGCGGTGGGCAAGTGCTTGGGGTCCGTGTTGATCGCATAGCCGAACAGCGTCAACTGGATGATCGGCAGGCCGACGATCATCGCGAAGGTCACGCGGTCGCGCTTGAGTTGCAGAAACTCCTTGAGGACGATGCTCCACCAGCGCGTGACGGAGAACGCGAGCGCGTGATTCATCGCGTGACTCCGTAGTTATCCTGAGCATGTCCCATCATGTAGATGAAGACGTCTTCGAGTCCCGTGTCGATGCGTTCGGCGCGCAGCGGCTTGCCCGCGACGGCGTGTTCGATGGAGGTGGCGAGCGCGGCGTGATCGCGTCCGCTCGCATGCAGCGACGAGCCGAACACCACCGTCTGATCGACGCCTTGCTGCGCGCGCAATTGCGTGGAGAGTTCGCTGAGCTTGTCGCCGTGGATCGCCCAGGTTTCGAGGTTTTGCGAAGCGATCACGTCGGCGGCCGTGCCCTGCGCGAGCAGCTTGCCGTAGGCGATATAGGCGAGCTTGTGGCAGCGCTCGGCCTCGTCCATGTAGTGCGTGCTCACGAGCACCGAAATGCCGCGCGCGGCGAGGCGATGCAGTTCTTCCCAGAAGTCGCGGCGCGCGGTGGGGTCGACGCCCGCGGTGGGCTCGTCGAGCAGCAGCAATTGAGGCTCGTGCAGCATGCACGCCGCGAGCGCGAGGCGCTGTTTCCAGCCGCCCGAGAGCGCGCCCGTGAGCTGGCTCGCGCGGCTCGCGAGGCCGAGGGATTCGAGCGCGCGGTCGACGGTTTCGCGGCGGTTCGGCATCTGATAGATGCGCGCGACGAAGTCGAGATTTTCGCGGATGGTGAGATCGTCCCAGTACGAAAAGCGCTGCGTCATATAGCCGACGCGCCGCTTGATCTGCGCGCTCTCGCGCACGATGTCGTAGCCGAGGCAGGTGCCTTCGCCCGAGTCGGGCGTGAGCAGGCCGCACATGAGACGGATCGAGGTGGTCTTGCCGCTGCCGTTCGGCCCCAGAAAGCCGAAGATCTCGCCGGGCGCGACGCGCAGCGAGACGTCGTTGACCACGTGCTTGTCGCCGAAGCGCTTGTTCAGATGGCGCACGTCGATGGCGTAGCGGACCGGATCGCTTGTTGGTGCATTCATCGGCACATTCATCGGCGTATTCATCCGCGCCTCACTGCAGCCGCACTTCCACCGGCTGGCCCGGATGGAGTTTGGGCGCGTCGGCGGTGCTCGGGCGCGCCTCGATCATGAACACGAGCTTGCTGCGGTTCTCGTTGCTGTAGATGACGGGCGGCGTGTACTCGGCAGCGTTCGAGACGTAGCTGAGCGTGGCGGGCACGTCGGCCGCGCAGCCGTCGCAGTGGACGAGAATCTTGCGGCCCGGCGCGAGCGCGCCGACCGCGCTTTCCGGCACGAAAAAGCGCAGCTTCACGTTCTGCGGCGGCAGCATCTGCACGACCGGGCTGCCCGCCTGCACCCATTCGCCGACGCGATAGAGCGTGTCGTAGACGAGCCCCGCGCGCGGCGCGGTCACGCGCTTCTGGTCGAGCTTCCACTGCGCCTGCGCGAGCGTGGCCTGCGCGGCCTTCACCTCGGCGGCCTGCGCGTCGATCTGCGCCGAGCGGCCGGGCAAGTTGGCGACGCGCACCTGATTGCGCAGTTCGCGCACCTGCGCGGCGGTGCTGGCCGCCTGCGCGCGCGAGTCGTCGAGCTGCGCCTGCGCGATGCCGCCCGCGCGCCATTGCGCCTCGTCGCGCGTGAGCTGGAGCGCGGCCTTGTGCGCGTTGGCTTCGGCCTGCGCGAGCTGCGCCTCGGTCACGCGCACTTCGGGCGGACGCTTGCCCGTCTGCAGATCGGCGAACTGCGCCTGCGCGGCTACGAGGCGATGACGCGCTTCGTCGAAGGCGGCGGTTTCGTCGACGGATTCGAGTGCGAACAGCGGTGCGGCGGCGTCGACCTGCTGGCCGCGCTGCACGTGGAGTTCCGTGAGCGTGCCGGATTGCGACGAGGCCAGATAGACGTACTCGCCTTCGACATAGCCCTGATAAACCGGCGTTTCGTGGTGCGAACAGGCCGAGAGCGCGACGAGCGCAGAAAGCGAGGCAAGCGCGAAGAGAGCGGGGAACGCGCCGCGTACCGGGCGGCGATGGCCTGTTGAGATTCGCGGGTTCACGTGGATTCTCCCGGCGTGCGCCGCGAGCGCGGGCGCGCGGCGGTGTCGGTGCGATCGCGGCGGAGGTGCGCGCCTTCCGGCACGCGCATCGCGCCCGCGAGCAGGGCGGTGACGTGTCGGCGCAGCGCTTCGCGCTCGACCTTCGGCAGCCCGCGCGTGCTTTGCCAGAGCTTCGAAGTCGCGAGCGGCAGCATGACGAGCGCGAGGATCGACATGAACAGCAGCGGCGCTTCGAGGTCGGGATTCACGGCGCCCGCCTGCTGCGCCGCGCCGATCTGCGCGGTGAAGCGCTGCAATTGCTCGATGGGCAGACGCTTGAGCATGCGCTCGCGCAGCAGACCGCCTTCGTTGACGATCTCGCGCAGCCAGAGCGGCGGCAGCCAAGGCAGTTGCGCGGTGACTTCGAACAGCCGTTCGACGAGCGCCTGCACGAGTGCCTGCGGATGCGCGTCGGCTTCACCGGCCCCGCCGACCTCGCTGTTTTCGCTGCTCCACACGTAGGCGATCGAGCGCGCGATGCGCTCGTCGACCACGGCGTCGAGCAGCTTTTCGCGATTGGTGAAGTAGTAATGGACCATGGCCGACGTGACGCCCGCTGCGGCGGCGATCTGCGCCATGGTGGTGGCGGCGATGCCCTGTTCGGCGAACAGTTGCGTGGCGCTGGCGAGCAGGCGCTCGCGCATGTCGAGGTCGGCGTCGTGGCGGCGCCGGCCGCGCGGTTTCACGGCGGCGCGGCCCGACGTTGCGGCTGTTCCGGTGGCGGCTCCGACAGTGACGGCGCGCGTACTCATCGTTTCAGTCTAATTCACGCATTAGTTAAATCCAATGCGCTCGCGCAAGGGGTTAACCCGTTTATCGATACGCGCGGCCTTTCGGAACTTTCCTATACAAAAAGAAGAGGGGGTCGTTCAGTCTGTGAGTTTGTGCCGCAAGGCACGCCCGGTTCACGCCCCCAAAAAGAAATGGAACAAAAAATGAAGCGCATCGTGGTTATCGACGATCATCCGATCGTCCTCAAGATGCTCGCCAACGTGCTGAACACCGAATATGCACTCGTGGGCGAGTGCGGTGACGGCGAAGAGGGCCTCCATCTCGTCCAGACCCTGCAACCCGACCTTGTGATCCTCGACCTCGAATTGCCGAAGCTCGACGGCCTGTCGGTCATCCGCGGCATCCGCGCCAAGCAGGCCACCACGCGCGTCATCGTGCTGTCGGCCAAGCCGGAGCAGGTCATGGCGAACCACACGCGCATCGCGGGCGCGAACGGTTACGTGAGCAAGAGCCGGGGCGTGGAAGAGTTGTGCGGCGTGGTCAAGGCGGTGTTGCTCGGTTACGACTGCTTCCCGGCGGGCAGTTGCGGCGGCGGCCGCGACGTCGCGCTCAACGGGCTCTCGCCGCGCGAAGTCGAGGTGCTGCAATATCTCGCGCGCGGCATGAGCAACAAGGGTGTGGCGGCGCGGCTCGGCTTGTCGGATAAAACCGTGAGCACGTACAAGACGCGTGTGCTCGACAAGCTGGGCGTGTCGTCGCTGGCGGCGCTGATCGAATTCGCCACATTGAACAAGCTGATCGATTGACGAGTGCCCGTGCGCTGTCCGGCGCACATCGTGAAAAGCGCGTCGCGGGTGGCGCGCTTTTTTATTGGCCGCGCGCTTTGCCATGCGGCGCAATCGCGAAAATAGCCAGGAAACAGCCGAAAAAAAAGCCCGACTTGCGTCGGGCCCCAAGTGTAACCGCACCCGTTGCCGGGCGCGGTACCTGCAAAAACTGCGGTGCGTCGCTGCGCGCTGGTGCGCTTAAGCGGCCAGCAGCGAACGCAGCACGAACGGCAGGATACCGCCGTGCTTGTAGTAGTCCACCTCGATCGGCGTGTCGATGCGCAGCAGTACTTGCACGCGTTCGTCCTTGCCGTCCTTGCGATGGATCACGAGCGTCAGATCCTGCTGCGGCTTGAAGTCGTCCGTGAGACCTTCGATGTCGAAGGTTTCCTCGCCGGTCAGACCGAGCGTCTGCACGCTGTCCGTGCCCTTGAACTGCAGCGGCAGCACGCCCATGCCCACGAGGTTCGAACGGTGGATCCGCTCGAAGCTGCGTGCGACCACGGCCTTCACGCCCAGCAGCTGCGTGCCCTTGGCCGCCCAGTCGCGCGACGAACCCGTGCCGTACTCTTCGCCCGCGAACACCATCGTGGGCGTGCCGGCGTCGATGTACTTCATCGCAGCGTCGTAAATCGACAGCTGTTCGCCGCTCGGCTGATGGATCGTCAGACCGCCTTCCACGCGCGTGCCGTCGGCCTTCGCCGGGATCATCAGGTTCTTGATCCGCACGTTCGCGAACGTGCCGCGCATCATCACGTCGTGGTTGCCGCGGCGCGAGCCGTAGCTGTTGAAGTCGGCCTTCTGCACGCCGTTGTCCTTCAGCCACTTGCCTGCGGGCGAGTCTTCCTTGATCGAGCCGGCCGGGCTGATGTGGTCGGTCGTGACCGAGTCGCCGAAGATGCCCAGTGCGCGCGCGCCCTTGACCTCGGCCACCGTCGACGACGGCGTCATCGAGAAGTCCGAACCAAAGAACGGCGGCTCGGCGATGTAGGTCGATTTCGGCCAGTCGTAGACCTGACCTTCCTCGCCCTCGATCTTGCTCCAGAGGTCGCCCTTCTTCGTGAGCTGGCTGTAGTTCTTCTGGTAGACGTCGGCATCCATCGCGAACTTGAGCAGCGCGTTGACTTCGTCGCTCGTCGGCCAGATGTCGCCGAGATAGATGTCGCGGCCGTCCCGGCCCTTGCCGACCGGTTCCGTCATCAGGTCGCGCGTGATCGTGCCCGCGATCGCGTAGGCGACCACCAGCGGCGGCGAAGCCAGGAAGTTCGCGCGGATGTTCGGGTGAATGCGCGCTTCGAAGTTGCGGTTGCCCGAGAGCACCGCCGCCGCGACCACGTCGTTCTTGACGATCGACTCGTTCAGTTCCGGCGTGAGGTCGCCCGCGTTGCCGATACAGGTCGTGCAGCCGTAAGCCGCGAGTTCGAAGCCGAGCTTCGAGAGGAACGGCAGCAGGCCCGTCTTCGTCAGATATTCGGTGACGATGCGCGATCCCGGCGCGAGCGAGGTCTTGATGTGCGGCGCGACCGTCAGGCCCGCTTCCACGGCCTTCTTCGCGAGCAGGCCGGCGGCGAGCAGCACGCTCGGGTTCGACGTGTTCGTGCACGAGGTGATCGCGGCGATCAGCACGTCGCCGTTATGCAGCTTGACCTTCTCGCCCGCCGTGTATTCGGCGGCGAGGTCGGCGGCCTTCTTGTTGAAGCCGTTTTCGGCGACCGGCTTCGAGAACAGGTCCGTGAAGGTCGACTTCACGTTGCCGATTTCGATGCGGTCCTGCGGGCGCTTCGGGCCGGCCAGCGACGGTGCGACCGTCGCGAGGTCGAGCGTGAGCGTCTTGGTGTAGTCGATGTCGCCGGCCTTCGGCACACCGTACAGTTCCTGCGCCTTGAAGTAGTTCTCGAAGGCGGAGATTTCGGCTTGCGTGCGGCCCGTGCCCTTGAAGTAGTCGATGGTCTTGTCGTCGACCGGGAAGAAGCCCATGGTCGCGCCGTATTCCGGCGCCATGTTGCCGATGGTCGCGCGGTCCGGCAGCGACAGCGAGGCCGTGCCTTCGCCGAAGAACTCGACGAACTTGCCGACGACCTTCTCCTTGCGCAGCATTTCGGTGATCGTCAGCACGAGGTCGGTGGCCGTGCAGCCTTCGCGCAGCTTGCCCTTCAGTTCCACGCCCACCACATCCGGCGTGAGGAAGTACACCGGCTGGCCGAGCATGCCGGCTTCCGCTTCGATGCCGCCCACGCCCCAGCCCACCACGCCGATGCCGTTGATCATCGTGGTGTGCGAGTCGGTGCCGACCAGCGTGTCCGGGTAGTAGACCGTGTCCGCGCCGTCGGCCTTCTTGTGCACGCCGCGCGCGAGGTATTCGAGGTTCACCTGGTGAACGATGCCGATGCCCGGCGGCACGACCTTGAACGTGTCGAACGCCTGCATGCCCCACTTCATGAACTGGTAGCGCTCGTTGTTGCGCTGGAATTCCAGCTTCATGTTCAGGTCGAGCGCGTCCTTCTGGCGGAAGTAGTCGATCTGCACCGAGTGGTCGACCACGAGATCGACCGGCACCAGCGGCTCGATGACCTTCGGGTCCTTGCCGACCTGCTTGGCGACGCCGCGCATGGCCGCGATGTCGGCGAGCAGCGGCACGCCGGTAAAGTCCTGCAGCACGACACGAGCGACGACAAACGGAATTTCGTCGACGCGGCTGGCGGTGGGTTTCCAGTTCGCGAGCTGCTCGATGTGCTCTTCCGCGATCTTCTTGCCGTCGTAGTTGCGCAGCACGGACTCAAGCACGAGACGGATCGACACCGGCAGGCGGTTGATCTTCACGCCGAGTTGTTTGCCGAGTTGCGGCAGCGAGTAGAACTTGCCTTTGCCGGAACCGCTGTCGAATTCCTTTAGCGTTTTGTGGAGGTTGTGGGCCATGGTATTTTCCTTCGTTTAATCGCGGAAATAACGCTTACTGCACGTTTGCTGCGGGTACTTACAGGTACAAGACTGATCGGATCACGCTCATGTCACATACAAGTCGACGTACTCGTGCACCGGCATGGCCTCGAGCCGTGCCGCATCCAGCGAGACATCGAGAATCGCCTGCTGCTGCTTCGCGGCGAAGCGCCGCGCGAGGTGGGTCCTGAACTTTTCGATCAGCAGCGGGATGCCGGCTTCGCGGCGTCGCTTATGGCCGATCGGATACTCCACCACGACTTCGTCGAGCGTCGTGCCGTCGTTCAGCTCGACGGTCAGCGCATTCGCAATCGAACGCTTCCCGGGGTCGTGATAATCCCGCGTGAACTGCGGGTCTTCCACACATAAGGTTTTCGCGCGCAACGCGTCGATGCGCGGGTCGCCAGCGATGTCGTCTTCGTAGTCGGCGGCCGTTAGTCGTCCGAAGAGGATCGGCACGGCCACCATGTACTGGATGCAGTGATCGCGGTCCGCCGGATTCGCGAGCGGCCCGCTCTTGTCGATGATGCGGATCGCCGCTTCGTGCGTGCGGATGGTGATGCGCGCGATGTCGTCGGCCGTCTTGCCGCGCTGCGCGAGCTGGCCGTGCAGCGTCATCGCGGCTTCGGCGGCGGTCTGCGCGTGGAATTCGGCGGGGAACGCGATCTTGAACAGCACGTTCTCCATCACGTACGTGCCGTAGGGGCGCTGGAACCGGAAGGGCTGGCCCTTGAACGAGACGTCGTAGAAGCCCCACGTTTTCGCCGTGAGCGCCGACGGATAACCCATCTCGCCCGTTTTGGCGATGAGCGCGAGGCGCACGGCGCGCGCGGTGGCGTCACCGGCTGCCCACGACTTGCGCGAGCCGGTATTGGGCGCGTGGCGATAGGTGCGCAGCGCCTGGCCGTCGACCATCGCCAGCGAGACGGCGTTGATGAGCTCGTCGCGCGTGAGCCCGAGCAACTGGCCGACCACGGCGGTCGAGGCGAGCTTCACGAGCAGCACGTGGTCGAGGCCGACCTTGTTGAACGCGTTCTCGAGCGCGATGCAGCCCTGGATTTCGTGCGCCTTCACCATGGCTTCAAGCACATGCTTCATGGTGAGCGGCGGCTTGCCCTGGGTGCTTTGAGTGCCTTGGGCGACGGCGGTGCGCGAGAGCCAGTCGGCGGTCGCGAGAATGCCGCCCAGGTTGTCCGACGGATGGCCCCATTCGGCGGCGAGCCAGGTGTCGTTGAAGTCGAGCCAGCGGATCATGGCGCCGATATTGAAGGCGGCCTGAACCGGGTCGAGCTGGAATGCGGTGCCCGGCACCTTCGCGCCGTTCGGGACGATCGTGCCTGGCACGATGGGTCCGAGCAGCTTGGTGCAGGCGGGGTAGGAGAGCGCCTCGAGTCCGCAGCCGAGCGTGTCCAGCAGGCAGTAGCGCGCCGTCGTCAGCGCGTTGGCGCTGTCGCCGGGCAAGCCGCTCAGGACGTAGTCGACGATATCGACGAGAACCTGATCCGGCTGCGGTCTGACCTGGGAAATCGGCGCGGACATCGAGGCGTCCCGGCCGTTCTTACTGGCCCGAAGCGGCGCTCGCGCCCGCAGCCGGAGCGGCGTTGCGGTTCAGCGCGTTAGCCTGGGTCGGCGCCATCGCGCCTTGCTGCATCGCAACAGTCTTGCACTCGTCGGCCAGACGCGAGCTGTCCTTGTCCGAGAACAGCATGGCCTTCGTCGGGATCACGACCAGGTCGAGGCCGGTGGCGGCGTCGTGGAAGCGGTCGGCGCCCGTCGTCGTGGTCTGACGCGGCAGGTTGTAGTTCTTGTTCGCCCAGTGAACCGTGACGATCTGGTCACGCGCCATGTCGCCCTTCAGGTCGAACTGCATGCCTTCCGCGCAGCTCCAGTGCTCCGAGCCTTCCGGGATCGCATCGACCTTCGCTTCCTTGGCCGGATTCGGCTTGCGCTTGATGATGCGATGCTTCGGAGCCGGCTTCTTCGGCGTTTCCTTTTTCGCCGTGGTCGAGGTTTGCGCGGCGGCGTCGGTCGCGGCCAGCATCATCGTCGAGGACAGCGCGCCGATAACGGCAGCGATCAGCAATTTCTTCATGGAGTCAGACCTTTATGTCTCAAATCGGTTGAACAGTGCGCGGCTGCGCCTTGCAGCCGCCGGATGCACTGCGCGCGCCCCGAAAGCACGCAGCGAACGCTATTTTCACCTATTTATCGGTACGAACTTCAGATTTTGCGGTCTGTTGCAAATTGCCCTGCTGCGCCTCTTGTCAGGCTTCCATCGACTGTGTTGATCATCGGCTTTTGTCTCCTCGATGACTCACTGCGCGGCGGTCGCGCAAGAGGCGTGCGCGCCCGCCGAAAACGTTTTCAGGCCCCAGCCGCGCTCACGACGCGGCGGCTTGCGCCAGTTCGCCCGGCGCGAACAGCGGCGCGGCGTCCTGCGGTACGGCGCGGCCCGTCGAGCGCGCGCGGCGCAGCACGGACCAGTAATAGCGGTAGCTCGCGCGGTCGTGCAAGGTGTCGCCGTGACGCGTCGGACCCCACTGCGCGTTCTGCGCGGCGAGCAGGATCTCGGCGGCGGTGGCGATCTCCTCGTCGCGGGGCGCGAAGGCCGCCACGATGGCCGGAATCTGCGCGGGATGAATGCTCCACATGCGCGTGTAGCCGAATTCGTTGCGCGCGCGACGAGCGTCGTTGGCGACGACCTCCATGTCGCGCACTTCCGTACTCACATTGTGTGACGCAACCTTGCCGAACGCGTGGCAGGCGGCCGAAATTTCGAGCTTCGCGCGCCGCACGAGCGGGTGATCGAACTGGCCGGGCGAGCGCATGGCGGTGTCGGGGATCGCGCCGTCGTGCGCGGAGACGAAGTCCATCAGGCCGAAGCTCAGCGACTGCACGCCGCGCAGCGCCGCGAGATCGAACACGCGCGCGAGCGCGCCATGCGTTTCGACCAGCAGTTGCACGGGAATCGGCTCGCCGATGCCCATCTCGACGCGCGTGGCTTCGATAAACGCCGTCATTTCCGCCGCGTCGCCGACGGCGCGGATCTTCGGCAGCATGATGAACGCCGGTGCGCGTTTTGCGGCGCGCAGGATCAGGCGGACGTCGTCGCGCCAATGCGGATGATGGAAGTCGTGGATGCGCACCCCGACGCGCCCGAAGCGGTCGTGTTCGCTGCCGAGGAAGGAGGCGACGAGTTCGGCGTGCTCGGCCTCGCGGCCCACCTGGGCGCCGTCTTCGCAGTCGAGCGTGATGTCGAATACCGGGCCGAGCTGCTGCTGGAGCGCGAGCGACTTCAGCATCAGCTTCTCGCTGCCGGCGTAGTGGTCGCACGCGGGCAGAATGGTCGGCGGCGCTTCGCCGTCAAACAGCACTTCGGCGGGTGTGATGGCGCGCATCTTCGGCGGCGGGTGTCGGATATTGGAGGGGGAACCGGATTCGGACGCGTCCTGCGATGCGGATGCAAGGCGCGTGCGGATCAGGGGCGCGAGGCGGGCGGGGTAGCGGCTGTCGACGAAACGGTGTTCAACCGGCGACGCTCGCCCGCGCTCACGCACGCGCGCCAGCCATACGGAATGGAGATGGCGCGCGCAAGGCCTGTGCCCGCCGCGTGGCGACGGGAATCCGGCCGGTCTGCCCGATTACTTGAGCAGGTGAGCGACGCCGTCGCGCTCTTCGAGCAGCTCGTTGAGCGTGCCGTCCATCTTCTCGCGCGAGAATGCGTCGATTTCGAGGCCTTCGACGCGCTTGTACTCGCCGTTTTCGCAGGTGACGGGCACGCCGTAGATGATGTCTTCGGGGATGCCGTACGAGCCGTCCGACGGGATGCCCATCGTGACCCACTTGCCGTTCGTGCCGAGGACCCAGTCACGCACGTGGTCGATCGCTGCGTTGGCTGCCGATGCCGCCGACGACAGGCCGCGCGCTTCGATGATCGCCGCGCCGCGCTTGCCGACCGTCGGGATGAACGTGTTGCGGTTCCATTCGTCGTCGTTGATCAGCTTGGTCAGGTCCTGACCTTCAGCCGTTGCAACGCGGAAGTCGGGGTACATCGTCGGCGAGTGGTTGCCCCACACGGCGAGCTTTTCGATCGAAGCGACCGGCTTGCCCGACTTGGCGGCCAGTTGCGACAGCGCGCGGTTGTGGTCCAGACGCAGCATGGCCGTGAAGTTCTTCTTCGGCAGATCCGGCGCCGACTTCATGGCGATGTACGCATTCGTGTTGGCCGGGTTGCCGACGACCAGCACCTTCACGTCGCGGCTGGCGACGTCGTTCAGCGCCTTGCCCTGAACCGTGAAGATTTCGGCGTTGGCCGAGAGCAGGTCCTTACGCTCCATGCCCTTCGAGCGCGGACGTGCGCCCACGAGCAGCGCGACGTCGGCGTCCTTGAACGCGACCTTCGGATCGTCCGTGATGACCACGCCCGACAGCAGCGGGAATGCGCAGTCGTCGAGTTCCATCACGACGCCCTTGACGGCGGCTTGCGCCTGCGGAAGGTCGAGCAGCTGCAGAATGACGGGCTGGTCCTTGCCGAGCAGGTCGCCGTTCGCGATGCGGAACAGCAGGGAGTATGCGATCTGACCTGCGGCGCCAGTGACGGCAACGCGCTTTGCGGGCTTAGCCATTGAAAATCTCCAGGAAGGTGCGTTAGACGCCAGGGTAAAACGCCATTCTATATGCGCGTTACGCGAAGCGTTCATGAATCAGGCGGTCCTTTTACCGAACGCACGCGCGTGGCGGATGCAAGCAAGTTGCAAGCGCCGCGCCGCACGCCGGGAGGCGGGGCCGCGGACCGTTTACCGGTGCGACAATGCTCAAGGGAATGACGGGGACACCCTGGACAGGGACGCCTGACGCTGGCCGCTTCGCGTGTGCCGGCTCCTGCCACAGCTCGCTTCGGAAGGTCCACAGGCGCGGCGCGGGCGCTATATTGAATCAGGCAGCGGCGCGGGCGGGGCGGATCGAAACCTCTACTGCATGAAGGAACAGCATGTGCAAGGCGGCCCGCGGCGCAGTTGGCCACGAGGTGGATGCTGCCGGCGGCTCCCATGAGTCGCCCGCAAACCCTTGCTCGATCGGCAGTGTAGGAGCCGTAAGGTCCAAAGTCAACAGTATCTTATGTCTTATATAAGACATATCTATTGCAGCGAAAGGGTAGATTTCCGGGGGGCTTTATGTTGAAATGCGCGCCATGAGTGCGAACCCGGTCAGCAACGCGAATTCCACCGCTCCCGAGAGCGGCCCTTCGGCGTCTGCGCCCGCTTCGCCGTCCCCGACTTTCAGTCCGCTTTATCAGCAGATCAAGGGGCTCATTACCCAGAGCCTCGAGTCCGGCGAATGGAAGCCCGGCGAAATCATCCCTAGCGAAGTCGAACTGGCCGCCCGTTACAAGGTGAGCCAGGGGACCGTGCGCAAGGCGATCGACGAGCTGGCCGCCGACAATCTGCTGGTTCGCCGCCAGGGCAAAGGCACCTTTGTTGCAACGCACAACGAAGACCGCGCCCAGTTTCGCTTTCTTAGATTGCTGGCCGATGACGGCGCCGAGCATCCGCACATCAGCAAGCTGCTGGAGTGCCGGCGGCTGCGCGCGTCGGCCGAGATCGCCCGCCAGCTGGACCTCAAGCCCGCCGACCCGGTGGTGCTGATCAAGCGCCTCCTGCAGTTCGACGGCGAAAACACCGTGCTCGACGAAATCTGGCTGCCCGGCGGCGTGTTCCGCGGCCTGACGGCCGAGCGACTCGCCGAGTATAAAGGACCGCTCTACGCCATGTTCGAGGCCGACTTCGGCACGCGCATGATTCGTGCGACCGAGAAGATCCGCGCGGTGGGCGCCGAGCCCGCAGTGGCCGATCTGCTCAACGTGCCGGCGGGATTCCCTTTGCTTTCGGTTGATCGGGTGTCCTATACCTATGGTGACCGGCCGGTCGAGGTGCGCCGCGGTTGGTATGTCACAACCGGGTACTACTATCACAATGATTTGAGTTGAAAAGGATGCCTGCACATCGGTGCGGGCGGCCTTCCCCACGTGCCTGCGTTCGCGCGCAACAGCGTTCCCGGACGGCGTATTTCGCTGCAGCGCGAAATGAAAAGGCGGTAAAATTGCGTATTAGTGTTAACACATAGTAGG